>NZ_LT821257.1:0-660865 GCF_900169535.1 Cohnella massiliensis
TCTGAGGCTGGATAGCCGATGACTTGCGGGCTTTCATACCTAATCACTCTTTCGATAGTCGTGTTACGATATTAATTCGACAAAACCGTGATAAAAGCCTGCTTACGCGGACTTTATCACCGGACTTTTAAAGGAGTCCAACACAACTCGAAATCCAATGTGGCCGCCGCGCGGCACATCGAATCCTCCGCCAACGCAAACAACCCACCGAATGTCTACGGAGGGTTGTTTTAGCGCGTATTCGGCGCAGAATTGGAGGAATCCAGCGGGAGCGATGACCATGTAGTGCATCCAGTACACTACATCGGGGAAATCCAACCGGGGAGACGCCCATGTGGTGCACCCAGTACACTACATCGGGGAAATCCGGCCGGGGCGGTGCCCATGTGGTGTACCCAGTGCACTACATCGGGGAAATCCGGCCGGGGAGACGCCCATGTGGTGCACCCAGTACACTACATCGGGGAAATCCGGCCGGGGAGACGCCCATGTGGTGCACCCAGCGCACTACATCAGGGAAATCCAGGCGGGGAGACGCCCATGTGGTGCACCCAGCGCACTACATCGGGGGAATCCGGCCGGGGAGACGCCCATGTGGTGCACCCAGCGCACTACATCGGGGGAATCCGGCCGGGGAGACGCCCATGTGGTGCACCCAATGCACTACATCGAGAAATCCGGCGCAATCGACAAAAGCCGACCAAACGGAGAAAATGCAAAAAACAAGGGAGCAGCCCCTCAGCGGATCGAAATCCGCTCACGGGACGACCCCCTAGGCCGGCTCGCTGCTTACGCTGCGCGAACCTGACTATGCTGCGTCAACCTTGCTACGCGAGACGCCCCCGTTTACGCCGGGGTCCCTCCCATCCGAACGCGAATCCGGCAGCGCCAACTCTCAAAAAATCCGCTCGTTATACCCCAGCAGCCGCTTCCGCCGCGGGTTGGCGCGGTCGAGAATGTCCTGCGGCACCCGATAGCCCGCGTTGTCGTCGTGGCTCATGCGCGGCACGAGGAATTTTTTCCGATAGATGATCTGCTGCACGTAACGCGGCCGGTCGGTCCTGTTCGGCGCCCCGCGGTGCCAGAGCTGGCTGTTGAACACGAGGCAGTCGCCGGCGTTCACGAGCACCGATTCGGGACCGCGTCCCTTGTACATGCCGATCTCGTCGGTGAAGGCCAGGTGCTTGCCCGCCCGGTGCGAGCCGGGAACGATCTGCGTCGGGCCGAGATCTTCCGTAATGTCGTCCAGGTAATAGAGGGCGTTGCACAAGTAAACCGGCAGCTGAATGCGCGGATCCAGCTCGACGCCGTCCGGGAGCGGCAGGAACAGCGCTTCGTCGACGTGCCATTTGCTGACCGCGTTTTCCCGGATCGTCCGCATCCCGTTCATGCTGCTGAGCTGGCAGTCCGGGATCACTTCCTCGATGAACTCGGAAACGCCGGGGTAGTCGACGAGCGACTCGAAAATTTCGCCCTTTTCGAACATCGGCCCCTGAAGCATGACTTCCGGCCCCTTGCCTTCGAACGCCTGCCGGATGCCCTCTTTGACGGCGGCGACCTGCTCGGCGTTCAACGCGTTTTTGAATACGACGTATCCGTCCCGGTGGAATTGCTCCAGTTCCTGCGCGTATCGTTCTACCGTCGTTTGCATCGTCCAAACACTCCTCAGAATTGGATTTAGTAGTACTGCTCAGCCACTTCCAATCATGCAACGAAGCCGGCGCGGTCACGCAAACCCGGACAACCCCTGTTCGCCCGCAATCCCGGACAATCCCTGTACGCCGGCCAGCCCGCTCAATCCCCGTCCGCCAGCTAACCCGGACAACCCCTGTTCGCCTGCAATCCCGGACAACCCCTGTACGCCAGCCAGCCCACTCAATCCCTGTACGCCGGCCAGCCCGCTCAATCCCCGTCCGCCAGCTAACCCGGACAATCCCCGTCCGCCAGCCAACCCGCTCAATCCCTGTTCGCTTGCTGCGGGGTTCTCCTCTTTTTCATGCGGCTGCCGACAAGCGATTCGGTCGTCACGACGATTTTTTGCGGAATTTTAAAAGGGGGCAGCTTATCCGAGCAATACGCCCAAATCCGCCGGCGCGCCTCTTTAAGGGGCAGTTCCTCCCGCAGCTTGACGGTCGCCGTCACCATCTGCCCGGTAATGGCGTTCGGCTCCGCGCTTACCGCGGCCTCCTCGATGAAATCGAGCTGCTGCAGCACGCTTTCCACCTCGGCCGGGTACACCTTCTCCCCGCCGATGTTGATGATTTCCGAGCGGCGCCCGAGGATGCGGATAAAGCCGCCCTCCGCGATCGCCTCGTCGCCCGTGCGCAGCCAGCCGTCCTCCGTGAACGGATCCGGCGCGTTCAAATACCCGAGCATGGCCGTCTCCGTCTTCACTTCCAGCATACCGTCGACAATCCGGTACTGCGCGCTGTCCGATTCGATGGAAAAAAGGAGCGAGTCCCCGCCTTTGGACTTCGTCCGCAGGATGCCGAGCTCGGACATGCCGTACACCTGAACCGTGCGCACATTCGGAAAAACGGCGTTCCAGGCGGCCAGGGTGCTCTCCGGCATCACTTCCGAGCCGTAGGAAACGACCTCCAGGCTCGATAAATCGAATTCCCGGTAAGCTCCGCTAATGAGCAGCAAATTCATGAACGTCGGGGATACCGGCAGCGCTTCGACCCGGTAACGCTCGATCACCCTGCAAACCTCGGCGGGGGAGCGGTCCTCCAATATGCACAGGCTGCCTCCGCTCGCCAGCGTCTGCAGCAGCGTGTTCATGCCGCCGATATGGTCGAACATCATAAACGGAATGGTCCGCCGCGGGCGCCCGGTTTTGCGGAACTTGCCGAGCAGCCGGTCGGCGTGGTGAACGGCGGCCTTGCTTTTCCCCGTCGATCCGGAGGAGAAAATGACCAGGCCCGGCGCGCCCTCCATCAGCAGCGACGCGAGCAGCGGATGGGAAATGCCGCCTTCCCGGTGCGGGCGTGCGACGATTCCCCCCTCGTCCGAACGAACTCGCGCTTCGGCCTCGCCGATCGCCAAATATTCGAGCTTTTTGGCCTCGACCAGCTGGGGATCGAGCGGCAGCACGATGTTTCCCCTTGCGAACAAGGCAAACAGCGCGGCGACCGCGTGCGGGGTATACGATTCCTCCAGCGAAACGACGCGCCGTTCGATGCCTTCGAGGCGCAGCTGCTCCGACAGGAGCGCGACGGCGTTCGCCAGCCAGTCGTACGAATACGCCGTCCCGCGCCATACGAATGCCGTCCGCGAGCCGAACTCCCCGAAGCGGTCAAACAGAAAGCTTCGATACATGGTCCACCTCCTCCGGCTTAGCCCGCTTCCGGCAGCCGCCCGAGCAAATACCCGACCAGGCTGTCCACCGTGCGGTAAGGGCTGTCGGACATTCCCGCCGCCGGCTCCGCTCCGTCGGACAAGGCGACGCCCAACCCGAGCTCGTCCTGGATCCCCTGCTCCACCGTGGCGAGCAGCGTTACCAGCCCGAGCGAGTCCAGATTGCCGTCGCGCCCGTAAAGCGGCGTTTTCAAGCCGAGCTCCACCGGAATGCGTCCGTTGTGGACCGAATTGATTTCCCGGCAGCTGTCGAGCACGATGCGGACGATCGCGTCCCGATGCCCGGCGTTACGGCCCGATCCTCGCCGTTCGAACGGCGGCACCGAAGCGTGATCCTTCCGGATGCGTTCGTACAGCCGATACTCCCGGCCGATCAGCGCCTCCAGCGACCGGCTAAGCGCGGCCAGGCGATCCGCCGCCTTCTCGCTTCCGCCCGAGCCCTGCAGCTTTTTGTGCACGGTCTCCCACTCTTCGATGATTTGCGAGAACTCCTCCAAATAACCGGCGTGGGCGGCGCCGAACGTCGCGGTCAACTCCCGCAGCAGGTCGCGGACAAAATAACGGCTCCACCGCATATCGAACAAAAAGGCGGAAATCGAGCGGAGCGAATCCTCCCCCTCGGTCCCGAGATGCAGCCGCTTGAGCAGCCGCAGCGACACCGCGTGGCCGAAATAATAGGCGCGCTCGCCCCGGACGACTTCCCTTCCGGCAAGGAACTCGTGCGCCTGCGTCGCCAGCGCCCGCAGCAGCGCCTCGTTGTACAAGGCGGGGGTCAGCTTCGTCTCCGCTTCGATGTCGATCGAGCCGTACGTGTATAGCCGGTCCTTGCGTTTCGCGCCCGCAAGCTCCGGAATCGCCTTGTTGCCCTTCCAGAAGTCGTCGAACGCCTTCAAGGACAGCGAGCCCTGGTAGCGGGCGGGAACCGGATCGTACACCTGCACCCGCTCTTCGCCGATGCCATGCACGCCGAGCCAATGATCGACCAGATAGAGCCGGGAATTCGGCTCGGTCAGCTTTTCGATGTACTTTGGATTCAAATAGTCGTCCGTGTAGGGGAGATAATAGCTTGTGCCCGTCGCGATGAACAGCTCGCCCCGGCTTGTGCGGCGCCGGATCTCGTCAAGGCCCTCCTCGAAGTCCGGAAACTCCGTTCTGCCCGTCATTTTCCAGACGGGATCGTCGTAGTCCAGCTTGTCGAAGTAAACCTTCACCAGTCCGGAACTCGAGCAGGCCGGCAAGCCGTATAACCGCGAGTTGGCGAGCAGGCTCAGGCTGCTTTCCGAGCCTTGCCCTCGCAGCACTTCGTGAATCAAAGGAAAATTGCACGGATAGTAGTAAGGAATGTCCATCAGCGGTTCAAAAGGCAGGGTCTGCATGGCTCCTCCTCTCCGGCGAGTAGGCCGTCGTCTCTTCCCAACGCTCCACCTTGTAATGAAGAACCAGATCGTTGTCGGCCCGGAAGGCCCGGTTGGGCAGCGCGCTTCCGTCGGCGGCCGTTTCGAACTTGCGGAAGCCTCGCGTAAACCGGAAGCGGTAGCCGGTTCCCCTTGGCACGAGAAAGCTGCCGGCATAACGGCCGTTCGCGCCGCGAACCAGCTTCATCCCCATGCCGCCGTAGATGCTTTCCGGCGGAGACGGCTCGGGCGGAATTTCCGCGATCATCGCTACCTGAACGAACTCGGACAGCTCCGCCTCGACGCGGTATTCGCGCGCGGCATGCAGGCCGTCCGCCTTCAGCGTCACGGTCGTCGCCCCGGGCTTTTTCGGAACGATCGTCCCGTCCCTTTCCACTTCCAGCACGTCGGGATCGGCAACCGCATACTCGGCGTCCAGCAAGCTGAGCTCCAGTCCGTTGTCGTACCGGGCGATCGCGTTGATCCGCAGCTTTCGCTCGTTAAGCCCGACGCGGTCCCGGCCGTGAAGCTCGAGCGCGGCGATGCGTTCCGGACGCCGGCCGAACATGAACAGAAGAGGGAGGTGCGCCCTTTCGCCCCAATCCTTCTCCTGGTGCGCCGCCTCCGGCTTCACCAAATAACCGACGTCCTCCCCGCAGCGATAGCCCTCGGCCGTCAATTCGTCGACGACTTGCCGGACGTGCCGCGGCAAAAACAGCCCCTCCGCGTCTCCGATATCGAGCCAAAGCTTGAGCGGGCGCTTGCCCGGGTACGGGCGGTACAGCGTCTCCTCGCAAAGGTTCGGCTTGCCGGTCTCGTCGAGCCAGGCTTTGACGAAATACGGCGACAGCATGATCAGCTTGCCGAACACGTCCGGATTGCGGAACCCGGTATGGTAGGTGGACAAGCCTCCCGCGGACGATCCGATCAGGCCGGTGTTGCCGGGGTCGGTCAACGTCCGGAACCGCCGGTCGATATAAGGCTTCAAATCGTGAATCAGAAAGTGTTCGTAGTCCAGCCCGGAGCAGGCGATATGGTCCGCCTCCGCGGCGGGAGCCTTGAAATGGTAGTATTCGTTGGAAGTGACCGGACGGACGTGGGCGATGGCGACGATGATGATTTCTTCGATGTTTCCGGCTTCGATGAGCCGGTCGGCCGCCTCGTGAATGTTCCAGGATTCCGTCCCCGGACGCGCCGGCGCGAACGCCCGCTGCCCGGCGTGCATGTACAGAACGGGGTAGCGCTTCTGTTCGCCCTCTTCGTATCCGGGCGGCAAATATACGAATATCCTCCTCTCGTTGTTCAATCTGCGAGCGTAAAAGCCGTCGATCGTTACGATTGCGGATTTACCCGGCAATGGCACCTCTCCTTTCCAGCAGGCTCACCTTTCCGGTTTGTCGTTAATCGGGCCTCCTTTCGGTGACCGGCAGCAGCCGGGGCGCCATGCGCGAAAAACGCTGCGGAAAACGCGAAAAACCCCGTGTCTCCAGGAGATCACGGGGTTGTCTCTGAAACCGTCATGCGTTCCAGCGAGCATGGCCCTCAGATTGTTGCGCGGTTTGAAAATGTTGTTTTCATTTTCATCATAGTATGGAATTTTTATTTTGTAAAGATTGTATTTTAAATTAATTATTGACATATATTGAATATGTTGTAGAATAAACTCGAAAGTTAAATTTGAGGGCTCTGATTTTTTTAAACCGCCCGGTTTAAAAACAACCCCGGTAACTCCCCCGCGGAGCTGCCGGGGTCTTTGCCTTTGAAAGGAGGAATAGGGATCATGTCCGGATGAGTTCTCCTCGGTTTTTTGAAAGCGTTTCAAATTCCGGTTGTTCTCTTCGGCTTCCTATCGACACCAATTTAAGAGAGGCGGGAACTTAATGTTAAAACCGTTCAAGAAGCTTTTTGCCGGCATTGCCCTGGCAGTCGCGCTGCTCATCGGATCGGTCGCTCCGGCGCTTCCGGCTCCAAGCGCATCCGCGGCCCCGGACACTTCGGTCACGAACAAGACGAATTTCAGCACGGACGTCATTTATCAAATTTTTACCGACCGGTTCGCCGACGGCAATCCGTCCAACAACCCGACCGGAGCGGCCTTCAGCTCGGGCTGCACGAACCTGAAGCTGTATTGCGGCGGAGACTGGCAAGGCATTACGGACAAAATCAATTCCGGCTACTTCACGAACATGGGCATTACGGCGCTGTGGATTTCCCAGCCGGTCGAGAACATTCACGCCGTCGTCAACTACTCCGGCGTCAACAACACCTCGTATCACGGATACTGGGCCCGCGACTTCAAAAAGACGAACCCGTACTACGGAACGTTCTCGGAGCTGCAGACGCTCATCGATACCGCCCATGCCCACGGCATTAAAATCGTCATCGACTTCGCGCCGAACCATACGTCGCCGGCGATGGAAACGAACACGTCGTTCGCGGAAAACGGCCGGCTGTACGACAACGGCACCCTGATCGGCGGTTATACGGGAGACACGAACGGCTATTTCCACCATAACGGCGGTTCGGATTTCTCCTCGCTGGAAAACGGCATTTACAAAAACCTGTACGACCTCGCCGACATCAACCACAACGTCGCCCAGATCGACGCCTATTTCAAAGATGCGATCAAAGTCTGGCTCGACATGGGCATCGACGGCATTCGCGTCGACGCGGTCAAGCATATGCCGCTCGGCTGGCAGAAGAGCTGGATGGCCTCGATTTACGGCTACGAGCCGGTGTTCACGTTCGGGGAGTGGTTCCTCGGCACGAACGAGAACGACCCGAACAACGTTTATTTCGCCAACGAGTCCGGCATGAGCCTGCTCGATTTCCGCTTCGCCCAGAAGGTCCGCCAGGTGTTCCGGGACGGCACCGATACGATGTACGGGCTTGATTCGATGCTTTCCTCCACCGCTTCCGAATACGCCCAGGTTTCCGATCAGGTGACCTTCATCGACAACCATGACATGGAGCGGTTCAAATCGAGCTCGGTCAGCAACCGCAGACTCGAGCAGGCGCTGGCGCTTACGCTGACGTCGCGCGGCGTTCCGGCCATCTACTACGGAACGGAGCAGTACATGAGCGGCGGCACCGATCCGGACAACCGCGCGATGATGTCGTCCTTCTCGGAAACGACGACCGCCTTCAACGTCATCAAGGAGCTGGCCCCGCTGCGCAAGTCCAATCCGGCGATCGCTTACGGCACGACCCAGCAGCGCTGGATCAACAACGACGTCTACATTTATGAGCGGAAATTCGGCGACAGCGTCGCCGTCGTCGCCATCAACCGCAACTTGTCCAGCCCGGCTTCGATCAGCGGCCTGCTGACCTCCTTCCCGGCGGGAACCTACGCGGACGTTCTCGGCGGCCTGCTGAACGGCAACAGCATCACCGCGAGCGGCAGCGGCGCCGTCTCGACGTTCACGCTTGCGGCCGGCGCGGTCGCCGTTTGGGAATACACGCCGGCTCAGACGACGCCGGTCGTCGGCCATGTCGGCCCGGTCATGGGCAAAGCCGGCAATACCGTCACGATCGACGGCAGAGGCTTCGGCTCGGCCAAGGGTACGGTCTTCTTCGGCACCAACGCCGTCACGGGCTCGAACATCCTGTCCTGGGAGGATACGCATATCGAAGCGATCGTGCCTTCCGTCGCCCCCGGCAAGTACAACGTCAAGGTTCGCACGGCGGCCTCGGTCGACAGCAACAATTACAACGGCTTCAACATCTTGACGGGAGAGCAGGTCACGGTTCGCTTCGTCGTGCAGAACGCCACGACCGCCTTGGGCGAAAACGTCTACCTGACGGGCAACGTCGCCGAGCTCGGCAACTGGACTCCCGCTTCGGCCGTCGGTCCGATGTTCAATCAGGTCATCCATGCGTACCCGACCTGGTACTACGACGTCAGCGTTCCGGCCAATACCGCGCTCGAGTTCAAATTTTTGAAGAAAAACGGCTCCGTCGTCACCTGGGAAAGCGGCTCGAACCATACGTTCACGACGCCGTCCAGCGGCACGGCCACCGTTACCGTCAACTGGCAGTAAGCCGAGCTTGATCGGACAGCGGCGCGGACCGGCCTCGCGAGAGCAAATTCGCGGGCCGTTCCGCCGCCGCCTTCTCGGCCGGCGAACGCAATCCTCAACGATAGTTGCGAATCGGCTTCAACAGCCAGACGGCCGCAACGCCGGAAACCAGCAGGCACAAGCCGACGGCTTCCAGCACCCGGGTCGCCCCCCACTCGTCCGCCAGCGCGGACGTGACGGCAAGCCCGAGCGTCGGCGCCACGTTCGTAATGGCGCCCATCGTGCCGTAAATTCTCCCCTGCATATCAAGTTCGACCTCCGAGCGCAAAATAATTTGGGTCAGCATCGTACAGAAAGCAAACATGATGCCGGCGGCCAAAATAAGCGGAAGCGCGGCCGGAGCGGCGGGCATGAAGGAAATCGCGACAAAAACGGGGCCGAGCGCGACCAGCCCGGTCATGACCCACCATCCCCTGCGTCCCAGCCGGGAACTGAAAGACAAGATCAGACCGGCGCCGATCATATAGCCGAGCGGGATGCACATTTCGATCAGGCCGAAGGCGATCGGCCCGGCTTTCCAGTCTTTGACGGCGACGACCTGGATGAGCATAAGGGAAGACATGAAGAAAAGGATCAGCAGCGGATTCAAAATGACGATCGACCGGATCAGCGCGTCCTTCCGGATGAACGCGAAGCCGCCGCTCCAATCCGCGAAAAACGGCGCCCTCTCCGCCGTCTTGCTGCCCGCGGAAGAAAAGGCCCCCGCGGCCAGCACGCAAATGCCCGACAGAAAAAACGTAACCGAGGTGAACAGCATCGCGGCGAAGCCGCCGAATGCGGCGACGGCCACCCCGGCCAGCGCCAGGCCCGATATCCGGGCGACATTGTCCGTCAAATGCACGGCGCTCGTCGCCTGCTGGATGCGTTCCTTGCCGGCCAGCTGCGTGACCGAGGCGTGGAACGCGGGACCCTGAAACAGGCTGGAGAACGCCGACAGCGTCACGAGCGCGAGCATAACCGGAAACGGCGCACGAAGATAAAACAGACAGACGGCGAGCGCGGCCGCGATGCCCGCCCGCAAAAAGTCGGAAAGCAGCATCAGCTTGCGCCGGTCGACGCGGTCCGCCACGGTTCCGGCCAAGGTGCCGAACAGGATCGTCGTCGCCATGTAGCAGATTTGGACCGCGGCCATGAGCTTGGCGCTGCCCGTCGTTTGCAGCACCCACAAGCTTAACGCGATTCCGTTGAAGCAATCGCCGAACACCGAAATCGTATTGCCCGCCATGATCCACAGGAACGGCCGGTTTTTCCGGAGCGGGCGCTCCGAATCCGGCGCCGGCGCCGGCGTCATCCTTCGCAGTAACGGCTTCTTTTTCTCCAGCGGACGCGAAACTTCCACGAACGTCCCTCCTATCCCCGTTCAAGCTATTCTTTTTGCCTACCAGCCGGCTTCGCCCTTCCCCCTTTCCGCACCCGGCATCAGATCCATCCAATTGTCCACCTTGAACCGGACCTTGCAATCGCTGAACGCGGACAACCTGCGGAGCGGAGCGGGCCTGAAGCCGGCATCCGCCTCGTCCCGGCCGTATCCGCGCGTAATCATGAAGCGCAGATTAAAGCCTCTCGGCAGCCGCACCCGGCCCCCGTACAGCGCATCGCGAATTTTCGGCACCTCGAACGTCGCGTAAATGCGGGAATCGGGCGGCGTCGATTCGGGAACCTCGATTTCGATGTCCGCGTGCACGTAAGGGTCGAGCCGTTCCACGACCCGGCACTCTCGCCAAGCCTCCGCTTTTCCGTTGCGGTACCGGATCGTCGCCGCGCCCGGCGCTTTCGGCACGATCGTTCCGTCCGGCTTCACCTCGAGCACGTCGGGGCGGTCGACCTCGTACGTCCCCCGCAAATCGCTGAACGCGAGGCCGTTCGAAAGCTCGACCACCGCGTTCAGACATTCCGCCGCTCCCTCGATGCCGACCGTATCCGGCCCGTAAAGCGCTGCGCGAACGGGCTCGCCCTTTTTTCCGAAAAAGCGGATCAGCGGCAAATGGGCTCGCCCGCCCCAATCGGTCTCCGAGTGCGCCGCTTCCGGTTCGTGATAGAAATGGAACCTCTCGCCCTGCCCGATGCCCGCCTCCAGCCACTCCACGGCGACCTGGCGCACGTGGCGGGGCATGAAAAATCCTTCCGCTCCCCCGATGTCGATCCAAACTTGCTGCCCCGGGGCGATCGGATAGGGCCGGTACTGCCGCTTTTCCTCCAGCGTGAGCGGATCGACGTGGACAAAATAGGGGGACAGCGCCGCGATTTTGCCGAAAATACCGGGATTCCGCAGCCCGATCGTGTACGCGGAAATGCCCGCCGCGGACGCCCCGATCAGGGCGGTATGCTCCGGCTCCGGCTTCGTCCGAAACGTCCGGTCGATCAGCGGCTTCAGCTCATGGATCAAAAAATGCTCGTACGCTTCCCCCAGGCACCGGATCGGGTGAACGCACGAATCGTGAAAAAACTCGCTCGCCCCCTCCTCGGCCACATGGTCGACGGCGACAAGCAGCACGCCCTCGATTCGCTCCTCTCCGATCAGCGGGTCCAGCACCTTGTGCATGTTCCACGATTCGCCGGACCTTTTTCTCGATTCGAACGCGTGCTGGCCGACATGCATGTAAACGGCCGGATACCGCTTGCTCGGGTCGCGATCATAACCGGGCGGCAAATAGACCCGGATTTCCCGGGCGTTGTTCAGTCTCGTCGCCCTCACGTCCGGGATGGAGACGATTCGCGAACCTCCGTCGGTCAAGAAATTCACCTCTTTCATTCGAAAATCGAAATCGAAAATTCGCATCTTGCCTTCAACTTATAACTTAACCGGTTAAGTTAATTTGATTATAAAAGGGGGAATTCTTCGCTGTCAACCCTAAGTTTGTAAAGAATTGACACCTGTCATTTCCCCCCATTATGATGTGAATACGAAATCGAAGGCGAGGAGAAGCCGTTGGCCAAAAAACCGACACTTCGCGACGTGGCCCGGGAAGCCGGCGTTTCCGTCGCTACCGTCAGCTATGTGCTGAACAACGTAACGAACCAGACGATCCCGCAGGAGACGCGCAACCGCGTCTACGAAGCGGCCGAAAAGCTGAACTATATCCAGAACCTGACCGCCCGTTCGCTGTCCGTCGGCCGGACGAACCTGCTCGGCGCGCTTCTTGTCGCCGAAGAGAGCGATCTCGTCTCCAAGCATATCAGCTACGGCAAATTCATCGACCGGCTCGAGAGGCTCAGCAACGACCGGAACTACCATCTGATGGTGTCCCGCATCGACCCGGGCAAGCCGAATTTCGCGATCATTGCCGAGCGCAAGCTGGACGGGGTCTTCGTCATCGACGCCAGCGAGGACTCCTTTTATGCCGTTTCCGAAAAATTTCCGTTCGGCTCGCCGGTCGTGCTGATCGACAGCATCGTCGACGATCCGCTGTTCCGGCACGTATCGCCCGATTTCGACGGGCTGTTCGAGCTTGCCGGCGAAATCGCGGGCAAAGGCCGCCCGTTCGCCGTCATCCACGAGCGTTACCATAACCGGACGATCGCCAAGGCGATTCGCGATGCGAGCGGACTCGGCGATGAGGCGATTCTGGCGGCAGACGGAGACGCCGGCGCGATCGAAGCCTTTATCGGCAAACACCGGGACAAGCCGCTCGTCGTGTTCAACGAATTTCTGGCCCTGCGCCTGATGAAGTTCGCCGACCCGGACGGCATGATCGTCGTGTGCACCTCCGATTGCCCGGAATATTTGCCGGAGCGGACCGGGAAAATCGTGCCGGATGCGGACAAGGCCCGCGCGGCGACGGACATCATGCACGCGCTGCTTCAGGAGCCGTACGACGCGGCCGGGCTTGGCGGCAAGCTGACGTTCCGGCTTTCTTGACACGGACAGCGACCGGGCCGTCCGCACGGTCGCGCCGATCGGCGTCCCCGTCTCCCGCCGCGGCTCTCCGCACGGCCAACCGGGCGCTCCCGATCCGCGCTACCGAATGACGACCGAGCTGTAGGGCGCAAGCCGGAGCGTCGTGCCGTCAAGGGCAGCCGCGTCCGTTTCGCCGCCGGTCTGCCGCTCGATTTTCTGAAAGCTGCCGTATAGCCCCGACGGCGCAAGCTCGGCCTCCTGCGGCTCGCCCGACATATTGTGCACGACGAGCACGCGGGAATCGCCCGTTTTGCGGATAAACGCGCCGAGCTTCGGGTTGCCGGTTTTATATTCGTCGATATCCCCGTCCCTCAGCTCGGGAAGCTCGTTGCGCCACCCGATCAGCGTCCGGTAATGACGCAGCAGCGACCGCTCGTCCCGCTCCTGCGCTTCGACGGAAACCGTCCCCGGCTTGCTGTATCGCGGCGTTTGCCAGGACGTCTGCCCCGGGCCGCCCTCCGCTCCCTCGTACCAAAGCATCGGCTCGCGAATCGCTTCGTCCGGCTTCATGCCGAGCATGCCGATCTCCTCGCCGTAGTACAGAAACGGGTTGCCCGGCAGCGTAAGCAGCACCGCCGCCGCCATCCTTGCCCGGTCCGCGTTTCCGCCGAGCACGCTCATGACGCGGTTCTGGTCGTGGTTGGCGAGAAAGACGGCGTCCGTGAACGCGCCGCCCGAGGCTTTGCCGTACGCCCCGTACACCCGCTTCAATCCGAACGCGACATCCGGGTCCCGTTCCCCTTGCGCCGCGTCGAGAATGCGTCCCGCCAGATCGAAGTTGAATCCGGAATCGAGCGCCCGATCGAGCAGCGGCGCGATCATCGACGTCGAGTCCCAAATCTCGCCGACCAGGTACGCATCCGGATTCGTTTCGCGAAGCCCCTTCCGGAACTCCTGCCACCACGCTTTGTTTTTCGCGGCGACCTCCTCCGAATGCACGGTCGAGGCGAAATCCCCGTAAATATGCTTGGCCGCGTCCAGCCGGAAGCCGTCGACGCCCTGCTCCAGCCAAAAACGGCCGATCTCGATCATTTCCTCGCGAACGGCCGGCTCGTCGAAATTCAGATCCGGCATCCCGCCCCAGAAAATGCCGAGGTACTTTTCGTTGCCGGCATCATGCCAGGGGCTTCCGGAAGAGGCCGCGTTGTCGGAAGGCGTCTTTTCGGCCGACGGGCGGATCGTATACCAGCTGCGGTAAGGGCTGTCGGGATCGGCCAGCGCCTCCTTGAACCACGGATGCTCGCTGCTCGTATGGTTGACGACGAAGTCCATAATGACCTTGATGCCCCGCGCGTGCGCCGCTTCGAGCAAATGGCGGAAATCCTCCAACGTCCCGTAATCGGGGTGAACGGCATAATAGTCCGTCACGTCGTAGCCGTGGTAGCTCGGCGAAGCGTTGATCGGCATGAGCCAGATGCCGCCGACGCCCAATTCGCCCAAATAGTCGAGCTTCTCGGCGACTCCGTTCAAATCCCCGATGCCGTCCCCGTCGCTGTCGTAAAACGATCGGACGAAAATTTCGTAATAAACGGCGGAGGGCTGCTCGTCCGCCTCCCAGCCGGCCGCCGGCGCGAGCGACGACGCAGGCGAGGGCGATGCGGGCGACGGAGATGCGGATTCGGCCGGTCCCGCGCCCGTTCCGGCCGAATCGGACCCCGGGGCCGCCGCTTCGCCGGACGCCGGAGCCGAAACGGCGGCAGGGGGAGAAGCGTCTCCTCCTCCCCCGGTGCAGCCTGCCAGCAGGCCGATCAGAATCAGCCAGACGGCCGCTCGCCTCATCCTTTGGACGCCCCCGACGTAAGCCCCTGCACGAGAAAGCGCTGAAGGAAGATGAACAGCAGCGTAATCGGGACGGCGATCAGCACCGAGCCCGCGGCAAACAGCGTAAAATTGCTGTTCTGGTAGCTGTTGACGAGATCCCACATGCCGACGGCGAGCGTCCATTTCTCCTTCGTCCGCAGCACGAGGCGGGCGAAAATAAAGTCGACCCAGGCGCCGGTGAAGCTCGTCAGCGCAACGTAAGTCAGCATCGGACGGGACAGCGGAAGCATGATGCGGGTAAACACCTTGAAGTGGCTCGCTCCGTCAATCCGGGCCGCCTCGTCGAGACTGCGCGGAATCGTGTCGAAGAAGCCCTTGACGATGAAGCCGCCCAGCACCGCGCCGGCCGAATATACGATGACGAGCGCCGCGTGCGTATCCAGCAGCTTGAGCTGCAGCAAAATGATGTAAAGCGCGATCATGCTCATGAAGCTGGGGAACATGCCGAGCACGAGCATGACCGTAAGCGCCGACTTCCGGCCGCGAAAGCGGAAGCGCGACAGCGAATACATGCCGAGCGTGACCAGAATCGTGGAGAAAATCATCGACAGAGTCGCGATTTTGAGCGTGTTCAAATACCACGTCCCGTACGGGAACGACTTGTTCGTGAACAGCTCGCGGTAATGCTCGATCGTAAACTGGCTCGGCCACATGCTTTCGGCATACAGCGCGGCTCCCGGCCGCAGCGAGGAAAGCACGACCCACAGCACGGGATAGATCGAGACGACCGCGATGGCGATCAGGACGATGTAGCTGAGCGTCAGCCGGACTTTGCTTTTCCGCTTTTTCATTGGATCATGTCCTCCTCTTTAAACGACCGAGACCGCCGGAAATTCCAGATGGAGAACGAAGCGATCATCAGGAAAATGATAATGCCGATCGCCGAAGCGACGTTGAACTTGCTGTTGTCGAGCGTCAGCTTGTAGAGCCAGGTGACGAGCAGGTCGGTCGCCCCCGCAAACTGGTAGTCGCCCTTGATCGGACCGCCGTTCGTCAGCAGGAAAATGACGTTGAAGTTGTTGATGTTTCCCGCGAATTGCATAATAAGCACCGGAGTCGTCGCGAACAGGATGAACGGCATCGTAATGATGCGGAACTTTTGGAAGGGGCTGGCGCCGTCCACCTCGGCCGCTTCGTACAAATCCTTCGGGATCGCCGTCAGGACGCCGAGGATGAGCACCATGCTGACCGGAATGCCGAGCCACATGTTGACGACGATGACCGTCACCTTCGCCCAGAACGGATCGGTCAGCCACGGCAGGCCTTCGAGACCGAACGCCCGGAAATACTGGTTGATCGGGCCGAACTGGCCGTTGAACAGATTTTTCATGATCAGCAGCGAAATGAGCTGCGGCACCGCGTAAGGCAAAATGAAGATGGTGCGCCACAGCTTTTTGAACCGGATTCCCCGCTGTTCGATGAGCAAGGCGACGAGCACGCCGCCGAAATACGTTGTCACGGTCGCCACGACCGCCCACACGATCGTCCAGAGCAGCACGCCGAAAAACGTATTGCTCCAGCTTTTCAGAAACAGCAGGTCCTTGAACGTCTTGAAGCCGACCCAGTCGATGAGCTTGGCCGGAGGGATATGGTCAGGCGCCGAATAGTTCGTAAACGCCAGAAGTATCGTGAATATGATCGGCATGATCGTAAAAAACAGAACGCCGATGGCCGGAACGGACAGCATGTAATACGGAAAATATTTGCCCGACAGGCTTTGATAGGACTGTTTGAAGCTTTTCAGCTCGGCGCCCTCGTCCCGAAGCGCGCCCGTTCTATAGGCGTCTTGAACGTTCAACACGTACGCCGCGATAAACAAAAGGAAAACGAACACGACGATCAAGCCGTCGAGCATGAGAAAAATCGAGTGGTCGCCCGGCACCAGTTGCGTGGAATTGTTGACCTTCTCGAATCTCTGGGTCGTCTCTCCGAGCGTGACGAGACCCCAGATCGCGTCGCCCAGACGCGGAATCAAATAAATAAGGCCCAGCGCTTCGATCAGCAGCAAAACGATGCCTTTAATCCGCTGCCCGTTGTAAATTTGACCGAGTCCCTGCACCAGAATGGACAGTACGGTCGCGGTTGTACGATGCTGTTTCATGCCGTCCGGCTCCTTCCGTTAAAATGCGGGAATCACCCGCCGGAACTCGTGCCGGCGGGTGAACCGCGTTACGGTGACTTATTGCGTCGAAGCGATGCCTTCCTTGATTTGCTGAACCGCTTTGTCCAGCGTCGTCTTGACGTCCTTGCCTTCGTCCCAGATCTCGGTAATGCCCGCCGTGATCGGATTCCAGACGCTGCCCATTTCCGGAATGGCCGGCATCGTCGTCGAGTTCGCGAATTGCTCGAGGTACGCGATCGTGACGGCGTCGCCGCTTACCTTCGGATCTGCGGCCGCATCCTTGTTGGACGGAAGAATGCCGTTCAGCTCGAAGTTTTTCAGCTGCGCTTCCTTGCTGGAGAGGAACCGGGCGAACAGCTTGGCGGCGTTCGGATATTGCGAGAACGCGTTGACGTAGTAAGCTTTAACCCCGGAGAGCGAATTGAAGGTGTTGCCGTCGATCGTCGGCATCGGAGCGACGCCGAAATCGATGCCGGCATTCCGGTAATCGGTAAGCGCCCAAGGACCGTTGATGTCCATTGCCAGCGTGCCCGCGGTAAAGAGGCCTTTTTTGATATCGTAGTTGACGTCGCCCGTTTTGACCGGGAGAACTTCCTTTTGCAGCCTTTGCAGGAATTGTCCGCCTTTGACTGCGCCTTCGTTGTTCAGGCCGATATCGTCCTTGTTCGTGTTGTTGTCGCCGAACATGTAGCCGCCGGTCGTGCCGAGGAACGCAAAGTTGTAATAAAATTGCTGCAGTTCCCACATGATCGCGTATTTGTTGTTTTTCGGGTCGTTGAACGTTTTGGCGAATTCGATGATTTCCTCGAACGTCTTGGGAGCTTCCGGAATGAGCGCCTTGTTGTAGATGAGGGCGTACGTCTCGACCGTGTACGGGTAGCCGTAGATCACGTCTTCGAACGTAACGGCGTTAACCGCGTTTTCCTGGTTGCCGGTTTTCGTTTCTTCCTCGAAAACGTCGTTCGGCAAGACGAGGCCGGCGGTAGCCGCGCGCCCGATCTGATCGTGAGGGAACACGACGACGTCGGCGGCGATGCCGGCCGGACCGTCGGTCGTCAGCTTCGTCACCTGGTCGGTCGGCGGAACCTTTTCGAACTTGACCGGAACGCCGTATTGCGCTTCGAATTCCTTCGCCATTTCCTCGATGAAAATCCGTTGGTTTTCGTCTTCCCAAATCATGAGGCTCGCGCCCGGCTCCGGCGTAAGCTCCGGCGCCGCGGATTCGCTTGCATCGGGCGACGCGGACGGCGAAGACGATTCCGAAGCGGTGGCGGACGGAGACGCGGAAGCCGAAGGCTGGCTGTTGCCGTTGTTTCCTCCGCATGCCGCAAGAGCGAATACCATCGTACTCGCAAGCAAAATACCGATCCATTTCCTCATTTGACTTTCCCCTTCCGTGTTCGTTTTTCTTCATTGCACGCGCCTTTCTCATGTCGCGATCCCTTTTGCCGAAGGTGCGGTTTGCGAGCGGACCGGAATTTGCGCGATCAAGGAGCTCGCCCCCTTCAGTGCAAACGTTTGTCCAAATGGGCCTTAAAGACCGTCGATTCTCCCGCAAATACCGGCAATAGCCGTCGGTTCAGGAAATCCTCATGATGAAAGCGCTGTATTCACATCCTCATCATACAACATGCCGAAACGCTTGTAAAAACGTTTGCACAGATCGTATCCGGTATTTCCCCCGAAAAACCTGCTGTTTTTCTCCCGAAAACGCCGTTTTACAGTAAATGGCTCGTTTTTTCGGCTTCAAGAATCCGTTTTCAACGTTTTGTATTTACATTGAAACCGCTTTGCTTTAACATTAGGGATGTCTTGTTCAAACGATTGCAGAAAGGTGAAATCGGCATGGTCACCATCAAAGATATCGCAAAGCTCGCCGGCGTTTCGCCCTCGACGGTATCGCGGGTCGTCTCGAACCATCCGCGCATCAGCATCGAAACGTCGCGCAAAGTCAAAAAAATTATGGAAGAGCTCGGCTACCACCCCAATGTGATGGCCAAGAGCCTCGTATCCAAAACGACGCACACGCTCGGCATCATGCTGCCGAGGCCCGCGGAGGAGCTGTTCCGCAACGATTTTTTCGGCGAGCTGCTGCGCGGCGTCGTCACCCAGGCGACGCGCATGGGCTATGATTTGCTCATGACGACGGCCACTTCCGACCAGGACGAGGTCGGAACGATTTCCCGGCTCGTCCGGGGGCGCCGGGTGGACGGAATCGTCCTGCTCAGCTCGCGCCGGGACGATCCGATCATCTCGTTTTTGCAGGAGGAGTCGTTTCCGTTCGTGCTGATCGGACGCAGCGAAGCGTACGCCGACGCGCTGATGGTCGACAACAACAACGTGCTCGCCGCGTACGACGCGACCCGGCATCTGATCGCCCAAGGCCACGAGCGCATCGGCTTCGTCAGCGGACCGCCGAACCTTACGCTGTCCCACGACCGGCTGAAAGGCTATGAAAAGGCGCTGGCCGAATCGGGGCTGGCCGCGCGCCCCGACTGGATCGTCGAGGGCGAGTTTTTGCAGGAGAGCGGGTTTCGGGCGATGTCGTTCGTCATGGGCTTGCCGGAGCGCCCGACCGCGCTTGTCGTCATCGACGACAACGTCGCCTTCGGCGTCATGAGGGGGCTGTCCGAGCTCGGCTATCGCGTGCCGGGCGATATTTGCGTCGTCGGCTTCAACAACATTCCGCTGGCGGAGCTCGCTTCGCCGCCGCTCAGCTCGATCGATATCGGCACCTATCAGCTCGGCTATACCGCCGTTCAGGCGCTGCTGCGTCGCGTGCAGGGAGAGCCGTCGCTGCAAAATCCGGTCATCATCCCGCACCGGCTCGTCGTTCGCGATTCGTCCATCAATCCCGCGTTAAAAAGGAGCTGAACCGACATGTCCAACAAACCTTATCTGATCGACGCCATCGTCGGCAACGGCCGGATGCTCGGTTCGCTGGGGCGGACCGGCCGGCTGTACCGGCTGTGGTGGCCCCATATCGACCATCCCCAGCACGTAGATGCGATTCGGACCGGCATCCGGCTTTCCGGAGCCGATTCCGCCGCGACCTGGTTCGACGATGCCGCGGACGGCTGGGAGCATCGAATCGCCTACGAACCCGGCACCAATATCGTCCGGACCGAGGCGAGCCGCAACGGCTTCCCTCTATCCGTCCTGCAGCGGGATTTTTCGCTTCCCGAAGGAGACGTTCACGTGCGCCATTATACGTTCACGAACGAGACGGCCGGCGAGGTCTCGTTCCGTTTCGTCTGGTATTCTTCTTTTCACGTCAACGAAAGCCCCTTGTACAACACGACGACGTTCCGCGAAGACGCGGATGCGATCGTTCACTTCCATAAGCGGTCTTTTTTTGCCGTCTCGGGCGCAAACGTTTGCGCGGAATTTCAATGCGGTTCCGCCTGGGAAGCGGCGGTTCGCGGAGAGTTGAACGGCAACGCGATCGACATGCGGCCGGACGGGGCGATGGCTTGGGATTTGAAGCTGAAAGGCGGCGAAAACGTCAGTCTTCCCGTTTATATCGCGGCGGGAACGACGATGCCGGAGGCGCTGCTGCGGCTGGCGGAGACGAAGGAAAAGCCGGTTTCGCAATGGCTGGAAGCGACCCGCATCTACTGGCACTCCGAGCTGCGCGGGGCGCGGCCGTGCCCGGGCGGCGACAGGGCGCTTGCGGAGCTGTACGAACGGTCCGTTCTCATGTTCAAGCTGATGTCCGACTCGCAGACCGGCAGCCTGCTTGCCGCTCCCGAGGCGGACGAGAGCTTTTCCCGCTGCGGCGGCTATTCGTTCTGCTGGGGGCGCGACGCGGCGTTCATCACGACGGCGCTCGACCGGACCGGGCTGACGGAAGCGTCCCGGCGCTTCTACGAATGGACGCTGAGCGCGCAGGAGGCGGACGGGTCCTGGCAGCAGCGCCATTACCACGACGGCAGCCTCGCTCCCTCGTGGGGACTGCAGATCGACGAAGGCGGCTCCATCGTCTGGGGGATGTGGCAGCATTACGCCGCAACCGGCGACGAAAGCTTCGCCCGCCGCATGTGGCCGGCCGTGGCCAAGGGCGCGGCGTTTCTCGCCGGCTTCGTCGACCCGGACACCGGCCTTCCGAAGCCGAGCGTCGACCTGTGGGAGGAGCGCGACGCCGAGCACACGTATTCGGCGGCCGCCGTCTCCGCGGGGCTGCGCGCCGCGTCCTCGTTCGCCCGGCTGATGGGGGACGACGACTCGGCCGCGGCCTGGGAGCGGATGGCGGACCGCATCGCCGAAGCGATCGAGAACGATTGCTGGAACGAGGCGGAAGGCAGCTTTTACCGCGGGCTTCATCTGAAGGTCGGCCGCGAGGAGTACGAGCGCGCCGTCGCCCGCGGCGCGGAAGGCGGCGTCGAGCATACGGCAAAGGGCTATCCCGTATACCGGCTGAAATACGATCCGACGGTCGACATCAGCTTGCTCGGCGTCTCGACCCCGTTCGGCGTGCTGCCTCCGGAGCACGACTACATGCGGCGGCAGGCCGATGCGATCGAGCGCAAGCTGACCTCGCCCGTCGTCGGAGGGATCAAACGGTATGAGAACGATCCGTACATCGGGGGCAATCCATGGATTTTGACGACGTTGTGGCTCGCCCACTACCGGACCGAGATCGGACAATACGAGGAGGCGCGCAAGCTGCTGCGCTGGGCGATCGATCACCGCACCGAAACCGGCCTGCTGCCCGAACAGGTTGACAAAGCCAGCGGGGCTCCGGCATGGATCGTCCCCCTCACCTGGTCGCACGCCATGTTCGTTCTGGCGGTCGACAAGCTCGCCGCCGCCGGCGAGCTTGCGGAGGTCGGCGAGACGTCCAGGGCGGGATATCCGGCCGACGCCTAAATCAAGCCGCGCGCCGCCCGCTTCCGGGTCAGACGTCCAACGAGGCTTCCGGAAACGGCGGCGTGCGGTCGCTTTTGTACATTTGAAAGCCGTTTTTGCCCTTCTTCTTGACGTCATACATGGCGGCGTCGGCATGGTCCATCAACTGCGCGGCGGTGTCCCCGTCCTGCGGAAAAACGGCGATGCCGATGCATGGCCTGGACGATCCGGTCGGCCAGGTCTGCCATTTCCTCCCCAAGCCGCTCTCCCCGGCAGATTACGGCGAATTCGTCCCCGCCTATGCGGGCGAGCATGGCCTGGCTTCCGCTTAGGCAGCCCTGGATTCGTTCCGTCGCCTGTCTCAGAAAAAGATCGCCTTGCGTATGGCCGAACGCGTCGTTTATTTTTTTGAACCCGTCCATATCGACGATCATGACGCCGAACGGCTTGCCCGTTTCCCGGCTCGATCGAATTTCCTCTTCCAACGTTTTGTTGAACATTCTCCGGTTCGGCAGCTTCGTCAGCTCGTCGTGATAGGCCAGGTAACGAATCTGCTCGACCGCCCGTTTTTCGCTCGTAATATCCTTGATGACGATAAAGCTTCGCACCTCCTCCCCGTCCAGTTCGACCCGAACGGGAATTCGCGTCACCTGAAGCTCGCGCCGCTGTCCTTTGGCGTCGAGAAACGGCATCTCGCAAGGACGCTGTTCGGGAGCGCGCAACGAAAGCAAAAACAGCTTTTTCGTTTTCCGCCGGACTTCCGGCGGCACGCGGTCAAGCACGGAGGAAAGCGGCTTGCCTCGCAATTGCCGGCTTTCCATGCCCGTGATGGAAGCGGCCGAAGCGTTCAATCCGACGATTTTATACTGGCTGTCGATCAGAACGATTCCGTCCCGGCTGTTCTCGTACAACGATTTATAGGCATTTTCTCCGGCGTCTGCCGTTTTCGAATCTCGCGTTCTTTGCAGCACGTACATGCCCAGCAGCGAAAGCAGCCACACCAGAACCAATGCCGCCATGAAATGGCTGACGTTCAGCGCGGCGGGCACCATCATATAACCTAAAATGGCTGCGGCGATCGCCCCTTTGGCAAGCCTGGGAAAAATGCAGCTGACCCCTGCGATGGCGACGACGGCCGTAATCGCGACGATCGCGATGAGATTGGGATCGTAGACCTCCATAAGCCAAGGGGCGGCCAAGCCGTTGTAATGCATCGACGACAACCCTGCGGCCAGCAGCGTCGTCCCCGCCATGCATTGGCGCAGGTTCAGGCTTTTTTCGTCCATGATCCAGCTGGCCATCAGCACGGCCGTGACGACGGCGATCAGCGCCACCAGAACCGAAGTTAAAGCGAAAAGAAACGGAAACGTCCGGGAAACGTCGATCATTTCCGAGAAAAAATCCGTCCCGATGCCGAAAACGACGGTCACCGCCGCCTGAACCGCGGCGAGCCGCCCTTTTTCCCCTTTCGAAAGCCCGATCTTGCCCGCGAAGCTCAGGCAGGCATATAAATTCACGGCTGCGAGCGCGTAGACGATCATTACCGTTACGATTGAATTTCCTCCAAAAGCAAACATATCCTTACCTCTTTCGTTTCGTTGCCTGAAATTTCGGGACGAACGACCCATTGCCGGCCCCGAATATCGCTCATTCAAGTATAGCCGTTTGAACTGTACAGAAACTGAACGCTCGATTTCGATCTGAAAAAAAGCCCCGAAAACCGCGCTGCGGCTCGGAGCTTCCTGGGCTTTTTTTGCAAATTCCAAGGCTTTAGTACACCTTGTCCGCCGTATAGAGAGCGGCATCCTTGATCATTTGGAAATCTTGCTTGCCGGCTTTGAGTCCGGCGTCGACCGTCGTATCGATCGTCACCCATTGGCCGTCCAGAAACACTTGATTCCAGGCATGGTACTCGGTTACGTACGTCGTTTTGCCCGTCACCAGCTTCGTCGGGATATCGAGCGCGCGCAGCATGCCGGCCGTCAAGGCGGCGTAGCCGTAGCAGATATCCTTGTTGCTGGCGAACGTGCGGTCGATTTGCGGCAGGTAATCCGGCGTGGCTGCGGCCGCGAGCTCTTTGTCGTACTTGACGTTGTCGATTACGTATCGGTAAACGGCGGCCACCTTTTCGGCGTCCGTCTTTTTGTTCTGCGTCAGTTCCTTCGCCTTTTGAACGGCGATGCTGTTCGGCGTCCAATCGATGTTCTGTACCTGGTTCAAATAAACGGCCGTGCCGTCCTGCAAAGCGAGCGTCAGCGTTGCCTTGTCCACGACTTTGTACTGATTGCCGCTGACGTTTTCCAGAATCGTCACCGTGTAGTCGCCGTTGCCCAACTGCAGAGGGAACCATTCGACAGGCTTGTCCGCTCTGAGCGTATAGGTATATTTTCCGGTGTCCTTGACGATCATGGCCTTCGTTTTGACGTCGGCTTTGACTGCATAGCGCACGCCGACCGCCCCGGTATCCAGCTTTGTCGTGTCCAGCCAGTCCGCGCCGGTTTCGTTCGCGGCGTAGGCTGCGGCGCCAAACAACATGGTAAACAATATAACGATCGCGGCGGTCGCGAACGCGAGCTTGCGCATTCGTAAAACTCCCTTCGGCGGCCAGGCTGCCATCTCGCTTGGAGGAAGGCCCTATGGCTTTGCGTCCCTGCCTTTCGACAGGTATGCCATTATCGGTAAAGTTTTCAGAGGCTTCGAAAAAACAAAAAAAGCCATGTCGTTCGGCAACTGGCTGCCATCTCGCTCGGAGGAAGGCCCTGTAGCTTTGCGTCCCTGCCTTTCGACAGGTTTGCCGTTATCGTGATAAGCTTTTACATAAAAATTATACCATTATTTGTCGAAATAGAAAAGCAGTTTTTAATCCGCCGTCGCGGCGGAATCGGTTATTTTGGCGTGAACGATCAGACGATGCGTGGGGTTGACGAGCGGATCGCACGTAATGAGCGTCAAAATGCGGTCCGTTCCGTTCGGCTCCAGCACGGAAAGCTCCGTCGGCTCCACGATTTTGATTTCGTAAACCGTGTAGCTGTAGCTGCCCTCGCTTGTCTTGACGTCGATCTTGTCGCCGATTTCCACTTCGTCGAGCCGGTTGAACAAGCGGCCCTTCGTTCTGGCTCTATGCGCGGCGACGGCGGCATTGCCGACCTCTCCCAGCGCGGCCGTCTCTGTCATGTGCGCCGCGGCGTGCTTCATGTTCTGCTTGGTGGCCCCTTCGAGCACCGGCAGCTTGACGTCGATTTTGTCGATCGTCAGGATGGCGAGCGGCCGTTCGTCCTCCGCGTACGCGGCAAACGGGTCGTGCTCCTCCGGTTCTTCTTCCTGCGCGCTTTGTTCCAATAGCGCGTTCACTTTCGCCAAGCCGTTCTTTAGCGTAGATACGGAAGACGACAGCCGATCGTCGGCTTCGGCCAGCTCCCGCTCCGCGGCAGCCAGCAACTGCGCCTGCTTCCGGTCCTGAACCCACTCGTTCAGATGCGGGTAGCAGATCAGAAAAACGCCCGCCAGGATGAAAAGCAAGTACAGCTTTTTCATGTCGTTATCCCTCCTGGGCCGTGGAGAAGCGTGAATGCAGCGACGCATTCAGGCCGGACAGGCCCGCGTTCATACGGTCAGTTTACGCGTTTTTTGCGCAGCAGGCAAACGCCGAAAACGGCAAGCGCCGATCCGAACAGGTAAAACGGAAGCGGACCGGACTCGCCGGTCTGCGGCAGCGTGCCAAGCGGCGCCTCGTCCTCTTCGATCGTCTTCGCGGCATCAACGCCGTGATCGACGGTTCCGAGCGGCACTTCCTCCTCGGCCACCTCGATCACTTCGCCCGTTTCGTCCGAGCCGGCGACATACGACGCCGCTTCCGGCAGTTCCGGAATGACGTCCGGCTTCGCCGCCATTTCGACGGTTCCAAGCGGTACTTCCTCCTCGGCCACCTCGATCACTTCGCCCGTTTCGTCCGAGCCGGCGACATACGACGCCGCTTCCGGCAGTTCCGGAATGACGTCCGGCTTCGCCTCCGTTTCGACGGTTCCGAGCGGCACTTCCTCCTCGGCAATCTCGACCACTTCGCCCGTTTTGTCCGAGCCGGCGACATACGACGCCGCTTCCGGCAGTTCCGGAATGACGTCCGGCTTGGCCGACTCAGAGGCCGCGTCGAGCGGCGGAACCGACGCGGCCGCTGCCGCCCCCACGCCCGAGAAAGCTCCATACGCAACGACAAGCAACACGGCCAACAAGCGCAAGTTGACCATCGTTTTCAAAAATCTTTTCACAGCTGCCTCCCGATTCATTGATTTCGTCCATCTATCTTTTTCTCCGCACATGTTGCTAACGAACAGCACCATAACAGAGTAGCAGGAGGATCTGTACAAAAACTGTACTAAACGACATGTCAGATCGGCCCGGTCCGACAAAAGACCAGTGGCTTAAGCATCAATTTTCGATAAAAATACGCCGGTATGGGGAAAACGTCTGCTTGATCGTCAGCGCGCGGCGGTGGGGTGAGATGAGCAAATTTAACCCAACTGGAAGCGGCTGTGCGCGGACGGCGGGCCTAAATGAGTCGCTACGACTCAACTGGGGCGACGGCGTGCGCGGCGGTGGGGTGAGATGAGTAAATTTAACCCAACCGGAAGCGGCTGTGCGCGGACGGCGGGCCTAAATGAGTCGCTACGACTCAACTGGGACGACGGCGTGCGCGGCGGTGGGGTGAGATGAGCAAATTTAACCCAACTGGAAGCGGTTGTACGCGGATGGCGGGCCTAAATGAGTCGCTACGACTCAACTGGGACGACGGCGTGCGCGGCGGTGGGGCGAGATGAGTAAATTTGACCCAACTGGAAACGGTTGTGCGCGGATGCGGGCCTAAATGAGTCGCTACGACTCAACTGGGGCGACGGCGTGCGCGGCGGTGGGGTGAGATGAGTAAATTTAACCCAACTGAAATCGGCTGTGCGCGGATGGCGGGCCTAAATGAGTCGCTACGACTCAACTGGGACGACGGCGTGCGCGGCGGTGGGGATGAGTAAATTTGACCCAACTGGAAGCGGTTGTACGCGGATGGCGGGCCTAAATGAGTCGCTACGACTCAACTGGGACGACGGCGTGCGCGGCGGTGGGGTGAGATGAGTAAATTTGACCCAACCGGAAGCGGCTGTGCGCGGATGGCGGGCCTAAATGAGTCGCCACGACTCAACTGGGACGACGGCGTGCGCGGCGGTGGGGTGAGATGAGTAAATTTGACCCAACTGGAATCGGCTTTAAGCCACGCGGAGAGGGCAAGAAAGCCCTCAACCGCTGCCGCGCGGACTCGAAGGCTTCGTTCGGCCTATATGCTCCAATGGTGCCACTCCTGCTGCCGCTGGTCGTAGCCGCCGAGCCAATCCGAAGTGGCGCGGATCAGCTCTTTTTTATGCTCGCCGCTCGAATAGGTGTGATCCGCCTGAAAAATGACGACTTTGTCGCAGCGTCCTTCTCCCCGAAGCCAAAACGTCTTTTCCAGCAAAAACGTATAATCGACCGGTATGACGTCGTCTCCCGTTCCGTGCACGAGCAGCACGTCCCCGGTGAATTTCTGCGTTTCCTGGAACGGCTGATGCTTCATCAGCGCGTCGAAAAAATCCGGCTTCAGCGTGTAGCCGAGATAGTCCGCCGAACCTCGGGTGACCGCTTCTTCGTATATTTTGCGTCCGACGATGCGCGTAATGTCGTTGAACGGATACCCGACCGCCGACCAGAGCACGAGCGATTTCACCCGCTTTTCCCTCACGGCGGTCAGCAGCGCGACCGCTCCGCCCAAGCTGTGACCGAGCAGCGTCACGCGCAAAGGATCGACGATATCGAGCGACAGACCGTAGTTCAGCACCGTGCGGGTTTGCTCGATCATCGAGTCGAGCCCATGCTCCCCGTAAACGCCGTCGCTCTCCCCGCAGCCCGCGAAATCGAACCGGATAACCAGATTCCCTTGCTCCGCGAACTGCCGGGCCGCCAGCACGAACAATCGGTCCACGCCGATCCGGCTTCCGACAAAACCGTGGTTGATAATAATCAGGGGAAGCTTCCGGCCCTCCCGCTTGGCATCCGGATTCGGATAATGGATCGTCGCGGCGAGGTTCAAGCGGTCGTGTCGTATCGTAAACGGTCTTTCCATGGTCGGATCTCCTTTATTCCACTAATTCCGATTAATATACTATGTATTAAAAATCTTACCATCATCGCTTTCCTCTGTCAAACGTACGCCGGAACATTCTACCCCAAACGGGGCATTCTAAACCGAGAAGTCATCCCGAGGGAGGTCGCTTTCATGGAAGCGTTCGTCGCTTGGCTTTCGCAGCATGCGGTTGCCGCCATGCTGGCCATCGGAGTCGTTTACGCGGTCGCCTACGTTTACTCCAAGCGCCGGGAATTGTTCCGAAAAAAATAAAGCAAGCCGCCCGCAAAAGTCCCGTCGGACCTTCAGGCGGCTTTTTCATGCTTTACTTGCCTCGGACCAACGCCTTCGCGGCGATATCCGTCCGGTTGAACTTGCCCTCGAACGAGATTTTGTCCGCGGCTTCGTACGCCTTGCCGCGCGCGTCGGCGATATCCTTGCCGAGCCCGACGACGCCGAGCACGCGGCCTCCCGCCGTGACAATGTTTCCGTCCCGCTCCGCCGTCCCCGCATGAAACACGAGCGCATCCCCCGCATCGTCCAGGCCATGAATCGGCAAGCCCTTCGGATAGGAGCCCGGATAGCCTCCGGAAGCCAGCACGACGCACACCGCGGCTTCGTCGCTCCAGGAAATATCGAGGTCATGCAGGCGTCCGTTGATCGAGGCGAGGAAAATATCGACCAGATCGGTGTTCAGCCGCGGCAGGACGACCTGGGTCTCCGGGTCGCCGAACCGGGCGTTGAATTCGATCGTTTTCGGCCCGTCCTTCGTGATCATCAGCCCGGCGAACAGCACGCCGCGGAACGGACGCCCTTCGGCCGCCATCGCGCGGGCCGTCGGCTTGACGATCGTCTCGATCGCCTCGTCGATGATCGCCTGCGGAATATGCGGCAGCGGCGAATCCGTGCCCATCCCGCCGGTGTTCGGGCCTTTGTCGCCGTCGAAGACCGGCTTGTGGTCTTGGGCGGCCGGCATCGGACGAACCGTTTCCCCGTCGACGAACGACAAAATCGACATCTCCTGGCCTTCGAGGTACTCCTCGATGACCACCTTGTCGCCGGCCGCGCCGAACGACTTGTCCACCATCGTTTCCCGCAGCGCCCGCTCGGCCTCTTCCGCCGTGAAGCAGACGGTAACGCCCTTGCCCGCCGCGAGGCCGTCCGCCTTGATGACGATCGGCGCCGGCTGGCTCCGGAGATAGGCAAGCGCCGGCTCGTATTCCGTGAACGTCTCGTATTTGGCCGTCGGAATGCCGTATTTGCGCAAAAGGTTTTTCATGAAAATTTTGCTGCCTTCGATTTCGGCGGCGTTTTTGCGCGGTCCGTATACGGGTACCTTCGCCGCTTCGAACGCGTCCACGATACCCGCGGCAAGCGGATCGTCCGGACCGACGACGACGAGATCGACCGCGTTGTCCAACGCGAATTGAACGAGACGGTCGAATTCAAGCTCCCCGATGTCGACGTTTTCGGCAAGACTGCCGATTCCGGCATTCCCCGGAGCGCAGAAAATGTGCTTGACCTTTTCGCTGCGCCGAAGCGCCCAGACGATGGCGTGTTCCCGTCCGCCGCGTCCGATGACAAGTATACGCATGTGTACAGGCTCCCCCTCAGATCTTGCTCAGTGCTTGAAATGACGCACGCCGGTCATGACCATGGCGATGTTGTGCGCGTTCGCGACCTTGATCGACTCCTCGTCCTTGATCGAGCCGCCCGGCTGAATGACGGCCGTAATGCCGGCTTTCGCCGCCAACTCCAGCGTATCGCCCATCGGGAAAAACGCATCCGAAGCGAGCACCGCTCCGCGGGCTTTCTCTCCGGCCTGCTCGATGGCGATTTTGGCCGCGCCGACGCGGTTCATCTGACCGGCGCCCACGCCGACCGTCATGCTGTCCGCCGCCAGCAAAATCGCGTTCGACTTGACATGCTTGACGACCTTCCAGCCGAACAGCAGCTGCTTCAGCTCTTCCGCGGTCGGAGCGCGGTCGGTGACGACTTTAAGATCCGCTTCCGTCAGGCTGTGCACGTCGCTCTGCTGCACGAGCATGCCGCCTTCGACGCTGCTGATCAGCCATTCGGGTCTCCGTTCGGACGCCGACGAGATTTCGCCGAGGCGCAGCAGGCGGATATTTTTTTTGCGCTGCAAAATTTCGAGCGCTTCCGGCGTAAAGTCGGGAGCGAGCACGATTTCGAGGAAAATTTCGCTCAGGCGTCCGGCCGTTTCCGCGCCGATCGTGCGGTTGGCCGCCACGATGCCCCCGAAAATCGAGGTCGGATCCGCTTCGTACGCCTTGCGGTACGCCTCGTCGATGTCGGCGCCGATGCCGACGCCGCAAGGATTCATATGCTTCACCGCCACGACGGCGGGCTCGTCGAATTCCTTGACGATCGCCAGCGCCGCGTTCGCGTCGTTGATGTTGTTATACGACAGCTCCTTGCCGTGCAGCTGCTCGGCCGTCGCGATGCTTCCCGCGGCGGAAATCGGCTTCTTGTAAAAAGCCGCTTGCTGGTGCGGGTTTTCCCCGTAGCGCAGCTCCTGGACTTTTTCGTAGGTGACCGTCAGGCGCTCCGGCAGCGGCTCGTCCAATACTTTGGCGAAGTAGTCGGAAATAAGGGCGTCGTAGGCCGCGGTGTGGCGGAATACTTTCGCCGCCAGCTTTTTGCGCGTGGCCAGCTCCGTATCGCCGCCCGCCCGCACTTCTTCGAGCACCTGCGCGTAATCGCCCGCATCGACGACGACGGTGACGAACGCATGGTTTTTCGCCGCGGAACGAAGCATCGTCGGACCGCCGATGTCGATGTTTTCGATCGCGTCCTCGTACGTCACGTCCGGTTTTTCGATGGTGGCCTGGAACGGATACAGGTTCACGATGACGAGATCGATGTAATCGAGCCCCAGCTTCTCCATCGTTTCGCGGTGCTCGGCGTTGTCGCGGATCGCGAGAAGCCCGCCGTGCACCGCGGGGTGCAGCGTCTTGACGCGGCCGTCCAGCACCTCGGGAAAGCCCGTCACGTCCGAGATGCCGATGACCGGCACGTTTTCTTTTTCCAGCAGCGTCTTCGTGCCGCCCGTCGAAATGATTTCCACGCCGAGCTGCGACAATTCGCGGCAAAACTTCACGATGCCCGTCTTGTCCGATACGCTGACCAGCGCTCTTCTGATCGCCATGATTTCACTCCTAATCTTTAGCTTCGCCGCTGCCGCGGCTTCGTTTCATTCCGCCGTCTGACCCCGCCGGGGGTCGCTTAAACGCAAAAGAGGGCGCTATGCACCGCCCGGGACGGGGATTCGCGAAATAACGGTCCGTTGCGGCCGTTATTCATCTTTTTGCTTCCGAACAAGACCTTCCTCAAGCCTGCCGGACGATCGATACCTTACGGCCGTCCAGCGTCACGCGGCCTTCCGCAATCCAGCGCACGACCCGGGGCAGAAGCTCGTGCTCGACCGCATGGATGCGTGCCGTCAACGTTTCCTCCGTGTCGTCGTCCGCCACCTCTACCGCCCGCTGCGCGATGATCGGCCCGGAATCCATGCCGCCGTCGACGTAATGCACGGTCGCGCCGGCCAGCTTCACCCCGTACTCGAGCGCCTGGCGCACCGCGCGAACGCCCGGAAAAGCGGGCAAAAGCGCGGGATGAATATTGATCATCCGCCCGTAATAGGGCTTGACCAGCACGTCCGTAATCAGCCGCATGTAGCCGGCCAGCACGATCAGGCCGACGTCTTCGCTGACGAGCCGTTCGACGATTTCCCGTTCGTACGCTTCGCGCGAAGCGTACTCCTTCGGCCGGAACAGCAGCGTCGGCACGCCGAGCGCCTCGGCCCGGCGGACGACGCCCGCTTCCGGCTTGTCGCAGACGAGCAGCGCGAGCTCGGCCGGGATGCCGCCGTCCGCGATCGCTTCGGCCAGCGCCTGAAAGTTGCTGCCGCCGCCCGAAGCGAATACGGCGATTCGCAGGGGAGAACTCGCCATTACAGCTCCGCGCCTCCGAACGTGACGACGCGGTTGCCGGCCGTCACCTTGCCGATGACGTAGGCGCTCTCGCCGCATTCGCCGGCCAGCTTGACGGCGGCCTCGGCCTGCTCGCCCGGCACGATGAGCACCATGCCGATGCCGTTGTTGAACGTCGTGAACATGTCCCGGTCGCTGATCGCGCCGTCGCGCTGCATCAGGCCGAAAATCGGCTGCACCGGCCAGGAGCCGCGCTCGATATCGACGTTCACGCCTTCCGGCAGCACGCGCGGAATGTTCTCGATAAAGCCGCCGCCCGTAATGTGCGCCATGCCTTTGATCTGCACGCTCTCCAGCAGGCGGAGAACGCTTTTCACGTAGATGCGGGTCGGCTCGATGAGCGTTTCCCCGAGCGTTTTGCCTTCCAGCTCCGGCAGCTTGTCGGAGAGGGAGTATCCCATCCGCTCAAGCAAAAGCTTGCGGACGAGCGAATACCCGTTCGAGTGGACGCCGCTCGAAGCGAGGCCGACGACCGCGTCCCCGGGCGCGATCTTCGAGCCGTCGATCGCCTTCGGCTTGTCGACGATGCCTACCGTAAACCCGGCGATGTCGTACTCGCCGTCCTGATACATGCCCGGCATCTCGGCCGTTTCGCCGCCGATCAGCGCGCAGCCCGCCTGCACGCAGCCTTCGGCCACGCCCTTGACGATCGCCTCGATTTTCTCGGGCACCAGCTTGCCGCAGGCGAGATAATCGAGGAAAAACAGCGGCTCCGCTCCCGTGACGACGACGTCGTTGACGCACATGGCGACCGCGTCGATGCCGATCGTGTCGTGCTTGTCCAGGTCGAACGCCAGCTTCAGCTTCGTGCCGACGCCGTCGGTTCCGGAGACGAGCACCGGCTCCTCGTATTTGTCCTTGTTCAGCCCGAACAGCCCGCCGAATCCGCCGAGCCCCGTCAGCACCTCCGGACGGAACGTCCGCTTGACGTGCTTTTTCATCCGTTCGACCGCTTCGTTGCCTGCCGCGATGTCGACGCCGGCCTGTTTGTACGCTTCAGACATGGGTTGGCCCCCTTTTCCTTTTGGCTCGTTTTCCTTTGCTCACGGAGAAAACCAAGCGCGAAAATTGTGCTCCGCGGCAAAATAACGGCCGGTTTGACCGCCAAGCGCCTTTACCCTGTTCGGGCGGCAGCTTAGCGGTCGTTTCTGGCCGCCATTCTCCCCGGTTGTCCGCTTCCACGGCTCATTCATGCGAATAGCGGCCGCTGCGTTTCGAACGCCCGCGAAAGAGCGCCGATCCGCCTGCTCCCCGTCGCTCCCCTTAATCGCAGCCGCAGGTCGCTTTCGCATGCTCGAATTTCACCTGGGTCGGATAATCGTTATCGAAGCAGCTCATGCACAGGCCGCGGTTTTTCTCGTTTTCGTGGCCGCCCACCGCCTCCATGAGTCCCTCTTTGCTCAGGAAGTAGAGCGAATCCGCGTTGATCGCCTTGCGGATTTCCTCCACCGACTTCGTGGAGGCGATCAGATCGCCGGGGTTCGGCGTATCGATCCCGTAGTAGCACGGGTTCATGAACGGCGGAGACGTGATCCGCACGTGCACTTCCGTCGCCCCGGCCTCCCGCAGCAGGTTGACGATCCGCAGCGACGTCGTGCCGCGCACGATCGAGTCGTCGATCATGACGACCCGCTTGCCCTCGACGACTTTGCGGACGGCTGACAGCTTCATCTTGACGCCGCGTTCCCGCAGCTCCTGCGAAGGCTGGATGAACGTGCGGCCCGTGTATTTGTTTTTGATCAGGCCGAGCTCGTACGGGATGCCCGTCTGCTCGGCGTAGCCGATGGCGGCGGAAATGCTGGAATCCGGCACGCCCGTGACGACGTCGGCGTCGACGAACGATTCGAGCGCGAGACGCTGCCCCATCCGTTTCCGCGCCGAGTGCAGGTTGATTTCGTTGATGTCGCTGTCCGGACGGGCGAAATAAATATATTCCATCGCGCAAACCGCCCGGCGCTCGAGCGGCGCGTACCGCTCCTCGCGAAGGCCGTCCTTGTCGAGGACGAGAATTTCGCCAGGCTGCACGTCGCGCACGAATTCGGCGCCGATCGTTTCCAGCGCGCACGTTTCCGACGCGAACGCGTAGCCGTCGCCCATCCGGCCCATGACGAGCGGCCGGAAGCCGTTCGGGTCGCAGGCCGCGATCAGGCAGTCCTTCGTCATGATCAGGAAGGCATAGCCTCCGATCAGCCGCGCGAACGCGTCCTTGACCGCCTCGACGAGGTCCTTCGGCGACCGCGCGATCAGGTGCGCGATAACCTCGGTGTCGCTCGTCGTCTGGAAAATCGAGCCCTGATCCTCCAGCTCGCGGCGGATGACCGGCTCGTTGACGAGGTTCCCGTTCGTGCAAACCGCGAGGTCCCCCCCGCGGTACTTGAAGACGAGCGGCTGCGCGTTTCCGAGCTGGCTCGAGCCCGACGTCGAGTAGCGAACGTGGCCGATCGCCCGGTTCCCCGCCAGCGAATCGAGCTTGTCGCGGTCGAACACTTCCTTGACGAGCCCCATGCCGCGATGGTAATGGAAGACGCCGTCTTCCGACGTGCAGATGCCGCAGCTCTCCTCGCCCCGATGCTGCAGGGCGTGGAGGCCGTAATAGGCGAGCGTGGCCGCATTCGGCAAATTGAACGCCCCGAATACGCCGCATTCCTCTTTGACTTTGTCGAAGATTTCCTCGTGAGCATGGCCTTCGTTGTAATAATCTCCGGTCCAAAACAAGGATTCGGCCGCATTCGCAGCGGCTTTCGGTCCGGATTTTACTGCATCCGGCATGGGATCGCTTCCTTCCATTCTTTGCGGAGTTCGTCCACGGACGCCTCGATCGCGACGCGGCCGTTAACGGCAATCGTCAAGCTGCCGCCGCCGACCGTGCCGAGCCGCTGCGCCGGAACGCCTTGCGAAGCGAGCCAGGCGGACAGTTCGTCCGCGCGCTCGGGTTTGACCGACAACAGGATGCGGGATTGGGATTCGCTGAACAGCGCGATGTCCGTCCGCAGGTTCGTCGTAAAATCGACGGTTGCGCCCAGCCCGCGGCCGAAGGAAGCTTCCGCCAGCGCGGCGGCCAGGCCGCCTTCCGACAAATCGTGCGCCGAAGCGACGAGCCCTTGCTGGATCGCGCCCAGAACGGCGCGGTGCAGCTTCTTCTCGGTTTCAAGGTCCAGCTCCGGCGGACGGCCTTCCGTCAAGCCCAGCACGGAGTACTGGAATTCGCTGCCGCCGAGCTCCGCCTTCGTCTCCCCTAGCAGGAAGATCGCGTCGCCTTCCGCTTTGAATTCCTGCGTCGTAATGTGGTCGATATCGTGAACCAGGCCGACCATGCCGACGACCGGCGTCGGATAAATGGCCCCTTTGGCATTTTCGTTGTACAGCGACACGTTGCCGCCGATAACCGGCGTTTCGAGATAACGGCAGGCTTCGGACATGCCGTCTACCGCTTTTTCCATTTGCCAGAACACTTCCGGCTTCTCCGGCGAACCGAAGTTCAGGTTGTCCGTAATCGCCAGCGGCTCGCCGCCGGAGCAGACGATGTTGCGCGCCGCTTCCGCGACCGCGATGCGACCGCCGACTTCGGGATCCAGATAAACGTAGCGGCCGTTGCAGTCCGTCGTCATCGCGAGCGCCTTGCGCGTGCCGCGAATCGTCACGACCGCGGCGTCCGATCCCGGCACGACCGCCGTCGACGTCCGGACCTGGTAATCGTACTGGCTGTAAACCCACTCTTTGCTTGCCAGGGACGGCGAGCCGAGCACTTTTTTCAACGCGTCCTTCAGGTCGGCGACCTGCTCGTAGCGGGTCGTATCGACGGAGCCGTTTTTCAAATAATAATCCGGCACCTTTGAAGGCTTGTTATACACCGGGCAGTCGTCGACGAGCGCCTTGACCGGCATGTCGGCCACCTGCTCGCCCTTGTGGAACAGCCGCAAGCGGCCGTCGTCGGTCACTTTGCCGACTTTGGCGCAGTGCAGGCCCCACCGCTCGAAAATCGCCTTCGCCTGCGCCTCGTGCTGCGGCTCGGTGACGAACAGCATCCGCTCCTGCGACTCGGACAGCATCATTTCGTACGCCGTCATGCCTTCCTCGCGCTGCGGCACCTCGTCGAGGTACAGCTCCATGCCGTTGCCGGCTTTGCTGGCCATCTCGGCGCTGGAGCACGTCAGGCCCGCCGCGCCCATGTCCTGAATGCCGAGCACGATGCCGGATTCGATGAGCTCGAGCGTCGCTTCCATGACGAGCTTTTCCATGAACGGATCGCCGACCTGCACCGCCGAGCGCTTCGCTTCGGATTCCGCGGTCAAATCCTCGGACGCGAACGTCGCGCCGTGGATGCCGTCGCGTCCGGTTGCCGGGCCGACGTAGAACACCGGGTTGCCGACGCCTTTGGCGACGCCGCGCTGGATGCGGTCGTGGTCGATCAGGCCGACGCACATCGCGTTGACGAGCGGGTTGCCTTCGTACGATTCGTCGAACATGACCTCGCCTGCGACCGTCGGGATGCCGATGCAGTTGCCGTAGCCGGCGATGCCGCTGACGACGTGCTCGAACAGGTAACGCACGCGGTCGTTCTCCAGCCGGCCGAACCGCAAGGAGTTGAGCAGCGCGATCGGCCGCGACCCCATCGAGAAAATGTCGCGAATGATGCCGCCGACGCCGGTAGCCGCGCCCTGATACGGCTCGACCGCCGACGGGTGGTTGTGCGACTCGATCTTGAACACGACGGCCTGGTTGTCGCCGATGTCGACGATGCCGGCGCCTTCGCCCGGCCCCATCAGCACGCGCGGCCCGGTCGTCGGGAAACGCTTGAGCAGCGGCTTGGAGTTTTTGTACGCGCAATGCTCGGACCACATGACGCTGAACACGCCGATTTCGGTATAGTTCGGCTTGCGTCCGAGAAAGCCGCAGATGAGCTCGTATTCGGATTCGGAAACGCCGAACTGCTTGTAAATTTTCTGTTCGGCGATCTGTTCGATCGTCGGTTCTTTAGCGGACACTTGCTGCGCCATTGCGTTCCCTCCAAGCGTTTAGTACTGACGTAAACATCCTCGCGCCGCCCGTGGATCCGAGCAATTCGGAAACCGCGCGCTCCGGGTGGGGCATCATGCCGACGACGTTCCCCGCCTCGTTGCAAATGCCCGCGATGTTGTCGACGGAGCCGTTCGGATTTTCGCCCGTATAGCGGAACACGATCTGGTTGTTCGCTTTAAGCCGCGCAAGCGTCTCGTCGCTGCAGTAGTAGTTGCCCTCGCCGTGCGCGATCGGAATGGACACGACTTCGCCTTCCGCGTAATCCTTCGTGAACGCCGTGCGCGCGTTTTCGACGCGGAGGTCGACCGGGTGGCACCGGAATTTGAGCGTGTTGTTGCGGATGAGAGCGCCGGGCAGCAGGCCGGCCTCGGTCAAAATTTGAAACCCGTTGCAGACGCCGAGAATAAATTTCCCTTCCTCCGCCGCCTTGCGCACCTCGTTCATCACCGGCGCGAACCGGGCGATGGCGCCGCAGCGAAGGTAGTCCCCGTAGGAGAAGCCTCCCGGCACGAGAATGGCGTCGTATTTCGACAGGTCGGATGCCGTATGCCACACGTAGTCGACCGGCTGGCCGACCGTATCCTCGACGGCTTTCAGCATGTCGATATCGCAGTTGGAACCGGGAAACACGAGTACCGCGAAATTCATGAGCGCCTCAGTCCTCCAATTCAAAGCGGTAGTCTTCGATTACGGTGTTCGCCAGCAGTTTTTCGCACATCGCCTTGACGCGTTCTTCCGCTTGCGCGCGATCGGACGTATTCAACTGAAGTTCCATATACTTGCCGATGCGGACTTTGCCGACTTCGTCGAAGCCCATCGTGTGCAGGGCGTCTTGCACGGCGTTGCCCTGGGGATCAAGGACGTTCGCTTTGATGGTTACATATACCATTGCTTTCATGAATGAGGTTCTCCTCCTAAAGTGGGGATGGATTGGGGAAAATAAAGACCCGACATTGGCGGTACGTTGGCGTTAGGCTTGGGTCAAGCGGCGATAAATGTCCCGGTAGCGCTCGGTCGTCGCCTTGACCACTTCATCCGGCAGGCGCGGCGGAGGGCTGTTTTTGTCCCAATCGGACCCGGCCAGGTAGGAACGGACCGGCTCCTTGTCCATGCTGTCGATCTCGACGTCCAGCGCGTACTTTTCCTCGGCCCAGAACCGCGAGGAGTCCGGCGTGAACAGCTCGTCGATGAGGATGACCTCTCCGCCGACGAGTCCGAATTCGAATTTGCAATCGGCCAAAATGATGCCGCGCTCCGCGCAGAAGTCGCGGCCGAACTCGTAGAGCTTCAGGCTGCGGTCGCGAAGGTTTTCCGCGAGCTCCCTGCCGACCCGGCGGGCCATTTCGTCGAACGGAATGTCCTCGTCGTGGCCGACGTCGTTTTTGCCCGCGGGCGTGAAAATCGGCCGCTCCAGCTTTCCGTTTTTGCGCAGGCCTTCGGGAAGCTTGATCCCGTTCACTTCGCCGGTCGCCTGATACTGTCTCCAGCCGCCTCCGGTAATGTATCCGCGCACGACGCACTCGATATCGATGCGCTGCGCCTTGCGGGACACCATGATGCGGCCTTTCAGCTTGTCCGGGTCGCTCACGAGACCGCCCAGCTTCGCAACGTCGGTATGCACGATATGGTTCGGCTGGATTTGCGCGGCGAGCGCGAACCAGTGGGCGCTCAGCTCGTTGAGCACCCGGCCTTTATCCGGAACGGGCGGGTCGAGCACGTAATCGAACGCGGAAATGCGGTCCGTGACGACGATGAGCAGGTGCTCGCCCAAATCGTAAAGCTCCCGCACCTTGCCTTTGTGAATGAGCGGGGCGTTCACGAGCCCGGCGGCGGTTGACAACGCTTCTGTCGACATGACAGCCTCCTTCTATCCCCTTGCGTGTCGGGGGAATCTGCCCGGCGGCGGGCGGTTCCGGACGAAAACGGGCATGAGGTTCGAGCCCCTTCCGAATCGAAGAAAAATCCGGTCGCGGCTCGAGTGATCCTTGTCCGACCGGCACGCGCGGCGCCCGGCTCGGGCGCCCATCACTCCGACCCGCCATCCGGGCGTACAAAGTGCGTTCGGTTCCGGTTTAACGGTCCGAAAGCGCCGCTATTTAACGAAAAACCGATATAAAATCCATTTAACGGCCTGGTGGAACCGTTATTCTTATAATATAGGATGATTTCAAGCCGAATCTTCGAATTAACGGCCTTTCCGGACCGTTATTTGCTCGTTTGGCGGCATCTTCCGGAGATTAACGGTCGGAACCGGCCGTTATTTTCCCGCTGCCCCCTCTCGGCGCTGGTCCGAAGCATCGCTCACGGTTCCCGCAACCGGACCGTTCATTTCGTCCGGCAAGGAGCGCGCTTAATTCAACCCGAGCCGCTCGAAAATCGTGTCGACGTGCTTCAGGTGCCAGCTCGGATCGAAGCAGTCATCCAGCTCGTCCGCCGACAGCACGTTCGCGATTTCCGGCGTGGAGGCGACGATTTCGCGGAAATCGCGCTGCTCCTCCCAAGCCTGCATCGCGCGCGGCTGCACGGTGTCGTACGCCTGCTCGCGGCTGAAGCCCTTGTCGATCAGCTTCGTCATGACGCGTCCGGAGAACGGCACGTTGTACGTGCTTCGCATGTTGCGCTTCATATTTTCCGGGAACACCGTCAAATTTTTCACGATGTTGCCGAATCGGTTCAGCATATAGTTAAGCAGCATCGTCGCATCGGGCAAAATGATCCGCTCGACGGACGAGTGCGAAATGTCGCGTTCATGCCACAGCGGCACGTTTTCGTAGGCGGAAACCATATGCCCGCGGATCACGCGCGCCAGGCCGCTCATGTTTTCGCAGCCGATCGGGTTGCGCTTGTGCGGCATCGCGGACGAGCCCTTTTGGCCCTTCGCGAACGGCTCCTCGACTTCGCGGAACTCGCTCTTTTGCAGGCCGCGGATTTCGGTCGCGAACTTGTCGATGGAGGTGGCGATCAGCGCCAGCGTCGCCATATATTCGGCATGGCGGTCGCGCTGCAGCGTTTGCGTCGAGATCGGCGCCGGCGTGATGCCGAGCTTCTCGCACACGAACTTTTCCACGAACGGGTCGATGTTGGCGTAGGTGCCGACGGCGCCGGACATTTTGCCGAATTGAACGCCGTCCGCCGCCTTGCGGAACCGCTCCAGGTTGCGCTTCATTTCTTCGTGCCACAGCGCCAGCTTCAGTCCGAACGTCGTCGGCTCCGCATGAACGCCGTGGGTGCGCCCCATCATCGGAGTGTGCTTGTAGGCGATCGCCTGTCCGCGCAAAATATCGATGAACGCTTCCAGATCCCGTTCCAAAATCGCGTTCGCCTGCTTGAGCAGGTAGCCGAGCGCGGTATCGACGACGTCCGTGGACGTCAGGCCGTAGTGGACCCATTTGCGCTCGGGCCCGAGGCTTTCGGAGACGGCGCGGGTGAAGGCGATGACGTCATGCCGCGTTTCCAGCTCGATTTCGTAAATGCGGTCGATGTCGAACTTGGCGTTCTGCCGCAGTTTGACGGTGTCTTCCTTCGGAATGTGCCCCAGCTCCGCCCAAGCCTCGCAGGCGGCAAGCTCAACTTCGAGCCAAGCCCGGAATTTGTTCTCTTCGGTCCATATGGCCCGCATTTCCGGGCGGCTGTAACGATCGATCATGTTGGTTCAGACCCTCCATATCTTCGATTGGGCGATCCACGCAAGCGCGGCGTCGACATTCGGCGCAAGCACGTTGACATGTCCCATTTTTCGCTTCGGTTTCGCTTCGGCTTTGCCGTACAGATGCACCTTCGGCTCGACGCCGAGGCGTTCCGCCTCCGAATCCCGCTCCCGCATCCAGGCCAGCAGCGGCTCGACGTGCTCGCCGAGAATGTTCGCCATGACGACGGGCGTGAGCAGCGCGGAATCGCCCAGCGGCAAATCGCAAATCGCGCGGACGTGCTGTTCGAACTGGGACGTGCGGCAGGCCTCCATCGTATAATGGCCGGAGTTGTGCGGACGCGGCGCCAGCTCGTTCACGTAAATCTCGCCGTCCTTCGCCACGAACATCTCGACCGCGATCAGGCCGACGGCGCCGAGCGTCTCGGCGATCGACACCGCCATCCGCTCGGCTTCGCGCCGCACGTTTTCCCCGATGCGGGCGGGCACGATCGACAGATGCAAAATGTTGTCAACGTGCACGTTCTCCGCCGGCGGAAACGTCCGCACCTCGCCGAAAGGACTGCGCGCGGCGATCACCGATATTTCCATGGCGAAGTCGATGAACTTCTCCAGCACGAGCTCCGTGCCGGCGCGCTCGGCTTCCGGCCAGGCCGCTTCCAAGTCTGCCTCGCTTCGCAGCACCCACTGGCCTTTGCCGTCGTAGCCGCCGGTCGCCGTCTTCAGCACCGCCGGCAGGCCGAGCCTGGCCGACGCCGCTTTCAGCTCCGCCAGCGAGGCGACCTCCGCGTAAGGCGCAACCCGCGCGCCCGCCGCTTCGACGGCGCGCTTCTCGCGCAGCCGATGCTGCGTCGTGTGCAGCAGCGCGCTGCCCTGGGGCACGTACGATTCCGCCTCCAGCATCGCGGCTACGCCCGCGTCGACGTTCTCAAACTCGTACGTGATGACGTCCGCGCGGCGCGCCAGCTCCCGCGCCGCTTCTCGGTCGGCGTAGCCGGCGACGATCTGCTCCGCCGTCTGGCCGCAGGGCGCGTCCGGCGTCGGATCGAGCGCGACGAACCGGTAGCCCATCCGGCTGCCGGCATGCGCCAGCATCCGGCCGAGCTGTCCGCCGCCGAGCACGCCGATCGTCGCCCCCGGCAAAATCGTCCGGCGCCGCCCGGCCGCGCCCTCGCGGGACTCGCCCGACGACGCTTTAGCGGTTCCCGGCTGAATGTTCGGTTCGCTCACGGCAGCTCACCTTCCAGCACTTCCCGCGTAATCCGCTCCCGCCGGGCCTCGACGCGGCGCTGCGTTTCGGGATCGAAGGCGCCTATCATCTGCGCGGCGAGCAGCCCCGCGTTCGTCGCCCCGGCCGCGCCAATCGCTACCGTCGCCACCGGGATGCCGCCGGGCATCTGAACGATCGACAACAACGAATCGAGCCCGTTCAAGGCTTGCGACTTGACGGGCACGCCAATGACGGGCAGGACGGTTTTGGACGCGACCATCCCCGGCAAATGTGCGGCTCCGCCCGCGCCCGCGATAATGACCTTCAACCCTCGGGACGCGGCCGATTCCGCGTATTCGAACATTAAATCCGGCGTCCGATGCGCCGAGACGACTTTTTTCTCGTATGCCACGTTCAGCTCATCGAGCACGTCGCACGCTTTTTTCATCGTTTCCCAGTCCGACGTGCTTCCCATGATGACTCCGACGAGTGCCCCCATGCTTCCACCCTTCCCCCAGGATCGCCTATTTTCGTTCCTAAACATACAAAAAGGGCGACGGGTATATGTTGTAAGCATTCCCCGTCCAGCCCATCTTCTCTCGTGAAAACCCGTCTTTCCGACCGCGTCCCGACGGACGCTTATAAGGCGCAATGCCGCTGTCGAACTTTGTCGCAATTCGATAAGCGGCATCCGCCTGCGTCCGCGGGCTCGTAGTCCGAAAATTTAAGGTTTTCGGGTAGAGACGATCGGGCCATATCCCCGATGATATACGAGCAATTCGGTTATTTTCCGGATTTAAGTGTACTTCAACCTCCCCTGATTGTCAAACGAAAGACGAACGCTTATGTTACATCAAAATACGAATGTTCGGATTTTAAAAAGCTGGGAATATGCGGATTTTTCCTTTGGCCTGCTCGAAATTTCGATATAAATGTCGCCTCCGTCCAGACTTGACGGGTGAGATGAGTCACGGCGACTCAGCCGGAATAGTATCGTGCACGCAGAGGCACCAAGATGAGTCCTTTTACTCAACTGCGTGCGGCTGCATCCGTTTGGGGGCTCGAGATGAGTCGCCACGACTCAACTGGAGCAATATCGTACGCGCGGAGACGGCGAGATGAGTCATTTGGACTCAACTGCGTACGGCTGCATGCGTTTGGGGGCTCGAGATGAGTCGCCACGACTCAACTGGAGCAATATCGTGCGCGCGGAGGCGGCGAGATGAGTCATTTGGACTCAACTGCGTGCGGCTGCATGCGTTTGGGGGCTCGAGATGAGTCGCCACGACTCAACTGGAGCAATATCGTACGCGCGGAGACGGCGAGATGAGTCATTTGGACTCAACTGCGTGCGGCTGCATGCGTTTGGGGGCTCGAGATGAGTCGCCACGACTCAACTGGAGCAATATCGTGCGCGCCGGAGACGGCCCCCCGGTCGGAAAAAAGCGAGGGCGCTCCCCGGATGCGCGAAGCATCCGGGAACACGCCCTCGCCGAATCCCGAATTACTTGCTCCACAGCTCGACGCGTTCTTCGATCAGCTGCGTCTTCAGCTCCTCGGCTTCCTGAACGCCCGCGTCTTCCAGCTGCTTCACGTAATCGTCCCACACCTTGTCGAAATCCTCCGGCTTGGCCAGCACGGCCTGCGGGATCATTTTCCAGGTGATCGTCTTCAATCGTTCGTCGAGCACGGTCAAGTCGTTGTCGCTCGGAATCGTGATGTTCCACGCCGCGCCGTACGCTCTCTCCTCGAACTCGTCTTCCTTCGGGAACAGATCCTTCCACATCGTGGCCCCGTACGCGGCGAGCGTTTCTTTCTCCGCTTCGTTGTAGTCGGCCAGGATTTGTTCCGGGAATTTAAGCGTATAGTAGTTGCCGCTCGGATCCTTGACGCCGTCGCCGTAACGTCCGCTAAGCAGCGTGTAATTGCCGATGCCCGTTTCCTTCTGGAAGTTGGCGGCGTCGTTGACGCGGCGGTCGTTGACTTCCGGCAGCATCGTGCGCTTGCCGCTTTCGTCCACGGCGTAGTGCGTGCCTTCGATGCCCCAGTTCAGCAGCACTTGCCCTTCGTCGGACGCCAAATAGTCCAGGAACTTGATCGTGCGCTCCGGATCCGGGTTCGTCGCGGAAATCGCGATGCCGTTGCCGGCCATGAAGCCCGTCGGCCAGAACGACGTCTCCTTGAACTCCTCGCTGAGCGTGACCGGGTAATGTCCGTACGTATAATCGAATTTGCCCTCGGCTTTCAGCGCCTTCTCGCCGTCCGCGTAGGACCATTCCTGGTCGATCAGGCCGAGCACGCGGCCGGATGCGATTTTCGCCTTGTATTGGTCGTACTTTTGAACGAAGCTGTCGGGATCGAGCAGCCCTTCCGCGTTCATATGGTTGAGCCAGCGGAAATATTCCTTCTCCTCCGGGCGAAGATAGTGATAGGTCGCTTCGTACGTTTCCTTGTCGATGAAGTATTCCCCGTCGTCGGGGGCGCCGGTGGCGAAGAAGGCCGGATTCGTGACGGAAATGTACATGTACCAGTCGTCGGCGTTCAGCGACAGGCCGATGTTTTTGTTGCCGTTTTCATCGGTCGGGTGTTTGGCGAGGTATTGCTTGAGCGCGTTTTCAAAATCTTCGACCGTGCGGATTTCCGGATAGCCCAGCTCCTTGACGACCCGGTGCTGCAGGCCGAACCCGCCCGTCGCGTCGAACGCCGTGTTGCCTACGCCGTCATAGGTCGGAATGACGTAAATGGACGGATCGTCGTTGCTGTAGCGAAGCCGGTTGATCTGATCCCCGAACAGCTTCTTCAGGTTCGGCGCGTGCTCCTCGATCAAATCCGTCAGATCGATGACGGCTCCGGCGTCGACGAATTTGCTGATGCTCGTCTTGGCGCTGATAATGTCCGGATATTTGCCGCTGGTGGCGATGAGCGCGGATTTCTGCACCGCGTCGCCGACCGCGAATTCCGCCTCCAGGGTAACGCCGGTCTTCTCGGTGATGACTTTGCCGATTTCATCCTGCATGTTCGCCCAGTTCGGATTCGGATCCTCGCTGTAAAAGCTGAACGTAATCGGTTTCAATTCGCCGGAGGCGGATGCCGTTCCCGCGGCGTTCGAATTGCTCGCGTTATCGGCGCCGTTGCCCGCGCAGCCCGCGAGCAGGCCGACGCCCAGCGTCGCGGCCAGCGCGAGAGCCGGCCATTTTTTCTTGATTGCCATTTGTAACCCTCCTGTTTGTCTTCTCTATTGTATAACAGGTTGCCCTGTTCATACCGAATGTTTTTGGGGCGTGAAGCCGTTTCCGAAAAGCTCGGGCCTTGCGACTGCCGGCCGGCCGACCGCCGTCATGCGGCGCGGGCCGTCATCCAGCGCAGCCGGTCATCCAGCACGACCCGTCATCCAGCACGACCCGCCATCCAGGGCGGGCCGTCATGCAGGCGCGGCCCGACACGCAGCACAACCCGTCACGCAGGCGCGCCCGTCATGCAGGCGCGTCCCGTCATGCAGCGCCGCCCGTTGAGGAGCCGCCCCCGGAATCGCCCTTGACGCGGCCCGCCGAGGCGGGCCGCCCGTTCGCCGCTTCAGCCCTTGACGGCGCCGAGCGTCATGCCGCTGACGAAGTAGCGCTGCAGGAACGGATACACGAGCAGAATCGGCACGGTGACGACGATCGTGATCGCCATTTTGACCGAATCGGGAGACACGGCGGCCAGCGCCTGCGTCATGTTCGTCGTGCGGTAGTCCCCGCCGCTGCCGCTCGTCGTGCTTTGCAGCACCTTGGTCAGCTCGTACTGAAGCGTCGTCAGATGCGGGCTCGTCGCGTTGTACAGGTACGTGTCGAACCAGGAGTTCCACTGGCCGACCGCGATGAACAGCGCGATCGTCGCCAGGGCGGGCGTCGTCATCGGCAGGATGACCCGCCAGTATATCGTGAAGTCGTTCGCGCCGTCGATTTTCGCCGACTCCTGCAGGGCGTACGGAAGCCCGTCGATGAAGGAGCGAATGACGAACACGTTGAAGGCGCTGACGATGCCCGGCAGGATGTACACCGCGAACGTGCCCATCATGTTCAGATCCTTGATCAGCAGATAGGTCGGAATGAGACCGGCCGACACGTACATCGTGATCGCCAGATAGACCGAGATGAACCTTCGTCCCTGAAAATCGGGGCGGGCCAGCGTGAAGGCCAGCATCGAGGAGCTGATCAGCCCGAGGGCCGTCCCCGCGATCGTCCGCAGCGCCGAAATTTGAAAGCCGGTGATCAGACTCTCGTACGAAAAAATGATCTTGTAGTTCTCCAGCGTGAACTCGCGCGGGAAAATGGTGATTCCTCCCCGCACGCTGTCCGTCGAATCGTTGAACGACAGCGCGAGCACGTTCAGGAACGGATAGATCGTGGCGATCGCGACGACGACCAGAACGGCGGTAATAAGCGCGTCGATCAGCCGATCTCCCGCGGAAGCGCCGATGCGCCGGGTCCGGGTTGCCAATCGGGGCACCTCCAAGTCTGTGCGTGATGGTTTACATAATGCTTTCTTTCGTAATCCGCTTGAACAGGCCGTTGGCCGCGAACAGCAGAATCAGACTGACGACCGAGTTGAAAATGTTGACCGCGACGCCGAACGAATAGCGGCTCATTTGCAAGCCGTATTGCAGCGAGTACAGGTCGAGCACCTGCGAATAGTCGAGCACGAGATTGTTGCCGAGCAGCATCTGCTTCTCGAACCCGATGCTGATCAGGTGGCCGATCGACAAAATCATCAGCACGATGATCGTGGACCGGATGCCCGGCAGCGTGATGTGCCAGATTTGCCTCAGCCGGCTTGCGCCGTCGACTCTCGCCGCCTCGTACAATTCGCCGCTGATGCCGGTAATGGCCGCCAGATAGATGATCGCGTTCCAGCCGGTTTCCTTCCAGACGTCCGACAGCGTGACGATCCCCCAGAACAAATGGCCCTGGGCCATGAACTGGATCGGCTGGTCGATGATCCCGAGCCCCATCAGAATGTCGTTCACGGCGCCGTTTTCGGTCGACAGCATCTTGGTGACGATGCTCGCCGCGACGGCCCAGGATACGAAGTGAGGCAAGTAAGAAACCGTTTGCACGAACCGCTTGAAAAACATTTGGCGAACTTCGTTGATCAGCAAAGCGAACACGATCGGAAACGTGAAGGTGGCGACCAGCCCGAGCGCGCTCATGGCCAGCGTATTGCGCAGCACCTGGTAAAACATGTCGTCCGCAAACAGCTTCTGAAACTGCCCGAAGCCGACCCAGTCCTGCTCGAAGATCGATCTTCCGGGCTTGAAGTTCTGGAACGCCATCAGCCAGCCCCAGAGCGGGTAGTAGCTGAAGACGAACACCCAGACGACAAACGGAAGCGACATCAGGTACAAATATCGGTTGCGAAAAGCGGTTTTCCAGAAATCCCCCCGGCCGCGTCCGGCCTTCGCGCTCCCGGAAATCGCCGCTCCTGTCATCGCTTTCATGTAACCCCTCCCTGCCGTATGGTACCATGATAAAAAAAAAGCCCCCCGCTCTCTACCGGGAGGATTGGGGGCAAAATCATATAAAAATCAGTGCAGGCTTTTCCGGTATTCGGAGGGGGATACGCCCACGTATTTGCGGAACTTGCCGTGAAAATAATCCACGTTGGAATAGCCCACCCGTTCCGCGACCTGGTACACCTTCATCCCTTCGGCGAGCAGCTCCTTCGCCTTGTCGATGCGGACCTGATCCAGATACGTGTTGAAGGAAACGCCCGTCGTGCTTTTGAACAGCTTGCCGAGGTACGAGCTGTTGTAGCTGAACAGCTCGGCCAGCGATTCCAGCTTCAGGTTCTTCTCGTAATTCCGCCGGATGAGCTCGATCATCCGCTGCACCTGCTTGTCGCCTCCGCCGTCGCCGAGCTGCCGGGCCATCTCCCCGACGAGCCGGGCCAGCCGCTCGATCAGGCCGGAATACCGGTATTCCGCGTAAACGCCGGTCACCTCGGCCGTAAATGCGTGCGCCTTCTCCTTCGCTTCCGGCCGGTTCCGGGCGAGGGCTCCCGTCGCGAGCGTCAGCATCTGCACGAAGGCGGCCTTGATCTCCCGCTCCGTCATGCCCCCACGGAGCATGTCGTCGCCGGCGCTCCGGATCTGCTCGGCGGCCGCGGTCGCGCTGCCGATGTCGAGCGAGAGCGACAGCTTCTCGGCCGCCGCCGCGAGATCGGGCGCTTCCGGCCGTTCCGCGGCCGCTTCCGCGCCGGCGCTTGCGCCCCCGTCCGCATTCGGAAGCCGGACGTGCACCTTGTCCCCCTCCAGCAGAAACCGGCGCCGCATCCCCTCCCTGGCGCCGCGGTACGACCGGCTCAGCTCTTCCGGCCGAACGGAGGGGCCGCCGCTGACCGCGGTAAAATCGAGCCCTTCGCCCGCGCAGGCCCGCGCGATTTCGCGCCAGGCGGCGTCGAGCGCGCCCGCGTCGCCGGCGGCGTCCTTCAGCACGAGCCCGACGTACGGGTCGAGAGACAGCACGATGCCGCGGCGCGGGGACGCGTACGCCTCGGCAAGCTTGCGCCTGACGGCGTCGATCTTCTCTCTGTCGATCTCCTCCCGGCTTTGAAGCCGGATCAGCACCAGCTCGTAGGACGAGGCGTCGAATCCGGCGCCGGCCTTCGCTTCCTCCGGCACCGCGCCCCCCTCGCCGGACAGCAGCGCAGCCGCGATCCGCTCCGCCGCGGGCGCCGCCGACGCCGTCTTTTCCTCGTCCAGCGCCGTTTTCAGCCTCGCCAGATGCTCCGCCAGCTCGTCCTCGTCCACCGGCTTCAGCATATACCCTTCGGCCCGCATGTCCAGCGCCTGCCTCGCGTATTCGAAATCCGCGTGGCCGCTGAGCACGAGAAAATGCGGCCGCCGCCGGGCCCGTTCGCGGACCGACCGCATGAGGGTGAGGCCGTCCATGCCCGGCATGCGGATGTCGACGATCATCAGATCGGGCTCCAGCTTCGCGGCCAGATCCAGCGCTTCCCGTCCGTCCGCGGCGCTGCCCGCCACCTCGAAGCCGTGCTCCTCCCATTCGACGATCGTCCGCAGCCCTTCCCGAATCAACGGTTCGTCGTCCGCGATCAATACTTTGTACATGGCGTCAACCCTCCAGCGGAATGTGAAATTCGATCCGGGTGCCGGCCCCGGGAACGCTTTCGATTCGCAGCCCCGAGGCGTCGCCGTAGGTGAGCTGCAGTCTTTGATGCACGTTGCAAAGCCCGATCCGCTCCGCCTCCTGCCCCTCGAACGACCGCCGGATGCCGTCCAGCCTTTCGGGCGGAATGCCGACGCCGTCGTCCTCGACGGCAATGCGCAGCGCGCTGTCCGCAAGGCGCGCGACGACCTTGACCGTCCCCCCGCCGGTGCTTCCTTCGAGCCCGTGCACGACCGAATTTTCGACGAGCGGCTGGATCAGCAGCGGCGGAAGCTTCACCTGCTCGGCGGCAGGTTCGATGTCGAGCTCGTAGGCGAGCCGGTCCTCGTGGCGGAACTTCTGGATTTCCAGGTAGCTGCGGCTGATTTCGATCTCGTCCTTCAGGCGGATCGCCTGGCCGGTCAGCTCGAGGTTTTTGCGCAGCAGCTTGCCCAGCATTTTGACCGCCTGCGAAATTTCCTTTTCCCCGTTGATGTGCGCCTTCATGCGGATCGACTCCAGCGCGTTATAGAGAAAATGCGGATTGATCTGGCTGGCCAGCATCTTGAGCTTGATTTCGCTTTGCTTGCGCGCGAGCTCGCTTTCCCGCCGGTGGGACAGCGCCACTTCCTCCATCAGCTCCCGGACGTTTCGCACCATCTGGTTGAACTGCCGGGAAATCTGCCCGATCTCGTCGGCCCCGTCCATCGCCGCCGCCGCGTTGAAGTTGCCGGCGGCCACCCGGCTGATCTGGCGGCTGAACCGGCGCAGCCGCTTCGTCACCACGTCGCAGATCAGCCAGATGAGCAGCGCCGAGATCGCGCCGAACACGGCGATGATCCGGATGCCGAGCTCGCTGATTCGGTTCGCTTCCTTCACGATGCTGTCGATCGGGTATACGGTCACGAAGTTCAGGCTCGCGTAGCTTTTGTCCGGCAGCAGCCGATCGACGATCACCCGCGAACGGACGCCGCCGACCTCCGTTTCGTACGTGCCCGGGCTCATCCGCGCGATGTCGGGACCGAGGCGCGTTTCCGGCAGCAGCTTGCCGATCGCGTCGCGGCGGGTGGATGCGACGACGTAACCGTTTTCATCCGATAGAAACGTTTCCGTGCTTTCCTGCTCCAGCACCGAGTTGAGATATTCGGTGTTCAGGTCGATCACGAGCACCCCGAACGATTTGTCCTCCTGGAAATAGACGCTTCGCACGAGGCTCAGCATGCTGCGCGGCGTCCGGGTCTCGTCCGGAAAATAGTGCCAGCCGATCTGGCCGGCGTGCTCCAGCGCGTCGCGGTACCAGAACGCGCTCGTCTGCTCCGCGTCGACCGGGAAAAACTCCCAGTTGTTCAGCAGCGTCGGGTTGTCGACGAACAGCTTGATCTGGGCAATTTCCGGATTGAATTCGAGATAGGTCCGGAACGTGACGTACTCGCTGTACGCTTCGACGACCTCGCTGCGGCTCAAGTACCTTGTCGTCGCGATTTGCTCCATATCCGAATCGAGCACGAGCCGGCTCGACAGGTCGATCGCCGTCTGGAGCGTCTCGCCCGTCCGGCTTTTCATCCGTTCGACCGCGCTCGCCGTCTGCTCGTTCGCCTTGTCCAACGCCGATTCGCGGTATTCGCGGACGATGAAAAAACCGACGGCGATCATCGGCAGGATGAAAAAAACGAGATAGGAGAGCACCATTTTGTTGCGCAATTTCATGTCGTTCAGCCGCCGCCATACGTTTTTCATCCGATCCCCTCCCCGCCCGCGGCCCGCAACCGGAGCAACGACAATAATCGACCCTATTGTGGAGCATCGCGCCTCGTTCGCGCAACCCCCTGTTCAATTTTCCATGGATTTTAGGTGGAATTGTGAGGGTGTTTCCGGAACGCGGAATGGAGTACAATAGCGTTGGTTGAATGCGTTTTCAGTAGTTTGGAGGTCGAAGCGCTTGAGCGACAAATACGAATATCCTTTCCAAAATCCGGAGCTGCCGCTGGAAACCCGGGTGAACGACCTGGTGTCGCGGCTGACGACGGACGAAAAAGTGGACCTGATGTGCCAGTACCAGGAGGAAATTCCGCGGCTCGGCATCCGGAAATACAAGCACGGAACGGAGGCCGCCCACGGCATCGCCTGGCTCGGCGAAGCGACGTATTTCCCGCAGCCGGTCGGTCTCGCCTGCACGTGGGACGCCGAACTGCTGCGGCGGGTCGGAGAGGCGATCGGGACGGAGGCGCGGGGGTTTTTCCGGCGGGATCCGGCGATCAACGGTCTGACGCTGTGGGCGCCGACCGTCGACATGGAGCGCGATCCGCGCTGGGGCCGCAACGAGGAAGCGTACGGGGAAGACCCGGTCCTCGCCGGCAAGCTGGGCGCGGCGCTCGTGCGGGGCATGCAGGGGGATCACCCGTTTTACGTGCGCGCCGTCGCCAGCCTGAAGCATTTTATCGGCAACAACAACGAGAAGGACCGCGGCGAATGCTCGGTCAGCATCGATCCGCGCAACATGCGCGAATATTACCTGAAAGCGTTCGAGATTCCGTTCGTCGAAGGCGGCGCGCTGTCGATGATGACCGCCTACAACGCGGTGAACGGCGTCCCGGCCAACCTCAATTCCCAGGTGAACGACGTCGTCAAGCGGGAATGGGGCATGAACGGCTTCGTCGTCAGCGACGCGGGCGACGTGCTCGGCACGGTGAACGATCACAAGTACTTCGACAACTATGCGGAGGCGGTCGCCCGATCGATCCGCAGCGGCATCGACAGCATCACCGACGACCACGCCGTATCCAAGCAGGCGATCCGCGACGCGCTGAAGGCCTGGCTGCTGACGGAGAACGACCTCGATACCGCGCTCCGCAACGCGTTCCGCGTCCGCTTCCGGCTCGGGGAATTCGATCCGGACGACCGGAATCCGTACGCTTCGATCGACGAATCGGTCATTTGCGCTCCGGACCACCGGCAGATTTCGCTCGAAGCCGCGCGCAAAAACGTCGTGCTGCTCAAAAACGAAGGCGGCGCGCTGCCCTTGCGGGCCGACAAGATCCGGAGGCTCGCCGTCATCGGGCCGCTCGCCGGCGACGTGTTCCGGGACTGGTACAGCGGCACGCTGCCGTACGCGGTCACGCCGCTGCAGGCGATCCGCGGCCGGCTCGGTTCGGAGGACCGGGTGCTGTTCGCGGACGGAAGCGACCGGATCAAGCTGAAAGTGGTTGACGAAGGGCGGCATGCCGGACGGCCCGGGGACGGGAAGCCGCAGGGCGCGGAAGAAGAACGGCACGCCGGATTGGCGCCGGAAGAACACGGTCGACCGGCCCGCAAGGACGGAGCCCGGTATGTCGGCCTGACGGCGGAAGGAAAGCTGGCCGCCTCGGTTGCGGACGAGAACGAGGCCGAGACGTTCGCGCGGACCGACTGGGGCTGGCGCGCCCATACGTTCCGCCCGCTGAGCCGTCCCGGCCGGTACCTGACGACCAAGGAAGGCGGGCATGTTACCGCCGACGCGGACGAAATTTTCGGCTGGTTCACCAAGGAAGTGTTCCTGACCGATACGGGCGCGGACGGACGGCTGACGCTGTCGGCCTGGGACGACGGCCCGATCGCGATCGGCGAGGACGGGCTGCTGGCCGCGTCCGAAGGCGGCGCCGTCAAGGACGTGCACGGCAACTGGGTCGGCGGCGATCAAGCCGGCGCAGGCGCCCGGGCCGCGTTCGAACCCGTCGTCGTGGAGGACGGGGTGCGGGAAGCGGTCAACGCCGCGCGCGAGGCCGATGCGGCCGTCGTGTTCGTCGGCAACCATCCGCTCGTCAACGGCAAGGAAACGATCGACCGGCCGGACATCGCGCTGCCGGAATCGCAGGACCGGCTCATCCGCGATGTGTTCGCGGCGAATCCGAACACGATCGTCGTCATCGTCGGCAGCTATCCGTTCGCGGTGAACTGGGCGGACGAGCACGTTCCGGCGATCATGTACACGTCTCACGCCGGGCCCGAGCTCGGCACGGCGATCGCAAACGTGCTGTTCGGAGATTATGCCCCGGCGGGCCGGCTCAACATGACATGGTACCGGTCGGTCGACCAGCTCCCCGACTTTATGGACTACGACATCATCAAAGGGGAGCGCACGTACCGGTATTTCAAGGGCGACGTGCTGTATCCGTTCGGCCACGGGCTGACGTATTCCCGGTTCGAATACGAGAACCTGCGGCTAGGCCGGCCATCCGTCGGGCCGGGCGAAGAGGTCGAAGTCGCGGTGACGGTGAGGAACGCCGGCGACCGGGCGAGCGAGGAAGTCGCGCAGCTGTACGGCACTGCGCGGGGGTCGCGGGTGAAGCGGCCGCTGCGGCAGCTGCTCGGCTTCGCCCGCATCGCGCTCGAAGCCGGCGAAAGCCGGGAGATAAGCTTCTCCGTGCGGGCCGACGATCTCGCGTTCTGGGACGTCACCCGCGACCGCTGGTGCGTCGAGGCGGGCGAATGGGAGCTGGCCGTCGGCCGCTCGTCCGCCGATCTGGCGCTTCGCGCCGAGCTTCGCGTCGAGGGCGAGATCGTGCCGCCCCGCGACTTGCGCCGCGTGACCGCCGCCGTCAATTATGACGACTACGAAGGCGTCGTCATCGACGAGTGCCGCGAAGGCGGCAGCAGCGCGGCGGCCGTTCGCGAGGGCGCGATGCTGCGCTACGCGGACGCCGCGTTCGGCGAGCGCGAGGCCGTCTGCTTCGAAGCGCGGGTGTCGGCGGCCGAAGGCGGGACGATCGCGATCCGGGCCGAAGCGAAACCGGAGCAACGCCCGGGGGCCGGCGAACCTGTCGGCGTCTGCACCGTGCCCGCCACCGCTGGCGAACAAGCGTGGGTCACCGTCACCTGCGCCGTTTCCGGGCTTCGCGGCTCCGCCGACGTCGTGCTGGAACCGAGCCGCGGCGTGCGTATCTCCTGGTTCCGGTTCGTGTAACTGCAGCGTAAAATAACGGCCTTCCCGGGTCTTTCCCGGGCCGTTATTTCGCATTCCCGCCGACTTTTCCGGGAATAACCGCCCTTCGGGGGCGGTTATTCCACTTTTATCCGCGCGTTCCGGCCGCGCTCATCGAAAAAACGGCCCCTCGGGCCGTTTTTTCCCTTTTCACGCTTATTCCCCGCCCACGAACAAGTACCGGGCAATGACGAGCACGAACAAAATCCACATCAGCCAATGCACGCTGTATTTCTTCCGGCCGAACCAGCTCGATACCGCCGCCAGCAGCACGTAAGACACGATCCCGAACGAGATGCCGTTGGCGATGTTGTACGTGAACGGCATGAACGCGATCGTCAGGAAGGCCGGAATGCCGATGACGAGATCGGAGAAGTCGATTTCCTTCACCGACTGCATCATCAGCACGCCGACGATAATGAGAGCCGCGCTGGTCGCCGGAGTCGGCACGAGCAGCGCGATCGGCGCCAGGAATAGCGACAGCAAAAAAAGGACGCCCGTCGTGGAAGACGTAAGCCCCGTACGGCCGCCTTCCGCGATTCCCGCGGTGCTTTCCACGTAAGCGGTCATCGTGCTCGTTCCGAGCATCGCGCCGCCGCTGACCGCGATCGAGTCGACCAGCATCGCCTTGCCGATGCGCTTGTTTCCTTCTTCCTTGTTCTTCAGGAAGCCGGCGCGGTTAGCCGTGCCTACCAACGTGCCGAACGTGTCGAACAGCTCGACGAACGTGAACGTCGCGATCGCGGCCAGCAACCCGGTCGTCAGCAAATCGGCGAAATTGAAATCCAGAAAGTTCAGTTTGGAGAAATCGGGAATCCAGCTTTGCCCTTGCAGCGAGCCGAAGTCGACGGTATCGACGCCCGGAATGGCGCCGATCAGCGTCGTCAGCAAAATGCCGATCAAGATCGCGCCCCGCACTTTCAATACCATCAGGACCGCGATCAGAAACAAGCCGACGACCGTCAGCCATACCGACGGCTGCGTCAGGTCGCCGAGATGGATGACCGTTTCGCTGCCCCCGAGAGCCGTGTACGAGCCTTGCGGGAACTCGCGGCCGAACGCGTCGAGCGAAATCGTCAGCACGCCGCTGTTTTTCAGGCCGATGATCGCGATAAACAGGCCGATCCCGACCGTAATCGCGTGTTTAAGCCCGTCCGGCACCGCGACGACGAGCATTTGCCGCACCTTCGTCACCGTCAGGATGAAAAAAATAATCCCCGAAACGAACACCGCCGCCAGCGCCATCGAAGGCGTGATCGGATGGCCGGTCGCCTTGGACGCCACCACCGTCGTGGCGAAGTAGGCGTTCAGGCCCATGCCCGGAGCCAGCGCTACCGGGAAATTCACGAACAGCCCCATCGCAATCGTAAAAATGCCGGCCGCCAGCGCCGTCGCGAGAAAAATGCCGTAGCTGTCCAAACCCGAGCCCCCGAGGATAATCGGGTTGACCGCCAGTATGTACGCCATCGTCATGAACGTCGTAATCCCCGCCATGATCTCCGTGCGCACGTTCGTTCCGTTCTGCTTGAGCTTGAAAAACTTCTCCATTCGAGAGCCTTCCCCCTTGACCTTGATCCGATAGACAAAATTCAAATGGCCCGACTTTCCTAGGTTCCGCTTCTCAACCTAAAAAAATCCGGCCCTGCGCTCCTCATTCTAGGCAGAAAGCAACCGTCCGTCAATCCAAAAAGCGAACGTTTTTATAAGTTTTTGCTAAATTCGTTCGAAATAAGCCCTAATTTTTCGGTTTATGTCGAATAAAATGGGTTGTTTTCCCGAAATGCAGCACGCATCCGGAAATAACGGGACCCTTCGCCGCGGAAAAACGTATGAGGAATGATCGAGACCGAAATTTTGCCGGAAAGGAGGGAGATGTGGCGTGAGCGAACAAATCGATGACATTCTGTCCCGTTTCGAAAGCTTGACCGCCGAGGAACAAAGCGAACTTGCGGATGCGCTATCGGGTCATTTCGGCAAGGCGGTTCGCTTTTCGCACGCGGGACTGTCCGAGCTCGGCCCGGAAAAGCTCGAAATCGTAAACGGTACCGTAGGCGGCATGCTTCTGACCAAAAAACACGTTCCGGACATGATCGAGACGCACGTAAAATTGGCCGATGCGGACCTCCCCAAAAGAATAGCCTTCGGCCGCTCCGGCGAAGGCGAAAGCTGAGCCGAACGCTCGTCCGGGCCGGGAGAAGCGTCGAGCGCTTCTCCCTTCCGAACCGTCCGACGCGCCGGAAGAACAATCCCCGCACATTCGACGTCTCGGGAAGGCGCCCTTCGGACGAACGACCTTCTAGCCCTCGCCGGCCGGACCCGCGTTGATCGCCGTCACGGCAAGGCCGGCCAGCGAGACGGCGCCGCCCCTCGGATCGGCCAGGACGACGGTTTTCCGCTCGCCCGGCAGCAGATCGAAGAAATTGTCGCTGAAGCGGACGTTGCCCCGCGGCAAATCGATCTTCGCCATCCGCGCCAAATAAGCTCCCGCTTCCACCGTCACCGTCTGCGCCGCCGGGTCCGCCGTCACCTTCAGCTCCGTTGTCGGCAGGCGCAGGTCCTTGTGATCCCGCAAATAGTACAGATTGTCCGGCGCGTCGAAGCCGTCGGCCGAAAGCCGCACGACGACCTCTTCCGCCGCCCTGCCGTTCAGCGCCTCCGCCTCCGTCAGGCTGCCGAGCTCGACCGCGCCGCCCGCCGGAACGTCGGCGGCGAATTCGCGCTCGAACACCATTTCGCCCGCAAAGTCATAGACGCCGAGCCGGACGCTTCCCCGGCACGGAGCGGTCCGGTCGTTCACGACCCACAGCCGGAGCGGACGGCCCGGGTCGTGATCGAGCGACAGCAGCAGCGGATGATAAAATTTCTTCGCGTAGTAGAACGACGCCTTCGGCAGCAGCTCGTAGTCGATCAGCGACCAGCTGGTGCCGGGCCAGCTGTCGTTATGCTGCCAGATCAGCGATCCGCTCGTCCGGCGCTTGTTCCGGCGGTAATGCTCGATGCCGTATTTGAGCCCTTCCGCCTGCGTCAGCATCGAAAAGTTCATGTACTCCCCGATGTCGCGCGGAATGCCGGTAAAGCCTTCCATCAGCAGGATGCCCTTCAGGTGATTCGTATCCTTGTTGCGATACGCCATCTCCGCGCTTCCCCAATAGAACTCGCCCTCCGGCACGTACTTTTCCAGCGTATGCCGGTTTGCCGAAGCATGCATGCCGAATTCGCTGCTGAACAGGGTAAAGTCCTTTTTGTAGTTTTTGAAGGTGACGCCCTCGATGCTGTAGTCGATGACCGGAGCTTCGCCGGATTTGCGCGGGTAGACGGAGCCGTGCCACACCTGCCAGTTGTGGCGGTCGCCGGCGTCCGGGTCGTTGGCGTCGTCGCCGCCGTAAGGGGACGAAGGCCAATACGCCCGGCTGTCGTCCAGCTCTTCCAGCACCTCCGGAATCAGCTCGTGATAGATGCTTTCGCCGTAGAAAGGCGTCGTAATGCTGCCTTCCGACGATTTCATGTCGTACAGCCAGTCGATTTCGTTATTGCCGCACCAGAGCGCGAGCGACGCGTGATTGCGCAGTCTTTTGACGTTGTAGACGACCTCGCGGCGCACGTTGTCCATGAAGTTCCGGTTAAAGTCCGGGAACAGCGCGTTGGCGAACGCGAAGTCCTGCCAGACGAGAAGCCCCCGGCGGTCGCATTCGTCGTAGAAAATATCCTTCTCGTAAATGCCCCCCGCCCAGACGCGCAGCATGTTCATGTTGCCGTCGACGGCAAGCGCGATCAGGTCGCGGTAGCGGTCGTCGGGAATGGAGCCGATCAGGTTGTCCGCGTGAATCCAGTTCGTCCCTTTGGCGAACAGCTTCACGCCGTTCAGCGCGAACGCGAACGCGTTTTCCCCCGCCTCGTTCCGAAGCCGGAGCTCGACGGTGCGGATGCCGAAGGGCTTGCGGTAGACGTCCGTCTTTTCCCCGCGCGCATAAAGCGTCGCCTCCAGCTCGTACAGGTAAGGCTCTCCCAGATCGTGCGTCCACCACAGCCGCGGCGAGTCCACAGCCAGATCCGCCGAAGCTTTCCCGAGGCTCACGGGCACCCGCTTCGAGGCAACCTCGCTTCCGTCCCCCGCCAACAGCCGGATCTCGCATTCGCACGGCTCGTTCCGGCGGAACGCCCTGGCCTCGACGTCCACGCGAACCGTCGCTTCCTTCGCGCCGGCTCGGACCGTCCGCGCAAATACGCTTTCCAGCTTCGCCAGACGCCGGCTCTCCAGCCGAACCTTGCCCCAGATGCCGACCGTCATGAGGCGCGGGCCCCAGTCCCAGCCGAAATTCATCGCGGCTTTGCGGATCCACGGCCGCTCCTTCGTATAGGAGGACCAGTCGAACTGCAGCTTGTCCCGGTTGTGAAGCGACAGCGGATCGAATTTGACGGCGAGCGTGTTGCGGCCGTCGCGCAGCGCCCTCGTGACGTCGAACGTATGGCCCATGAGCATATTGTCCGCAGTTCCGATCTCCAGGCCGTTGAGGTATACCGTCGCGAACGTATCCAGCCCCTCGAACGCCAGCTCGTGCCGCAGCTCGGGATCGTCGTCCTTCGCGAAATCGAACGACTTGCGGTACCACCATTCCTTCTGCTCGATCCAGCGGCCTTTGACGTCGTTGTGTCCGTAATACGGGTGGTCGATGATGCGCCGCTCGATCAGCGCCGCATGAACGTCCCCGGGCACGCTTGCCGTCGCCCAGAACCGGTCGTCCAGGCCGGGAGAAGCGACGTCGAGCGGCCGCTTCTCCCCCGGTTCGAAATGTTGAATTCTCCAATCGTGCTTCAGCTCCATGCCGATCGTCTCCTCCTGCTGGTTTATGCGCTTAATCCTGTTTGACGGCCGAGGCGGCGCCTTCGCGGTATTCGCTGGGCGTCTTTCCGGTCTCTTTTTTGAACAGCTGGCTGAAATACTTGACGTCCGCATAGCCGACGGAAGCCGCGACCTCGCTGATTTTCGCCGGCGTCGTGGACAAAATCCCGGCGGCGCGGCGCATCCGCCGCCGGGTTACGTAATCCCCGAACGTCATTCCCGTCTCCTTTTTGAACACCTCGCTCAAATGGTTCGGATGCAGATGCACGTGCCTGGCGACCTGCTGCAGGCCGACGTCCTTGCCGAGATTCGTTTCGATATAGGCCATCGCCTTCTGCGCGTGCGAAGCCGCCCCTTCGGCCAGCCGGTCGTGATACCGCTTCATGACGGCGTACAAATATTGGAACAGGGCGTTCCGGGGAACGGACTCCCTCTCGTATCGGAAAGGCGCGAGCCCCTCCTCCGCGTTTTTCCGGCCCGTTACGGTCTGCACGCGCTCCAGCCATCTGCCCGCCGCGGCGGCCGCCGAATGCAGCGAAGCCTCCAGCGATTCCAGCGTGAATTCGGGATCCTCGAGCCGGGCTTGAATGTATGTCTGCACCCAGCCCTTGAGCGCAAGCGGGTCGTCCTCGAGCAAAATGGCGGAAAGCTCAAGCTCCTCTTCGTAGGAGCAGGACGTTTTGCCGCCCTTCCGGCGGATGAAGGCTTCGTACTCGACCCGGTTGTCGGGAATGAGGCCCTTATAGCCGAAAACGCGGTCCGCCGCGACGTAGGACTCGTGAAGCCGCTCCGGACGATCCACGGGCAGGCCGGCGGCGGCGAATATCCTGCATTTCAATAAGCGCTCGATTTTCGCCAAGGCCGAATAATGCTGCGAATGCTCGAACTCCTTGCGCGCGGGATCGATCGGAACGGCGGCCACGATGCGTTTTTTCCGGATCAGCGTTTCGCAGGCCAGCATTTCCCTCAGCATATTCTCGATGGCGAACAGCAGCAGCGACTCCGAGGAAGGCGATTCCGTCCAGCCTTCGCCCGCCACCAGCCAGATTTGCAGCATTCGGACTCCGCCGTTGCCCGGATGCGCGGACAGGCCGGACAGGAACGCCTCTTGCAGCCCGGGCTCGATCCCGGACGGATCCCCGCTGATAATCCAGCGTTCGAACAGCCGGTCGCGCGTCTCCTTGTTTTTGAACCGTTCCCGGTTGTGCTCGTCCCGCTTCGCTTCCATTCGCCGCTTCGCCCTCAGCACCGTTTTGATGATGTCCTCGGGCCGGCTCGTTTTCAGCAAGTAATCGTTCACGCCCTGCCGGATCGCCTGCTGCGTATATTGGAAGTCGTCGTAGCCGGTAAGAATGATAATGTCCAGGTCGGGGAGCAGCCGCCTCGCCTCATCGGCCAGCTCCAGGCCGGTCTTGCCGGTCATGCGGATGTCCGTCAGCAAGATGTCCGGCCGTTCCCGCCCGAGCCGCTCCAGCGCTTCTTCGGCCGAAGCCGCCGGCTCCAGCAAGTGCAGGCCGAGCTCCTCCCACTTGATCACTTTCGCCAGTCCGGTGCGGATAATGACTTCGTCATCCACGATCATGATCTTCATGCGAACCCTCCAAAACGGGAGTGGAAAAAGAAACGCGCGTGCCGGCCTGCGGCTTGCTGTCGATGTGGAGCATCGCATCCGGGCCGTAATGCAGCAGCAGCCGTTCGTTCACGTTTCGCAGGCCGTAAACCTCCGTGAGCGTCTCCCCGCCGCCGTCCGGCCGAAGGCTGTTCCGGACGAACGCCAGCCGTTCCTCCGTCATGCCGACCCCGTCGTCCAGCACGAGAAAAAACAACCGGTTCCCCCGAAGCTCGACGGAAACGGCGATGTTTCCCTTCCCCTCTTTTTTCTGAACCCCGTGAATCATCGCGTTTTCGACCAGCGGCTGCAGCAGCAGCTTGACCATCCGCTTGGTTTGCGCGGCGGGATGCACGACGTAGTCGACGTCGAATTTGTCGGGAAAGCGGATCGACTGCACCATGACGTAGTTTTTGATATGCGAAATTTCGTCCCGCACCTCGCAAAACTCGTTGCCCTTGTTCAGGCTGAACCGCAGGAAATCGCTCAGGGCGCCGACCATGTCCGCGATTTTTTTCTCGTCGGCCATCAGCGCGATCCAATGGACCGAAGAAAGCGTATTGTACAAAAAATGGGGATTGATCTGCGCCTGGAGCGCGCGCATGTCGGCTTCCTTCTTCCGGGCTTCGTTGCGGACCAGCTTTTTCTTGAGCTGTTCGATATGGGTGCCGAGCAGCCCGTAGCTTCGGGCGAGCTGCCCGATTTCGTCGTTCGACCGGATCGGAACGACGGGCAGCGGCTCGTCGGGGTCGATTTTTGTCAGCAGCCGGGTGAGCAGCCGCAGCGGATTCGTAATCCGCCGAGCCGTAAACAGGATGAGCAGGGCGTTGATCAGCACCGAAAGCGCGACGGCCAGCACCGTCAGCCGGACGATGTATTCGCTTTGCGAGCGGTACAGCTCGTAGGGGAACACCCCGGCCAGCGTCCAGCCCCCAAGCGCCTGGCGGGAGTAAAGAACCGTTTTTTTGTCGCGCCCGTCTCCGTACGCGGACACGCCCTTGGCGGGCTTCGCGCGGTCAAGGTGTTGCCGGAGACCCGGGTACAGCGCATCGATCGACTCCGACAGCCGGTTCTTGTCAGTCGAAGACAAAAGATGCCCCTCCCCGTCGAACAGCACGACTTCCCCCTGACCTCCGCCCAGCTGCGCCTCGCCCCAATTCCGGGAAATCGTCCGCTCGTCCAGGCTGATCGAAATCCATCCCAGCGGCTCGTAGTCGTTGATGCTGCGGAGCGGACGGATGAACGACACGAGACGATGCTCGCCTGCGTAGTCCTCGACCGTGTAAAGGCGGGTCCACCTTTTGGCCGTCACGTCTTCGAGGGCAAGCTGCTCATGCAAGTCGGAGCGGTAAAACGTCGCCGTCGACACCGGGAGGTCGAACCGGTTCGAATAGACCGTAATATCCGCGATGTACTCCTTCGAGCTGACGAGGCTGACCAGCATGCCGAGCACCCGCGTCCGCAGCTCGACGTCGTCGTCCGTCCCGGCGGCAAAACGCTGCACGTCCTGCTGCCCGATCAGAAACAAGGAAACGTTCTCCACGTCTCTCAGCTGGAATTGCAAATAACCCTCCATCTGGCTCAGCGTATCCATGCCGGCCTGATTGAGGTTCTGCTCGGTCACCCGGGACGACGTATAAAACGCGAAAATCCCCAAAAACAGCAGGGGGATCAACGTGGACGCGAGCATCAGAACGGACAGCTTGCGCCGCAGCGAATTTCCGATCCATCGTCTCACGTCTTTGATCCCCCCAACCGTTCTTCGTCAGCCTTTGACCGCTCCCGCCGTCATGCCTTTCATCACCTGTTCCTGGAACAGGAGAAAGACGAGAATCGTCGGCAGCACGGACAGCGTCATCGCCGCCAGGGTCAAGCCGTAATCGGTCTGAAACCCGTCGGCGAACGTCGTGATGCTGAGCGGCAGCGTCTTCAAGGCCGCGTTGCTGATAAACACCAAGGCGAACGAAAAATCGTTCCACGAATGCAAAAAAGTCAAAATCGTGACCGTGGACAAAGCCGGCAGCGAAATCGGAAGCATGATCCGGAAAAACACGCCCCACAGCCCCGTTCCGTCGATATAGGCGGCTTCTTCGATTTCCTTCGGAATCGTCGCCAGATAGGCCGTCAAGACAAAGATGGCCGTCGGCAGCGCGAACGCGGCATAAGGAAAAATCAGCGCCCAATACGTGTTCAGAATCGACATTTGCTTCATCAGAATAAACAGCGGGACGAGCGTGCTGTGAATCGGAATCAGCATGCCGACGACGAAGAAAGCCATCGTCCAGCCTTTCAGCCGGAAGTTGAAGCGGGCGAGCACGTAGGATGTCAGACCCGCAAGCAGCAGCGTCAACGCGAGAGACACGGCCGAGACGATGACGGAATTCATGAATGCGGTGCCCATTTTCGACGTTTCCCACGCCCGCGTGAAATTTTCCCACAGCCACGTTTCGGGAAGGCCGAACGGGCGGCTGAAAAATTCCGCATTGGATTTAAAGGCGCTGATGATCAGCCAAAACAGCGGATATATAGTAAGAATGCCGTAAAGCAGCAAAAAAATCCAGAACAAGCCCGCGCCCCATTTTTTCCGGAGCGTTCGCCCGCTCGTCGACTCGACGCTTCGGGAAACCGTCCGGGCAAGCTGCGCATTGCTCATCTTGGGTACCTCCTCTCCTTGTTGGAGTCCGCCCGACCGAACGGCTTTCGGATCGGACAGGCTCCTAATCGGCTTTTTTCCGCGTGAGCCATTGGCTCGTCCCGATAAACAGCAGGCTGATGATGACGATGGCCGTCGAAATCGCGCTGCCGTAGCCGTACCGGTACGTGGAAAACGTCGAATTGTACATGTAGGTCGCGAGCAGCTCGGTCGCGTGGGCGGGACCGCCCTTCGTCATCACATACACCAGATCGAACGATTTCAGGCTGCCGGAAATGCACAGAATGAGCGCGACCTGGATCGTCCCCCAAATCATCGGCAGCGTGACGGAAAAAAGCTTTCTCGCGCCGGAAACGCCGTCGATTTTCGCCGCGTCGTGGATTTCGCCGGGAATGTTTTGCAGCGCCGAAATAAAGATGATCAGGTACAAGCCGACGAAATTCCAGATCAGCGGCGGCAGCAGCGCGTAAATCGCGATGTTCGGGTCGGACAGCCACTGCAGCTTCCAGGACCCGAGGCCGACGGCGTCGAGCAGAAAGTTCAGAATGCCGATTTGCGGATGGTAGATGTACTGCCAGATCATCCCGATAACGACGGACGACAGCACCATCGGCATGAACACGGCCGAGCGGAGAAATCGCTGCAAGCCGTTGCTCTTGTGCAGGACGATCGCCAGGACGAGCGCGATCGGCACTTGTCCGAGGACCGACGCCAGGACGAAGATGACGTTGTTTTTGAGCGAATGCCAGAACACCGGATCGTTGACCAGCTCGACGTAATTTTTCGCGCCGTGGAATTTGGCCTCGCCGATGCCCGACCAGTTGAAAAAGCTGTAGTACGCCGACCAGACGACCGGCACGAACACGAACAAGGCGTAAAGGACAAGAGAGGGCAACAGCGCCAGCGCGATAAACCGGCGTACCCGCAGCGTATTCACCCGCACCACCTCCCTGAATTCGTCGGCCCTCCCGGAGGAGGGCCGAACGGATGGCGAATTTGATGTGCCGATTCCGGATCAGGAACCGACCGCGCCGGCTTGGGCGCTTTGAATCTTCTTGGCGATGTCCTCCGGGTTGCCGCCCATGAGCAGCTCCTGGAGCCCGTTGTTGACGGCTTCCACCGCGGCCGAGCTCAGTTTGGAATCGTAGACCGGAACGATCTTCACGTCTTTCATCAGGTTGCTCAGCTTGACGAACAGCGGGTTGGCCTTCGATTCGTCGAGCTCGATGTTGTAGCTGACGAGCGTGCTGCTGTCGAGCGTGGCCTTTTGCCCGTCGGGCCCGGCGAGCGCATACAGCAGTTCCATCGCGGCTTCTTTCTTGGCGCCGTCGACCTTCTTGCTGACGCCGAGTCCCGTGCCGACGACGCCGGCCGTCGTCTGCGGCTCGCCTTTTCCGCCTTCGACCGGCGGGAGAATCGTAATGTTCGTGTTGTTCAGCACTTCCTCCGACGCGGTGTTCACCAGGCTGGCGACCGCCCAGCCCCCGTTGATGAACATGGCGGCTTTTTCCTGCGTGTAGAGCTGGATCATCTGGTTTTCGTCGATGCTGTTGAAGCCGTCCTGGTACGCTTTTGCGGTCCCGAGCTCCTGCATCTTCTTGAGCGCATCGATAAACTCCGGATCGGTAAATTGCGCCCCGTCCTGTGCGACCGCTTTCAGAAACCAGTCGGTACCCGTCACGCGGTCGGCGATCGTGCTGAAGGTCGTCGATTGGGCCACCCAGTTCGCCTTGTTGCCGAGCGCGATCGGGATGACGCCGTTTTGGTTGAACGTATCGATAGCCGCCAGCAGCTCGTCCCAGGTCGTCGGCACCTTGACCCCGTATTGGTCGAAGATCGCCTGGTTGTAATAAACGAGCGAGCTCGGCGCCAGATTCATCGGAACGGAGTATACTTTGCCGTCCACCGTAAAGTCGTCCAGCGCGTTCGGAATGAAGTTGTTTGGCTTGCTGTCCAGAAACTCGTCGATCGGCTGGAGCAAATCGCCGTTGACGAATTCCCTTGTCATGGCGCCCGGCCACATGACGAACAAATCGGGCATTTCGTCCGCGGCCGCCGCCGTGCGCAGGCGCGTTTTCAAGCCGTCCGTCGCCAGCGCCTCGACCTGCAGGTCCACCTCGGGATGCGCCGCCTTGAAGTCGTCCAATATTTTTCTCATCGCCACCGCTTTGGCGTCCTGGCCGGACCAGTTGTTCCACAGCGTCAGCGTCACTTTTGTCACCGCCGGGATATAATTGACCCACCCCTGTAGAATATATCTCCTCTGTAGTATCGGCCAAGATATTTCAAGAGGAGGCAATATGCTAAGGAGTGGGACAGTGATTAGATTACATGAACTTCAAGCTAGCGGCAAGAGTATCCGTGAGATCATGCGGGAGACGGGTCATTCGAGAAATACGATTCGTAAATATCTAAGAGCCGATGGTATCCCTGAACCCAATTCCCGCAAGAAAAGAGCATCAAAACTCGATCCATTCAAGTCCCTGTTGGATCAGTACTTGGCCAGAGGCATATTCAATTGTGAGGTGCTTTTACGCCTGTTAAAAGATCAAGGCTACAGCGGCGGGATCACGATCATCAAGGACTATGTGAAACCGAATCGTCCTCCAAAACAGGCGCCGGCAGTACAACGCTACGAAACGAAGCCCGGACAGCAAGCGCAGGTGGACTGGAAGATTTGCGAGTACGTTGATCTAAACGGCGATGTCCGGAAGATCCCTGTCTTCGCTATGGTTTTGGGATATTCCCGCCTGACATACATGGAGTTTTCGAAGCGCTGCGACATTCACAGCTTCCTACGCTGTATGATGAACGCCCTTGAGTATTTTGGAGGCGTTCCGAAAACGATGCTTACCGACCAGATGAAAACCGTCATACTCGGTATGGGCGATGATCGTAAGCCGCGCTGGCATCCGTTGTTCGAGGACTTCGCTGCAACCATAGGTATGGTCCCTAAGGTGTGCCGCGTGCGACGTCCGCAAACCAAGGGCAAGGTTGAACGTAGCGTTCAGTTCATCGAGCAGAACTTCATGCCGGGAAGACAATTCACGGATCTCGGAGATCTGAACCGCCAGCTTCGGCAATGGTGTGACGAACAGAATCGCCGTATTCACGGCACAACCGGCGAAAGACCGATCGACCGTCTGGCCCATGAAGCGTTGGGGCCGTTACCAACTCCGGAGCGCTGGGCGAAGTACCGATTCGAGCCTCGGAAGGTCAGCCGGGACGGATTCGTGAGCTACGACGGCGTACGTTACGGTGTTCCTTGGAGATACAACTGTCGTGAAGTGAAAGTGCGGGAAGTGAACGGCCATGTTGAAATTTATTTCGAGAAGCAGCTCATCGCACGGCATGAGAAGAGGTACCGATCACGAACGCTTGTGATGTGCGAGAACCAGTACACTAACCTGAGCACTACTCAAGGCTATGCCTACCCAAGGCCTCAAGGAATACAAGTGCCCGAGCAGGACGTAGAGGTGCGACCACTTGATGTCTACGATCGCCTCATGGAGGTGGGCGCATGATTGAACTCGAACAAGCTCGCCTCCGTCTGGAGGAACTCGGCTTAGACCAAGCTGCCGAGGCTCTCGACGCAAAGCTGGAGGCCGCTAGCCGAAACCAAAGCACATACCTTTCATTCCTGAATGAACTGCTAGAAGCTGAAATTCTGGAGCGCCAGCGCCGAAACGTCGAAGTACGGATGAAGCTTTCGCATCTGCCGTACCGACGAACGCTAACCGAATTCGATTTCTCGTTTCAACCTGGGCTTGATGAGCGACTGATTCGGGAACTCGCCGCGCTAACGTTCGTCGGGAGGCAAGAGAACGTACTCTTTCTCGGCCCTCCTGGCGTCGGGAAAACCCATTTGGCCGTTGCAATTGCGATGGAGGCGATAGGACAAGGTTTACCGGTGTATTTTGTATCGCTGGCCCAGTTGGTTGGCGATTTACGGAAGGCGTACGAGGAAAACCGACTGGACAAGCGAATGAGGGTTTATCTTCGCCCTCGGATCCTCATTGTCGATGAGGTGGGCTACCTCCCCCTCGATCCGCTGGCTGCGAACCTGTTCTTCCAATTGGTCTGTGCTCGTTACGAAAAAAGCAGCATGATTCTTACCAGTAACAAAAGCTTTGGCGAATGGGGTGAGCTCATGGGGGACACAGTTCTGGCGACGGCCGTGCTCGATCGCCTCCTCCACCATTCCCATGTTGTGAATATCCGTGGGAACAGCTACAGGCTTAAGGAAAAACTAAAAACCGGAATCTATTCGGCACCAAGCGCGCAGGTGGGTCAAAAATATCCCGGCGCTAGTGGGTCAAATTAATTCCGGCGTTGACACTTTTTCCTGTCCGTCTCCGGACGCGCCGCCGCTTTCGTTCGATCCGCCGCCGCAGGCCGCCAGCAGCGTAACGCAAAGCGCGGCGACAAGGCCGATTTTCCCCAGCTTGAACATTTGCAAATAACCTCCCCTTTTGATTTACAGGTTCATTCTATAGTTGTCGGCGGCTCGCGATAAGGGGAAGATGATAAGAAGAAGGGTAGAAAAATATCGGATGCTCGCGAGAATGGCCGACGAGCCGCAGGATGCATGCTTTGCGGTAACACAAGGGAGGGTAGCATGACGGCAGCATGCGGGGATATGGCAGACTCCTGGACGGTCTATTTCTTTTAGTGAAAGGAAAGGATCAACACAACCAATTTCGCGAATGAAATCATAAGCGCTTTCCCGGTTTCTTCATCCGATTCGCATCCGAATTCCCGAAATAATCGGTCCTGAGAAAAACACGAGGGGTACGCAGGATTGGCCAGGGTTGAGCAAGGTTGAGCGGGATGACACTGGGTCGGCAAAGCTTGGTTGGATTTTGTCCAATCAAAACCGCTTTTTTCACCAAACACGTCATCTTTGTTGGATTTTGTCCAATCTGGCGAGGCCTTTTCCGCGTTTTCGCCCAAATCCCAAGTTTCTCGTTGGATAAAATCCACTCTAGGCAACGTTTTCCCCGTTTTCCGCTCCCTTGATTGGACAAATTCCAACATAGGCTCCTTGCGAGACCTCCTCCTCCCCTAATTTTTCCCCAAAACTCTTTCGTAAAGCGGAGAACTTACACTTCCGGTATGCAAAAAACGGTCAAATCGGAGTCCCGCAGTCTCCGATTTGACCGTTATCGCATGCAGCCTACTCCCACTCGATCGTCGCCGGCGGCTTCGACGTAATGTCGTAGACGATCCGGTTCACGTTTTGCACCTCGTTGACGATGCGCACTGAAATTTTCTCCAGCACGTCCCACGGGATGCGCGCCCAGTCGGCCGTCATGCCGTCGATCGACGTGACGGCGCGGATGCCGACCGTGTACGAATACGTCCGGCCGTCGCCCATGACGCCGACGCTCTTCATGTTCGGCAGCGCCGTAAAGTACTGCCAAATTTCCCGGTCGAGGCCCGCTTTGGCGATTTCGTCGCGCAAAATTGCGTCGGACTCGCGCACGATCTCCAGCTTGTCCTCGGTGACTTCGCCGAGCACACGGATGGCCAGCCCCGGTCCCGGGAACGGCTGGCGCCAAACGATGGCGTCCGGCAAGCCGAGCTCTTCGCCGACCTTACGCACTTCGTCCTTGAACAGCGCCTTGAGCGGCTCGACCAGCTTGAACTTCATGTCTTCCGGCAAACCGCCGACGTTGTGGTGCGACTTGATCGTTTGCGCCGTCGCGGTGCCGCTCTCGACGATGTCGGTGTACAGCGTGCCCTGCGCCAGAAACGCGAAGTCGTCGAACTTCGCGGATTCCTCTTCGAACACGCGGATAAACTCGTTGCCGATGATTTTCCGTTTTTGCTCCGGATCGTCCACGCCGCGCAGCTTGCCGAGGAAGCGCTCGCTCGCGTCGATCTTGACGACGTTCATGTCGAACTTGCCGACGAACGTGTCCATGACGCTCTCCGCCTCGCCCTTGCGCAGCAGGCCGTGGTCGATGAACATGCACGTGAGCTGATCGCCGATCGCCCGGTGAATAAGCGCGGCCACGACGGACGAATCGACGCCCCCCGACAGCGCGCACAGTACCTTCTGATCGCCGACCTCTTGGCGGATGTCCTTGATCATGTCCTCGATGAACGATTCCATGCTCCAGTCGCCTTTGCATTTGCAAACCCGGTACAGGAAGTTGCGAATCATCTCGTTCCCTTTGACCGAATGGCGAACTTCGGGATGGAATTGCACCGCATAGAGTCCGCGAGCACGGTCGCTCATGGCCGCGACCGGCGCGTGCGGCGTGCTCGCGTCGACGGTGAAGCCTTGCGGCAGCTCGGTCACGTGGTCGCCGTGGCTCATCCAGACGGTCTGGCGGCTGTCCAGGTCGTAAATGAGCTCGCAATCCGTCTGGAAATCGACGTCCGATTTGCCGTATTCGCGCTTGCTCGCCGGTTCGACCTTGCCGCCCTGCTGGTGCGTAATGAGCTGCATGCCGTAGCAGATGCCGAGAATCGGCACGCCGAGGTCGTAGACGCCGGGGTCGACCGTCGGCGCTCCTTCGGCATAAACGCTTGCCGGTCCGCCGGAGAAGACGATGCCCTTCGGATTCAGCTCGCGGATTTTCGCTGCGGGAGCGTTGTAAGGAAGCAATTCGCTGTAAACGCCGAGATCGCGGATACGGCGGGCGATAAGCTGGTTGTATTGACCGCCGAAGTCGATGACGACGATCAGTTCGTGCGCTTTTTTGTCCACTGGGTTAACCGGGCCTCCTGAAGGCAAATCTAAATCGCCCGACCGGAACGCTTCGCTCGGAAAGCCAAGCCCCGGTGATTCGGGCGATTCGACGATTCGCGGGATACATGTTTTCGATTGAAGTAATTATAGCTTTGCCCGCAAGAGAGCGTCAAGGCGGCCCTTAAGACAACGGTGAATACAGTCACCTAATTGCTTAAATCAAAACCATCCATATTGCATGCCAAAAATCCCAATACTATGTATAGCTTCAATTTATTAAAATTAAACCCAATCACCTATTTCCTTTTATAAATTTTAGAACTTGCACTATCTTTCTTATTTTTGTATTGTTGCTTTCCGCATTTTCAACTGTCAACGCGAGTCCCCCAACAAATGAATTAGAAGATATAACAATTGATTATGAAAATGATTTGGGACATGAAAATCGCACATAAGACGATATATTAAATGAACTTCTTCGAGACGGGTTTTCTTTTGAAGATGCTGAGTATTACGCAAAACTCGATATTCTCGCAGCACGCCCAATGATCTTGCTGATATCTTTCTTGGACACGCCATGCAGATCAAGCAAGATCGTTTGATATCTTTCGTGCATTCTCAAGTCTTCGTTTGCATTGATGGCCGCTTTAATCGCCTGAATTTCAAGATTGTTCTGATCCTCTTGGAGGAGTTTTGGTAGTTTCACTTGTCGTACCTCGCGGGCTCATAGAGTAATGACTTTACGATATACGACTCTGCTCTCACTGTGCAGAAAATTATTCCAATTATCTATTGCCGAATATATAGGGTTTGCTGAACGATACTTTACCCGAAATTCAGGCTGAGGCGTCGGCGGAGCAGGATGGCAAATAGGAAGCCAAAAAGAACGCGCAGCCTGCGTTCCAGGTTCATCACCAGCAGTTGCAGCGTGATGGCGGACAGGCTCGTCTGCGCGAGACGCGCGCGAATACGGCCAAGCCCATATTTGCGCTTGCCTTCTCCAAATTTACCTTCGATGGCGTTGCGTTCGCCGGCATCCCGTTTGTCCTGGTTCCGTTGCTCGTTCGTCGAACCGTCCTTCCGCGGCCGTCCTAAAGCCGGACCGCTGAGCCGAATGCCATGCTGCTTGCAGAAGTTCCGGTTCTCGCGTGTGCGATAGATTTGATCCGCCTGCACGACGGCCGGATAATAGCCGAGGCGTCGGCGGTAGTTCTCGATCGTCTCGATGAGCGTGGTACTCTCGTTGAAGTTGTCCCAGGACGCCCGATCCAGGAATGCGTAGCCCTTCGTCATGCTGACGGCGAGCTTCGCACCGAACTCTACCCGCGCCTTCGCTTTCCCGCGCACGATCGGCCTTACATGCGGCTGATGGATGCTCACGATCCGGCCGTCGATCTGGTGCGATCGCCTCTGGTACATGTGAAGCTGCTGACGGTACAGTTCCTGAATCACCAGTACATCGCGATACGCTTTGCGGCTCAAACGCGTAAGCGGCTGCGTCTTCACTTGCTCGGCGATGATGGCAAGGTTCCGTCCCACAAATCCCAGTTGCCGGCGGATCGCGCGGCGGATCACCTTCGGTCCCGGCCGGCGCTGCTTGGATACCGCCAGAAACTGCTTTCGCGCTTTCTCCCGGTAGGTACGCGGTTTCGCCGTTTGTCCGATCACCCGTTCATGCAGCGTATCGATGATCGCTTCGAGTTTCTCCCGCGCTTCGTTCAACAGATTCAGATCGGTCGGATACGCTACATCCGCTGGCGCGCAGGTGGCGTCCGCCAGCATCGTTCCTTGATTCGGTTGCTCCGGCGCTTCCGACACGGCGGCGGAAGCCTCCGCCTCATAAACATCCCGTTCGGTCGCTTCAAGTGGCGCTGCCCTTTCAACGGTCTGCGCCGTAGCAGACCGTTGCGCGGTCGATTCCATCGGCGTGTCTCCGAACAGCACTTGTTGCTCGATCTTGGCCGTGTCCGTCGTTTGATGAGGCGCCTTCCGCTTGCGTTTCCCGCCGCCGCTTATGCCGGGACCATCGTTGTCATCGTCTTTCGTTTCATTCGCGCCTTCGATGGCGACGATCTCGTTCAGCTCGGCCAGCACGTCTGTCAGACGCTTACGGAAATGCGTCATCATCGAAGGATGAAACGGCGGCTTCATTGTGAAGCCGGACAGACCGATGAAGTATTGCATGTAGGGATTTTCGCTGATCGACTCCACCGTCTCTCTGTCGGTCAGTTGCATGCGCTCCTGAATGAGGAGCGCGCCGAGCCCCGTTCGCAGACTGATCGTTTGTTGGCCGCGAAAGGTGCTTTTGAAGAACTGACCGTATTTCTGCTCCGCCGCCGCCCACGGCACCAATCGCGCCAACCGGACCCAGCGATTCTCTTCGTCCAGCTTTCCGCCGAAGGGCAGAAAGAAATCGCCGGGCAGGAGCAATTGATTTTCGAGGTGCGCGGTCGGCTTGAACATTTTCGTCACTCCATCTGCAAGGGTTTTGGGCTGCTTTCGAACATTTCCTTTGCATATGATTTCGACAAATCGGCCTCAAAATCCTTGTGGTTATGCGGTTTTTGTCGGTTTTTCAAGCGTTCAGCAAGCCCTATATAGGTCCATCTAAAACCAAAGTTTCTAACACTTAGATAAACCAGGCTCCTGATAATCTTACGTTTGGTTTTCCTTATTCCTTTTTACTTTAGCTTCTATCCGACTCCTTCAAGTCATTCCTCACTTGTTACCATCTGTCGCTCTGACAACATTTCAAGCGTCTCAACTACCTCGCTTAACTCGGGCATATGGCAGTTCTAATGGTTTTTCGGATGCTAAAAGAGGCTCGCACGGTTTGCTTGTGCGGACCTCTGCCTAACATAGAATCTGTAACAATGGTATATTTTCGTCCATCCGCATCCTCTCGGACTCGGTATCCGTTCTGCATTTAAATTAATCGCACGCACGCTGACCTTGCTCGATTCACGTTCTAAAGCTCTTGCTTCCGACACTTCCAAGTAAAACAGCGTTTTCTGACTAAAGCTTTTCTTACAGCGCCCAGATCACGAGAGGGTAGCCCTCGGTCGAAATGAAACTGGATACCCGACGCGTTTGATAGCCAGTTCGGGTAAGTTCAGAATCTCACCGATATCATGACTGATGATCTCAGTTAGGTCTCAGTATGTTCTGTATTAGACTCTGAGTGCTTCGCCGCGGCGACACAATATTGTAGCCGCTAAAAGCCTGAAACATTAGTAGACTATCTCTATAATACTGTTGTTTAGTGTTCGCCCTTGGGTCTGTCAATAATTTTGTGTAAACTCTTTTATAGGCATCTCTCCGAAGGGGAGATTAGCCTCCTCAAGGTAAGTGCTGGCCGATCCGGTCCGGAAAGAAGACGGAGAGCTGCAGGAGCATCTGTCCCCAGTTTTGAACACGACCGGTCCATTTGCGGGTGACGTCCATCGTGACTAAGTACAGCATTTTCAGTAGCGCCTCGTCGCTTGGGAAGATGCTTTTCCCTTTGGTGACTTTTCGCAATTGGCGATGATAGCTCTCAATCATGTTCGTCGTGTAGATGAGCTTACGAAGCTCAGGCGGATACTTGAAGAAGGTGGCGAGTTCGTCCCAATTGCTGCGCCATGAGCGGACAATAAGGGGATACTTGGCGCCCCACGTCTCCTCAAAGCGGTCGAGTTCCAGCAGAGCCATTTCCTCCGTAGCAGCCTTGTAGATGGGCTTCAGATCGGCCGTCACCTTCTTCAGATCCTTGTAGGAGACGTAGCGCGTGGAGTTGCGGATCTGGTGGATGATGCACTTCTGAATCTCCGTCTTCGGATAACAGGCAGAGATCGCCTGGGAGAAGCCCGTGAGGTTGTCGACACAGGTGATAAGGATGTCCTGAACGCCGCGATTCTTAAGATCGTTCAAGACGCTCAGCCAGAACTTCGCGGACTCGTTCTCGCCGATCCACATGCCCAGCACGTCCTTGTTGCCGTCCATGTCGATCCCAATGACCATGTAGGCAGCTTTGTTCACGATCGCCCCGTCTTGCTTCACCTTGAAGTGGATGGCGTCCAGGAAGACGACCGCGTATACGCCCTGCAACGGCCGATTCTGCCACTCTTTGATGAGCGGAATGATCTTATTCGTGACATTGGAAATAAAGGTTGGCGAGACCTCCAAACCATAGAGATTCTGCAGATGGTCCTGGATCTCCCGCGTGCTGACGCCTTTGGCGTACAGGGCGACGATCTGATCCTCGATCCCCGTCACGTTGGACTGATGCTTCTTCACCACGAGCGGCTCGAACTCGCCCAGGCGATCCCGTGGCACGGCAATCTCCTGGTCGCCGTACTCGCTAGTGACGATTTTCTTGCTCTTACCGTTGCGACTGTTCTTCGTCTGCTTGTTCTGCACGTCATGCTTGCTATAGCCCAGGTGCGTATCCATTTCGGCCTCTAGCATTTCTTGCAGCGTTTCGGCAAACAGGTCCTTTAGCGCATTCTGCGCATCCTGTGCGGTGACCAGATTATTCTCCTTGATGAAACTCCGCAGCTGCTCTTTCGTCCATAATCCCATGTGTGCTCCCCAACCTCTCCATGATTTCATTTTAGTAGGTTTGAGAGTTTACACAAAGTATTTTACAGACTCTTCGCCCTTTTCTATTCTGTAAATAATCTAGCTACAGTGATTATATAATCAACTTCTTTTAGAGGAAAGTTTTGCGATACAGACACAGTACCATTCTCAGCTATTTCTTTAATAGCGGGATAAACGGGACGACTATAAGAGTCGGTAGCAAACCCCCCATAACTCGCCCCAAAAGAAACGAGTGGATGAATGTCAGCTTTCCCCTCAGGGATCGTTTCACCCGTTATGTTTGTTGCATTTATTGTAAGTTTAAATGTACCATTACCGTTACTTTTAATCGTATAGTCATTAATTCTAAATGCTCCATCTTCATTCTCACTGGAGAGATCATTCCCGTCAAAATTTTTAAAAGGTTCCCCTGTAAGAATTTTATCATCATCTAAAATTAGAACATTTTCCTTGTCATCCCAATGACTCTCTAAATTTGCTTGGTCTAAAAAAATTCTTATGGGTAGGAACATGGCCCCGTTTTTAAGAGCAGGCGTAGTATCCATTACAACCTCTTGTCCGTCCATCTGTGCACTTTTCGAACCGATAACAAACGCAAATTCGTGGCCTAACCAGCTCAGTTGAGCGGTTTTCGTAGTTGCAGAATACGAAACGTCACCTCCGAATAAATCTTCGAAAGCTCGTAGCGGTACTAATAATCGATTATTTTCATCAACAAACGGCGGAGCAGGCTTAGTGTATAGAATATAAAATTTCCCAGCCTTCAGGAATACTTTGGATTTATCTGGTAATGATACTGTTGCTGCATTTCCAACTTGGATAAAGGTTAAAAAGAGCAATGCAGAAAGTAATACGATAAAGTAACGTTTCATTATCTATCACCTCAAAATTGTTTTTTACACTTTTTAGACGAACTATGACCCAAAAGGTTGCAGCAAAAGTAAAAATAAACAATTCAAACACTCCACGAGGAACATTCATGGAGTGTTTGAATTGTTGTCTATAGATAAAGAGAAACGTACCCGTTTGACCTGTGAACATAACTTGATGTGCAGTCAATTGTTCCATACCACATATTATTTTTCCATTCACTATATTCTATAAATGCTGACCAACTAGTGTAAATTCCTCCAGAATTGTATTTTGACACTTGAACAGAATCCCATTTTTGATTCATAGATTTAGTTAAGATATCACTACCATTAAAGTTGTTTTGACCAATGCTAGTAACCCTTTTTACAGATAAGTCCGAGATTGAAGTCCACGGAGTAGATGCAAATCTAACTACCGTATTCGTTGCACCAACTTCGACCAAATAAGCTGTATAGTAAGTTTGTCCAGAAGCCAACTGAATGTAAAATTTAAAATTATTTACTGTGGTTCCACTGCTTTTGGCATAAGCACTGTCCGCATATAAATATCCAGAAGCAACGTTTTTGATATATGGCAACCAGATTCCAGATCCTGTTTGGTAAGCATAACCACCTTCAAGTGCACCAACAGAATTCTCAAATCCATAATAAACCCATGGTTGTTCATTAACAGTTACATTGGAAATTGTAGGCAAAGTAACATTGCTAATAATTCCATTAAAACCACTTGAGCCAAGTTGCCGGCGTTCGAACGCTCCCGTAGTACCACCAAAAATTTCGGATACTGTTGGATTCGACTGACTCAACGGTGTTATTGTTGAGTTTTGGAGTGAAGAAGAAGTATCTGAGATGTTATTTTCTTCAATTTTATCAGCTTTGCCTAAATAACCTCGTTTTGAACTATAAACATCGCCAGAATCACTTAGATAGACATAATCAGCATCTTGAAGTTGTTCTATTTTTATCTGTAAATCACTAGAAAAACTACTTTTTTTTGTAGCAAGATCTTTTTCGATTGTTTGCAGAGAAACACTGCTATCGTAATTAATACCATTTGCCTTCAATTCTTCAAGAATGACAGTTTTTTTATGTGACGGATTGTCAAGCTAAGTGCGACAGTTCTTCCATGAACGATTCGTAAGCCGACTTCCAGTCGAGACATTTCCGGGGGCGGTGGTTGATGAGGTGGAGAGCATAAGCCAGCTCTTCATCGGTCACCTCAGCAAAATCGTGACCCTTCGGGATAAATTCACGTAGGAGCCCATTCGCGTTCTCGTTGGATCCACGCTGCCACGACGAGTAGGGATCGGCGAAGTACACATCGATGCCATGGAAGAATTCAAGCGCTGCATAGCAGGCGAATTCCTTTCCACGGTCGACAGTGGCCGTCTTAAACGCGCCTTGCGCGAATTGTCCGGCTGCCACTCCGAAAGCAACCTCCATCGAATGAGCTGTGCGATCGGGCATCTTCACCGCGACGTACATCCGTGTCTTACGCTCAATAAACGTAGCGGCGCAAGCACGGCTTTTCCCTCGGCTGGAGACAACCGTATCGAGTTCCCAATGGCCGAACGATTCGCGTTTCCGAATGGCCTTTGGTCGCTGTGCGATCGTCTTGCCGACAAGAAAGCGACCGCGCGTTTCTACCGGCTTGCGCCGCTTTCCCTTGTGGCGCAGGACGCTCACTTCGCCTCCATTCAGACGTCCATCGTACAGCCAGCGATAAATGGTCTTGAAGCAAACAAACGGCTTTCCGCTTGTTCGGCGGTTCTCTGCAATCTGTTCCGGCGACCAGGTCTGCTGTAGCTTCTCCTCCAGCTCATCGGCTAGCTCAGTGGTGAATCGACCTTTTGGCTTACTGGTACTCCGACGCTCTTCATAGGCGGTCTGGGCGGTCTCCGCCCGATATTCGCCCTCCACGCTTCCGCGCTGTATCTCGCGCGCTATGGCGGAGTGGTGCCGCCCCAACTCCTTGCCGATTGCCCGATTGGACCATCCCAGACGGCGGAGGACTTCTAGCTGGCTGCGTTCGGTTATGCTAAGATGTGTGTAACCCATGGATTGATTCTCCCGTGTAATGGTTGTTGTGGTGACTCCATTTTACACGAATCGTCCATGGGCCTTTACTTTACCTGTCGCACTTCATTTTACAATCTGTCATGTAATTCAAACTGAGGATCAACTGTCGCATTGGGAGTTTCAGCCTGAACAGAGGTTAGGGAAACCGTTAATAGTGCTGTTACAACTGACGTAATAAATAGTTTTTTCATTATTCGACCTCCAAATTATAAATAATCAACTTAAAGCCCATTCAATTCTATTTATCAATCCACTCCCCTTATTTGGAATTTTAATCCTTTTTTAGTGTATTTCAAGTGAAGTTGTATTTCAATAGGAATATACAAGAAAATCCATAAATAATCCATGGAACCAAAAATGGATACGAGTTTACTGAAGTGGTGATGGTCTACATAACATGAATCCAAAGCCCTCGCCAGCTCCATCAGGTCAACCAAGGCAAGAACACCCGGGATTTCTCATGAACAGTCTGCATTATCTAAAACTGGGTCAGATGTTACTCAATTCCGTTATCCTCCCGAATCTGATTAGCCCAATCTGCTGTGAGAGTTGATCTCCCCTTTGCGGGAGATTTTCTATCTAAATTCCACACAAAGTTTTGATTGCCCCGACGCGACGAATAAGCAATTCTACTTAAAATAAAGGGGCATCCGGTTGACCGACGTCTCCGTGGCGAGCGCGGACGCCCCGCCCCCCAATCATTCCCGCTTTTCAATACGCCGGGCGCTCCGGTATTCGAGCGGCGACACGCCCTCCGCTTCCTTGAACAGCCGGGTAAAATGCTTGACGCTCTCGAACCCCGCCTGCGAGCTGATTTCGTATACTTTGAGATCCGTCCCCTCCAGCAGCTCCTTCGCCTTGGCCAGCCTGACCTTGCGCAAATAGGAGGAGAAGCTTTCGCCGGTATGCTCCTTGAACGCCTGGCTGAAATAGGTGTAATTCAGCGAAACGTAGTTGGACACGACGGCCATGTTCACGTCCTGCCGGTAATGCTCGTGGATGTACTCGACCGCCTTCTGCATATCCTTCCGCTCGGCGTGCGCGGCCCGAACGCGGCTGACGTATTCGTCGAGCCGCTCCGTCAGCTGCTCGACGTGCCGGTAATAATCGTGAAAAGAGTCGAAATGATCGAAATGCCCCGCGTTTTTGTACAGCTTCAAAATTTCGATCGATTCCTCGCCGTAGCTGCGGTAGACCCGGTCGAACACCTCTTCGTTCAGCTTTCGCCCGATCGTCTCCAGAAGCCCGATTTCGCAGCGGGAGATCGCCCGGATATCGAGCGCCTGCTGCAGCAGCCGCTTCATTTCCGGAAGCCGGCCGGTCCCCATCAAATTGGATATTTTCCGGATGGCGTCCTCCGGCACGGGGCAGCCCGAAGCGAGCGCGCGGACGCGATCGTAGGCGACGACTCCGCCTTCGGCGTGAAGCACGTAATATTTGAGCGCCTGGCGCGCCTGGCTGTAGGCCAGCCGGAGCCGGCCCATCCCCGAAACCCGCGAGCTCAGCCCGACCCGGGGACGATTCGGCGAAAACGCGGCCAGCGCTTCCGGCAGCTTCGCCAGAATGGCCGAATCCCTGGCGACGACCGCCGTCAGCCCTTCCCGGTCCTGGCAGCGCCCCCATTCCGCTTCCCCTTCCAGCAGCCGGTCCAGCCCTTCGAGCATCGCCTGCCGGTCGGTCTCGCCGCCCGCCGCCTTGACCAGCGCGATCGCGTATTCCCCGTCCAGCCAGCCGAGGCCCGCCCGCGTCAGCCGCTCCCGGATTTCCCGCTCGTCCGCGCTTTCCTGCAGCAGGACGTAGGCGAGCTGATCCGAAACCTCCCTCGTCCGCCGCAGCGTGTCGTCCGCGCGCTTCTCTCCCTTGCGCCGCAGCTCGTCCTCCAGCCGTTCCAGGACCGCGAACAGCTCCTCGCGCACGATCGGCTTCAGCAAATACTCCTTCGCCTGGTAGCGGATCGCCGCCTTCGCGTACGGAAAGTCGTCGTACCCGCTCAGAATGACGACCTCGGGCTTTGCCTCCAGCGCCTGCATCTGCTCCAGCAGCTCGATCCCGTCCATGACGGGCATCCGGATATCGGTCAGCAGCAGCTCGAACCGGTCCCCCGCCAGCAGGGCCAGCGCCTCGTCTCCGTTTTCCGCGAACGCGAACTCGTAGCGGCCGGGGAACTTCCGTTCGATCATCGCCCGAAGTCCGACCCGAATGTTCCGCTCGTCGTCGGCGATGAGCAATTTCCGTTTCATCTTCCCTCGCCTCCCGACACCATGAAATGCGGCAGCGTCATGACGACGCGGGTAAAGCTGCCCTCGACGCTCTCGATGCGGATGCCGTACTCGATGCCGTAGCTCATGACGAGCCGATGATCGACGTTGCGCAGGCCGATGCCGCCGCCGTCCCGGCCTTCCCGCTCCAGCCGGCCGCGCAGCTCCCGGTAGTCGGACTCCTCCATGCGCAGCATGCTGTTCAGCCTGCGAAGCCGGTCCTCCGGGATGCCGCAGCCGTTGTCCGCGATTTCGACGACGCATTCGCCTTCCCGGACGGCGGCGGAAAGCGATACCGACAGCTTCTTCCCCTGCAGGCCCCCCTGGCTCATTCCGTGCTTGACGGCATTTTCGACGATCGGCTGCAGCGACATTTTGAGCACCTCCTGATCGTTAAGCTCCGGCGGGACGTCGAGGCGAAGCTCGAGCTTCCCGTCGTAGCGGACGTTCATAATCGCCATGTAATGCTGAATGTGCTGGATTTCGTCCCGCAAGCGAACGCGGTCGCGCGTCCACTGCAGGCTGTAGCGCATCATCCCCCCAAGCGAGGTGAGCGCATCGGAAATCGTGTACTGCCCTTCGACCTCCGCCAGCATTTTCAAATTTTCCAGCGTGTTGTACAAAAAGTGGGAATCGATCTGGTTTTTGAGCGAACGCAGCTCCGCTTCCTTGGTCGCCGCCTGGCGGTTAACCTGCTCCGCAATCAGCTCGTTGATTTTTTTGAGCATTTGGCGGTAGTGATGCCCGAGCTCTCCCACCTCGTCGGTTCCGTACACCGGCACGTCCGGGCTGAAATTGCCGCCGCGCACTTTTTTCATCGAGTCCCGGAGCACGCGGAGACGCTTGAGAATGAGCGAATGCATAAAATAGGAAACGATGCACAGCACGCCGACGAGCACGAGAATGATGATCGTCATGTTGCTGCGCGTCTGCCGGATGTCCGCCAGGGTGTCGGCCAGGGTGACGACGTTGACGAGATGAACGTCCAGCCGGGGAATGTAGGAATGAACCGCCAGGTAGGGATGCCCCTCGTAATCGAACGTTTCGCTGGCGTTGCCTTCCCGGTCGGTCAGCGCAAGCCGCTTGACGAGCTCGCGGGCCGGCGCGTTCCGGAACACCGCCGCCTTTTCGTCGGTATACACCTCGCCGCCGCGCGCGACGACCAGCAGCTGGGAACCCGGCTCCTGAACGCTGCTGAACGTTTTCGTAAAAAAATGCCGGACCTCCATGCTGACTTCCAAAATGCCGTTATGGGTCGAGTCGTCGGGGTACATAAACTCCCGAAGCAGCGACACGTACGGCGTCGCCGCGGACGCGTCCGGCGCCGCGGCGGACAAAATTTCCCCGCCGCGCTGGATTTCCCACCAAACGATTCCCCTTTGCCGCAAAACCGTGCCGTACCAGCTGCGGTCGCGAATGCGCGATTCCTTCAGCACGACCGGCCAAAACTCGCTGACGTGCGGGTTGTCGGTAAACAGGCGGATGCTCGCGATCCGCGGATTGTTGAACAGAAAATGCTGATAGCCGGCGAACGTTTTCGTTTTGAAATCGAGCAGCCAGGCGATGTCCGTCTCCTCCCGGATTTGCAGGTAATCCTTCATATCCTGGTTCGAAAGGGCAAGCTGGCCGGTCCATTCCATCAATTCGACGTTGTTTTGAATGTTGATTTTTTCGATATCGAGAATGTTTTCGGTTTTTTTGACGAGATCCCGGATCGCATTGTCGGAAACGCCGCGGAACAAGAACCACGAGTAGATCAAAATCGGAATGAAAATGATCAGCACGAACGACAAAATCAGCTTGACCTGAAGAGGCAAGCTGCCCGTGAAGGATCGGATCGCCGAGCTTCGTTTTCTTTGCGATTTGGCCACGTCGTCATCCCTTCCCGCTGTTCACGGATGAAGCCCGGCCTCCCGCCGGATGCGGCGGAGGCCAGGCTCGCGAATTCGGATCGGCCGAAAGATTCGGCCGGGGGCCGGGGGCTTTGCCGGACCTTCGCCCGGCAGCCGCCGCCCTCCGTCAGCCTTTGATCTCTTCCAGCTTCTTGAGGTTTTCCTCGTACGCTTTTTGCCGGTAGGCTTCGATGGCCTCCTGGTCTTCCCGGTCCTGCAAGTACTCGTTGAAGATGCTGTCGAATTGTTCGTCCGTTTCGGCGAGCAGCAGCTTCGGCAGCGTTTTTCCCCAGAGGCGGCCGTTTTTGCTGTTGGATACGCCTTCTTTGGACGTCGGCGGCGGGTCGAGGTTGTCGAATTCGGACATGCTGATCGCCTTGCCTTTCGTCCAGTCCTCCATCTGCTTGCCGGGATCGACGCTGGGCGGAGCCCATTGCAGGTTCATGTTCGTGTCCATGAGCATCCAGTACGTGTAGGAAGCTCCGTACTGCTGGTCGAACGCCGCCCGGTCCGTATTCATCAGCTCGAGCGCCTCGGGCTTGAACTGGTCTTTGCCGTCGATCGTATCGTACGTGACGCCTTTTTCGCCCAGGTACAAGTCCTTGTTGCCTTCCTCGCTGATCAGATAACTTAGGAAGGCGATAGCCCGCTCCTTGTCCTTGACGTCCTTCGAAATCAGCGTCACCGTCCAGCCGGAAATGCCGGGACCGGACAAGGTCGGCAAATCCTTCGCGGCGTTCGCCGGCCCGTCGATCGCGATGTACGCCGAATTCGGATCGTTCTGGTAGCGCGCGATGTTTTGCGTGGCGAAGTCGGTCCGCTGGTACAGCATCGCGAAATAGCGGCCCTGCGCGATTTTCTCTTCCATTTGCGGGCGCTTGTCGATGAAGATGTCCTTTGCCAGCAGCCCCATTTCGTTCGCCTTGCGGAACGTTTTCAGCCATTTCAGGTATTCCGGATCCTGCCTGCGGTCGTAAAGCTTTCCGTCCTTCTGCTGCGGGATGGCCAGGAAGTTCTGCAGGTAGCCCTCCAGCGAGTAGTTGCCCGTATCGTTGAACTCGTGCAGGCCGATCGGAATGAGCGGCTGGCCGTCCACGTCCGGGAACATCTCCTTCGCCGCCTGCAGCGCGTTCAGGAAGCCCTCCGGCGTGCTCATGTCGGGCTTGCCGAGCGCCTCGTACATGTCCTTGCGCACGACGAACGTCTGGTTCGAGGTGAAGTTTTCCCCGTATTTTTCATAGTCCGCGGGAGAGGACGAAGCGTTCGGATACCCGTACACGTTCCCGTCGGGCTGCGTATACCAGCCGATCTTTGCCGGGTCGGTCACCTTGAAAAAGTACGGGTCGTACTGCTCCGCGAGCTCGTTCAGCGGGAGCACCAGCTTGCCGTTGATCATCTTCTTGACGTTTTCGTTGTTCCAGTCGAGCGTGATGAAATCGGGCAGCGAGCCGGACGCGAGCATCGTGTTCAGCTTCTCGTTCTCGTTGCCGGCCGGGACGATGAAGTTGAGGCTGACGCCGGTTTTTTTCGTGATATATTCCGCCGTGGCGTCGCCGCCCCATTTTTTGCTGAACCACGAAAAATTGATGTACCAGTCGAACGTGATCGGCGACGTGTTTTTCTTCCAGGCGGGTTCGCCTTCGGCAGGCTGTTGCCCTTCGGAGGACGGCTGCGGGCTTGCGGTCGGACTTGCGCTTGCCGAGCCCTCCGCCCCTTGGCCGCCGTTTGCGGCGTTATTGCCGCCCGAGCAGGCCGCAAGCGTGAAGACGAGCGCCGCCGAGAGAACGGCGGACAGCCATTTGCGTTTTGCACCCATTTTGATGGCCCCTTTGCTTCGATATTTTTATATTACCAGTTCGCGCCGCGGCGCGGACGGATAATTCAGCTCAGCGGCGCCGCTTGCGTTTTGGCGGAGCCGCGCGCGGATGCTACCCCTTGATCGAGCCGATCATGAAGCCTTTGACGAAATATTTTTGCAGGAACGGGTAGACGAAGACGATCGGGGCGGTCGTCACGACCATCGTGGCCAGCTTGAGCGACTGGCTCGTGACGCCCACGGTGACGCCGCTCGGCATCGAGGCGAGCATCTGGTTGGAGCTCGACTGCGCCACCACCCGGTACAGGTACGTCTGTATCGGCTGCAGGTCGGTATTGTTGATGTAAATCATGCCGGTAAAATAGTCGTTCCACTGGTAAACGCCGTGAAAAAGGGCGATCGTCGCCACGACCGGCATCGACACGGGGATGACGACGCGCAGAAAAATCGAGAAGTCGTTCGCGCCGTCGATTTTCGCCGCCTCCTCGAGCCCCGCGGGAATTTCCCGGAAAAAGCTGAGAAAGATGATCAAATCGAAAAAGCTGAACATCGCCGGGATGATATAAACGAGAAACTGGTCCAGCATCCCGAGATCGCGAATGAGCAGATAAGTCGGAATGAGGCCGCCGCCGAAAAACATCGTGATCGTGCCGATCAGCATGTACAGCTTGCGGCCGATCAGCTCGCCGCGGGACACCGCGTAGGCGACCATCGCCGTGAACAGGACGTGGACGACGGTGCCGACGACCGTTTTCGCGACGGTGATGCCCATCGCGGTCATAATGCCGTCGCTGCGGAAGACGGTGACGAAGCTGTCGAGGCTGAACTTGCGGGGCCACCAGTAGATGCCTCCCCGCATCGCGTCGGTGCCGTCGTTGAACGCGTTCACCAGCACGTACCAGATCGGGTACAGCGTCACGAAGCAAATGATGAGCATCAGCAAGCCGTTGACTAGCCCGAAAACGGCCTCGCCCCGCGTTTGGCGCTTCAGGGAAAACATCGCTTCGCCTCCTTTCGGGAAAAAATTCGGTTAAAACAGGGAAGTGTTGTTGAGCTTTTTCGTAACGTAGTTCGCTCCGAGCAGGAGCCCGAGCGCGATGACCGATTTCAGCAGGCCGACCGCCGTCGAATAGGAATAGCGCCCGTCCACGATGCCCGTCTGGTACACGTAGATGTCGATTACGCTGCTCGCGCTGTCGTTGAGCGAATTGCGCAGCACGAGAATCTGGTCGAAATTCGAGTTCAGCAGGCCGCTCACCGCCAGAATGAACAAAATGGCGATCGTGCCCTTGATCGCGGGCAGCGTAATGCTCCATATTTTCTGAAAACGTCCCGCCCCGTCGATCGTAGCCGCCTCGTACAGGTCCGGCGACACGCTGCTGATCGCGGCCAGGTAGATGATGGCGGACCAGCCGAGCTCCTTCCAGATGTCCGAGGCGACGACGATGGACCAGAAATATTGCGGTTCCGCCAGGTACGTAATCGGCTCGTCGATCAGGTTCAAAGCCAGCAGCACTTTGTTGACGATGCCTACGTCCGACAGCCAGGTGGCCAGAATGCCGCCCAGAATGACCCAGGAAAGAAAGTGCGGCAGGTAGGAGACCGTCTGAATGGATTTTTTGAACAGCACCGAACGCACTTCGTTGAGCAGCAGGGCGAAAATAATCGGCAGCGGGAAGCCGACGACGAGCTTGATCAGGCTGATCCCTAGCGTGTTGCGAATGACGTTGACCAGATTGTCGTCCTCGAAAAACTCCTTGAAATGGTCAAGTCCGACCCACGGCGCCTGCGAAATCGGAAAAATGATGTCGAATTCCTTGAACGCGATGATGATGCCGTACATCGGAATGTAGTTGAACACGATCATCCAGGCGACGCCGAGCAGCGCCATGGCCTGCAAGTATCGCTGGCCGTACAGCTTTTTCAGCCATTTGAGCCGCCTTTCCCGGCGAAAAGCGGCCGGACCGGGCCCCGCCGTTCTTCCTGTTGCCGCTCCCGTCCCCGTTTTCACGTTAAGCCGCACCTCCGCATCTTTCGTTATGGCGAGTCGGCAGCCTCGTCCCCGCGCTAACTTGTTTACGCTTTCATTGTAGGTGCTCGGCTTTTGGAAAAATAGGACGCAATTTCAAGATCGGGTATCCGGATTTCGGGTCGGGGAGGATGGGGTTCGAAAAGGCAAATGAAAGATGGGCATGCGTTTGGGGGAAATGAGTCGCTGCGACTCAACTGGATCGTTCGCGTTCATGCGGAGGGGGCGAGATGGGTCATTTTTACTCAAATGCGTGCGGCTGCTCGCGTACGGAGGGCTCAGATGAGTTACCACGACTCAACCGGATCGTTCGCGTTCATGCGGCGGCGGCGAGATGGGTCATTTTTACTCAAATGTGTGCGGCTGCTCGCGTACGGTGGGTTAAGATGAGTCACCACGACTCAACTGGATCGTTCGCGTTTCATGCGGAGGGGGCGAGATGGGTCATTTTTACTCAAATGAGTGCGGCTGCTCGCTTACGGAGGGTTGAGATGAGTCACCACGACTCAACCGGATCGTTCGCGTTCATGCGGAGGCGGCGAGATGGGTCATTTTTACTCAAATGAGCGCGGCTGCTCGCGTACGGTGGGTTGAGATGAGTCACCACGACTCAACCGGATCCGCAGGGGCCGAGCCAACTTCCGGAGCGGACGGGGAAATGTCGCCGGTTCATCCCAAAAAAAGCGGCGGCCTATTTTAGACCGCCGCTTCGGCATATCCGTACTCCGAGCCTTCGCGCCATTACGCCGGGATCGGCCAGAAGGCTGCCCGATAACGCCTCCAGCGATCTAGCCAGGTACCAATGATTTTCGATCGCGGCCGCGGCGCCCCAGCGATTCTAGCCCGGCACCGGAGACCCCGGTCGCGGCCGCGGCGCCCAGCGATTCTAGCCCGAAATCGGAGACTCCGTTCTCGGCCGCGGCGCCCAGTCGAGTTCGGCGGAGCTCGCTCCGAACCGGAATGCCACCTTCGCGTTCTCGCAGCGCGGCGAGCGGACGACTCCCTCTCCGTCGATCCGCGCCGGCGCCGTCCCCGCGGACGCGAACGCGCCGCCGAGCGGCGTCAGCTTCAATCCGCCCTCGTACTCGGCGCAAGCGACGATTCGGCAAACCGCATCCTCCCCGTGCATGACAGTCGCCTTCGTTTCCGTCAGCGTCAGCCTGGCGAGCTCCCCCCGCCGGCCGAAAAAATGGATGAGCGGCAGCTCCGCCCGGCGCTCCCAGTCCCGTTCCGTATGCTCGGCATCCGGATCGAAATAATACGCCAGCTGGCGATCGGGCTCGTATCCGGCGTCCAGCAGTTCGCGGACGAGCCCGCGAACGTGCTTTTCCATGATGAGCGTGCCTTCCCTGCCGCCGAGGTCGATCCAAATTTTCTCGAGCGGCTTCTTTTCCGCGAACCGGGCGTAGACGCGCGTTTCGGTCAGGTCGGCCGGATCGACGTGATACAGATAAGGGGAAATAATGCCGAGATGGCCAAAAACGTCGGGCCGGCGCATGCCGATATGGTACGTGACCTGCCCGCCGCGCGAGGAACCGAGCAGCGCCGTGTGCTCGGGTCCCGTCTTCGTCCGCAGCAGCCGGTCGACGAACGGCTTCAGCTCCTCGATCAGAAACCGCTCGTACAGCTCCCCCTTCGGCTCGATGTTCCACTTGTCGCGCTTGTAGTCGACGCCTTCGAGCGCGTGCGTGTACTCGTTGGCCCGCTCCCCCTCCATGTTGGCGACGCCGATCATGACGATCTCTTCGATTTTCCCCTCGGCGATGAGCCGGTCGGCCGCCAGGTGCAGGTTCCACGACTGGCCGTTGTAGGCCGGATGGAACATGTTCTGCCCGTCGTGCAGGTAAAGCGCCGGATAGGCGCGGCCGCTTCCGTCTGCATAGCCCGGGGGAAGGTAAATGTAAATGTCCCTTTCGTTGTCCAGCAGTTCCGAACGAAATTTTTCGATCCGAAGCAGCGCCATTGCGTTTTCTCCTTTCGTTAGACCCGAACCCGGTCGATCCAGCCCGCGACCCGGTATTCGGCGACGAGATTTTCCTGCGCTCGAAGCAAGCGGAACGGGGCGGGCCGGCCGGATTCGTCGGCCTCGTCGCGTCCCATCCCGCGCGAGATGCGAAATTCGACCGCAAAATCGCGCGGCAGCATATACGTCCCCCCGTACGCATACGGACCGATCCGGGGCAGCTCGATGCCCGCGTAAATCGTCTCCTCGTCGGGCGTATCCGGCGGCACGACGACGCGCAGCGTCACCTTCACCCGCTCCGCCAGCTCCCGCACGACGGTTACCGCTCGCACCGACGTCCGGCCCGCCGCGTTCGTATACGCGACTTCGGTCGCCCCTTCGCGATGAGGCACGACCGTTCCGTCCTGCAGAACCGACAGCACGGAAGGGTCGGCGACGCGGAAGGAAGCCGCGAGGTTGGTCGCGACAAAGCCGGTGTCGTACATATCGATTGGATGAAAAACGGCGTCCGCCCCGTTCAGCCCGACTTTGTCCGGGCCGAGGAGCGCGGAATCGGCGACGTTCCCGACCCGTCCGAACAGGAAAAGCAGCGGGGCGTGCAGCCGGGCGGCCCAATCCTTCTGCGAGTGGCCGGAGCCCGGGACGAAGTGGTACGCCAAATCGCGGCCAGGCGCAAACCCGGCGTCAAGCATCGCCTTGACGACAGTGCGGACATGCTTATCCATCACGGTGAAGCCTTCCGCGTCGCCGACGTCGATCCACAGCCGGATCGGCGGCTTGTGCCGGTAAATCCGGGTCAGCCACTGCTCTGTCTCCTGTGTCGGGTCCGGCTTGACGAAAAACGGGCACAAGGCGCCGACCAGCCCGAACACGTCGGGGCGCCGAAAGCCCAGATTGTACGATACGAGGCCGCCGGCCGACGATCCGAGAACGCCCGTGTCTTCGGGCCCGGGAAGCGTGCGATACTCCCGGTCGATAAACGGCTTGACCTCCTCGATCAGAAACCGCTCGTACAAGTCCCCTCTCCCCGCCGCCCCGTACACCTCGCCGAGGCCGGGCACCGGATGCATATATTCGGCGATCCGCGCGCTTGCCACGTTCGCGACCGCCACGATGATCAGCGGCCGGATTTTTCCCTCCGCGATCAGCCGGTCGGCGGTCTCCCGGGCCTCCCACGAGCCGCCGCGGTCGTCGGCGCGAAACGCGTGCTGCCCGTCGTGCATGTACAGCGCCGGATAGCGCTCTCCCTCCCTCCCCGGCGCGTCGTAGCCCGGAGGCAAATAAACGAACAGCTCCCGTTCGTTGTCCAGAAATTCCGAGCGAAAATTCGCGAACGTGCGGATTTGCGACTGCGCTTGCGTTTTCGCTTGCGATTTCGCTTGCGGTTTCGTTTGCGGTTGCATGTATGGCTTTCTCTCCTTCCTGTCTAAGGCAAAACGGATAAAAAAACGAACTCTTCCGGTCTTGCTTCGTGCGGCTTGCGAATGTAGTGGACGATCAGCTCCGCCGCCTTGCGGTAGCCGTCCGGGTCGAACCGGATTTTCGGCGTCCGTTCCGGCAGCAGCTCGGGGCACCCGCACGTGCAAACGGCGGCCAAGCGAAGCGCCGGTTCGGCCCGCAGCGCGGATAGGCCGACGAACTCGTTGACCGCGATTCCCGCCTGCCCGGCCCGTTCCCGGACGAAGCGCCGCAGCGCCTCCTCGTCCCGATAAACGTGGATATCGCCGGCGGACAGCCCCGACAGCCGTTCGATTCGTCCGGACAGCTCCGGATCGCGGTATTCGTCGGTGATCAGAAATTGCGGGACCGCGCCGAGCGCCCGCTCCGCCGCCGCGAACGCGCCGGCGAAATCCGGCAGCAGCTTGTGAAAGATCGGCTCCTTGACGCAGCTGTCCACCGCCATGACCGGAATCCCCATCCCGTACCGGCCGGAAATGCGAAGAAAATCCCGCTCCGACACGTCGAATACGAATACGCCGTCCATTTCCCGCTCCAGAATGACGTCCAGCTTCGGCGACGAAGGATCGACGTGGATGGCGATCGGCTGGTACCCGTACCGGTTCAAATGCCGGCCGAGCCGATACGCCGCCTGCGCGTACTTGTACCTCTGCCAGGCCGGCCCGTCTTCCGGATCCGGAAGCACGACGCCGATCAGCTCGGACTTGCCGCTTTTGAGCGAGCGGGCGCTGATGTTGCGGATGTAGTTCAGCTGCTGGGCGGCCTTCATCACCTTTTCCCGCGTTTCCGGGGAGATCGACTGCGTTTCGACGTTGTTCATGATGTAGGAAACGGTCGCGGTGGAGACGCCGGCCGCCCGGGCGATATCCTTCATCGTCATCTTTTTCATCGTTATCCTTTGTCGGCTCCGGCGCTGAGGCCGTGGATCAAATACTTTTGAAACGCCATATAGAGCGCGGTGATCGGCAGGGCGGCCAGCACCGAGCCTGCGGCGAACAGGCTGAAGCTGGAGTTCGTTTTGTCCGACACCATGCCGTACAGCCCTTGGGCCAGCGTCATTTTCTCCGAGGAACGGAGCACGATTTGCGGCAAAATGAAGTCCATGACCGGACCGATGAACGAAGTCAGCATGACGAAGGTGATCGCGGGCACCGACAGCGGAAGCATGATCCGCGCGAACAGCTCCTTCCGGCCGGCTCCGTCGATGATCGCCGCCTCCTCGATGCTGCGCGGAATCGAATCGAAGTACCCCTTCATCACCCAGACGCCGAACGAAACCGAGCCTCCCGCATAAATGAGGATGAGGCCGAGATGCGTATTCAGCAGCCCCGTCTGCAGCAGCAGCACGAAAAGGGCCATGATCGACAGGAAGCCGGGGAACATTTGCAGCACGAGCAGCGCGATCAGGCCGGCCTGCCGCCCCTTGAAGCGGAAACGCGAAAACGCGTACGCGGTCACCGTCACGAGCAGCGTCGACAGCAGCATGTTGGCGACGGCGATGACGAGCGTATTGCGGTACCACAGGAGGAAATCGGTCTCGCGCAGGAGCGCCGCAAAGTGCGCCAGCGTCGGGTTTTTCGGCAGCATGCTGCTGATGAGCAGCGAGTTGCCCGGGTTCAGCGACGTGCCGACGACCCAGACGAGCGGGTAAAGCGTCGCGATCAAAATGCCGATCAGCGCGGCGTAAATGCCGAGCACGGCAACCCTTCCTTTTATGGCGGCCATATCGCTCAGTCCTTTTCCTTAAACGATTGGGTTCGGCTGTAATTCAGCACGGAAATCGACGCGATCAGCACGAACATGACGATCGACACGGCGGAAGCCATGTTGAACTGGTTTTGCTCCAGCGTCATTTTGTAAATCCAGGACAGCAGGATGTCGGTCGACCCGGCGAAAAAATAGGCGGGATTGGCCGGACCGCCGTCGGTCAGCATATAAATCAGGTTGAAGTTGTTGAAGTTCGACGCGAACTGCATGATCAAAATCGGCGACGTGGCGAGCAGGACGTGGGGCATCGTAATCCGCGAAAATTTGGCCCGCCCGCCCGCGCCGTCGACCTCCGCCGCCTCGTACAGATCCTTCGGAATCGTCGTCAGGATGCCCGACTGCAGCGCCATCAGAAACGGCATCGAGATCCAGAAATGGACGAGCAATATCGTGACTTTCGCCATCGTCGGGTCCGCGAGCCACGGAACGGCCGGCAGGCCGATTTGCTCCAGCAGCCCGTTGATCGGGCCGAGGGCGCCGTTGAACAGCAGGCGGAAGACGAGAATCGCGATAAACGCCGGGAACGCCCAAGGCAGAATGAACGTCGTCCGCCACAGCTTTTTGAAGCGGACTTTCGGGTGGTTGATCATCAGCGCCACGAGCAGCCCGCCGAAAAACACCGTCAGCGTCGACAGCGCCGCCCAGACGACGTTCCACAGCAGAATGCCCGTGAACGTCGAGTACCACGCCGGCTCCGTAAACAGCCGGACGAACGTGCCCCACCCGATCCAGTTGACGAGCGAGCGGTCGGGAATGTGGTTCGGCGAGGAGTAGTCGGTAAACGCCGTCAATATGTTGAACAGCATCGGGATGACCGACACGAACAGCACAAGCACGAACGCCGGCAGCAAAAGCAGCAGGGCGGTTCGCCCCTCCCGCGCCGCGAGCCGGACGCCCGGGGCGCGGCCCCCGGAAGCCGCGGATTTGCAGGCGGCTTGCCGGTAGGCGTCGACCGCGTTCAGGACGTGAAGCCAGACCAGCCCCGCGGCGACGAATAGCGCGATCAGCCCGTCGATCATCATGAATATCGAGTGATCGCCTTTGACGAGCGCGCCGTTCACGATCCGGGTCGGCTCGTCGCCCAGCGTGATCAGGCCGCGAATGGCTTCGTACAGCCGCGGCAGGATGAACGCGACCCCGATCGCATAAAAGCTTAAAAACAGAGCTCCCTTCGCATACTGGCGGTTCAGCAGCTGTCCGCCTCCCGCGCAGGCCGCGGACAGAACCGCCGCCGTCCAGGGACGGGAAAGAGGCCGGTTCGCCATCGTCGTAACGTTGCTTTTCATGGGTTCGTTTCCATCGCCGTTTTCATTTGGCTCACCATGTGATCCAAAGCTTGCTTGACATCCGTCTTGTCGTCGTTCCAGATCGTCGACAGCGCGGCGTAGGACGGCACCCATACGGTCGCCGTTTCCGGAATGGCGGCGAGCGGCACGGCATGCTGCATTTGGATCATAAACGCGGCGACGTCCGGGTTCCCCGTGACGACGGGATCGTTCATCAGATCCTGGCGCGTCGGCAGTTGGGCGGTCATCTCGTAGCGCAGCTTGGCGTTTTCCTTGTTCGTCGCCAGCTCCGCGAACAGCTTCGCGGCGTTCGGATAGCGGGTGTACGAGTTGACGAACAGCGAGCGCACGCTGATCAGGCTTTTCGGGTGTTCGCCGTTCGGCAGCAGCGGGAGCGGCACGACGCCGAAATCGACGCCGGCGTTCGCGAGATTGGCCATTTGCCATGTGCCTTCGATCATCGCCGCCGCGTTGCCTTCCTGGAACAGGCCCGCGATGACATTGCTGTTGATGTCCGCCGTGTTCAGCGGGAACAGCGCCTTCAGCGTCCGGGCGAATGTCGCGCCTTCGACCGCGCCTTCGTTGTTCAGGCCGATATCGGCCGGATCGGTGCCGTCCTGGCCGAAAATGTAGCCCCCGTATCCGGCGATGAACGCGTGAACGAGATAAATTTGCGCGACGTCCCAGGCGAGGGCGTATTTTTTGGCGGACGGGTCGGTGAACGTTTTGCCGAATTCGAGCAGCTCTTCGAACGTTTCCGGCCCTTTCGGCATCAGCGCTTTGTTGTAATAGAGCGAGTACGTGTCGGCCGACATCGGATATCCGTAGGTGACGCCGTCGTACGTAACAGCGCTTACAACCGACGGAATCGCGTTTTTCGCCAAATCCTTGGTCGTCCGGTCGTTCGCCAGCATCAGCCCCGCGCTGACCGCTTTGCCGATGGAATCGTGCGGCGCCGAAAACACGTCGGCCCCAAGCCCCGCCGGGCCGTCCGTCATCAGCTTGCCGACCGTATCGATGGACGGCACCGTCTCGACCTTGACCTTTACGCCGTACAGTTCCTCGTACTGCCTACCGATTTCCTCGAGAAACTTCCGCTCGTTGCCGTCCGACTCCCAGACGACTAGGGACGCCCCGTCCTCCGGCTCGATGTCAGCGCTTACAGAATTCGGCGAAGCGGTCGACGAGTTCGGGTTGTCGCCCGGGTTTCCTTTTCCGTTCCCGGTTCCGTCTCCGTTTGCGTTTCCGTTTGCTTTTCCGCTTAAACTGCCGGTCGCGTTCGCGCTGCCGTTTCCGCTTCCCGGCTCGACCTGCGAATGGCCCGCGTTTCCGCAAGCGGCGGCAATCGCCAGAACGATAGCCAGCAAAACCGCTTTCCCCCATTGCTTTTTCCGCAATTCGTTCATCTCCTTTAACTTAACCGTTTAAGTTACTTACACGTTTAAGTTAACATGAACGATTTGTCCTTGTCAACAGGTTTACCCCCGGTTCGCTGCCCATTTTCCGCCTCTTTTTATCCAGGCTTGGTCCTTCCGCAAAAAACAAGCCTCCATGCGGGAAGCGGCCCGCATGGAGGCTTGGTCGGCGTCGTGCCGTTTCGTTTTCACTCGTTCCAATCGACCGCGTTCCCTTCCGCCAGCCGCACGTAGAACCGCCCGTTGTGGCGCTCCGCCATGACCGGCGCTTCAAAGAAATCGCTCAGCGTCTCCGAATTCATGACGTCGCGCGTTGCGCCCTGGCGAAACGCTTCGCCCCGACGAAGCAGCAGCGTATGGCCGAAAGCCGGCAAAATCTCCTCCGTATGGTGGGTCACGTAAATGAGCGTCGGCATGTTCTCCTGCCGCGTCAGGTCGTCAATGCTGGAAAGCAGGCGCTCCCGCGAGAACAGATCCAGTCCGTTGCACGGCTCGTCCAGGATCAGCAGCTTTGGTTCGGCCATGAGCGCCCGGGCGATGAGCAGCTTTTGTTTCTCGCCCTGCGAGCACGTCCGATACTCGCGGTCCCACAGGTGAGAGCAGCCGAGCTTCGCCATGAGCCGCTCCGCCCGGACGAAATCCTCGGGCGACGGCTTCTCGTAGAGTCCGATCGAAGCGAATTTGCCGCTGATGACGACAAGCTGCGTCCGGTCGCTTCCGTAAAGCTTTTCCTGCAGAGACGAGCTGACCCAGCCGATCGACTGCCGCAGCTCCCGCAAGTCGACTTCCCCGAACCGGCGGCCCAAGACGGTCACCCTCCCCTTGGTCGGCCAGAAATAACCGTTGATCATATTGAGCAGGGTCGTTTTGCCGGATCCGTTGAGACCGAGCAGCGCCCAATGCTCATTGCGGCGGACGCGCCAGCTGACGTCGTCTAACAATGTCCTTTTCCCCTGAATCCATGTTACGCCCTCGATATCGATGATCCATTCCATTTCGTCCACTCCGTTTCCGAATTCGAATCCAGGCGCCGGAGACGGAAGCCTCCATAGGCTCGCTCAGCCCGCATTTATTTATCTTAAAAAAATCGATCGGGCATGTCGTTGCGAAAATTGCGGCGAATGACCGCAACATTTGCTATTTTCCCGGCAGATGAATCGAAGGGAATCGAAGAGAATGGGCGATGACAGCAGCCTGTTTGCGCCGGTTAGGACGCAGCGGCAAATCGAAGAAGCGCACGGCCCCCGCGCATAACGGACGGGGATCCGGCGGCGGCCGGCGAACGCGGAACCGTTCCTGCGAAGCCTTTATTATCCGGGCTGCTGCGCGCGAACGGCCGCCAACACCGCGTCGATGTGGCCTTTTACCCTGACATTTCGCCATTCCTGCGCCAGAATCCCCCGCTCGTCGATCAGGAAGGTGGATCGCACGATGCCCATATACGTTCGGCCGTACATTTTCTTCTCCTGCCAGACGCCGAACATTTCCGCCACTTTGCGATCGACGTCCGCCAGCAGCGGAAACGTCAGCTGGTGCTTCGCGATAAACTTCGCGTGCGACTTCGCATCGTCCGGGCTGATCCCGAGCACGACGGCGTTCGCTTCCCCGAACAAAGCGTTGGCATCGCGAAAATCGCACGATTCCTGCGTGCAGGTCGGGGTCATGTCCTTGGGATAAAAGTAGAGAACGACCTTCCGGCCGCGAAATTGGCTTAACCGAATCGTTCCGCCTTCCGAAGACGGAAGCTCGAAATCCGGCACGGGTTGTCCGATTTGTACCTGAGACACGGCGAATCGCTCCTCCGAAAAACAATTTCCGATATCTTACCAAATCCCGCCGCCGAATGGCAAGAACGCCTGACATCCGCTATAATCGAATCAACATGATCACAGCGAGCGAAGAACGCCGCCCTATTCCTTGGGTTCAAGGGTAGGGCGGCTTTTTGCGTTTCTGTGCAAAAGGGGAAAAAGACGATGAATTTCGATGCCGCTTACGCAAAATGGATGGAGGATCGGCAGCAAACGAGGAAAGGCGAATCCCTGCGAAGATTGAGGGAAGGACACGGTTACTTAGAAAAGCTGTTTCTAAGCGAAATCTGGTGGCCTGCGGTCGGGAATTTCGAGCATTTGCATCCGGAATTTGAAATCATCGATGATCGGGGGGCAATCCGCTTTCTCGATTTCGCCTATTTGCGCGCGCCTCACAAGATCGCTCTCGAAATGGACGGCTTCAACGCCCATGCCCGCGAAATGGACCGGCGGCAATTTTCCGAAGAACGGAAAAAGCAAAACTTCCTCCTATTGAACGGGTGGAAAATGCTGCGGTTTTCGTCGGACGACATCAAGGACTCTCCTGCCTATTGCCGACAGACCGTGATTCAAATGTTCGGCGAGTGGTAATGCGGGACAACCGGCGAAAATGACCCCCGTCGAGCGGGACATCATGTGGTTTGCAATCAAACTCGAGCGCACGTTCCGTCTGCCGGAAGTTTGCTCGGCTTTGAACATCGGCGAAAAATACGCCAGAAGGTCGCTTGCCAGACTGGCCGAGCTGAACTTGCTGGAACCCGCCTCCGGAACAAAACGTATCACCTCTTACCGCCTGGGCAGCAGCGCCGGCAAGTTTTATTGAAATTATACGAGAACCCAGCCATGCGCGACCGTTATCCGCTCGCGTTTCGATTTATTTCGCCAACTCCTCGGCTCACGACCCCGCGCCGCGATAGCGCTTGATCCCGTGGTTCCACACGAGCACGCCGATCCCGGCGAAAATGACGCCCATCGCCGGCGTCAGCCAGGGCATGAGCCCGTCCCCGGAAGCCCGCCCCAGGAAAAACTCCGCCGGATACACGCCGACGAACGCGAACGGAAGCACCCACGTCAGCAAAAACCGGATTCCCTTGTTGTAAATCTGCACCGGGTAGCGGCCGTAGTTCTGAATGTTGAACATCAGCGGCACGATGCCCGTCGGGGCGTCGGAGTAGAACGAGATCGCGGCAAGCGCGACGTAAATGCCCATATAGATGAGGACCGAGCCGACGACCATGACGATGAGCACGAGCGGATCGTACCAGTCGAACGGAAGGCCGAGCTGCGTCCAGGCGGCGCCCATGATGCCGAGACCGACGAGCGACCCGATGAGCGAAGGCGGATCGACGTTTTCCAGCAGCACTTGGGTAAGCGAACCTGCCGGCCGCGTCAAAATCCGGTCCATCTCTCCTTTGACGATGTACCGCTCGCTGAAATTCCACAAATTCACGAACGCGCCGAACACCCCGTACGGAATCATAAAATAGCCGTAAACGAACACGACCTCCGCCTGGCTCCAGTCCCCCAGGGAAGGCGTATGCTGAAAAACGACGAAGATAAAAATCAGATTCATCGCCGAGAACATCAGGTCGGAGACAACTTCCACCCAAAAATCCGCCCGGTACGTCATTTTCGTTTTAAAATAATTGGCCAAGTATTCGCGGAACAGCGATAAGGTATGCCCTATTTTCATCGGCTTAACCTCCTTGCACGAACAGCCGCTTCCGGGCCGCCCGCCACATGAGCAAAATCGGCACGACGAGCGCCGCGCACCAGATCGCCTGAACGAACAGCGCCTCCCACACAGCCGAGCCGGTTATGCGCTCCGTAAACACCGATCCGGGCAAATACGTAATCGCCTGAAAAGGCAGCCACTGCAGCACGCTTGAAGCCCACCCCGGAAAAAACGCGATAGGCACGACGACCCCGGACAGCAGGTCGACCGCGACCCTTTTCATCCGCATCAGCCCTTCGTTGTTTTCCACGAAAAAGGCGAACAGCCCCGTCATCAGGTTGATCTGCGTGTTAATAAGGAAGCTGAACCAGAGCATGACGAAGAAAATGATCCATAAAACCGGATCGGTTGGCAGCTCGATGGGAAAAATAAGCGTCACGACGATCATGCCGGGCGCCATGAACAGCAGCAGCCGGAACAGCCCTTCGCCGAGGCCCTGCATCATTTTCACCATCAGGTAGGAATAAGGCCGCGTCATCTGCACCGCAACGCTGCCGTCGCGGATTTCGTTGGAAATTTCCCGGTCCAGGTTGTTGAAATAGAACGCCCGGGCCATCCAGGACACCGCGACGTACGTCGTCATTTGAACGACCGTAAAGCCGGCCAGCCGCTCCGCGTCTCCGTAGATCGCTTTCCACATGAAGTAATAAGCGCCGATGTTAATCGCATAAACGGCAATGCCGCTGTAATAATTGACGCGATAGGCGAGCATCGTCAGGAAACGGATTCGGATAAAATCGAGATACGCGCCGCTCACCGGACTCCAGCTCCCGAAACCGCCGGCTCTTCCGCTTCGTCTCCGGCCGGCTTGACCGAGCTCCCCGTCCGATAGATCTCGCGCACGATCTCGTCGGTGTTCGTTTCGAAAATTTTAATGTCGCTGATTTCCTTCGCGCCGACGACGCGGGACAGCACATCCGACACGTTCATTTCGCGCGGGAGCCATACTTTGGCCGTCAGCTCGTTCTCCTTCGACCAACGGACCGCGAGCCCTTCGGTCAGGGCGCTCAGCGAAGGCAGCGAAACCGGATCCGCAAACTGAAACTGCACCTCGCGGCCTTTGCCCCAACGGTCTTTCAATTGATCCAGGCCGCCGTCGTAGATGATGTTGCCGTCGTCCAGCATGATGACCCTCGAGCAGAGGGCTTCGATATCCTGCAGGTCGTGCGTCGTCAGCAAAATCGTCGTCCCGTGGTCGCGGTTCAGCCGTTTCAGAAATTCGCGGATTTCCGTTTTTACCACGATATCGAGACCGATCGTCGGCTCGTCCAAAAACAAAATCGACGGATTGTGCAGCAGCGCGGCCACCAGCTCGCAGCGCATCCGCTGGCCGAGGCTCAGCTTGCGCACGGGGCGATTGAGCAGGTCGCCCAGTTCAAGCGTTTCGACCAGCTCGTCCAGCCGCAGCTTGAATTCGCGTTCGTCCACCCGGTATACTTTGCGCAGCAGCCGGAACGATTCAATGACGCCGATGTCCCACCACAGCTGGCTGCGCTGCCCGAAGACGACGCCGATGCCTTTCACGAACGTTTCGCGATCCTTGTGCGGCACGTAGCCGTTCACGACGATTTTGCCCGACGTGGGAACGAGAATGCCGGTCAGCATTTTGATCGTCGTCGACTTTCCGGCGCCGTTCTCGCCGATGTAGCCGCAGATCTCGCCTTGCGGAATTTGAAAGCTGATATCCTTGACGGCCGCGACCTCGCGGTGCTCGCGCTTGAACAAGTCCAGCATCGCTCCCTTGAGGCCCTCTCGATTTTTTTGCACTTTGAACTGTTTGCGCAGCTTTTCGACTTCGATTGCCAGCATTGCGTTACGTTTCCTCCATTTTTCGACAATACTTGCTTACATCCTTCAGTAAACTTTATAATTTCATAATATGCAATGCAATCATACAATTCAGATCACCCCTGCGCAAACGTCGCTTTTGCCGGCTGCGCCGAAAGGAACATATTCGCATGCGTAAAAAATGGAAAATATTCAGCTATACGTTGCTCGCTTTGGTCATCGTCCTGCTTGCCGGCGTCGGCTGGTACGTTTACAGCGGCTATCAGGAGGTAAAAGGGTTGCAGAAATCCGAGGACGAGTCCCGGTTCGGCCAATTCGAGCAAAAGCCGGAGGAGAAGCCCCCGGAATGGACGGGGACCGAGCGGGTCAACATCCTGATCATGGGCGGCGACGAACGGGGCTTGCGGGAAGGCGAAGTCGCCCGTTCCGACACGATGATGGTCGCTTCCATCGATCCGACGACGAAGGGCATTCATCTGTTTTCCGTCCTGCGCGACACGTACATCGAAATTCCCGGACACGGAAGCGACCGGGCCAACGTCGCAATCACGCTGGGCGGTCCGGAACTGGCCATGAAGGCGATCGGCGACTTGCTCGGACTCGACATCCAATATTACGTTTACGCCGACTTTCAGGGCTTCATCAAGCTGGTCGACGCGATCGGCGGCGTCGATTTTTACGTCGAAAAGGATATGAAATACAGCGATGCGGCGGACGGCCACGTTTACGACATCGATTTGAAGGAAGGGCAGCAGCACCTTGACGGGGAAAAAGCGCTGCAATACGTCCGTTTCCGGCACGACAAGCTGTCCGACTTCACGCGCACCGAGCGTCAGCGGAACTTCCTGAAAGCCGTCGCGGACAAAATGCAATCGGGCTGGAACATCATCAAGCTGCCGCAAATTATCGGCGACATCAGCCCTTACATCGAAACGAACCTGTCGCCGGAAGATATGCTGAAGCTGGGCAACCTGGGGCTCAAATCGCACCAGGCGGGCTCTGCCCAGGTTCCGCCGATGGAGCTCATTTCCGACGAGCGGGTCGGCGGCGCGGCGGTTCTCGGCATCCGCGATTCGGACGAATTGAAGGAATACGTCCAGGAAGTGCTCGCGACGGACAGCGCCGTCGCGGCGCCGTCCCCGTCCGCTTCGTCTTCCGCTTCCGCGGAGACCGGGGATTCGTCCGGCGGCTCGGATTCGGAATAGTCCGTTTGCGTTTCGCCGGATTTCACAACATCGTCACCGAAAGCAAGGCAAGCGGGGATCGCCGGGAGGCGGTCTCCGCTTGCTTCTTGGCTGCATGCGCGCACATTCCGCCAAAGAAAGGCCGCCCCGCCAATGCGCTGAGCCCGCTTAACGCGTTTCACATCATCCAACGGGAGGTTTTTTCCATATGTCGAGATCGAAGTCCGCTCAATTGTACGAGGAAGCCCAGCTGCATATCGTCGGAGGCGTCAACAGCCCTTCCCGCTCCTTCAAAGCCGTCGGAGGAGGCGCGCCCGTTTTCATGGATCGCGCGGAGGGCGCTTATTTCTGGGATGCGGACGGCAACCGCTACATCGATTATCTCGCTGCCTTCGGACCGATCATTACCGGCCACGCCCACCCTCATGTGACGGAAGCGATCGTGAACGCCGCCCGCCGCGGCACGCTGTACGGCACGCCGACCGAAGGCGAAATCGAACTGGCCCGCCGGCTCAAGGAAGCCATCCCTTCGATGGATAAAGTCCGGTTCGTCAATTCCGGGACCGAAGCCGTCATGTCCGCGATCCGGGTGGCCCGGGCGGCTACCGGACGGGCCAAAATCATCAAATTCGCCGGCTGCTACCACGGCCATTCCGACCTCGTGCTCGTCGCGGCGGGCTCCGGACCGTCGACGCTCGGCACCCCCGACAGCGCGGGCGTGCCGGTCAGCATCGCAAACGAAGTGATCACCGTGCCGTTCAACGACGCCGACGGCCTGAAGCAGGCGCTCGAGCGGTGGGCAGACGACGTCGCCGCCGTGCTCGTCGAGCCGATCGTCGGCAACTTCGGCATGGTCATGCCGAAGCCGGGCTTTCTGGAAACGGTATGCCGGCTCACCCGCGACGCGGGCGCTCTCGTCATCTACGACGAGGTTATCACGGCCTTCCGTTTCCATTACGGCTCGGCGCAAACGTTCGGCGCGTTTCCCAATTTTGCCGCCATCGAGCCGGATTTGACCGCGCTCGGCAAAATTATCGGCGGGGGGCTTCCGATCGGCGCTTACGGCGGCAAACGCGACGTCATGGACCGCGTGGCGCCGCTCGGCCCCGCCTATCAGGCCGGAACGATGGCGGGCAATCCCGCCTCCGTCGCCGCCGGGCTCGCCTGTCTCGACGTGCTGCGGGCGCCCGGCGTGTACGAGCGGATGGAAACGCAGGCGGCGCGCCTGACCGCGGGCCTCGCGGCATCGGCGGACCGTCATGGCGTTCCGCTTACGATCAACCGGATCGTCGGGGCGTTCTCGACCCATTTTTGCGATCATCCGGTAACGAATTACGAAGAAGCGCAGGACACCGACGGCGAGCTGTTCGCCCGGTTTTTCCGCGAGATGCTGGCGCGCGGCATCTACCTTGCCCCGTCCAAGTACGAAGCCTGGTTTCTCACCGCGGCGCATTCGGACGAGGACATCGACGCCACGCTCGAGGCCGCGGAAGCTTCGTTCAAGGCTCTGTAAAGTGTAAAGAACGAAGCGGCACAAAATCCGGGACGTCTTCAAGGGGTTGCCATGAGCAGGAGCATGCATTTGGCGGGCTGAAATGAGTCGCCACGACTCAACTGGAGCGTGGGCGCGCATGCGGAGGCGGCGAGATGAGTCATTTTTACCCAACTGCGTGCGACCATAAGCATACGGCGGGGCTGAGATGAGTCGCCACGACGCAACTGGATCGTCCGCATGCGTGCGGAGGCGGCGAGATGAGTCATTTTTACCCAACTGCGTGCAGCCATAAGCGTATGGCGGGGCTGAGATGAGTCGCCACGACGCAACTGGATCGTTAGCGCGCATGCGGAGGCGGCGAGAAGAGCCACCACGACTCCACTGAATTCGCGTTGCCAAAAAAAGCATCCCGACGCCAATGCCGGCGCCGGGATGCTTTTTTATTGCGGCAGCGTCCACCCTCGCTCGCGCAAATCCGAGTACCGGCCGAACGACTCCGTGGCGCAGGAAAAGGAAATCCGGTTGCTCAGGTCGACCAGCGTCAGGCGGCAGCCGTGCTTGGCTCCGGTGTCGATGCCGATCCGCTTTTTCCCGAACCAGAGCTCTCCCGCCCTGGCGCCCATCTTGAAGGTCGGCGTATGCCCGAAAACGACCGTATACGGCAGCTCCCCGTCCTTCTCCCAAAAATCGTTGCGGATTCCCGTCAAATCGGAAGCCTCCTGCCTCTCGAGCGGAACGCCGGGCCGGATGCCCGCATGAACGAGCAAAAATTCGTCCTCGCGCCAATAAAGCGGAGTTTCCCGCAAAAACGAAATATCCTCCGGAGCGACCGCCGTCGCTTCCTTTCGCTCGGCCGCGCCCAGCATCCAGCGTTCCATATTGCCGAGCACCGCCCGCGCCCCTTGCAGCGCCAGCTCGCGCGCGAACCTCAGCGCCGGCCAGCTGCCGCGGTTCGTATCGATAAAGTCTCCCAGCAAATAAAGCCGGTCGGTTCCCGGCGCGTAATCGGCCATGCGAAGCAGCGCGCGCGCCGCCTCCGCATGACCGTGAATGTCCGAAATGGCCAAAATACGGGGCATCTGCGATCACCTTTCGTCTCGTTGCGGATACATGTACGTTTCGTTCGGGGAAAAAACGAGCGCTCCGGTCGCTCCCGCCGGGAGAGGCTCGTCGTGGAACAGCGCAAGCTTTCGCCCTTCGGCGTCTTCGGCGAGCACCCTCCACCGGCTCCCCTCGAAGGAGCTGTGGACGATGCGGGCCGGAAGCCGGTTGAAGCCGGGCGGAAACGCCTGGTTCCCCCCGGATGCGGCATAGCCGGCTTCCCGCATTCCGCTGCCTTCCCAACTCGCGGCTTCCGGGCGGAATAGAATATCATAAACTTCCGCGCTTCCGGCAGGCCGTTCCGGCGATACGCCCCGAAGCACGGATTTTCCCGTTCTCGCGGCGACCGTGCGGCCCGCGAACGGGATCGAATCGGCTTCCGCCCCGGCTCCGGCCGCTCCGCCCTGCCTTTCCGCCCGCGCTCCGGCGCCGCCTTCCCGTTCCGTTCCCGCTTCCGAGCCCGCATCGGTTCGGCTGCCCGCCCCGGTCCCCGCCTCCGCGGCCGCGGCGACTTCCCCGTCGGCCCGTTCCGATTCGGCCTTGCCGCTTAGCCGGTTGCCCGCTCCGAGCAGGGAAGCGGCCGAAGGCGTCGCCGGCAGCCCGTAGCAGCTTTGCGGCCGGTCGATCTGGTCGATCGCCCCGTTGCGCATGATGATCAGCCGGTCGGCCATCGCGAACGCTTCCTCCGGATCGTGCGTCACGTGGAATACCGTCGTTCCCAGTTTGCGGAACAGATAAGACATCTCCGTCCTCATCTCGATCCGCAGCCTCATGTCCAGATTGGACAGGGGCTCGTCGAGCAGCAGCAAATCCGGCTCCGTCGCCAGCGCCCGGGCGATCGCCACCCGCTGCTGCTGGCCGCCGGACAGCTGGGCGGGCAGACGATTTTCGAACCCTTCCAGATGAAGCAGCTGCAGCAAGCCGTTCACTTTCTCCTCGATGGCGGCAGCCGACGCTTTTTTCCGTTTCAAGCCGTACGAAACGTTATCGTATACCGACATATGAGGCCATAGGGCATAATCCTGGAACACCATGTTGATCCGCCTTTTTTCGGGCGGGACCAGCTTGCTTTTCGACGACACGGTTTCGCCTCTAAGCCTGATTTCCCCCGCATCCGGCTGCTGCAAGCCCGCGATCAGTTGAAGCAGGGTCGATTTTCCGCAGCCCGAAGGTCCCAGCACGCTGATGATCTCGCCTTGCGCGACGCCGAAATCGACCCCTTTGAGCGCCGCATGGCTCCCGTACGCCTTCCCGAGCCCTTCCACTTCCAGTATCGTAGGTTTGCTCACGTTTTCCGCTCCTTGCGTTTTCTGGGTTTGAACAGCCATTCCGCCGCCAGGATGACGGCGATGACGATTCCGCCGCCGGTCAGCGTCGCGGCCGCCGCATAGCCGAACTTCAAATCCTCGAACGCCTTGTTGATGACGACGGGCAGCGTCATGAAGTTCGGCGGGAACAAAATGGACGTCGTCGCGAGATCGAAGACGCTCGCGCCGAACGCCGCCAGCGCCGCCGATACGAGCGCTCCCCGCAGCAGCGGCAGCAAAATCGTCCGCACCCGGCGCCCGAACGGCGCGCCCTGCATTTGCGCCGCCGCCAGCAGCCCCTTCGGCACCTTGGCCATCGCTCCGGTCACGACGCGCGTGATGACCGGTATCGCTCCCGCCACGCTTGCCAAAATGAGAATGGCCGGCTTACCGTACAGCAGCAGGCCGATCTTCTCCAGCCAAGCCTGGTTCCAGACGAAAATGTAGCCGATGCCGAGCACGACCCCCGGAACGGCCAGGGAGATCAGCGAAATGACGTCGACGGTTTGCCGCAGCTTGAACGTCGAGTACGTCAGGACGTAAGAGACGAGAAACCCGACGGCCAATCCGATCGCGGCCGCGCCGGCGGCGATGCCGAGCGAATGGAGCAGCCCGTCCGCCAGCTGGCCTCCGTTGGCGAACAACTGCCGATAATGCTCGAACGTCAGCGAGCTTCCCGCCGAACCGTTCGATCGGGTAATCGAGGACAGCAGGTTCGAGCCGAACGGAATTCCGACCGCCGCGGCGAGCAGCGCCGCGGTTCCCGCGGCAAGCGCCCAGTCTCCCCGGGCCGGCCGCCGGGGCTCCGAGCGGACGGCCCGGGAGGAAAGGAAATCGTAGCGCGATTTCCGGAGCGCGTAAAATTGCAGGCTCATCGCCAGCGCGATGATCAGGACGAGATAGAACGAGAGCACGCCGGCCATATCGAAGCGGATCGGCGACGTGTACAGGGCCGAATAAATCGAATAGGGAAGCGTCGGAAAGCGGAATACGGCCGCGATGGAAGCCGGAAGCCCGAAGTCGCCCACCGCGTCCATAAAAACGAGCATCGCCCCCGAGCAGTACGCCGGCAGCAGCAGCGGCGCCTGAATCGTCCGCCAAGCGGTCCAGGAGCTTCCGCCGTTCATGCGCGCCGCCTCGCTGAGCCGGTCGACCTTCCATTCCAAAGCGGCATGCACCGCCAAGTAAGCGAACGGAAATTTGCTGAGCGACATAATGAAGATCAGCCCCGCCGGCGTAAACACCGCCGAATGGACCCAGTCCCAGCCCAGCCACTGGCGGGCCAGCCCGCCTGGCGCGGCGAACATGACCCAGCCTTGGGCGAGAATAAAGGACGGCGTAATGATCAGCAGCCAAACCGCCAAATCGAGCAGCCGGGCCCCCGGAAACGACCAACGGGCGCGTACGGAGGCAAGCGCTCCGCCGATGACGGTGCCGAGAAGCGTCGTGCCGGCGCCGAGGATAAGCGTGTTTTTTAACGATTGCGACCATAAAGGCCGCTTGAACACGTCGAGCAGCAGCGACAAGTCGCCAATCTGCCACGTTCCGAAAAAAACGCCCGGCAGCAGCACCTGGACGACGACCGCCGCAAGCGGAAGCAGAATAAGCAAAACAAGGACGGCCAGCACCAGCCAGCCCGTCCTGTTCCCGTAAGCGAATATTCGGTTCAGCATCGTCATTGCACCGCGTTATCCGCAAACCATTGCTTGATTTCCGCCTCGTGCCCGGAAGCGAACGAAGCTTCCGCCACGACGAGCTTGGCGTTCGGCTCGCGGTCCGCTTTCGGATTGACGCCCGTCACGCTCGGTTCGAAATAGCTTTCCTCGCCTTGGTCGATCAAAGCCTGTTGGGTAGCGGGATCGAGCAGGAAGTCGACAAACGCCTTGGCCGCTTCCGGATGGTCGGTTTCCTTCTGAATCGCGGCGACGCGGACGGAACCCGGCGCCCCTTCTTCCGGCCAGATGATGCCGAACGGCTCGCCGCCGTTTTTCAGAGCGTACGCGTTGCTCTCCTGGAGAGCGGCCGCCTTGATTTCGCCGCCGGTCAGGGCTTGCGCGACGTTGGGGTTTTTCGGATAGACGCGGGTGCCGTTGCCCAATACGCCCTTGAAGTATGCCTTGCCCTCTTCCATGCCTTTCGATTCGAAAAACCAGGCGACGAACGGATACGCCGGAGCGGCGACGGCCGGGTCCGCCATGCCGACCGCGTCCTTGAATTTCGGGTCGGCCAGATCGGCCCACGATTGCGGCGCGCTCGCTTCGTCGAAAGCCTCCGTATTGTAAACGATGACCGAGGCGGCGTGCGCGCCCGTCGGATAATAGGATTGGTTCGCGGGCACGAAGCCTTTCGCGAAATCGGTCAAATTCGCGGCGTTGGCGGGAGTATAGCCCTCCAACAGCTGTCCGCTCTGGCTCAGGCCTTCGATGGAAGGCATCGAATCCATCCAGACGACGTCCCAATGCGGGTTCCCCTTTTCCGCTTCGATCCGGGACATGATTTCCGCTCCGTTGCCGGTTACGAGTTCCAGCTTGTAGCCGGTCGCCTCTTCGAACATCGGCTTGATAATTTCGTCGAAATCGTTCAAATAGACCGTCAGCGTCTCGCCTCCCCCCGCAGGCTTCGCGCTTTCCGAAGCCGAAGGCGACGCGGAAGCCGCTTGCGAGGCCGACGGCGACGGAGAGCTCGCCGCCCCGTTTCCGTTGTTGGCACCGTTCGCGCCGTTTGCGTTGCTGCCGCAAGCCGCGGTTGCCAGCATCAGCGATATCAGGCCCGCGGCGGCGAAGCCCCGGTTGATGAAATTCCGTTTCATATGCATCCCCCTGCCCAAATTAGGTATGCCTTAACTTTAAGGGGGGATTGTCAAGCTTATGTAAACCCAATGCCAACTTGAGATTAAATAATATCTATAGTTGTTGATATTTTTATCGAATTTATCTATATTTTAATCGATCGGAAACGGGGGAAACGAGGGATTGTCGGATGAACGTCCAACAGTTGAAAGTCTTTCTAAAAGCGGCCGCCAGCCGCACGATTTCGGATGCCGCCGAGGAGTTGGGGCTTAAGCAGCCAACGGTTACGTTTCATTTGAAAAAGTTGGAGGATACGCTCGGAGTCGAGCTGTTTCGCAAAAGGTCCGGGCGTCTGCGGCTTAGCGAAGCCGGGGAGGACCTGCTCCCTTACGCCCGCAAAATCGCCGCCATGATGGACGAAGCCCAGCGGCTAATGAGCGAGTACAGGGATCAGGGACGGGGCAAGCTCAGACTGGGCGCGAGCTATACGCCCGCCACTTATTTCCTGCCGGCGTATCTCGCCGAGTTCCAGATGAAATTCCCTTTGACGCTCCCGCTGCTGACGGTGAAGCAAGCTTCCGACGTGCTTGCCATGCTGCACCGGTACGAAGTGGACGTCGCCGTCGTTTCGCTGCCGGACGGGCCCTATCCGGAGCTTCACGTCATCAAGCTCGCCGATGACGGATTAAAGCTCGTCCTGCCTCCGCGGCATCGGCTGGCGGGGAGGCAGAACGTCGCCGTGAGCGACCTTGCGGACGAGCCGTTTCTCGTTCATGAGGCGGGGTCGACCTCGCGGGAGCTGGCCGAGCATTGGGCGAGGGAAAACGGGCTGCGCTGGAACGTTCGGATGGAGCTGGGCGCCGTCGAGACGATCAAGGAAGCCGTCAAGCACGGCATGGGAATCGGGCTGCTGCCGGGGCGCAGCGTATTGAGGGAAGCCGCCGACGGCGATTTGGCGGTGCGGGAGCTGCCCGGCAAGGTGCGGCCTCGAACGATCAGCCTTGTCTACCGCAAGGAAGATTCGCTGGCGTCCCAGGCGTCGCGGTTCATCGCCTTTATGCGGGCGAAACTGGACGTATGAGATCGTTTTAGAAAAAGCCTGAATCCCTGCAGGTTTTGGCGCTATCGCGAGTTCGATCCGAAAAAAAGCAGCCCCGCGAAAACGAACCGTTTCCGGGAACTGCTTACTCTTCTTTGGCCGACTCGTCGCCGCCCGCCGCGGTTCCGTCGTAACGGGCGTAGCGGTCGTCCGCCTCGGAAGCCATCTTGCGATAGACTGCCGTCTTCTCCGCGATCGGATCGCTTTCGCTCCGAATGCGGATTTCCCACCGCGGCGGCAGAGATGCCACCGCTTCTTCGGCCGCGTTCCGGCCGTCCGCCTCGCCCTCCGCCAAGCGGCGGGCCAATTCCCTTTCCGCCGGCGAAGCCGCGGTCTCCGCGGCCTCGTCCGCTTCGGGCGACCCGGCGGCTCGTTTCTGTTCCTCGGCCATGTCGCCGCCTCCTTCGCTTCCCCTAGGATGGTCGAAAGCTCGGATTTTTACGCTTTGGCGAGCGATTCGATCAGCTCGTCGTGAATCCGGCCGTTGCTCGCCGCAATGTCCCGGACGCCGAGATGATAAGGCTGGCCGGCCTGATCGGACAGCCGCCCTCCCGCCTCTTCGACGAGCAGCGAGCCCGCGGCCAAATCCCAGGCGTTGAGCCCCACTTCCCAAAACCCGCTAAGCCGTCCCGCCGCCACGTAGGCCATGTGCAAGGCGGCCGAGCCGGCGATCCGCAAATTCCGCACCTGCGGAGCCAGCGCCTGAATCTGGCGCAGATTGGCCGGAAGCGCCGCCACGTGATCCGCCGGCAGGCCGGTGGCGACGAGGCTTTGCGCGAGAGCCGTCTCCTTCGAAACGCTCATTCTTTTCCCGTGTACGTAAGCGCCTTTGCCCCGTTCGGCTACGAACAGCTCGTCCCGGGAAGGATCGTATACGACGCCGACGATAACTTGTCCCTTATAAGCCAAGGCGATCGATACCGAATAAAACGGGAAACCGTGCACGTAATTGGTCGTTCCGTCGACCGGGTCGACGATCCACAAATATTCCGCTTCGCTTTTGCGTTCCAGCGCCTTCGCCGAAGCTTCCGGGCCGGGTTCGACCCCTTCCTCGCCCAAAAAAGAATGCTCCGGAAAGTGGGTCACGATCAAATTCCGAATCAGCCTCTCCGCTCCCTTGTCCACTTCGGTGACGAGATCGTGCTTGCTGTATTTGACGTCGGGGGCCGCGAAGTTGCCGATTTTGGTTTTGATCCATTCACCGGCCTTGGCTGCGCAGTTGACGGCGACCGCCGTAAAGCTCTTGCTGCCGATAACCGGCTCGTTGGCATCCATCGAATCATCCCTCAAATCTTCCAAAATAATAGTTTTTTCCGTGAAAACCCTTACCCGTTTATTATAGCGCGACTTCGTTCCCTAATTCTATCATGCTTGTATTATATACGAGAGGGAAGATAGCGAGTTCCGCGTCTAACGGGAAAAAGGGGAAAAACGGGCGTTCGGTCAGCCCATTTCCCCCGATCCTTTAATGATCAAATAGACGGCAACCGCGAGCAGCGTCGCCCTCAACAGCCACATCAGCTGCTTGCCCGTCATCCGCGCGGCGATCGCCGCGCCCAGTTTTCCGCCGACGATCGCGCCGGGAGCGAGGGCGGCGAACAGCAGCCAATCGATGTTGCCGTTTGCCGCATGCACCGCGCTTCCCGTCACGGAGGACAGCAAAATGACGAACATGGACGTGGCCGTCGCGACGTGGGGCGGGAACCCGAACAGCAGCACCATAAGCGGCACGAACAGGGAGCCGCCTCCGATGCCGAACAAGCCGGACGAAACGCCGACTCCCGCTCCGATCGCAAGCGCCAGTCCGATCGAATACCCGTACTCGTATACGTTCCCGTCCGCATCGGCGAACGTCCGGCGTACGGGCCAGTCCCGGCTCAGCGGCTTCATGCGCTCCCGGGCGATCATGAGAACGAACATGACGAACATGAACAGGCCGAAGCTCAGTTGAAAGGGGCCTTTCGGGACATCATTCGTCGCGGCGGCGCCCGCCATCGCCGCGGGACCGCTCGTGGCGAACAGCAGCCATCCGGTTTTAAAGTCGACTTTGCCTTGTTTTTTATAGGTCCATGTGGCCGTAAACGCGGTCAAGATCAGCACCGCAAGCGAAGTGCCGACGGCCGTCTGCGTCGACACCGCTTCTCCGAGCATGGCCGGCGCGATCAAGACGAGCGACGGAACGATGACGATGCCTCCGCCCAAGCCGACGATGCTTCCGAATATGGCGGAAACGACGCCGATCAGCGCGAACAGCGTCCAAGCCCAACCTTCCAACTCGTCCAACTCCTCCGTAACGGGCAGCCCGCTCGCGGGACGCCGTGCCATTCGTGCGGCCCCTGCGCCCAGCGGGTTTCCCATCGCTGCCGCAAACCCGTTCTACCCTTCAACTTCGATGCTTGCCCCGTCGACGATCCGCAACCCTTGCCCGTCCGCCGCGGCCGCCTTCATTTCCTCCATAAGCTTGACCAGCGCCAGGTCCTTTTGCTTCGCCTCGATCATGACATCGACGGCCGGCGTCGAACCCGCGATGCTCCGCAAAAAGGCGAGCAGCGGCCCGGATTCCACGTAGTCGGCATGGCCACGCGGGTCGGTCGCGCTTTTCGGGCTGGATGCGTGCAGCTTGGGAGGAAGGCCGAGCGGCTCGAACCGTTCCCATGTCCGGGCGATGCGCGGCCACAGCGCTTCCGCGGACTCGCCGCCGGGATTGACCGCGTGATGGTGCAGGTCCAGCACCATCGGGGTCCCGGCCGCCTCGCAGATCGCCAGCGTTTCCGCGGCCGTGAACGTTTTATCGTCGTTTTCCAGCGTCAGACGCCGTCCGAGCCGCTCGTCCAGCGCGCCGAAATTGCGCAGAAACCGTTGGCCCGCTTCCTCCTTGTTCCCGTAGCTTCCGCCGACGTGAATGTTGCAGAGCGCCCGCTCGTCAAGCCCCATGCACTCGAGAATTCGCACATGATGCTCGAGATCCTTGACCGATTTGCGGAGCACCTCTTCGCGGGGCGTGCTCAGCACCGTAAAGTGGTCGGGGTGAAACGACAGGCGGATGCCGTGCTCGCGGGCAAAGCTTCCGATTTCCGCAAACGACGGAGCCAGCTTTTCGTAAGGGGACCAGTCGGCGAGGTCCTCATGCGTCGCCAGCGGGATGAGCTTGGAGGTCATTCGGTACACTTTGACGTCCATATACCGGCAGTGCTTCAGCAGGCGCAGCGTATTGCGGATGTTTTCCTCGGCAAGCGTCTCCAAACGACGAAGCCCCGCCTCTCGGTCCGCGAGTTTGGCGAAATTCGCCATCGTCATCGTCCGGGACGGGGATGCGTTTTCCAATTGAACGGACATGGCGACAAAACCGAACCTGACTCGCATCGAACTCGCCCCTTTTTCGCCCGGCCGAAGCCGCGCGTTCTCTAAAAGAAGTTTGTCCGATCGCGGGCTTGTCCACCCGTTCGATTTGCGGGGCTTCAGCCTTGTTCGCCGAAAAACATTTCGTGCGCGAGCGCGGTTTGCACGCGCGCTTCCTCCTCCGTCAGCCGCCGGACCAGTTCCATTTCCACCTCGGTCACCTCTTCGCCCTGGAAATTGATTTCGGCGATGGAGGCGACGATTTTCACGATGGCGATAGCCTGGTTGTCCGGCGTGTAGGCGATGACCTTCTGGCCGGTCGGGAACACGCGGAACTGCTTTTTGACCATTTTGCCCCGTCCGTATTCCAGAAGCTCGTACAGCTCCTGCTCGGATTTGAATTTGCATACCGAGTTGAATTCCGTTTGAAAGCCCATCTTTGATCCCTCCGGTTGCGTTAACCGCCGTAGTCGAGCTTTTGCCGCTCGCCGTGGCGCTCGATCGCAAGCTCGATCAGCGTGTCCAGCAGCTCGCGGTATGAAACGCCGGATTCCTGCCACAGCAGCGGGTACATGCTGAACGGAGTAAAGCCCGGCATCGTGTTGACTTCGTTGATGAAGAGCCGCCCGTCGCTGCGCCGCATGAAAAAGTCCGCGCGGCAGAGCCCGGAGCCGTCGATCGCCCGGAACGCTTTGACCGCCATTTCCCGCACGGCGGCGGCGGCGTCCGGATCAATTTCGGCCGGAATGACCATGGCGGATTTCCCGTCGATATATTTGGCATTATAGTCGTAAAAATCGTTCGAGCTGACGATCTCCCCGGGCACCGACGCCCTCGGCTCGTCGTTGCCGAGCACGCTGACCTCGATCTCCCGGGCGTCGACGAACTCCTCCACGATTACTTTGCGGTCGTAGCGGAGCGCCGTGGAAACGGCGTCGGCCAGCTCTTCCCGGTTTCGCGCCTTGGAGATGCCGACGCTCGAGCCGAGGTTCGCCGGCTTGACGAAGCAAGGGTATTTCAGGGACGCCTCGATGTTGGCCAGCAGCGCTTCGCGCTCCTTTTCCCACTGGAACCGGGTGAAAAACCGGTAGCCGACCTGGGGAAGTCCCGCCTGGGCGAACATCGTTTTCATGAATGCCTTGTCCATGCCGACCGCCGAGGCCAGGACTCCCGCCCCTACATAAGGCAGGTTGGCCATCTCGAACAGGCCCTGAATGGTGCCGTCCTCGCCGAACGTTCCGTGCAGCAGCGGAAACATGACGTCGATCGGACGCTGCGCTTCGCCGTCGGCGGGCGCGAGCTCGCTCATGCCCCGCACGACGGGGAGCATGGCATCGGACGGGGCGTCGATCGCATCGGGTTCGGGTTCGAACCGGAGCTCGGCGATCGCGGCCGGCGGCGCCTCCAGCTTCGGTCCGGACCGCCATTGGCCGGTCTTCGTTATATAAAAGGGAATCAGTTCGTATTTCCCGTAGTCGAATGCTTTCAAAACCGCGAGAGCGGTTTGCAGGGAAACTTCGTGCTCGCCAGAGCGTCCGCCGTACACGAGGCCGACGCGAACTTTGGAATTCATAGCAGTCCTCCGGATGATAGGGTCAAAATTCGTCGATTAAATGAAAAAAACGGTACCGGGTTTGCTCCGTCCATGCGTAGGAGTCGCGGTAATCCCAGTAACGGCGGCGGCTGCTGACGGTATTGGCGTTCACCAGCGGCATGCCGTCCGGCGTGAACGCGGTCACGATCGTGTTGTGCTGGTAGCCTCCGTTGCCGTCCCAGTCGTAGCAAATGACGTCGCCCAGTTGAAGCTGACGCGGGGAGTCGACCGCCTCCGCCCGCAGCCCGAACGCTCTCGGCGCCGACAAATAATGCTGCAAACTGTTCGCGACCGCCCAGCTGAAGCTCCACAGCTCCTGCCCGCCGGAGCGCCCTTTGTACCACCAGCCCGTTTCTCTCCTACCAGTATAGTTCATCGGCGCTCCCCCTGCAAAGAGACACTGGGAAACGTAATTGGTGCAGTTGACGGCGAAATTTTCGAAGGCGGGGTTCGGCCGGTCCCACCACCGCTCGGCATAAGCGACCGCCTCTTCCCTGCGGTAAGGCATGCTTCGCTCGCACCCGTCCTCCCAGCTCCCGCTCGTGCCCGGCCCCGCGTATACCTTCGAACGCGCGGGCACTTCGGCATCGATCTTGATGAGCGGGATGGAAGGCAGCACCGGGCGACTGGGCCAGCCGTACTCGTCGACAAGCTCCCGGTTCGCGTTAGCCATCGGCAGCGGGTGCTGCTCGGTGGCGATCGGCTCGATCCCGTCCACCCGCCAGCGGGTTCCCGACTTGATCAGGCGAATTCGCTCCTTCTCCACCCGCTCTTCCAGCCAGGGAAAACGGTCCTGTTCGTACGAGCGGACCGTATGAAGCTGCAGGTCGGCCGCGACCTCCGTTTCCTTCGCCTCGTAACGGAGCAGGCGCGCCTTCATTTCGCTGCGGATCGGCTTGAACCGGACAAGCGCGGCGCGCTCCTCCAGCGCCTCCGCCCGGCGAACGAGGCGCATGCGGTGGTAGGGATCCGGCACGCGTCGAAATGCCTTGGCATCCCCGAGCAAACCGGCTTCATTGACGACACTCACATAATCGACTAACGCCTGTTTCCATCCGAGCTGCCGATCCGGCACCGCGGTTCCTCCTCCCGATTCGCCCAGACTTCGCTTCGTTTCATCCTATGCGGAAAACGGCCGAAGCATGACGTCGGAAGAGCGGCCCCGGGGAGGCCAAGCTGCTTCCGGGTTGTCTTTTTGCGCCAATGCCGGATGAAACGCCCGGAACGGGAGGCATCCTATTAAAATGGGCGCAAAGGGCGCCAAATGAAATTCGCGATTCGGCGCGGATTTCGTCACAAAACGTTCACAGAGCCAGCAAATGTAACTTTACGGAACGCATGTCTGACGTTATACTATAACTGAAGGTTTTTTGAAATCGTGTTTCACGCAATGAAACTCATTCTCAACGACTCAGGAGGCTGATTGATTTGTCTAACCTGCCTTACAAGGTGCAGTCCGAGCTGAAGGTAGCCGGACAATCGTACCGCTACTACAGCTTGCAAGAGCTGGAACAGCAAGGTGCGGGCCCAGTATCCAAACTTCCTTTTTCGATGAAGGTGCTGCTCGAAGCCGCGATCCGTCAATTCGACGGCCGCGCCATTACGGGCGAGCATGTCAAGCAACTCGCCGGCTGGACCAACGGCCGCGAGGATAAAGAAGTTCCGTTCATTCCGGCGCGGATTGTGCTTCAAGACTTTACCGGGGTTCCGGTCGTCGTCGACCTGGCCGCCATGCGCGAAACCGTGAAGCAAGCCGGCGGCGATCCGAAACGGATCAACCCGCTCGTTCCCGTCGACCTTGTCATCGACCACTCCGTCATGGTTGACGCGTTCGGCACGCCGGACGCGCTGCAAACGAACATGGACATCGAATTCGAGCGCAACGAAGAGCGCTACCGCTTTCTTCGCTGGGCGCAAACGGCGTTCGATAATTTCCGCGCCGTTCCCCCGGCTACCGGTATCGTTCACCAGGTCAACCTCGAGTATCTCGCTTCCGTCGCCGCGACCAAAACGAAAGACGGCGTAACCGAGGTTTACCCGGATTCCCTCGTCGGCACGGACTCCCATACGACGATGATCAACGGCCTTGGCGTCGTCGGCTGGGGCGTCGGCGGCATCGAAGCCGAAGCCGGCATGCTCGGCCAACCGCTTTATTTCGTAACGCCCGAAGTCATCGGCTTCCGCCTGACCGGCCGTCTGGCCGAAGGCGCGACCGCGACCGACCTGGCGCTTACGATTACGCAAATTTTGCGGAAAAAGGGCGTCGTCGGCAAGTTCGTCGAATTTTTCGGTTCCGGCCTTTCCAACATCAGCCTCGCCGACCGCGCGACGGTGGCCAACATGGCTCCGGAGTACGGCGCCACGATCGGCTTCTTCCCGGTCGACTCCGAGACGCTTAACTACATGCGTCTGACCGGCCGCGACGAGAAGCAAATCGAGCTCGTCGAAGCGTATTACAAGGCGCAAGGCATGTTCCGCACCGACGACACGCCGGATCCGGTGTTCACCGACGTCATCGAGCTGGACTTGTCCACGATCGTTCCGAGCCTCGCCGGTCCGAAGCGTCCGCAAGACCGCGTCGAGCTGACGAACATGAAGAAGGAATTCAACGAAATTATCCGCACGCCGATCGACAAGGGCGGCTACGGCCTCACCGACGAAAAGATCGCGCAAAAAGCGGAAGTCCATCATAAAAACGGCAAGAAAAGCGAGCTTACGACGGGCGCGGTCGTCATCGCCGCCATCACGAGCTGTACGAACACGTCCAACCCGAGCGTAATGCTTGGCGCGGCCCTGGTCGCGAAGAAAGCCGTCGAACGCGGCCTGACCAAGCCGGAATACGTCAAGAGCTCGCTGACTCCGGGTTCGCTCGTCGTTACCGATTACCTGCGCAAAGCCGGCCTGCTTCCGTACCTGGAGAAAATCGGCTTCTACGTCGCCGGCTACGGCTGCGCGACCTGCATCGGCAACTCCGGCCCGCTGCCGGACGAAGTCAGCCAGGCGATCGCCGACAACGATCTGACGGTAGCCGCGGTGCTGTCCGGCAACCGGAACTTCGAAGGCCGCGTGCACGCCCAGGTCAAAGCCAACTACCTGGCTTCGCCTCCGCTCGTCGTCGCCTACGCGCTGGCCGGCACGGTCAACATCGATCTGGCGAACGATCCGATCGGCTTCGGCAAAGACAACGAGCCGGTGTACCTGAAGGACATTTGGCCGACGAACGACGAAATTCAGGAAGCGATTCGCCAGTCGCTGTCCCCGGACATGTTCCGCGCCAAGTATGAAAACGTCTTTACGCAAAACGAACAATGGAACCAAATCCCGGTTCCGCAAGGCGAGCTTTACGAATGGGATCCGAAGTCGACCTATATCGCCAACCCGCCGTTCTTCACCGATCTCGGCTCCGAACCGGGCGACATCGCGGACATCAAGAGCGCGAACGTGCTGGCGCTGCTCGGCGATTCGGTCACGACGGACCACATTTCGCCGGCGGGGAACATCAAGGCCGACAGCCCGGCAGGCTTGTACCTGACCGAGCATGGCGTCGCCAAGAAGGACTTCAACTCGTACGGCTCCCGCCGCGGCAACCACGAAGTGATGATGCGCGGCACGTTCGCCAACATCCGGATTCGCAACCAGGTCGCACCCGGCACCGAAGGCGGCGTGACGACGTACCTGCCGACCGGCGAAGTGATGTCCATCTATGACGCTTCGATGAAATACCAAAACGAGAAGAAAAACCTCGTCGTCATCGCCGGCAAAGAATACGGCACCGGCAGTTCCCGCGACTGGGCGGCCAAAGGCACGTTCCTGCTCGGCGTCAAGGCCGTCATCGCCGAAAGCTTCGAGCGGATTCACCGTTCGAACCTGGTCGGCATGGGCGTACTGCCGCTGCAGTTCCAAAACGGCCAAAGCTGGAAGACGCTCGGCATCACCGGCCGCGAAACGTTCGACATCGCCGGCCTGAGCAACGACGTGCAGCCGGGCCAAACGCTCACCGTCAAAGCTACCCGCGAAGACGGTTCGACGTTCGAATTCCCGGTTACCGTCCGCCTCGACTCGATGGTCGACGTCGACTACTACCGCAACAGCGGCATCCTGCAAACGGTGCTTCGCCAAATGCTGGCCGCGCAATAAATCTTTTGCTTCGCACTGCCCCGAGTCCGAAAGTACGGTTCGCCCGTGCTTTCGGACTTTTTTGCGTTGCGGGGCGCGGTTGCGGAACGAAACGTGCCGTCGTTTCCTGCTCTTTCCTTTTCTTTTTTGTTTCCGCTCGCGTTGTTGCGCTATAATGTTACCGGAGGTGAAGCCCGGATGGCTGCTGAACAGAAACATTGGCTCCGCCGCTACCGATCGGCCGTTATCGTCGGGCTGGTTGCCGTTCTCTTTATCGTGGCGAGCAATTGGTCGTTCCCTTACGTGCTCTATGGACCGGGCTCGGCCGAGCCCGTTCATCCCCGGGTCGAAACCGGGCACGAACTGGAGGAGAAAGGCGCATTGCTGTTTACGACCGTTTCGACGTATTCGAAACCGAACGTTTTTTCCATCTTGTACGCTTGGATCAACCCCCGAATGGACATCGTAACCGAAGAGAAGGCCACGGGAGGCACGGTCAATTACGCCGCCTACCGGAACCTGCTCGCCTATATGCGGGACAGCTCCGAAAACGGGGCGCTGATGGCGGCCTACGACTCCCTCGGCCGGCAGATTCAAATCGAAGAGCAGGGCGTCATCGTCAGGGCGTTTCTGCCGGACACGCAAGCCCGCGAGCACGGGCTTCAGGAGGGGGATATCATTACGTCCGCCGACGGCAAGGAAACGTTGACGGCCGAATCGCTAACGGCCGTGCTTCAATCCAAAAAAGCCGGGGAAACCGTCAAATTGGCCGGAACGAGAGGCGACAAGCCGTTCGAGGCCGAGGTCCCGCTCATCGCGATGGCTTCGACCGGCAAGCCTGGCGTCGGCTTTTATCAGGAAACCGTGCTAAAGGTGACCGCGCCGGACCCGGTCAAGTTCGATTTCGCGGACACCGGCGGTCCTTCGGCCGGACTTATGATGACGCTGGAAATCGTCGCCCAATTGACCGGAGACGACCTGTCCCGGGGCTACCGGGTGGCCGGCACCGGCACGATCGCTGCCGACGGCACGGTCGGGCAGATCGGAGGCATCAAATACAAGCTGATGGCCGCCGACCGGGAAAAAGCGGATTACTTCCTCGTCCCCTACGACGAGAAGAACGGCGCGAGCAACTGGAAGGAAGCCGAGGAAACGGTCAAGGAGCTCGACCTTGATCTCGAACTGGTGAAAGTCTCGACGCTGGACGACGCGCTGGCGTTTTTGCGGGGACTGGAGCCGAAAGCGTAAAACGGTCGCAATCCGATTGGGAAACGTCGTTTTCCGTCCTTTATCCCGTTACGAAAAACCGGGGACTGCCCGAAGGTCTTTTCCGACCTTTCGGCAGTCCCCGGTTTTTTAGCCGAGCAGCGAGCCCATCCGCCTTGCGGCGGCGACGATGGCGGGCGCCCGCTCCTCCATGACGTCCGGCGTAAGCCGGTTCGAAGGTCCGGAGACGGACAACGCCGCCACCAGCTTGCCCGCCCGGTTGAAAATCGGCGCGGCGACGGCCGCCGCCCCCGCTTCGCGCTCCTCGAAGCTTGTCGCGTAGCCCGCGGCGGCGATCTCGGCCAGTTGCTTCTCGTACGCCGGAATATCGACGGACGCGGGCCATGCCGGATCGTTCAGCAGCGCTTCCTTCACTTCCGGTTCGGCAAACGCGAGCAGTACCTTGCTTGAGGCGCCTACGAACAGCGGCAGCCGGGCCCCGACCGGAGCGACCCGGCGAATCGCCTGCTCGCTCTGCACCGCCTGGATGCGGACGCGGTCGCGCCGGTCGCGCACGTACAAGCTGATCGTTTCGCCCAATTGGTCCCGCAGCCGTTTCATTTCCTCGAGCAGGACGACCGCGGGGTCGTCGGACTGGGTCAAATGGGCGGACAGCTCCAAAATCCGCAAGCCCAGCCTGTATTTATCGGTAGCCTCGTCGCGCATGACGAAGCCCTTCTCTTCCAACGTCGCCAGCAGACGATGGACCGTGCTCTTGTGAAGCCCGGCTCGCTGCGCGATTTCCGTCAACCCCCATTCGCTCCCCGAAGTAAAACAAAGGAGAACGTCGAGAGCTCTTTCGACGGCGCGTACGGTCTTTTTCTCGTCTTCCATTCGAAGGCCTCCAATCGTTTCACTCCATGAAACACTGGTACACCTAGTATAACCGATGCGCTCAACCCCGTAAATATTGGCAGCGTTTCATTGCAGTTTCATTACGTCTGTCTAACAATTCGACAAGTCTCGTTGACGCTCCCTTTTTTCAATTTTACGATAACTTTAACGATTTCATTAGAAAACCCTCATCCGAAGCGGAGGCGATCCCGATGAATACGACAACGCTGAGTTCCCGCCCTCTGGACGCCCTGCCTTTGCCCGAATCCCCCGCTTTCGTCCCGGAAGCCGCGGTCTCGCGGAAAGGCAAGAGACTGCTTCTGGCCGTCCTCGTTTTCATTTTCGCGTCGGTCTTGCTGGTCGTGTCGATTTTTGCCTACGCGGCTTATCTCCTTACGCATCCGAAAGTCGCCGCCCTGTCGCTCAACCCGATGTCCGCCAAAAACCTCCCCTATTCGGACGTCTCGTTTCCGAGCGCGGACGGGGCGTCCCAGGTGCACGGCTGGTGGATTCCCGGCGGCAGCGAGCGAACCGTCGTCCTGAGCCACGGGTTCGGCGCCAATCGCGAGGAGCCTTGGGTGCCGATGTACGATATCGCCGAGCTGCTTAACGGCTGGAACTATAATGTGCTCATGTTCGACTACGGGTTCGCCGACCCCGTTCGGCCGTCCGCGGCGACCGGAGGGATAGCGGAATCGCAGCAGCTGCTCGGAGCGCTGCAGTTCGCCCGCAGCCAAGGCAGCGCGGAACTCGTCGTCTGGGGATTTTCCATGGGCGCCGGCACCGCGCTTCAAGCCGCTCTTCAAACGGACCTGATCGACGGCATGATCCTGGACAGCACGTTTTTGGCGGACGAAGACACGATTTATGAAAATATTAACCGGTACGTATCGCTTCCCCGACCCCTGACCCTGAATCTCGTTCGGCTTTTATTCCCGCTTTGGAGCGGATATTCGGTGGATCAAATCCCTTCGGAACAAGCGCAATCCACCGATTATCCGTTTCCGATCATGCTCGTGTACGGAACGGCGGACGACAAATCCCCGCAATGGATGACCGAAAATATCGCGGCGGCGCAATCCCATCCGTCCTCCGAGCTGTGGATCGTTCCGGACGTTCTTCACGAAATGATTTTTCGGACCCATACGGAGGAGTATGTCGAACGCGCTTCGGTTTTTTTAGACGGCATTAGCCGCTCTTCCGGCTCCGGCGAAACCGTCCCGGGCGAAACCTTCGCCGTCTGAAGTGTCATAAACGGCCGTTTTCCCGGCATAAACATAGGTACGTAGCCATATGTCGCTGCTACTTATGGAGGGAGGGAATCGGCATGCCGACAGCCGAAGCTTCTGGCGGATATCCATTTGAACTGGCAAATGAATTGGTCGGTTGGAAAACCCGGGAAAGCCAGGGAACGCTCCTTCTGCGCGAACGGATCCCCGGGCTTGAACCGGCGTTCGCGAAGCTGCTGAACGAATGGCAGCTCGTGTTCGAGCGGACGGCCGCTGCCGCCCGCTATTCGCTGTACGAGCCGACGCCCGGCACCCCGTTTCATTTATCCCGGCGCGCTTCCTCATTTGCCCGTCTCGAGGAGGAGGCAAAGCGGCAATCCGCCGAATATATTCGCCACCTCAAGGTGATCCGAAAAAATAGCGAAGCCTTTCGCAAAAACCCGGAAGCCTCCGCCCTCGCGGAGCGGCTTCAGGCGGAATCCGGACGCTATTTGGACGCTTCCGAACCGAAGCCGGCCGCTTCGTCGGCGCCAGCGGGCCAAATTCGGCCGAACGGAGAAGAAAGCGACGACGCTGCGGAGCGGCCGGACATTCCGCAGCCCGCCGACGGACTGGCGAGATCCCCCGAAGGAAGCTGGTCCGATCCGCTCCCCGGCGTCGGGACCGGACGTCCGGTTCCGATCGGGGGGCATTCGCTGCCGCCGCTGCCTTATCCGTATGATGCCTTGGAGCCCTACATCGACGAGAAGACGATGCGGATACACCACGACAAGCACCATCAGAGCTACGTGGACGGCTTGAACAAGGCGGAGCTCAAGCTGCAGGAGGCCCGGCGCACGGGCGATTTCGACCTCGTGAAGCATTGGGAACGGGAGCTGGCGTTCCACGGAGCCGGCCATTATTTGCACACGATATTTTGGGATGCGATGTCGCCGAAAGGCGGAGGAAAGCCGACGGGACCGCTGGCCGAGCAAATCGAGCGCGATTTCGGCGGATACGAGGCTTTCAAGCGGCAGTTTACGGAAGCCGCGGACAAAGTCGAAGGCGGCGGCTGGGCGATTCTCGTCTGGAGCCCGCGCGCCCGCCGGCTCGAAATTTTGACGGCCGAAAAGCATCAAAATCTTTCCCAATGGGATGTCGTGCCGCTGCTGCCGCTGGACGTATGGGAGCATGCCTACTACCTGAAGCATCAGAACGATCGGGCGGGTTATATCAAGGATTGGTGGAACGTCGTCAACTGGCCTTATGTTTCCGATCGTTTCGCGAAGGCAAGAACGCTGCAATGGCAGCCGTATTGAGGCGATCCGCTCCCCGGCGGCGACGGAAGGGTTCCGTTGCGGCCGGGGATTTTTTGCGTTCCGGAGCCCTTGACGCCCGCTCGCCTCCCCCTCATGAGCTTTGGCTGCCCCCTACTTCGACATTTTTTTAATTTGTCAATTCATGGCCCATATAGTAAAATTAGAACAAATGTTCCCGACTCCCCCCGCACTCCAACCGCTACCACGGGGAACGCGAACTCGCCTGCAACGCCATTTATATTTTATTGAGGAGGCTGTTCGGGATGAGCGACGAGAAGCTGGATTTGATTTTGCTGGAGCTGCGGGATTTCCGCGGGGAATTTGCGGAGCTTAAGCTGGAGGTGTCCGGACTTAAGCAAGACGTGTCCGGACTTAAGGAAGACGTGTCCGGACTTAAGCAAGAGATGGCGGAGCTGAAAAGGGATTTCAGCGAGCACAAGGAAGATTACAGGAGCTTCAAACGGGAAACCTCCGGCCGTCTGGACCGGCACGAAGATTTGCTCGTTCAACTGATCGGCATCGTGAAATCGACGAATGCGTCCGTCGCCCGGATCGCGGAACAGCAAACCGAGATGAGGCACGAGTTTTCCGCCAAGTGGCAGGCTCACGATTACAGCATCGACATCTTGAACCGAGAACAGTTGAAGCTTAAAGCCGACGTCGAAATGCTGAAAAACCGCTGAACATACGGACAAGCCCCGCACCGGCCGCCAAGCTGGTTTTCGGAAATCGGGGCTTGTTCTTTTTTGTCATTCTATCGGCCGGTTATCCGGAGTTCGCAGAAACCAAAGGTTCCGGCTTATACGCTACCGTCCGGCTCCTTCCTCCCTGCTTCGCGTTCAGGGAAAGCGTATTTTCCGCCAAAGCCGATTTTTGAGTGAAATAGCCGACCCCTGTGTTCAACCCGAAGGTTGCCGCTACCGCAAAAAAAACGATAGCCGCGATAATGACGGACAGCTTGGCGCCGCTCGGTCTCTGATGTAGTTTGCGCATGGCAGCCCTTTCCGCTCCCTGTCATTCATCTATTCCGTATGTATTATACCTGCCTGCCTATCAGGATATCAAACGAGCGGAGGACTTTAAGAGATTGTCCGTCCGCCCGAATTTTACCCGTATCGTTATTCCGCTTTCGGGACATACTCCCTGATGTCGTGCAACCGTTCCGGGTCCCGAACGGGTTGCCCGCGTCATTCAAAAAACGCTTGGATGTGACAAAAAACGATGCCTCTTCCGCCGCAATTGTACCATGCGTTCGTACGAACGGCATGGTTTACGAAAAAATACATTCATAACCTTATTAACGAACATTTCGACTTACGATCAGGCCACCCTCTTGATTTCGGAGCAGGCACCGGGGCGAACTGCGTCATCTGCAATCCGGATTCGTACATCGGCATCGAGCCCGACGTCAAACGAATCGAGTACGCCAAAAAGCGGTATCCCGATCATCGTTTTATCGAATTTGATTCAAAACGGATTGCGGTCCCGGACCGTTCGATCGATACCATCCTTATTGTCGCCGTGCTTCATCATATCCCCGACAATCTGATCAGAGAATATTTGCTGGAATTTGCAAGGATATTGAAGCCTGCCGGGAAAATCGTCGTCATCGAGCCTTATTTGTGCAACCGGACCCGATTCAACAACCGATTCATGAATTGGTACGACGAGGGCGAACATATTCGCTATGAGGAAGATTATTTGAATTTGTTTCGGGACGCCGAATACGATTTCCAGGTGCTGAAAAGATTTACAAAATGCTTTGTCTATAATGAACTTTTTTTCAGTGCCGCACCGAGGCCAAAGCCGCTGCCTGCCGAGCACCCGATTAACGTTTGATCGCGAAATCGGACTTGTCCGTAAAAAAGACAGAACCCCGGATTAAAGGATTCTGTCTTTTTTCGCATTAGAAGCCAGGATTACAGGCTCCAGTCCAGCTTGACTTCCCCGCCCGTACGGGACGACTCGTAAATCGCGTCGATGATCAGATTCGTCCGCAATCCCGTCTCGGCGGAAGTCCACGGCGTTTTCCCTTCGCGAATGCATTCGAGGAAGTGGCGGCTCAACCGCACGCGGCTTCCTTCGTCGTTATCCGGGGCCCGCAGCGGCACGTCGACCGGGCGGTCGAATTTTTCCGTCAGGAACATGCCTTCGTTGCCTCTCAGGAACGCTCCGCCGTCCGAGCCCATGATGTGAACGAACGGGCTGCTGTCCGTGTTCATGTGCACGGCCCAGCTCACTTCCAGCGTCAGCGAGGCCCCGTTGTCCATCTTGATGATCGCCGTCGCCAGATCCTCGACGTCGTAGATGCCGTTCCAATCCGGCTTGCCCCACGTGCCGATCCCTTTTTTGCGCGGACCGAATTCCGCGTAGGTGGACCCGTATACCGATACCGGCTTCGGCTCGCCCATCAGGAAAAACGCCAGATCCAGCATATGCACGCCGATATCGATGAGCGGCCCGCCGCCGGACTGGTCCTTCCGCGTAAACCACGTGCCCCAGCCGGGAATGCCCTTGCGGCGGTACCAGCCGGTTTTGGCCGTGTAAATGTTGCCCAGCTCGCCCTGCTCGATTTGCGATTTCACTTGCAGCGGCAGCCAATCCCACCTCATCTGATGCGCGACCATGACCGTCTTGCCGTATTTCTTCTCCGCGCGGACGATGTCTTTGGCCGCCCCGGAATGAAGTCCCATCGGCTTTTCGACGAGCACGTGCTTACCGCTTTCCAGCGCCCGGATCGTCAGCGGCGCATGGCTTTGGTTCGGCACGGCGACGATCACCGCGTCGATGTCGCCGCGCTCGATGAGCGCTTCCGGCGACGGGGCGACCGTTTGAATGCCGTATTGCTGCGCCCGCTGCTCCGCGAGCGGAAGATATGCGTCCGTAATCGCGGCGATTTCGCATTCCTGACCGAGCTTGCCGAATTCTTGCAGGTGCACGTTTCCGATATTGCCGGCTCCGATGAGGCCGATTCGGATTTTATCTGAGGAACCCATCTGTTGAAAAACCTCCATACCATGGTTGATTTCGCTGCTTTACCGTCATCATACGCCACATCCCGCCCGGAATACGATGTCCGATTTGGCCCTTTTCTTATTCGCGATGGACAAACGTCCGGGGAACGCTCCTCCTCGCGCCAGGGGGGCCTGCATTGGAAAATAGGCATCATGGCGAAAATTACGCCGCGTGTCCCGCAAGCTTGCCCGGGCGCTTTCTCGTCGCTAAAAAGCCGCTCCCCCGTCGGCGCGAAACGATCGGACAAGGGAGCGGCTTTTCTATGATTCGCCGATGCGGACGGTCTTCGCGTCGCGCAAAGCCATTTCGATCAGATGCCGGGCGCGCCGCATTTCTTTTTCCTCCGGCGGCCGGACGCCCTCCAGCGGATACGCTTTGCCGAGCCGTTCCCACTTGTATACCCCCATCCGGTGGTACGGCAGCAGCTCGAACTTCGCCACGTTGCCCAGCGTGCCCATGAACGCCCCCAGAGCGGTCAAGTCCGCCATGTCGTCCGTCACGTCCGGAATGAGCACGTGGCGAATCCATACGGGCTTCCCCCGCTCCGACAGCCAGCGGGCGAAGGCGAGCGTCCGGTCGTTGGGCTGGCTAGTCAGGGCAATGTGCCGCTCGCGGTTCAGCTGCTTCAGATCGAGCAGCACGAGATCGGTGACCTCCATCAGTTCCTCGACGTGATGAGGGTCGCAGAAGCCTGAGGAATCGAGCGCCGTATGCAGCCCCCAGCGCCTCTTGCACTCGGCCAGCAGCCGGGCGACGAAGGGCGCCTGCAGCGTCGGCTCCCCTCCCGTGACGGTAATGCCGCCGCCGGAGCGGCTGTAATACGGAACGTAAGGCTCGATTTCCGCCAGCAACTCCTCGACCGTCGCCGTTCGGCCGTCCCGGGGATTCCACGTATCCGGGTTGTGGCAGTACCCGCACTGCAGCGCGCACCCCTGCGCAAAGAGCACGAAGCGAATGCCCGGGCCGTCGACGGTGCCGAACGTATCGATGGAATGGATGCGGCCTTCGTTATGCATGGCCTTCGCCTCCCTTCGGGTTTCGGGGCGCAGCCGGACGCCCGGTCACATCGCTCCGTGAAACGTCCGGTTCACGACGTCAAGCTGCTGTTCTCTCGTCAGCTTGATGAAGTTGACCGCATAGCCCGACACGCGGATCGTCAGCTGCGGGTATTTCTCCGGATGCTCCATCGCATCCAGCAGCTGCTCGCGGTTGAACACGTTGACGTTCAAATGGTGCCCGCCGCTTGCCGTATAGCCGTCCAGAAGCGACACCAGCACGCCGCTTCTCGCCTCCTCCTCCCGGCCAAGCGCTTTCGGCACGATCGAGAACGTGTTCGAAATGCCGTCCTGGCAGCTCGCGTACGGAATTTTGGCGACCGAGCCGAGCGACGCGAGCGCTCCCTTGCGGTCGCGTCCGTGCATCGGGTTCGCCCCCGGCGCGAACGGCTCCCCGCTCTTTCGGCCGTCGGGCGTGCTGCCGGTTTTTTTGCCGTACACGACGTTCGAGGTGATCGTCAGCACCGACAGGGTCGGAATCGCATTCCGGTACGCATGGTGCTTGCGCAGCTTGTTCATGAACGATTCCGCCAGCTCGACCGCGATCCGGTCCGCCCGGTCGTCGTTATTGCCGTATTGCGGATAGTCGCCCTCGATCGCGAAATCGATCGCGACGCCTTGCTCGTTGCGGATCGGCCGCACTTTGGCGTGCTTGATCGCGCTCAAGGAGTCGGCCGCCACCGAGAGCCCGGCGATGCCGCACGCCATCGTGCGGACGATCTCCCGGTCGTGCAGCGCCATTTCCAGCCGTTCGTAGCAGTATTTGTCGTGCATGTAGTGGATGACGTTGAGCGTGTTCATATACAGGCCCGCAAGCCATTCCAGCACCTCGTCGTAGTTGGCCGCCACTTCCGCGTAATCGAGCGTGTCCCCGGTCAGCGGAACGAGCTTCGGGCCGACCTGGATGCCGAGCTTCTCGTCGATGCCGCCGTTGATCGCGTACAGAAGCGCCTTCGCCAAATTCGCCCGCGCCCCGAAAAACTGCATCTGCTTGCCGATCCGCATCGCCGAAACGCAGCACGCGATGCCGTAATCGTCCCCGAACAGCGGGCGCATCAGCTCGTCGTTTTCATACTGGATCGAGCTTGTCGCGATGGACACTTTGGCGCAATAGGCCTTGAACGCCCGCGGGAGACGCTCGGACCAGAGCACCGTCAGGTTCGGCTCGGGCGCCGGCCCCAGGTTATAAAGCGTATGAAGAAAACGGAACGAGTTGCGGGTTACCAGCGTCCGGCCGTCCAGCGCCATGCCGCCGATCGATTCCGTCACCCACGTCGGGTCGCCGCTGAACAATTCGTTGTAGTCGGGCGTCCGCAAAAATTTGACGAGCCGGAGCTTCATGACGAAATGGTCGACCAGCTCCTGCGCTTCCGCTTCGGTCAGCGTGCCTTCCGCCAAATCCCGCTCGATGTAAATATCGAGAAACGTCGACACGCGGCCGAGGCTCATCGCCGCCCCGTTCTGCTCCTTGATCGCGGCCAGGTAAGCGAAGTACAGCCATTGAAACGCCTCGCGCGCATCGGCCGCAGGCCTGGAGATATCGAAGCCGTAGGAAGCCGCCATCTTCTTCAGCTCCTGCAGGCTGCGAATCTGCTCGGAAAGCTCCTCGCGCTGCCGGATGACCTCCTCCGACATTTCGCAAACCTCCAGCTCCCGCAAATCGTCCCGCTTGTCGTCGATGAGGCGGTCGACGCCGTACAGCGCGGCCCGCCGGTAGTCCCCGATAATCCGCCCGCGGCCGTAGGCGTCGGGCAGCCCGGTAATGATGCCGGCTTTGCGCGCTGTCCGCATTTCCGTCGTATACGCGTCGAACACGCCCTGGTTATGCGTTTTGCGGATGTCGGTGAACAGCCGGATCATGTCGTCCGGCAGCCGGTAGCCGTAGGCTTCGCAGGCGTCGGCCGCCATCCGGATGCCCCCGAACGGCTGAACCGCCCGCCGCAGCGGCGCGTCGGTTTGCAGCCCGACGATTTTTTCCTTGCCGCGCTCGATATAGCCCGGACCGTGCGACGCAATCGTCGACACGGTATGGACGTCGATATCGAGCACGCCGCCGTTTTCCCGTTCCCGGCGCATCAGCTCCAGCACCCGGTCCCACAGGGAACGCGTCGCCTCCGTCGGCGGGGCGAGGAACGCCTCGTCCCCGTCGTAGGGAGCAACGTTCCGCAAAATGAAGCCGGACACGTCGATCCGTTTTTTCCATTCGCCATCCGCAAACCCCCGCCAAGGGCCGCCCCCCGGCTTCGCGCGGTTCCGAACCTCGTCTGCAACCTTCGCCATGTCAAGCACCTCCAAATAAAATCGGGAATCCGGTTAAAATCTGCCGTAGTATGCGTTCCGGTAAATGTCCGCCAGCTCCGTCACGAGCGGCATCCGCGGATTGGCCGTCGTGCACTGGTCCTCGAACGCGCGGTCCGCGAGTTCGTCGACGCGCAACTCGAAGTCGCTCGCCGGAATGCCGAGATCGGCGAATTTCTCGGGAATGCCGAGCGAGCGGTTCAGCTTCCGCACCGCCGCGATCAGGCTGCCGACGCCCTCCTCCGTCGTCTTCGCCGGAAGCCCCAGCAGCCGGGCGATATCGGCATACCGCTCGTCTGCGATGAAATGGCCGTACTTCGGAAACGACGCGAATTTGGTCGGCTTGCCGGCGTTGTATTTAATGACGTGCGGCATCAAAATCGCGTTCGTCCGCCCGTGCGCCGTACGGTACTGCCCTCCCCACTTGTGAGCCAGGCTGTGGTTGATCCCGAGAAAAGCGTTGGCGAACGCCATTCCGGCGATTGTCGAGGCATTGTGCATTTTTTCACGAGCTTGCGGATCCGAAGTATGGAACGAACGTTCCAGGTTGTCGAAGACGAGCCGGATCGCCTGCAGCGCGAGCCCGTCCGTATAATCGTTCGCCATGACCGACACGTACGCTTCGATCGCGTGCGTCAGGACGTCCATCCCCGTGTCCGCGACGGCCGTCTTCGGCAAGCTGTAAACGAATTCCGGGTCGACGATCGCCACGTCCGGCGTCAGCTCGTAATCGGCGAGCGGGTATTTCGTATTTCCTTTGTTTTTGTCCGTAATGACGGCGAACGAGGTCACTTCGGAGCCGGTGCCGGACGTCGTCGGAATGGCGACGAATTTCGCCTTGTAGCCGAGCCGCGGATATTTGTACACCCGTTTGCGGATGTCGAGAAATTTTTGCTTGAGCGCGTCGAATTCGGTGTCCGGGTATTCGTAGAACAGCCACATCGCCTTCGCGGCGTCCATCGGCGAGCCCCCGCCGAGCGCCACGATGCAGTCCGGCCGGAACGCCCGCATCAGCGCCGTGCCTTTGTCGACCGTATCGGTCGACGGATCGGGCTCCACGTCGGCAAACACTTCGATGCTGACAGGAGTTTTCCGCTTGCGCAAATAGTACTCGACCTTCTCCACGTAGCCGAGCTGCGCCATCGTCGCGTCGGTGACGATCAGCACCCGCGAGATGTCCGGCATTTTCTCCAGATATTGCGTCGCCCCCCGCTCGAAATACACCTTCGGAGGCACTTTGAACCATTGCATGTTCAGCGTACGCCTCGCCACCCTTTTCACGTTGATCAAATTGACCGCCGTTACGTTCGCCGTCGTCGAGTTGTGTCCGTACGAACCGCAGCCGAGCGTGAGGGACGGCAGGTTCGTGTTGTAAATGTCGCCGATCGCGCCGTGCGTCGACGGGGCGTTCACGATGACCCGTCCCGTTTGCAAACGCCTCGCGAACGCGGCGATCGCCTCCTCGTTGCGGGAATGGATGACCGAGGAGTGCCCCATGCCGCCGTAGGCCACGACTTCCGCCGCTCTGGCGATGCCCTGGTGCACGGTCGACACTTTGTAGCAGGCGAGCACCGGACTCAGCTTCTCGGCGGAAAGCGGCCAGGCGTCCCCGACGCCGCCCAGCTCGGCCACGAGAATTTTCGTTCCCGGCGGAACCTCGACGCCCGCCAATTCGGCGATGCGCTCCGCGGGCTGGCCGACGATGGCCGCGTTCACGGCGCATTTTTCCGGGTTGATCACCAGCCTCGACACGGCCTCCGTCTCTTCCTTGTTCAAAAAGTAACAGCCGTACTCGATCATCAGCTTGCGGACCTGGTCGTACACGGCCTCCTCCACGATAACCGCCTGCTCGGACGCGCAAATCATGCCGTTGTCGAACGTCTTGGACAAGATGAGGTCGGTCACCGCCTGCCTCAAATCGGCGGATTTCTCGATCAGGCACGGCACGTTCCCGGGTCCGACCCCGAGCGCCGGCTTGCCGGTGCTGTACGCCGCCTTCACCATCGCTGAGCCTCCGGTGGCGAGCACGAGCGCCACGCCGGGATGGTTCATGAGCGCCTGCGTCGCTTCCACGGACGGGGATTCGATCCACTGGATGCAATGCTCCGGCGCGCCCGCCTTGACGGCCGCGTCGCGCAGCGTTTGCGCCGCCGCGGCGCTCGAGCGCTGCGCGGACGGATGAAACGCGAAAATGATCGGATTTCGCGTTTTGGCCGCGATCAGCGATTTGAACATCGTCGTCGACGTCGGGTTCGTCACCGGAGTCACCCCGGCGATGACGCCGACCGGCTCCGCGACCTTCTGGTAGCTCTCGTAAGGATTGTCTTCGATCACCCCGACCGTCTTGTCGTATTTGATGCTGTGATAGACGGACTCGGTCGCGAACATGTTTTTCGTGATTTTGTCCTCGTACACGCCGCGTCCCGTCTCCTCCACGGCAAGCTTCGCGAGCTCCATGTGGCGGTTCAAACCCGCCAGCGCCATGGCCTGCACGATGGCATCGATTCGTTCCTGATCGAGGCGGAAATACGCCTCCATCGCCTGATGCGCCCTCGCGACGAGAGCGTTCGCCTGATCGGCCGCCGCGTTCGGCTGCGCCCGGCTCTCTTTTACCGTCATAGGCCTCCGCCTCCCCAAAAGATAAACCTCTGGACTCTTACGGTTACAGCATAAATCGCCGGAATTCCCGCCCGCTATGATCGGCGTCACAACGGATTTTTACCTTCGGTCGGCCGGAAAAGGATAAACGGCGCCGCCGGCGGTCCGCTCGCGGACAAAATCGAATGCGATGCCGTGCCGGGCGAATTCGTTTTCCGTCACCTCGTCCCAGAGCAGAAATCTCGGCAAATCCGCCAGCCCTCGCCGGCCTTCCTCGAACAACCGGACGACGCGGCCGGCGCTCGCGCAGGCGTAAATGCCGTGCAGCGGATACGGCCCGCTCGAATCCGACGGCCACACCGCCTCCTTTCGTCCGGCTGCGCAGCGCGCCAACAGCAGCCGGGCGGCCGGAACGGACAAATCCGCCATGCGGCTGCCGACGATCCACGCATAGGGGAGCTGCGCGAGCGACAACCCTGCCGCCATGCCGCCCAGCGGCCCTTTTCCCTTCGCGTAATCGGTGACGATGCGGACATCCGCGGGGACGAGCGGCAAATACAAGCGCGGCGTGTCGGTGACCACCATGATTTCCTTGCACCAGGACCTCATCAAACGGATTTGCCTTGCCAGCAGCGGCTCCCCGTCGATCGGCCATAACGCCTTCAGCTCTCCGCGCTTCACCCGGCTGCGGCCTCCCGCGAGAATAATTCCGCTTACGGGCGGTTCCGCGGATACATCCCGCGAAGGCGGGATGCTTTCGGACGGTTGCGTCGGCATTTTGGGCAGCTCCTTTCTTCAAGGTTTCCTGAAACGATTAAACCCGATAAAGTCGGCCGGCCGCAGTGATGTAGATCATTTCCGGTCAAAATCAGGGAATTTCCCCCGCAGATTCAGTCATTCCCCTCATAAATCCCACTGCGGGATTCCTTTACAATAAGAGTATCCGAACTGAAGGAGCGTGCCGCGAATGAACCCGACCGCCCGAATCCCGATTTGCAACGAAGGTACGGAAGGAACGGCCCGGTGTTTTTCCGCCGACAGCTTTGCCAAGCTTCAGAGCATCATGTACCGCAAAACAATCGAAAAAGGCACCGTCCTGTTCTGGGAAGGCGATCCTGCGGACAAACTCCTGTTCGTCCGCACCGGCCGGCTTCGCATTACGAAAACGTCGGACAACGGACGCCACATCACGCTTTATCTGCTCCAAAACGGAGATCTGTACGGCCAGCCCGATCCGTCCGGCAAGCCGGTTCACTCGTTTAACGCCGAAGTGATCGAACCCGGGGAAATCGGGCTGATCCAGATGGCCGATCTTGAAGTGCTGCTGTGGCAGCACGGCGATTTTGCCATCGAATTCATGAAGTGGATGGGTCTGATGCACCGGATGACCCAAACGAAATTTCGGGACCTGATGCTTTACGGAAAATCCGGGGCGCTCTGCTCGCTGCTTATCCGCTTGTGCAATTCCAACGGCGTTCCCGACAGCGACGGAACGTTGATTTCGTTGAAAATCAACCATACCGAGCTCGCGGATATGATCGGAGCGTCAAGGGAATGCGTCAATCGAATGCTGTCCGAGTACCGCAAGGAAAACGTCATTCTCGTCAAGGACGGTTACCTGGTCGTCAAAGACATGGACTATTTGCGAAAAATTTGCCGGTGCGAAAGCTGTCCGAAGGAAGTGTGCCGAATGTAGCCGGGGGTTGAAAATCGTTTCCGTATAATTATAATTAGTAGTGTATAATTATACTGAAGCGAATGGAAGTGACGTGCGTGATCGACCAATGCAGCCGTTCGGCGGAGCCGGATCGCTTGAACGAAGCTTCCGGAACGAAAGCTCCGGCGCCGAACCGGCATCAAATCGAGGGCGAACGCATCGAACAGCTGACCTTGAACGCATGGCCGGGATTGCGCCAGTTCGTCCGCGACGGCTGGCTCATCCGGTTGTCCGAGGGCTTCACGAAACGGGCCAACTCCGTTCAGCCGCTTTGGGGCCCGCCGGCGGAAACCGGACGAACGCTGCGGGAAAAAATCGGAGCCTGCGAGGAAATTTACCGTAACGCGGGTCTTCCGGCCGTGTTTAAAATAACGCCTTTTGCCGCCTCCCGGCATCTGGACGGCTTGCTTCAGTCGTTCGGGTACGACCTCCTCGAACCTTCGGCCGTTAAGTCGGCGGCGCTCGCCGGACTGCCGCAGCCGAAGACGAACGACATTGGCGTAGAGCGGTCTCCTTCCGTGCGCTGGATGGAGCTTGTTTCCGAGTGGCTCGACTATTCGCCCGAGCAGACGTCGGCCGCCCGCCGAATCATGGAAGCGGCGCCCTACGCCAAAGGCTTTTTCACCTTGTTTTGCGAAGGAAAGCCCGTCGCTTGCGGCATGGGCGTCGTCGAGGACCGCTATGTCGGGCTGTATGAAATCGTGACGAATCCGGAATGCCGCAACCGGGGATTCGGGGAGCAGCTGCTGCTGCACATTTTGCATTGGGGAGCTGCTTGCGGAGCCGATACCGGCTACTTGCAGGTCGTTCAGGCCAACGCTCCGGCCGTTCGCCTTTACGACAAGCTGGGCTTCCGAACCGTATACGCTTATTGGTACCGCAGGAGAGGCTGCGGGTGAAGCCGGATGCCGGGTGTCCGGCTTTTTTGCCCGGCTTGTCCTTCAATTGCGTGCCGGCTGCATGCGTTTGGCGGGTTGAGATGAGTCGTCACGACTCAATTGGAGCGACGGCGCGCACACGGAGGCGGTAAGGTGAGTCATTTTTACCCAACTGCGCGCGGCTCCGTGCGTTTGGCGGGTTGAGATGAGTCGTCACGACTCAACCGGAGCGACGGCGCGCAAACGGAGGCGGTAAGGTGAGTCATTTTTACCCAACTGCGCGCGGCTCCGTGCGTTTGGCGGGTTGAGATGAGTCGTCACGACTCAACCGGAGCGACGGCGCGCAAACCCCCTCTGTCAGAATAGTTGTCGTACCCCCAAATTGAATATATAGTGAGGAGAAACGAGGACGAGGTGGAGAACGTGAATCCCGTAACCAAAGAATTCAAGCAAAGCATTGTACAGCGTATGATGCCCCCGTACAACGAGCCGGTCAGTCGGCTTGCTAAGGAAATCGGTCTATCGGAGACGACTTTATTTAAGTGGAAGAAGGCGGCAAAAGCACAAGGTATGACGCCTGCCGATGACGTACAGCCCGAACGTTGGAGTACGCAGGAGAAGTTCGCTGTCGTTGTCGAAACCGCAAGTTTGAGCGAAATCGAGCTGGCGGAGTATTGTCGGACAAAAGGGCTGTTTGTTGAGCAGGTGGAAGCATGGCGCGATGCGTGTATGCAAGCCAATGGCGGAATCGTCTCGCAAGCGAACAGGCTTCAGAAGGAACTCCGCGAGAAAGAGCAAGAGAACAAGGCATTAAATCGAGAGCTAAAGCCCAAAGAGGCGGCGCTCACCTAAGCCGGTGCCTTGATGGGGTTGCGAAAAAAGGCTCGAGCGATCTGGGGGGCCCAAGAGGGCGAATCATCAGTGCCTCGGAGAGCGAGCATGCCATTCCACTCATGCAAGACGCCGTTGCAGCCGGTGCAAGAGAAGCGGCTGCTTGCCGAGAGCTCGGACTGACTCAGCGGACGCTCCAGCGCTGGCGCAAGCAAGGCGGCACCGTAGACGGACGCCCTCACGCCAAACGGCCGACACCCGCTAACAAGCTAAGCGATGCAGAAGAGCAGCAGGTGCTGGAGGTTCTTCAGCAGCCGCCGTACAGGAGCCTGCCGCCAAGCCAGATTGTGCCGGCGCTGGCCGATGAAGGAACCTACATCGCCTCCGAGTCCAGCTTTTACCGGGTGATGCATAAATACAATCAGCAGCACCATCGCGGGCGCAGCAAGAAACGCACGCCTAAACCCATCACCAGCCACGCTGCGAGCGGCCCGAATGAAGTATGGATGTGGGATATCACTTGGTTGCCCGGGCCCGTGAAGGGGTTGTTCTTCTACCTGTATCTCATCCTGGATTTGTACAGCCGTAAAATTGTAGGCTGGGAGATTTGGGAAGAAGAGTCTGCCGAGCATGCCAGTCAATTGATCCGTCGTACGGTCGTGCGAGAGCAATGCGTGATTCGTCGGCAGCCGCTTGTGCTTCACTCGGATAACGGAAGCCCGATGAAGGGGGCCACGTTGCTGGAGACCCTGTACAGTTTGGGCATTACCCCCTCTCGAAGCCGACCACGCGTCAGCAACGACAACCCTTACGCAGAATCGATTTTCCGCACATGCAAGTACCGTCCTGGCTATCCAACGGAAGGCTTTAAGGCCTTGTCAGAGGCGCGTGAATGGGTCATGCGATTTGTTCGCTGGTACAACGAACAACATCGACACAGCGGACTGAATTTTATTACACCTAACCAGCGGCATGAAGGATTAGCACACCAAGTGTTTGAGAAACGCAAGGAGATTTATTTGGCCGCAAAAGCCAGAAACCCTAATCGCTGGTCTGGCACCATTCGCGACTGGAGCCTGAAAGATGAAGTCTGGCTGAATCCTGAAAAAGTGACGCTTATTCCGGCTGCAAAAAAATCGCTATCTTAACATTTACTTTCCCTAAGGAATCGCGACAACTATCTTGACAAATACCGCAAACGGAGGCGGTAAGGTGAGTCATTTTTACCCAACTGCGTGCGGCCGCATGCGTTTGGCGGGTTGAAATGAGTCGTCACGACTCAACCGGAGCGACAGAGTTTGCGCGGAGGCGGCAAAGCGGGTCATTTTTACTCAACTGGGCGCGGCTGCATGCGTTTGGAAGCTTTAGATGGCAGCCCAAACTCAATGGATCCGCGGAGGGCCGAGCCAACTTCCAACAAAAAAACCAGCTAATGCTTGTCAAGTATTTGGGTTTGGTGCAATTGAAATTGTTTTGGTATACTCGTTTTTAGGCAGCACAAATAACCTTCTTTGGCGAGAAGGATTATGGTTAAGTTTGGCATTTAGTTCTCGTGGTAGGGCTCGCTTTTACGAAGGATGGCGTACACGTGATGGAGAAGCTTGTTGGCGCAAGCGATCACGACCACCTTGTAGGGCTTGCCCTCTATCCTTTTCTTTTTGTAGTAATCGGTTATCCTTCGGTTAGCACCTCTTCGAATTCCGCACTGTACGGCTAGATACAACGCTCGCCTTAGCCTTTTGGAGCCCCTTTTGGTAATTCGGTTAGACGTGGCTGTAAATTTCCCCGAACTGTAGATTCCCGGATCTAGTCCTGCAAAAGCCACAGCCTGCTTGGCATCTTCGAATTGGCTGGCATCCCCGAGTTCAGCTGCAATCTGTGCAGCAAGTTTGTCCCCTATGCCAGGTATGCTCTTAATCAATTGTATCTCCGGCAGTTCTTCGGCCAGTTCATTCATTTGCTTTTCCAACTGGGTTAATTGCTCGTCAAACTCCAGCAGCAACGAAACCATGCTGTTCAGTGCAATTGTCTGAGATGGACTCTTAACTTGCCTAGCCCAGTTATGAAGAATTTCACTAAGCTTCGTTACCTTCTCTTCTATCCACACTTTTGAATGGGATTTACCTGTGCATTCTCGAATAAATTCCCCTAGATCTGTTGTCTGGTTCATTAAGCATCGCTTCAGCACCTTCAATGACGTTTTCGAAAAAAGATTGTGGAATATTCCAATGTAATCCGGAAATACTTGCTCCATTAATGCCCTGCTATTCAATTTTGCCTGTACATACATGCCGGTTACAAACTCATGCTGTCTAGTCAGGTGCTGAAGCTCCGTATAGGATTCTTGCCATTCGCGGTGTGGAACTACATCTCCCTTGTAATACAGCTCAGCCAGATGCCAAGCATCGGCCGCATCCGTTTTCACCTTACGGAGCTGCGTTCCCTTTGCTCGTTTGGCTCGGAGGGGGTTGACGATGTAGTGGATCCATCCGTTAACTTTTAAATATCCCACTAACCCCCGATGGTAGTGGCCCGTCGCTTCGAGGACAACAACGGGGTCCTCGCCGCTCACTCGCTTTAGTTGCTCTAACAATTCCCCTAATCGCGCAAAACCATTCTCCCCATGCTGAAGGTTCTCCATCCTTCCGTATGGCTCGTTCCGTCTTAAGAATGGCTGTATCACGCTAAAACCTTTCGCTACATCCACGCCTACAACTGGTTGCATAAAACCCTCCTTCAATTCGTTCACCGGCATTCCCACATGGCTTCCAAACCCATAGCTTCGCTTGTGATGCGAGGTCATTGCCCCTACCAGCTCAAACATGGTCGTTGGAAGGTAGTGAGAGAACAGTTTTTTTGACGGGGTCCTAGCCCCTAAGCCACCCTCGTTCTCCCGGCTACCACCATCGTAAGATCCCAATAAAAATAGGCCAACCAGAAATCTCTGGCTGACCTAATAAATCGAGTAGGAGGAGGCGCCTAGCCTCCGTCCTCTCACACCACCGTACATGCGGGTCCGCATACGGCGGTTCCAAAAGGTTAACAAAGTGCTAAATAACGAGTAAGCAAACTTTTCAGCCCTTTCGCTTCCCAGTAGGAAGTCGGGAGGGCATTATTTGTGTTTCGAGACATTTCCCAAGCACCGCGTCTGGAGTTAGCCATGACAAAACACGCCCATTCTGGGACGCCGAGTGCTCGAAGCTCACGGATTCGAGTACGTACACGTTTCCATTGCTTCCATAAGCACATACGCAGTCTGCGGCGAGTCCACTGGTCGAGTTTCTCGCAGTGTCCCTTTGCCGATGCTAGTCGGAAATAGCCAATCCAGCCGATGAGATAGCGGTTTAATTGCATAATCCGGTTTTCCATAGACATCGACCGCGAACGGTTCGTCAGCTCTCGTACCTTCTCTTTAAACCGCGAAATGGTCTGTGGGGCTAACCGAATCGTCGCCTTTTTATCCCACAGGAAACTGAATCCGAGGAACTTACGGTTCCAAGGACGATCTACTGCGCTTTTCTCTCGATTCACTTTCAGTTTTAGCTTTCCTTCTACGAAGCGCGTTACCGACTCCATGACGCGTTCGCCTGCACGTTTACTGGCAACGAAAATATTGCAGTCGTCCGCATAGCGGACAAATCGCAATCCTCGTTTTGTCAGCTCTTTGTCCAAGTCGTCCAGTAGAATGTTCGCTAAAAGCGGGCTCAGAGGTCCCCCTTGCGGCGTTCCCTCTCCCGTCTTTTCGAACACCCCATTCGCCATAACCCCAGCATTAAGATAGGCGCGAATGAGCTTTAGGACACGCTTGTCCGTCACTTTCCTTGCTACTCTTGCCATGAGCATGTCGTGGTTGATTCGGTCAAAGAACTTCGCTAAGTCCATGTCTACCACCCATCGAAAACCTTCCTGGATGTAGTGCTGAGCTTGCTTTACCGCGTCATGCGCTCGCTTTCCGGGGCGAAAGCCGTAGCTACGCCTCGAGAAGTCCGCATCGAAGATCGGATTCATCACTTGTAGAAGGGCTTGTTGAAGAAAGCGGTCCATCACGGTCGGGATGCCAAGCAGCCTCACGCCGCCTCCGGGCTTGGGGATTTCCACTCGTTTGACGGGCATGGGTCTGTAGGTTCCCGCGAGGAGTTCGGTTTTCACCGTTTCCCAGTGTGTTTTCAGGTAAGCTTGTAGATTCGCTACCGTTACACTGTCCACACCGGGCGCCCCTCCGTTCTGCACCACTCGCTTGTAGGCGAGCCTAAGGTTATCTCCTTTGAGCATTCGTTCTAACAAGTCGTTATTCGCTTCGCGAGAGGAAGGGGCGACTTGTGCCGTCGTAGAACTCGGCGCTTCGGCATACCCTGACGGCTTCACCGCTTCTCTTTGCCGCAAGCTCTCTTGCGAGATATTCTGCTGTCTTTGCTCCTCGTGCGAACGCATCGGTTTCCTCTCTCCTTTCGGTTCAGCCCTTCCGGTTTCCGGCGTCCCGTACTCCCGTACTATGGCCTCTGCTGACTCCTGCGGATTCAGCACAGCCTTCCGACTGTGGTTACGAAGTAACTTCGCATTTTCCGCAGGTCTCCCCAGATAAGAACGTCATCTTTCTGCCCGCAACCACCCAAGTTTACAGGGAAAGCCCTTGGCGACTTTGGATTTCGTCATGTGTAGGTGACTCATCCGACTAACCCTGCCTCAAATTGAGTTCGTGTACCTTGGCTCGTGCATTTGCCTCCAGCTTCCTTCAGATTCCGCCTCGCGGCTGACACCCTTGCTCTTGGCTAACGGTAGGCGTTCGCCAGCCCCCGTTCGGGACTTTCACCCTAGAGATGACGCCCATGCTGGGCGTACTACGAAAGCCAAGCGGCATCCGACCGCTTGGCCTTTTTTTCCTACTCTTTGATCAACGACAAAAATTCCGATCGCAGCGCCGAGCTGTTGCGGAACTGGCCGCGCACGGCCGACGTTACCGTTTTGCTTCCCGGCTTCTTGACGCCGCGGGAGCACATGCACAGATGCTCGCCTTCGACGACGACCATGACGCCGTGCGGATCGAGCGACTCCTCGAGAATGTCGGCGATTTGCGACGTGATCCGCTCCTGCACCTGCAGCCTGCGGGTGACCGCCTCCACGAGCCGGGCCAGCTTGCTCAGGCCCGCGATTTTGCCGCTTGGAATATAGCCGATATGGGCTTTGCCGAAAAACGGCGCCATATGGTGCTCGCACTGGCTGTAGTAAACGATATCCTTGACGATGACGAGCTCCTCGTGCTTTTCGTCGAACGTCACGCCGAGCACGTCGCGCGGATCGACTTCGTAGCCCGCGAATATTTCCTCGTACATCCGCGTCACGCGGGCCGGCGTATCGAGCAGGCCTTCGCGCTCGACATCCTCCCCGATCAGCTTCAATATTTCCCGAACGTGGTGTTCGATCTGCTCGCGATTGCGCGAAACGGCGGTATTCGTATAATCCTTCAACCCGGCCACCGATCTTCCTCCTTATCGCCGCAGCTGCGTCCCGAACGTACGGGGCTCGCGTTCTCTGCGACTCGCGCCCGGCCTTCTTCTATTTGCGCCGGGGTTTGCCGTTTTGTTTGCTCAGCATTTGCTGCGCTTTCTGCAGCTGCTGCTTATTCATATTGTAGCCCATCTGCTTCGCCATCTTTTGCAGCATTTCCGGGTCGTTTTGCATGCGGGTCATTTGATTTCTCAAGTAGAATACCCCGAAAATAAATCCGAGCACCGCGCCGACGATAAGCGTCACGATCGGAATTACGATGTTCCAAGCGCTCACTTCGTTCCCCTCCGACTTACGAAAAATTTTGCCGTTGCGAAGACGCTTGTCCGACGCAACCTACCTATGATAGCACGGCTCCGAGCGCCAGATCAAATCACTTTCCGGCCGTTACAGGAGCACCGCTTCCACGAAAATCGTCGGGTGCTGCGACAAATCGATTTCCGTCGCTCCGACCGCTTCGTCTCCCGCCTTGTCGATGACGCGCACGACCGGCCGGCCCGGCAGCCCCCGGTGCTGTCCCACGACGACGCCCGTCTGACGGTTGGACAGCCGCACCGAGATCCCGTTCGGATAAACGGAAACGATGCGCAAAAACTCGACCAGCACCTCGCGTTCAAGCTGCGTTCCGGAAAGCGCGTTCAGCCGTTCCACCGCTTCGTGCGGAAGAATCCGCCTTCCTTCGGACAAATCCGTCAGCAGATTGTCGTACACGTTGGCTACGGCCACGATCTTCGCGTACAGGTGGATCTCTTCGCCTCCGAGCCCGCGCGGCTGCCCCGTGCCGTCGATCCATTCGTGGTGCTGGAACGCGACGTGGGCCGTCAGCAGGCTGTACTCCCGCTTCATCTTCAGCATTTCGAAGCCGCGCCAAGCATGATGAAGCCGGCCTTCCTCCTGCTCCTTGTCCGGGGCGTCCAGCTTTCCGATGTCGTGCAGCATCGCCCCGATCGCAAGCTCCTTGAGCTGGATCATGTTGAGCCCCATATTCAGGCCGACCAACGTGGACATCATGCAGACGTTCATCGCGTGAATGTACGCCGCATTATCGGCGGTTCGGATGTCCGAAAGCTGCACGAGCACGTTTTGGTTCCGCATGACGTCCTCGAGCAATTGGCCCACCGTCGTGCTGATCGCTTTCGTGTTGAACGTCTTGCCCGACCGCAGCGCATCGAACGCTTCCGACATTTGCTGGATGACCGCATGCTTCGTGCTTTCCGACAACACTTCTTCGATCGTCACGTCCTGAAACAGCGGATCGCTTATGTAGACCATCGTAACGCCCAACCGCTTAAGCGTGCTAATCATAAATACCGTTAATTGCACGCCCGCGGAGAGAAGCACCGTCCCATTCGCCGAAAAAATCGTCCTGCCGAGCGTCTGCCCGGGCTCAACCGCTTCGATATCGACCAGTCTCATCCGTTCTCTCTCCTGTCTGAGCTTGCTGACCTTCCCGCCGAATGTTGCCTCGTGGCGTTTTTATTTCAATAATACTCCATAATTTCGGCAAGTTCGCCGAAAAGATGAAGCCCGAAAGCCAGGAAAGCTTCATGCCGCCGAAAAAATCTTCATTCAACCGCCGCTTTCGCTTTCGTCCGTTCCAGCGCCAGCAGCCGTTCCTTGACGTCAAGTCCGCCGCCGTAGCCGACCAGGGCTCCGTTCGCGCCGATGATGCGATGGCACGGCACGATGATCGGAACCGGATTGCGGTTGTTCGCGCCTCCCACCGCCCTCACCGCCTTGGGTTGGCCGATGGCGGCCGCTATGTCGCGATAGGATGCGGTACTGCCGTAGCCGACATCGCAAAGCGCTTCCCACACCCGGCGCTGGAAGACGGTGCCGCGCATATCGAGCGGCACCTTGAATTCCGTCGTATTTCCCCGGAAATAATCGGCGAGTTGGCGAATCGTATCTTTCAGCATCGAATCGTCCGCCGCGCGCACGAAAGCGAAATCCCGCCACCACTGCCTCGCCCAGGCCGCAAGGAACGGCTCGCGCTCGCTCCAGCCGCCGAAATCGAGCCGGCATATTCCGTCATCCGTCCGGCACAAAAGCAGCGTACCGGCCGGCGATTCCAGCTCCGTCCATTTGATTTCCGCCTTAGGCTCGCGTTGGTTGATGAAACCTCTGTTCCGCATCCGCTCGTCCTCCTGAATCGGCGGCCGCCAGGGCAGCCGCCGCTATTGTCGAACCGGTGTTTTCGGCTTTGCCGGGCGGCGACGCTTCGCTTCGCCGCCGAAATCCCCTTCCCGCAGCCGCGCAAGCGCCCGCTCGGCGGCTTCCTTCACGCGATCGTCCGCATCCGAAACGGCCGCTTCCCGCAGCGCCGCTTCCGCGTCGCCGCCGCCGATGCGGCCAAGCGCCCAGGCCGCCGTAGCCCGCAGCTCGTAACGCGGGTCTTCGCGCAGCACGCGGACGATGTCCGGCACGGACGACGCATCGCGAAAGTTGCCGAGCCCGATGAGCGCGTTGCGCTGAATCGGCTTGCGGCCGCGCCAGGCGGCCGCGCTCGCTCCGAACTTTTCCTTGAACTCCCGATTGCCCATTGCGAGCAGCGGCCGCAGCAGCGGCTTCGCCGTCTCCGCGTCGGGCAGCAGCTCCGCATGGTGCCGGGCGTCCTTGCCCCGGTTCGCCGGGCAAACGATCTGGCACGTATCGCAACCGTACAAGCGGTTGCCGATTTTCAGCATCATCTCGTCGGATACGATTCCCTTCGTTTGCGTCTGAAACGAAACGCACTTCTGCGCGTCCAGCTCCCCCGGGCCGACGAGCGCGCCGGTCGGACAAGCGTCGATGCAAAGCGTGCAGTCGCCGCAGCCTTCCTCGGCCGGCGTATCCGGCGGCAAGGGCAAGTTGGTGATCATTTCGCCCAAATAGACCCACGAGCCCCATTCGCGGGTCAGAATCATCGTGTTTTTGCCGCTCCAGCCGATGCCGGCCCTTTCCGCCACCGCCCGGTCCGACAGGGCGCCGGTGTCGACCATCGATGCGCCCCGGGCTTCGGGCACCCGCTCCCCCAGCCAGGCGGCAAGCCGCTCCAGCCTGCGGTTCAGCACATGGTGATAATCCTCGCCCCATGCCGAACGGGACAAAATCCCCCGTCTGCGCCCGGGTTCGGACACCGGCGGGTTATGCAGCTTGGACGGGTAGGCGACGGCAATCGCGATGATCGACTTCGGCTCGTCGAACAGCAGCGCCGGATTCGTCCGTTTGTCCAAATCCGGCTCCTCGAAGCCGGACTCCCGCCCGAGCTCGCGGTGGCGGAGCAGCCGTTCCTTCAATTCCGCGAACGGATCCGCCGACGCGACGCCGATTTTGTCGATGCCAAGCTCCGGAGCGGCTTTCACCATCTCCTCCTTCAACTTCCGCCAAAACTCCGCGCTCCGCGCGGGAGAACGATTTGCCGTCGTCATTTCGCCATGCCTCCCTCCTTTTCCGTCCGCCGCATATGGCTCGGGTTCTCTCCAAACGTCCGCCGCATGCGGCGCGTTTTGCTTCAAAACGCTATCGGCCGCGCCGCAGGCTTCGCTGCTATCATTATAGCCCCGACCACCGGGTGATCGGCCACAAAATCGCTTCCGCCCTGCCCTTGATGAAGCTTTCCGGAACTTCGTCGAACGTCCGGCTGTCCTTGCTGGAACCGAGATGGCGATTGTCGCCCATTACGAAATAGTGCCCCTCGCTCACCGTCACCGGCCCGAAGTCGCCGTCCTCGATCGGCGAATCGGTATACGGCTCGATCCGCAGTTCGCCGTTGACGTACAGATGGCCGCCCCGGATTTCGAGCTTGTCGCCCGGAATTCCGATTACCCGCTTCACGAGCAGGCTTTTCCGGTCCGGACCGTCGCTCGGGTCTTTCAGGATCACGACGTCTCCCCGATCCGGACTGCCGAATCGATAAGAAAGTTTGTTCACGAACAGCCACTGCTTCTCATGCAAGGTCGGTTCCATCGAAATGCTTTTTACCGTCGACAGCTGAAATACGTAAGCCCTCAGTAAAACAACGACGACCAAGGCGACCAAAAGCGCCTTCGCCCAATCCCGCAGCTCCTTGGCCCAAGCGGGCCGCTCGGGCCGGGAAGCGCGGGTTCTGCCGGGAGTAACAGCGTCAAAAGAGGGCCTTTCGCTCATAGGCTAACGTCTCCTTTGCCGATCGATTGGCCTTTCCATTCGGCATAATAGCGCCGTACCTCCGCTTCGTCGAACGGTTCGCTTTGCGCCGCGATCCGCGCTTGAAGCTTCATCAGCCCTTCCTCGACCCTGTCGCGCACGAACGGACTGTACCGGTATTCTTCCTTGTGCCGATCGTATTCGTCGCGGTCGAGCTCCTGCATGGCGCCGTCCGGAAACAGCACGACATCCAAATCGTAATCGATGTAGGTCAACACGTCGTCGTACCGGTAAGGAGGGGAGGCGATATTGCAGTAATAACGGACTCCCTTGTCTTCGAGCAAGGCCACGATATTGAACCAATGGCCCGGAATAAAAAAAGACACCGCGGGCACGCGGCTGATCCATTCCTTGCCGTCCGCTTCCCTGATCGTCGTATGGTCGTTGACGAAGATCCACATGGACTGCTCCGCATGGCGGGGATGAAGCAAACGGTCCGGCACCTGCCAATTTTCCAGCCAGACCCGGTGCAGCGAGCCGTTGTTTTTAAAGCTTTTGATGATACAGCGTTCATAAGGGGATAAGGACGACTTTCCGCTGCTCTCCATTCGCGACACCTGCCCGGCACCAATTCAATGTATTATAAGAAAAGCATATCTTATGTCCAAAAGCAACCGAATTTCCTCGGCGCCTCCCGGCACGTAAGATATGCTTTCCTTTTAATGGGGAATTGCGCGTCTTATTAACGTTATCCGGCAACGATCGACAAAGGCCTGTTCAGCTTGACCATGTCCGGGGCGTCTCCCAATCTTTCGTAAAAAGGCTGCAGATGCTCGTTATGCTTGTCCACCGCGACCAAAACTTTAAGGACGTTGCGTTGACGGAACCTGGCGTTCAGCGCCGTCACCAGCGACCGGCCGACTCCGCGGCGGCGGTGATCCGGATGAACCGCAATTCGGTATACGTAGCCGTTTTGCTTGTCGATCGTTCCGATCATGACGCCCAAAATTTCCTCTTCTTCCTCCGCGACGAGAACCAATTCGCTATCCCAAGACAATTGACGGGCCAGAGCCTTCAACGTCTCCTTGCAACACTCTTCCGACAATGAAACCTCCAGCAAATCGGAAACAGACCGGTAATCCGACAGTTGAAACGTGCGAATTTTCATCATAACGCTCCCCGGTTCGAGATAAGATTGGCTTGGCCACTTCTTTACAGCAAGTTAACGTAAATCTAATTTTACGACAAATTTTCGAAAATTTCTCCCCCTTTTGTTAAGAAAGCATAAAAAATTTTTTCGAAAATCATTAGAAATCACTTGAAAACGCTTAATATAAAGCGCTTTCTTGGTGTTTTCTCAAGAAACCTCCCGCTTAAGCCGTTTTCGGACGAATTTCGACGTTTCCGCACGGACTTCGATTGTAACGGCCTTCATTTCTTTTTCCCGACAGCCGGACGTCAAGTTTCGAACCTATCCCCGATGGGTATAGTAAAATCGTGAGCTTTCGCGTAACCGACTTTCTAAACATTCTCGTTGATTTAATATCGGAAATCAGGGATAATAGAAACGGGTTACATATTCCGAACTTTGAGGAGGTTCTCTGAAACATGGCACATGAATTGCCCGCGCTTCCGTATTCGAAAGAAGCTCTCGAACCGCATATCGACGCTACGACGATGGAGATCCACCACGGCCGCCATCACAACACGTATGTTACGAACCTGAACAAAGCGCTGGAGTCCGCTCCGGAACTCGCCGGCAAGAGCGTAGAAGAACTGATCGCCGACCTGAACGCCGTACCGGAAAGCATCCGCACCGCCGTTCGCAACAACGGCGGCGGCCATGCCAACCACTCGCTGTTCTGGCAAACGATCGCTCCGAACGCAGGCGGCGCTCCGACCGGCGCCCTGGCTGCCGCGATCGACAGCGAGCTGGGCGGCTTCGATAAATTCAAAGAAACGTTCACGGCTGCCGCCACGACCCGCTTCGGCTCCGGCTGGGCTTGGCTCGCGCTGGGCAAAGACGGCAAGCTGAAAGTGTACAGCCTGCCGAACCAGGACAGCCCGATCATGGAAGGCGACACGCCGCTGCTCGGCCTGGACGTATGGGAGCACGCTTACTACCTGAAATACCAAAACAAGCGCCCCGACTACATCGCCGCTTTCTGGAACGTCGTCAACTGGGAAAAAGTCGGCTCCCTCTACGACGCCGCGAAGAAGTAATCGAACCTTGATCCAGCAAGAAACGCCGGAACGAATATTCGTTCCGGCGTTTCTTGCGTTCGGCAAGCCGTCGCGCGGGTTCACATGTGCTTGGCTTTGACGGCTTATGCTTCGTTGGATTTTGTCCACTCAACTCCGGCTTTTTTGCGATAACCGTCATCTTGGTTGGATTTTGTCCAGTCAGGCGAGGCCTTTTTGGAGATTTCGGCCGAAAAGCCCGGTCCTCGTTGGATAAAATCCACTGTAGACCGGGGTTTTCCCGTTTCTCGCTCCGTCGGTTGGATAAAATCCAACCTAAGGCTGCCCGCCCAGGGTTCCATAAGCCCAAACGCCGCCTGCCCGTGTCCCAGAGCGTCCTATCGGGACGGCGATGCGCGCCGGGCACCGGGCCGTCGCAGCCCAGCTCGCCGCCTCAGCCCGCGCCTGCCGTCGCGAGCTAGCGCTCCCCGGCCGCCCGGGCAAAATGATCGTCGAGAATTTTGCGGAAAACGTTGGGCCAGGCGAGCGCCTCGAACTGTTCCCGATCGATCCACCGGTACGAATCGGGCAGCGCTTCCCGGCCTTCGGTCTTTGCGGCATCGCCGACTTCATACGGCGATAACGTCTCGCGCGCCGCCGAGGCGGGCTTGGCCCCTTCGGCCGCCTCGGCGAAGCCGGCGCCGTCCGCCTCCCACACCCGCAAATACCAATGCAGGTGCGAAAACACGTGCTCCGCCTCGCCGGCATAGCGGCGCGGCAGCACGCGCAAGCCTTCGGCGGCCAGCGCGCCCGCAAGCCAGTCGGGGCCGGCTTCGTCCGACCGCCACGACTCGACGTCCGCCGCCTCGACGTGCGGCAGCTCCCACAGCTTCGCCAGCAGCCCCTGCTCCGGCCGCTGCCGGACGAGCACCCGGCCGTCGTCCGGCCGCACCGCCAGCACGGCGAGCCGGTGCTGCGGCTTCGGCGGCTTCGCCTTGCTTTTGACCGGCAGCTCCGTTTCCCGTCCTGCCAGCCTGCCCGCGCAGCATTCCATGACCGGGCAGGTCAGGCAATGCGGCGAACGCGGCGTGCAGACGAGGGCGCCGAGCTCCATCAGCGCCTGGTTGAACTCGCCGGCCTCCCCCTCGGGGATCAGCTCCTCGGCGAGCACTTCCATTTTGCCGCGCGTCGCCGGCCGGGCGATATCGTCGTCGATGCAAAAAAATCGCGACAGCACCCGCATGACGTTGCCGTCCACCGCGGGCACCGGCCGGTTGAAGGCGATGCTCATGATCGCTCCGAGCGTATAGGGCCCGACGCCCTTCAATCCGGACACCGCCTCTTTGTCGTCGGGAATAGAGCCGCCGTAAAGCTCGGTCACCTGCTTCGCGGCGGCCTGCAGATTGCGGGCCCGCGAATAATAGCCGAGCCCTTCCCACAGCTTGAGAACGTCCTCCTCCGGCGCTTCGGCCAATTCGCGCACGGTCGGGAAGCGCTCGACGAAACGGTTGTAATACGGGATGACCGTATCGACCCTCGTTTGCTGAAGCATGATTTCCGAGATCCAGATCCGGTACGGGTCGCGGCTTCTTCGCCAGGGCAAGTCCCTTTTCTGGGATCGGTACCATTCCAGGAGCCCGCGGGAAAAATAAGCCTTGAGTTCGGTTTCGTTCATCGTCTTAAAAGCCGTCCTCCTTCTCCGGCCGCTCCCTCTCTTCCATGCCCGGAAAAATGCCGGCCAATTTGCGGTAACGGCTGGGCGCCAGCCCCGTATGCGACTTGAACATCCGGGAAAAGTAATATATTTTCATGCCGATTCGGTTGGCCACGTCGGAAACGTTGCATTCCGGCTTGAGCAGCAGGCTCCGGGCGATTTCCATTCGGCGCTGGTTCACGTACTGAATCGGGGAGCATCCCATCATGCTTTTGAAAAACACGATAAAATAGTTCGGATGCAAAAACACTTGCCGAGCCAACTCCTCGACGGTCAAGTTCTCGCCGATGTGCTCGTCGATGTAGCGGAGGACGATGCCGATTTTCTCCATTTCCTGGTTCGGCGCCTCGGTCTCCTTGCCGGCGTTTTCGGGCAAATGCTCGAGATAGGAGCTGATCAGCTCCAGGATGGCGGCTTTGATTCGAAGTTTGGAGGTCGGTCCGGATTCAAGCGACAGACGCTTCATTTTATCCAGCAGTTGCTCCGCTTCTTCCGTTTCGATTTTCACCGCGTACGGGAGCCGCAGCAAGCGGTACATATTCCAGTCGCCGTAGCCGTCCCGGAAATGGCACCACTTGAACGCGAAATCCGCTTGGCCTCCGGCCCGGATATCGTGCCGGGTTCCCGCAAAAACGATGCTGCTGCAGCCCGGTTTCAATGCGATTTCTTCGTTTTCCAGCAGCAGTCTCCCTACTCCGCGAACGACGTAAATAAACCGGTTGCAATCGTACGCGTCCAGTCCGTCGCCGCGCGTATCCCCGGCCGCGAGCGTCGTCTCGGATGCAGCCGTCACATCCACGTTCATTTGTTCGAGATGCTTCATTAATATGCTAAAATAAGGACGGGTCATTTGTGCTCCTCATGGTGTCTGATAGATTCTGCTATGGATTCGACTTTCTATTATATATGCAAAAATAAAAATTGAAGGAGATACGTCTCTTGGTAAATCATCCCTGCCTGTCGCAGCCGCGCGCCTTCAAAAAAATTGCCGCCGTCGCTTCGGCCGTCGGCTTGGCCGTTATCCTCGCCGCATGCGGAAAAGGCGGATCGACCGCCGCCCCGTCCGGCTCCCCGGTCGAGGGACCGGAAGAGACTCTAATCCTGTACCGCGACAATTGCGTTTCCTGCCACGGAGCCGATCTGGCCGGAAAAATGGGAGACCCCTCCGATTTGCGGAATGTCGGCGACAGATTGACCCGCGAGCAAATTCGCGAGCAGATCGTCCAGGGCGGGGACCTCATGCCGGCGTTCGGGGGTCGTCTGACCGATGAAGAAATCGACGCCCTCGCCGCCTGGCTCGCGAATCGTTGACGGCCGCTCGACCCGCGGGTTTCAGCAGCAAAAACCCGGTCGCCCCGCAAGGCTTCCGGGCCTTTTTTTATCGCCGGACTTCCACGATGGCCGTCGCGGCCGCGGTGCTGCGTTCGTGCGTGATCGCCACGTGAACGATCCGCTCCCCCGCCGCAAGGCCCAGCCGCTCCCAGGCTCGCGCCGATACGCTGCACACGGGCTTGCCGCCGGCATCGGGCAGCACCTCGATGTCGCGAAAGCCGACGGCCGCTCCGATCCCGCATCCCAGCGCCTTGACGACGGCTTCCTTGACGGCGAAGCGTCCGGCCGCGAATTCGACGGCCCGCCTCTGCGGCAGCGCGCGGTAACGCTCCTGCTCCGCGTCCGTAAGCACGCGCGCGACAAACCTCTCCCCCGCTTGCCCGGCGAGAATGCCTTCCATCCGCTGCAGCTCGACCAAGTCCAGTCCGATCCCGGCGATCATGGCCGTTTAAATGCCGGGAATCGGCTGGCGCTTGTGCTCGGTCCGCAGGTAATGGCGCTCCAGAATTTCCCTGGCCTTCGCTTCGATTTCCTTGCCTTCGAGGTAATCGCTGTTCGCCTCGTAGGAAACGCCGAGCTCGCCCTCGTCCGTTTGCCCTTCCCACAATCCTGCCGTCGGGGCCTTGTCCACCACTTCCGCCGGAACGCCGAGACGGCGCGCAAGCTGGCGCACCTGCCGCTTGTTAAGCGAGCTCAGCGGCGTCACGTCGACCGCGCCGTCGCCCCATTTCGTGTAAAAGCCGGTCAGCGCCTCCGATGCGTGATCGGTCCCGACGACGAGCAGATTCAGGTCGAACGCAAGCGCGTACTGAACGACCATTCTCGTGCGAGCCTTGACATTGCCTTTGCCGCCGCGGCTGATGTGCCGGTGAATGCCGAGCGATTTGAACGCGTACTCGGTTTCCAGCGCGATTTCGTCCACCGCTTCGGCGATATTCGTCTCAACTTTGTGCGTCAGCTTGAACGCCTCGGCCACGGCGTAGCTGTGGTGGATGTCTTCCTGCTCGTTGTACGGCTGAAATACGCCGAGCGTTATGTATTCCTTCCCCGTTTCCGCGGAAAGCTCGTCGGTCGCCATTTTGCATAGTCCGGTCGTCACGGCGCTGTCCACGCCTCCGCTGATCGCGATCAACAGGCCGGTCGTTCCCGACTTTTTGACGTAGTCTTTCAAAAAATCGACCCGGCGCCTGATTTCCTCGTCGGCGTCGATCGTCGGCTTGACGCCAAGCTTGGCGATAATTTCCTGCTGAAGACTCACCGCTGACCACTCTCCGTTTCTACTATGAAAACTTCTTTCCTATCGTTATCTTAAACGGGCAACGGCCCGATCAAACCGTCATGTCCGCGACTTCGCTGTGCAAAAAGCCCGCAAGTCCGGTGACCGAACCTGCGGGCTAACCGATTCAGCGGCAGAAACGGTCAAACGCAGCCGTCAAATCGCCGGCGATTTCGCCTGCGCTGCGGTTTTCGATTTGGTGGCGTTCGATGAAATGAACGAGCTCGCCGTCTTTCAGCAGCGCGATCGAAGGGGAAGACGGCGGATACGGCGCGAAATATTCGCGCGCCTTGGCCGTCGCTTCCTTGTCCTGTCCGGCGAACACCGTGTACAGGCGGTCGGGCAGCGCGTCGTGCTTGAGCGCCTCGGCCACGCCGGGACGGGCCTGGCCTGCGGCGCAGCCGCAAACGGAGTTGACGACGACGAGCATCGTTCCCTTCTCCTCCGCGAACGCCTCCTCCACTTCCTCGGGCGTCCTGAGCTCCGTAATGCCGATCCGCGTCAGGTCGTCGCGCATCGGTTGAATCATGTCCAGCATATATCTTTCGAAAGACATCGACATCTTTCCAGCCTCGCTTTCCGTATCGGTAATTAGCGAATGATCCGCTCGTTTTATTATACCGCGCTGCCGCGAGAACCGTCAAAAACAAAACCCCGACGCATCGTCAGGGTTCGTCCAGCACTTCCGGAACGGGAAAATTCGGATCGAGATACGAAACCGCGCCGAAGGAAGCCATGCTTCCCCTGGCGAACCCGCTCCGGCTTTTCGGGCCGCGCTTGCCGCCGTCTTCCGCCCGATGCACCCATCGGTCTTCCGGATCAAAAGGCTCGAAAGCAACATCGTTCCGGCGCTTCGTTGTTTCGCGGTTGTCGGTCATGGCGTAACCTCCGCTGTTCGCCGTTCAGGTCGAAGGACGATTCGGCCCGTCCAGCTTTTTATCGTAACCTTTGTCTGCGGGCGAGCGATTCCGCCGGCTCTTCGAATCGGGCTTGCGAACTTCAGGGGAAGGAAACTGCGGATTGGACATGGGTGCATCCTCCTTGTCTGGATGGTTCGGCCTTAGGTTCTGCAGCCGCGGCCGCTTTTATTCGCGGTTCGCGCCAGCCTCCCTCCGGCAGGAATCGCGGAACCGATTTGTGCTACAATAACGGAATCGGAACTTTAAAATTCGGAAGCCGGGATGCGTGAAAAAGATGTGGGATGTCATTGTCGTCGGCGGGGGGCCCTCGGGCTTGATGGCCGCCATCGCGGCGGCGGAAGGAGGAGCGGCCGTCCTGCTCCTCGACAAGGGGGACAAGCTCGGGCGCAAGCTCGCTATTTCGGGCGGCGGGCGCTGCAACGTGACGAACAACAAGGATACGCAGGAGCTCATTCGCTTTTTGCCCGGGAACGGCCGGTTTTTGACCAGCGCGCTGTCCCGATTCGGAAGCCGGGAAATCGCCGCTTTTTTCGAAGATCTCGGCATCGCCTTGAAGGAAGAGGACAACGGCCGCATGTTTCCGGTTACGGATCGGGCGAAAACGGTCGTCGATACGCTCGTCGGGCGCGTGCGCGGCGCCGGCGTCGAAGTTCGCGTGTTCCAAAAGGTGGACAAGGTGCTGTACGCGGAAGGCCGCGCGGCCGGCGTGCGGCTCGAATCCGGGGAGCGCCTCTTTTCGCGATGCGTCGTCGTCGCGACCGGCGGGAAATCCGTCCCGCATACCGGCTCCACCGGGGACGGCTATCCGTGGGCGGAGGAGGCGGGGCATACGATCACGGAGCTGTATCCGACCGAGGTGCCGATCAAGTCGAGCGAAAAATGGATCGAGCAGCGGGAGCTGCAGGGACTTTCGCTGCGCGACGTCAACTTGACCGTATTGGACGGCCGGGGCAAAAGCGTCGTCTCGCACGAGGGCGATATGATTTTTACGCATTTCGGGCTTTCGGGACCGGCTGCGCTGCGCTGCAGCCAATTCGTCGTCAAAACCGCGCGGGCGGGCAAAGGGCCGGTCACGATCGCCATCGACCTTTTCCCCGGGGAGCATGCGGAACAGTTGGCTGCCGGCTGGGGCGCCGCCGCGAAAGCCGAGCCGCGCAAGGCCGTCAAAACGATCGTGAAAGCAAAGCTCCCGGAGCGGATGGTCCCGCTTCTGCTGCGGCTCTCCGGCCTGGACCCGGACGGCGGCGTCGCGAACGTTCCCAAAGCGGCCTGGCTGGGGCTCGCGTTATTGTGCAAGAGCTTTCCGGTCCGGGCGTCGGGCACGCTTTCGATCGAGGAAGCGTTCATCACCGGCGGCGGCGTCCACGTCAAGGAAATCAATCCGTCCACGATGGAGTCCAAGCGGACGCCGGGACTATTTTTCTGCGGAGAGGTGCTGGACGTCCATGGCTATACCGGCGGCTACAATATAACGGCGGCGTTCGCTTCCGGTCGCGCGGCCGGCACGGCCGCCGCGGAGGCTTGCAGGTCGGGGCAAGCCTGAACGCAGCCCTTCCGCTTCCGTCCGAACCCGCAGCTATCGCCGGCATTCGCTTCGAGCCGCCGATTTTCTTCTCCTCAAGCCCGGCGGAACTTCGCATCGAGCCGCCGAAGCTTCATTGGATTTTGTCCAACGAACAGCGGGAATTTCGCGAACTTTGCCGTCTTCGTTGGATTTCATCCAATCGAGCGACGCCTTTTGACCCAATTCTCCCCGATCCGACCCTCCTCGTTGGATAAAATCCACTATACATGCAATAAACCTAACGCGAAATCCAGTACCGAGTTGGTTTGTCATTATTATTTCCTTTGACCTAATATTTTACATGTCGTTTGGATGGGGAGAGGAAAAACGAGCAACAGGGGAGGAATCGCAGAAAAAAATTGCCAAAAAAAGGTTTGGATCCAAATGGTTTCGTTACGGGACTAGAATCTTCACAACCTCACGTTCATTTTTGCCTCTGCCAGGTTGAATCCGAGGGACGGTCTTGGCTTGTTTTCGCTTTTGCCTTCCCCGACTGGTTCGTTCCGTAGGTTTATTCAAGATGGCGACGAACCGCTTCCACGGGTATTGGCTGTAATGACGCAAATAACGAACAAAGTTAAACAGGGTCAACTTGTTCGGCGTTTGCCGATGCACGAGCTGGCACAACAGATAGCTAATGACGCCCAGATACAACTGAGCCCATACGGCATTCGGATCATGGTTGTGAAAGGTGATCGTCGTCAGGTGTTGCTTGATCCTCTTAAAAGACAGCTCATATTGCCATCTGCAGCGATTGACTTCCCCTACTCCCGCGGCCCTAAGATCGAAGCTGTTGCTCAGCCGCCTGTAGGGCCGACCCTTCTCATCCTGGAACTCCAACATGCGAAACTGCCTATGGGTTTTCGTCTTCTTGCCGTAGATCGTGACGGTTGCATCCCGCAGGATCGGCGTGTCGGCCTTCACAGGGTGCTCCTGCAATACCGTGAACGTGTTGGTCGTTTTAAGTCGGGCCACAAAGGTAATGCCGTCTTTCGCCCATGCACAAAAGCGCGTGTAATTCACGTAGCCCCGGTCCAAAATGTAGGTCAGATCCTTGCGTGTCACGAGCTCATCAACCGCCATCTGATCAGAGACCCCAACCGTGGACAAGACGATCCGGTCCGGAAAGGGATTTTCTTCGTCCAAGCATAGCAGCCGAGTGTGCATCTTCACCCCCTTGGTTCGATCCTGATAAAAGGCCCAATCGCCAAACACAAACGGAAGAAGGAAACTGCTTGAATCGATAGGGGCCAGTTTACCCAAATGACCAACTCCCTTGGCGCCTGGCATCAGTTGTTGCAGTCGGGAGGCTAACCGATTGAAGATGCACTGCAAGTATTCCAAGGGCAGTTTCGCCAGCTTTCGATTCAGCGTCGAGGCATGAACGGAAGACACGCCAGTCAGTTCTTGAAGATAGGGATCGGTAGCCAAATGGAGCTGAATATCTTCCAAGGTCCTTCGCTGTTGAATTTCCCCCTCGATACATAACAGGATGGCCGCGGTGATCGTCAATTTTTTTGAATAGCGATCCGCCAAAGGAAGTTTTCCCATATGGAGCTTAAGTTCTTTTAAACACTTGCGCATAACCGTTTTTTGGTGTATATTGCCCATGGGTTAGTTCTCCTTTGTAGGGAAATGGGCAATTTTGTCTGCTTCCTCTACAATAGGAGACTTTTTTTATTTTGGCTAGCTTCATGTCAGGTTTTTTGCATACGTAGTGGACAAAATCCAGTCTAGGCCGCGAGTATCTTTTATTTCGCTTTGCCGATTGGATAAAATCCAACGTAGGCGAAGTTTTCGGCGATTGTAACCTTATAAGCATGAAAAAGGCCGGAGAAGGCGCTCGATCCGCGATTTCGCGGGCCGAGCCTCATCGGCCTTTTCTTTTTCCTCGTACTGGCACTCCCGCTTATCTCGCCTCGAAATGATCGTAGCTTTCCGGATCGGGGTCGAACCGGGGCTCTTCCTCAACGTCTCCGGCCGTGTACGTCTCGAGAGACGCCCAATCCTCGTTGACGGTGTGCGCCGGAATCGGAATCGCGTCCATCTCGTAAGCGTCGTCGGCGCACATGGCCGCCTCTCCGGACGATTCTTCCAACAATTCGCCCCCGTGGCTTTGGACGATTTCCAGAGCGGAAGCCAAATCTTCCCGGACGACATGAATGTGCAGCCTTCCCTGTTCGTGCGCTTGCGGATCGTAGCCGAGCTCCTGCAGCGTATCGAAGGCAAGCTTGGCCGCGGATTCGTTCGGAAACTGAAACATCAGAGCGGCGGACATCGCGCATCTACTCCTTGATTCGGTATCGATTTCCCGCTTAATGTTCCCAAGATTTCCGCTTGCATGTACGCTTCCCAACAATTCGATCCGCCGTCCGCAAGCCACGGTTAGGCCTCCCGATGTCTCGCCTCCTCCTCCCGGCGCTTCCCGTCTTCCTCCCGACGCTTCCGTTCCCGGTTGCGCAAGCCGTCGATTATCCAGCTTGCCCCCCGCCATCCGGCAGGCCAACCGATCAGGGGAACGATCCATACGGCAATCCAATAAAGCCCGCCGAACGATAAACCGATTTTGCAGCCGAGAGCGGTGCCCCACAGGAGAAACAGCGGCATAAACATCGCCCGGACTCCGATCGTTTCGGCGCGCTCGAGCGAGCCGCTCGCCCAGGTCAGCATGGCGACGAACCGCTCCGCCGCCCAGCGCTGCCATTGCCCGCGGAACCAAAGCAACGCGACGAGGCCGATCAGAGGCCATGCCGCGAGCCCCAGGCCGACCGGCGAAAGCGCGACGGCGGCGCAGCCGAGGACGGCAAACAAGAGCAGCGCCTGAAGGTTATCCGCGTCCCTTAGCTTCGCTTTCAGCCACAGCTCGGCCGCGCGGCGGTCCGTGTCTCTCGGCCCCGGAAGCCGCAAGCGCGAGAACGAAAGCAGCGGTTTTCGCCTTCTCGGCAGCTTCGGCAATCCCCCCGAATCGTAAAACAAAAACCGGATGCAAGCGGAATAAGCCTCCCCTTCGACCGTCAATTCATGCGCGAACGTTCCTTTCGCCCGCAGCCGAAGCAGAGCAAGCAAAAGGGAAACGATAAAGAGCAGGAAAACGGCTGAAGCCAGCCCAACCGGATGCGCGACGGCTGCGGTCATTCCGGCCGTCCATGCGAAGATGAAAGCAATTCTCGCGCCCCATAACGCGACCGGCCGCCGCCAGCCCGAAAGACGGCGTTCGAGCCCATCCCGCGCCATCGTCCACGCGTATCCGAAAAAAGCGGCGGCAAGGCCGGCCCGAAAGGCAATCGCGAGGTTCCAGCCGAACTTAAGGTCAAGGACGGGCGCAAGCAGCGCCAGAACGGCCGCCGCCGTCAGCATCCGGACGAGCAGCGTATAACCGAATCCGATATGGAGCATGTTCTTCGTCCACCGCCCGCTTCGGCGCAAAAACAACCCGTCCCCTTCGTAAGCGAACGTCCGGACGCGGGCTCGGAGCATGAACATGCCCAGAACGGCGAATACCGCCTGGACGTTCGCATAGTCAAGCCAAGCCGGCGGATTCAGCCACACATCCCGGTACAGATTCGCCCCGACGAACAGGCCGGGAAGCACGATGTACAGCTGTACGGTCCAGTCCAGCGTCAACCGCCAGCATTTCCAGATTTCGCGCCAGAAGCGAGCGATCCGGGACAACGCGAGCGGCGCGGGCCTGAACCTTCGTCCCGCGTTCACGGGCGCTCCTCCTCCCGCGTCAGCACGCGAAAGCATTCGAACAAAGGCGTCCCGTCCGGACATCCCGCCGCCTGCCGGATGTCGGCCAGCGTCCCGGACGCCGCGATGCCTCCCTCGTGCACGAGCACGAACCGGTCGCACAGCCGCTCCGCCGAATCCAGCACGTGCGTCGTCAGCACGACCGCCGCGCCGCGGGCCCGTTCCTCGTCGAGCGCCTCCAGCAATTCCATAATCGCGCCCGGGTCAAGGCCGATAAACGGCTCGTCGACGAGAAACAGTTCCGGCTCCAGCAAAAAAGCCGCGATCAGCATCGTTTTTTGCTGCATGCCTTTCGAGAAGCGAACCGGGTATTCGTGCTTCGTCTTTTGCAGGCGAAACCGGGCCAGCAATTGCTCCGCGCGCCGCTCGAACCGTTCCTCGGGAATTTCGGCCGCCGCGGCGACCAGCTGCAAATGCTCCCAAAGCGTGAACCGGTCGTAAATAATCGGCAGTTCCGGGATATAGGCGATCCGGCGGACGGAGTCCGCGCCGTCAGCGCGGCCGTTCTCCTCCCCGTTCCAAACGATCCGCCCCTTCCAATGGCCGAGCTGGCCGAGCAGCCCTTTCATGACCGTGCTTTTGCCGGCTCCGTTCGGTCCGAGCAGGCCGAGCCGCTCCCCCGGCCGCACTTCGAACGCCATATTGCGCAAAATCGGCTTGCCCGGCTCGTAGCCGGCTTCCTCGATAACGGCTTGCAGGCAAAAACGTTGAGCTTCCTCCAATTTTGCACCTCGTTTTCCGATCGTTTGTTCTTTTTTACGAAGAAGCCTGTCCCTCGTTGCAAAAGCAAAGAGCCCCCTCCGGTTACCGGCCGGCGCTGCGGGGGCTCTTTTTAAAGGGAGGCAACCGATCGCGAGTGACAAGTTGCCTGTTTTTTATTGTATCGGATTCCTTTACTTTCGGAAAGCGGCAAGCGCTTCATTCAAGCCTTTCGTCTGGCCGTATACGTCCTGGTAAACCCGGAACAGCTCGGCGTAACGGCGGGAGCGCTCGGGATCCGGTCGATAGACGGTCGCGCGCTTCACGAAAACGTCGGCGCATTCGTCAAGCGACGGGAACCAGCCGCAGCCGGCCGCGGCCAGCATCGCCGCGCCCAGGCCCGGCCCTTGCTCGTTCTCGAGCGCGACGACGTCCGCCCGGAAAATATCCGCCTGCATCTGCAGCCAGACCGGATTTTTCGCGCCGCCGCCGATCGAGACGATCGTGTCGACCGTCTTGCCCGCCTTACGTAAAATATCGACCGTCTCGTTCAGCGAGAACGTAATGCCTTCCATGACCGCGCGCGCGAAATGCGTGCGGGTATGCGAGCCGTCGACGCCGACGAAGCTGGCGCGAATGACGGAATCGGCGTGCGGCGTGCGCTCCCCGACAAGGTACGGGGTGAACAGCAGGCCGCCCGCTCCCGGCGGCAGATCGCCGACGCCGGCCAGCAGCGCGTCGTACGATTCGCCCTTGGCAAACGTGTTGCGGAACCAGCTCAGGCTGTAGCCCGCGCCGAGCGTGACGCCCATGGCGTAAAACGCGTTTTCCTTGCCGTGATTGAAAAAGTGCACCTTGCCCTTGTAATCGGCCGACGCATCCGGCTCGTACGTCAAAATAACGCCCGACGTGCCGATGCTGCACAGCGTCACGCCCGGCTTCACGATGCCCGCGCCGATCGCTCCGCAGGCATTGTCGGCGCCGCCCGCGAACACCTTCGTCGCGGGCGAAAGTCCCGTAAGCCGCGCCGCTTCTTCAGACAGCGTGCCGACCAGGGCGCCCGCTTCCACGAGCGGGGGGCAGAAGGACGCCGGAAGACCGAACGTTTTCAGCACATCCTCGCTCCACTTTTTGCCTGCGACGTCCAGCATCAGCGTTCCGGCCGCGTCCGACAGATCCATATGAACCGCCCCGGTCAGGCGGTAGCGCACGTAGTCTTTCGGCAGCAAGAAGCTTGCGGCCTTCGCGAACTTGTCCGCCTCATGCTGGCGAACCCATTCGATTTTCGGCAGGGTGAAGCCCTCCAGCGCCGGGTTGCGCAGGATCGCGAGCAGCTTGTCTCCCAGCTTCGCTTCGATTTGCCGGCACTGCTCGGTCGTCCGGGTATCGTTCCACAATATCGCCCGCCGCACGGGGCGAAGCTCCGCATCGAGCAGCACGAGGCCGTGCATTTGCCCGGAGAAGCTCATCCCTTCGATCTCTTCCGGCGCGACGCCGGAGCGCTCGATCAGCTCTTTCACGGACTCGGCCGTGCCCGTTACCCAATCTTCCGGCTCTTGTTCGCTCCAGCCCGATTTTTCATGATATAAAGGATACTCCCGCGTCGCTTCCGCGCGCACCGTCCCGTCTTCGGAAACAAGCAGCGTCTTCACCGCGCTCGTGCCCAGGTCGACGCCGATGACGTATTTCATCCGATTGTCCTCCCTCGCGCGAACCGCCCCTCGGGAGCCATTCCACGGGGGGCGGTAACTATTGATCTAAATTTAAGGCGCTAAATATTAAACGCTGAAAATAACTTCGTTCAGCGTAGCCCGGATTTGCTCCAGGCGGCCGGATTTGTTGACGATCGGCTTTTGCTCGTTCAGGACGTAAGCTTCAAGGGATTTGAGAGAAGCTTTGCCGGAAACGATTTCCGCTCCGATGCCTTCTTTGTAGCTGGCATAGCGGGCATCGAGAATGTCGTCGATGATGCGCTCCTCGACCAGCTTCGCCGCCGCCTTCAGGCCGTGCGCGAACGCGTCGATGCCGGCGATGTGCGCGAAGAACAGATCCTCGTCTTCGAACGACGTCCGGCGGACTTTCGCGTCGAAGTTCACGCCGCCTTTGCCGAGGCCGCCGGCTTTGACGATTTCGAACATGGCGAGCGTCGTGCTGTACAAATCGAACGGGAATTCGTCCGTGTCCCAGCCGAGGAGGTAGTCGCCCTGGTTCGCGTCGATGGAACCGAGCGCATCGTTGATGGCCGCTACGCGCAGCTCGTGCTCGAACGTATGGCCGGCCAGCGTCGCGTGGTTCGCTTCGAGGTTGAGCTTGAAGTGCTTTTTCAGATCGTATTTTTGCAGGAACGACAGCGTCGTCGCCGCATCGAAATCGTACTGGTGCTTCGTCGGCTCCTTCGGCTTCGGCTCGATCAGGAACTGCGCTTCGAAGCCGATTTCCTTCGCATAGTCGACCGCCATTTGCAGCATGCGGGCCAGGTTGTCGAGCTCAAGCGCCATATCGGTATTGAGCAGCGACTCGTAGCCTTCGCGGCCGCCCCAGAAGACGTAGTTTTCCGCGCCCAGCTCCTTGCCGACTTCGAGCATCTTCTTGATCGTCGCGGCGGAGTAAGCGAACACTTCGGCATTGTTGGACGTGGAGGCGCCGAAAACGTACCGCGGATTCGTAAACAGGTTGGCCGTATTCCACAGCAGCTTCTTGCCGGTCGCTTGCTGGTATTCTTTCAGCTTGGCGACGATGACGTCGATATTTTTGTTCGTTTCGGCGAGCGTCGCGCCTTCCGGAGCGATGTCCGCGTCATGGAACGCATAATAGGGAACGCCGAGCTTTTGCAGCAGTTCGAAGTTCGCTTCCACGCGCGCTTTCGATCTGTCGAGCGGAGACAGGGAATCCCAGCTGCGGACCGCAGTGCCCGCGCCGAACGGGTCGGTGCCGTTCGCGTTGAATGTATGCCAATACGCAACCGAGATGCGCAGATGTTCTTCCATCGTCTTGCCGAGCACGACTTCCTTCGCGTTGTAGTGCTTGTAGGCAAACGGATTTTTGGAGCCGCGTCCTTCATACTTGATTTCGGGAACATTAGGGAAAAAGCTCATGAATAGGACCTCCTGTTTATGGTGAAATCGCTTCACAATCTAAGAATAGCACGTTAAACTTAGTTTGTCTATCGACTAAACTAAGTTGCAGGCCCTCGTTATTGTGGTATGATGGAGGCATTCTTATACATTCGGCAGCTAAGGAGCTTTTGAAGGACCATGAGCGTGACAACAGGCGATCAGGCGATGATCAAGCGTTTGAATACGGCGATCGTGCTGGAGGCGATTTTGCGCGACGCCCCGCTTTCGAGAGCCAGAATTTCCGAAACGACCGGACTGAACAAAGCGACCGTCTCGAGTCTCGTTCAGGATTTGATCGACAGCAAGCTGGTCGTCGAGACCGGCACGGGCGCGTCCAGCGGGGGCCGCAAGCCGGTCATGCTGGAATTCGTGGCGACGGCGGGCTATGCGATCGGCATCGATCTTGGCGTGGACGACGTGCGAGGCGTATTGACCGACCTGCGCGGCAACGTCGTGCTGGAGCGGAGAGCGCCGCTCCCCTCGTTCGACCCCGACCGCGTGTTCGGGGAGCTGCGCCCGTTCATTCAGCAATTGATGGACGAGGCGCCGACCAGCCCGTTCGGGATCGTCGGCATCGGCGTCGGCGTCCCGGGACTTGTCGATCGGCAAGGCTCGGTGCTGTTCGCTCCGAACATGGACTGGCGGGACGTCCCGCTGCGCGAAGCGCTGAGCCGCACGTTCAACCTGCCCGTCATGATCGACAACGAAGCCAATGCGGGGGCGCTCGGCGAGCAAAAATTCGGAAGCGGACGAGGCGTTTCCAACATCGTTTATATTAGCGTGGGCATCGGGATCGGCACGGGGCTCATTTTGCGCCGCAGCCTGTACAAGGGGGCGTCCGGCTTTTCCGGCGAGCTCGGCCATATGACGATCGAGGCCGGCGGCAAGCTTTGCCGGTGCGGCAACCGCGGCTGCTGGGAGCTGTACGCTTCGGAGCTGGCGCTCCGGGAAGCCGAAAGCGGCAAAGGCCGCGCCGATTTGGACTCGGCGCTTGCGGCGGCGGAAGCCGGAGATGCCGAAACGCGGGCTTTGTTCGCCCGCATCGGCGAGTACATCGGCATCGGCATCGCCAACATCGTCAACGTGTTCAATCCGAACGCCGTCGTCATCGGCAACCGGATGAGCCGGGCCCGGCCGTGGCTGGAGGAAGCCGTGCGGCGGACGGTGGAGGAGCGGGCGCTCGGCTTCCACCTGCACAACGTCAACCTTTTGTATGCCGAGCTCGGCGACCGTTCCGCCGTCATGGGCGCGGCCGAGATGGCCATTTCCGCGTTTTTCGACCGGTTGAAATCGGCGTAAGGGGCTGGAGGATTTTCGGCGCCCTCTGGCCATAGCCCGCCCGCGGCGATCGCCTGGGCCGAGGCGTATAGAGGGCTAACGGCAGCCAGGGGCGCCGGTTCGGCATTTGGAATTTTTCGCGTCGCGCGCAGCCCCCAGCGCGCGGCGGCGGCAGGTAAACCACGTGCGGCCTTGAGCGGGATGTCGCAAGGTCAGGGGAAGCTTGATTGGATTTCGTCCAACCAAAATCGGCTTTTTCGCGAAACTTTGCAGCTTCGTTGGATTTTGTCCAACCTGGCGAAGCTTTTTCGGCGTTTTTGCCCGAATTCCAAGCTCCTCGTTGGATAAAATCCACTCTAGATAACGGTTTCCGCATTTTCCTCTCTCTCAATTGGACAAAATCCAACATAGGTCTTCCTTCTCTTAGAGATCTTCCTTCTCTTAAACGTCCCCCCCCCCCCCCGCCTCCGACGTCCCCTAAGCGCTTCCGCAAAAACTCTTTCGTAACGCGAAGAACACGAACTTAAACTTTCCGTAAAAAAAGGACCTGGAGAACGCATGCCGTCCTCCGGGTCCCTTATAAGCGCAAATCATGTGCCGCCGCCCCGAATGCAGCCCGGGTTACGGCTTGACGACGCCTTTTTTCAAAATGACATTCGCGTACAGCGCGCTTTCGCCCGTCGCGACGACCGCGTACGCCTTTTTCGCCCTTTCGTAAAAAGCGAATCGCTCGACTTCTTCGAACGGCGCTTCGAGTCCCACCCTTTCCCGGATGACCGCCAGGTATTCGTTCCAGATCGGCGTTTCGACCGTATCGCCGGGTACGACCTGCATAAGCGCGACCGGCTTTTCCACGTAAGGGTCGAGCGGGAACAATCGCAGGATCGCGTCCAGCAGCTCGGGGATGCCGTGGCCGTCGCAGCGGATCAATCTTTGCGCATGGCTCGCGGCGGGAAAATTCCCGTCCCCGATGACGATTTCGTCGCCATGGCCCATTTCCATCAGCACTTTAAGCAGTTCGGGCGAGATGAGCGGAGATATTCCGTACAGCATCGATCATTCCTCCGATTAATCAGGTTTCAAGCATGAAGCCCGTACACGTCCCGGATCAGATCGGCGATCGTTCTTCTCTCGAGAACGTCCATGAGCCTCTTTTCCGATTCCCGGACGACTTCCATAAAAACGGGCTTCACTTCCGTTCCGATCGCGCCGTCGTTCGCCGTGTCCATCATGCCCGAGAACAGCGGATCGACAATATGAAGGGCGCGGTAAACTTCCGCCAGCGTGATCGTGTCCGGGGATTTCCGCAACGCATACCCGCCGTCGCGGCCTTCGCGGGCCTCCACGATGTCGGCTTTGGCGAGCAGCGCCAGGATGCGGCGCGTCAACGTCGCTTCGGTGCAAATTTTCAGGGCGATTTCCCCGCTCGGACATCGGGATTGGTTGCAGGCATGATGGCTCAAATAAACCAGAGACTGCAGCGCGTAACCGAACCATCTCGGCGTGGCCGCTCCTCCGCACTTCTCGTTTTTCATGCGATCCCCCATCCCTGTCGTGTCGGATTCCGTCTCTATCAGTATAGCCTATGAATGCGCTTCCTGTCTCCATGCATCGTCCGCGCTTCGGAATGCCCTTTACGTCCGGGAACGGTCCCGTTACGCCGATTTGGGGCGATCGCTCGGCAGCAGCAGCGCGAGCAGCCCGACCACCGGCAAAAAGGCGACCGTCTGCATGACGGAAGTCATGCCGAACACATCCGCGGCCTTGCCGAGAACGACGGCGCCGATCGCCCCCATGCCGAAGGCGAGCCCCGTCGTCAGGCCCGAAGCCATCCCGACCTTCGCCGGCATCAAATGCTGGGCGTACACGACCGCGACCGAGAAGCCCGACAGCAAAATAAACCCGAGGATCGAGATGACCGGATATACCAAGGACAAGGGCAAATACGGCAGCAGCAGCGAAAACGGGATCGCTCCCGCGATCGAGAGCACGATCATCTTTTTCAGCCCGATCTTGTCGGCGAGCACCCCGCCCATAAACGTGCCGGCCACCCCGAAGGCCAGGAACAGAAACAGCGGAATTTGCGCCTGTTTGGCCGATAATCCGTAGTCTTCGATCAGGAAAAATTGATAATAGCTGCCGATTCCGGAATGATACCACGATCTGGCAAACACGATGAAGACGAGAAGGCTCATGGCGAACGCGGCCCGCGGATGGCTTTGCAGCGCTCCGGTTCCCGTCTTCCCTTTGGCCGAACGGGCGGCCGTTTTCTCGGCGTTGAACTGCCGGAGCCGGTTGCGGTACCAGGGGATGATCGCCAGCACCGCGGCAAAAGCGACGACCGCGAACGCCGAGCCCCATGCGGCGCCGATCTGCCCGAGCGGGACGAACACGAAGACGGTCATCAGCGGCGCGAGCGAGCTGCCCGCGTTTCCGCCGACCTGGTAGACGGACTGCGCGAAGCCGCGCCGGCCGCCGGCCGCAAAGTAAACGACTCTCGAACCTTCGGGGTGAAAAATGGCCGAACCGAGGCCGATGAACAAAACCGCGAGCAAAACGGCCCAGAACGACGGGGCGAACGCAAGCCCGATAATCCCGAGCAAGCTGAGCGCGACGCCGCCGATCAGCATATGCGCGGACGAACGGCGGTCGGTGTAGGCGCCGACGAGCGGCTGCATAACGGATGACGTCATGTTCAGAACGAACGTAACCCACCCTACCTGGGCGTAGGACAGGCTGAGCGAATCTTCCAGCACCGTGTACAGCGCCGGAACGACCGCTTGCATCGAATCGTTCATCATATGAACGAGACTGATCGCCAGCAATACGGGCAGCGCGGCAGCCGTCGAGGCGGCGGCCGGTCTGGCGGTTGCGGATGAAGCCAAAGCGAATTCCTCCCATGCGGTCGAAAACAAGTTCGTCAAGCGCGCCCGCAAAACAGCGCGCTTCCGGTTTACGACAAACAAAGTTTAGAAGCGGACCTGGCGAATGTCAACACATTTCGGAAAAAACGCTTCTCGCCGACGCTTCGGTTCCGCCGGGGATGCGGACAATATCGTCCGGAATCGGCCGCGAAGCCGAAAAACGACAAAACGGGCCCGCTGCGCCGGCTGCATCGAACCCGTCGGCTTATCGGCAAGGCTTCGCTGGCCCGCTCTTGCTTGTTCGCGTCACTGCCCGGCGCTTGGCGCCTCGTCTTTAAACCTGAAATTCCTTGCGATATAAATAACCGGCGTCGAGGCGGCGGAGACGATAAATTTCAGCAAATACGTGCTGAGCGCGATTTGCCACCAGACGTCCCACGGATAAACGCCGGCAAAGGCGATCGAAGTAAAAATAAGCGTGTCGACCAGCTGGCTGAGCAGCGAGCTGCCGTTGTTCCGAATCCACAGCTGATTGCGTCCCGGGAACGCATCTTTCAGCTTGCTGAACAGCCGAACGTCCATGAACTGGCTGACGAAATAGGCCGTCAAGCTGCCCAGGGCGATCCGGGGCATCAAGCCGAAAATCGTTTCAAGCGACTCCTGCGAAATATCCGTCTCCTGCGGCGTGAACACGAGCACCATCTGCATCATGATCATCGACATGAGCAGCGTAAAAAAACCGAACCAGACCGCTTTGTTCGCCTCTTTGGCGCCGTATTTTTCGTTCAGCAAGTCGGTCGTCAAGTAAATCGTGGCGTAAATCGTATTGCCAAGCGTCGCCACGATGCCCAGCACTTCGATCGTTTTGACGACCTGGATGTTCGCCAGCACCGTCGCCGCGCCGATCCAGACGTACAGCCCGTTGCGGCCGAACAGCCGGTAGCAGGCCAGGAACAGGCCGAAATTGACGAGGACGAATAATACGCCCCATAAAAAATTAAACAAATAAATCCCTCCTAGTTTTGATAACGCGGGAGTTTTCGAACCGCGGCTCCTTCGGGAGCAATGCGATCCATTATAGCATAAGTGTTCGTCTTTCGGGCATCCGTCGATCCTCGGGGAAAAAGCGCCGGCAAGCATTTTCCGATTATTCGACAAAAAACGCGCCCGATGCGCTATGATGGAAGAAAAAACGAAAGCGGGGGGACTTCTCGTGTACGCGGATGTGACGCTCCAGACCAAAATCCGTCCTCCTGCTACGTATATACCCGAAACAAAATATCCTGGGCGTAGTTCCCGAACGACTCCCCGTACAGCGTCAGGCCGCCGACATGTTCGGCGTCTTCCGGCACGGCCAGGCGAAGCGTCCAGTGATTGCGGGCGGCGGGAATGTCCGCAAGCGTCGTATCGGACACCCGCTGCCCGTCTACGTACGTTCCGTCTTTGCGCACCCGGATCATTTTCAACCATCCGTATTGATTGATCGCATCCTGCCACCATGCCGGGGTCAGCTTCCCCCTCCCGTCCCCGCTGTCTCCCGGACTCGTCCATATGCCGAGCAGCGCGCCGTTCAAGTAAAAATGGATGTCGGAGGGCCAATGGCGATTGACCCCCGGCGCCTCCGACCCGATTTCAAGCGAAATTTCGATCTCCTCGGCTTCCTGCCCCGCAAGCAAGTAATTCGGAATCTGATATTCCACGTACCCCCGCCCGAACCATAAAATCTGGGCGTTTACCCGCTCCGGCTCGAGAAAATAACGCGCGTCGTCAAACTGGCCGATCAGCTTGTCCTTCGTCGCAAGCCCGCACGTGGGAAACACTTCGTACCGGGTAAAATGGCCGATCGGCACCGATACCTCCTGAACGGAGCGCAGCTCCCGTTCCCGGCTCGGAAACGCGATCTCGACCCCGCTCGCGGCGAGCGAGCACATCTTGTGCGTGCCTCCGTCTTTGCGAACCATTCGGGTTTGAACGAGGCCTCCCTGCTCCAGCTTCCGGATGTGCGCCGTCATCATCGGTCCGCTTAATTCCAGAGCGGCTGCCAGGTCCTTCAGGTTCATCGGCCGTTCGGCGAGAAGCTCCAGAATTTTCAGCCGGACGCCGCTCGCCAGCGCCTCGTATACGGGCAGCCACTTCAGGTCGGTATCGGCGCGAATCATTCGTCTCATCCTTCCCATTGAAAAATCCATTGCATTTCGTTCGAAGCTAATGTTTAATATATTTATTAATACTATTTAATTGAATTAATATTTTTATTATTTCACTGAGGTGATCTGATGTCAAGCGCGGCAAAAATCAAAATCGAAAAGGATTTCCGGATCGGCGACGTCGACCCGCGTCTTTACGGTTCGTTTATCGAGCATTTGGGACGGGCGGTATACGGGGGCATTTACGAGCCCGGCCACCCTTCCGCGGACGAGCAGGGCTTTCGCGCCGATGTGCTGGAATTGGCGAAAACGCTTCAGGTTCCGATCGTCCGCTATCCCGGCGGCAATTTCGTATCGGGGTATAACTGGGAGGACGGAGTAGGACCTGCCGAACAGCGCAAAAGAAGGCTGGAGCTCGCCTGGCGCACGATCGAACCGAATACGTTCGGCCTGAACGAGTTCATGGACTGGTGCCGCAAGGCGGGCACCGAGGCGATGATGGCGATCAACCTCGGCACCCGCGGTCCGAACGAAGCCCGCGAGCTCGTCGAGTACGCGAACCATCCGTCCGGCACGTATTTAAGCGATCTGCGCATCCGGCACGGCTACCGCGACCCGCACGGCATCAAAACGTGGTGCCTGGGCAACGAGATGGACGGCCCTTGGCAAATCGGCCACAAGACGGCAACCGAGTACGGCCGCATCGCCCTGGAAAGCGCCAAAGTGATGAAATGGGTCGACCCGAGCATCGAGCTCGTCGTCTGCGGCAGCTCCAGCACGGAAATGCCCACCTACCCCGAATGGGAAGCGACCGTGCTCGACCACACTTACGATCATGTCGAATACATTTCGCTGCATCGCTATTACGGCAACCGCGACGGCGACAGCGCTTCGTTCCTCGCTTCCTCGATGGACATGGACGAATTCATCAAAACGGTCGTCGCTACGGCCGACTATGTGAAAGCCAAAAAGCGCAGCAAAAAGGAGATGTACCTTTCGTTCGACGAGTGGAACGTCTGGTTCCATTCCAACGACGCCGACAAAAAAATCGAGCCGTGGCAAATCGCCCCTCCCCAGCTGGAGGACGTCTACAACTTCGAGGACGCGCTTGTCGTCGGCTGCATGCTGATCAGCCTGCTGAAGCGCGCCGACCGCGTCAAAATGGCGTGCATGGCCCAGCTGGTCAACGTCATCGCCCCGATCATGACGGAAAACGGCGGGCGCGCCTGGAAGCAGACGATTTACTATCCGTACATGCACGCAAGCGTGTTCGGCCGCGGCACCGCGCTCGTGCCGCTCGTGCAGTCGTCCAGGTACGATTCCAAGTCGTATACGGACGTCCCGCATATCGAAGCGGTCGCGGTTCATAACGAAGAGGCGGGCGAATTGACCGTCTTCGCGGTGAACCGTCACTTGTCCGACCCGCTCGGAGTGGACATCGACCTCCGCAGCTTCGGCGCAGCTTCCCTGATCGAGCATATCGAGCTGACGAGCGACGATCTGAAGGCCGTCAACACCGCGGACGATCCGGACCGCGTGAAGCCGGTCAGCGGCACCGGCAGCGTCGCCGCGGAAGGCCTCGTCTTCGCCGCCCGGCTGCCGAAGGCGTCCTGGAACGTGTTGCGGTTCAAAGTATAAGGTTCCGGAAGCATAAAGAAGGCTGTTCCGCCCGGCACCGGGTTGCCGGGGGAACAGCCTTTTTTCGCTCTATGCCGCCGCTTTTGTTTTCTTGGGCAGCAGCATATGGATCAGGATGATCACGACGCCGATATTCAACATAAGATCCGCCAAATTCATAATGCTGCGTCCGGACCACCACTGGATAAAATCGGTGACCTTGCCGAACAGCGTCCGGTCGATGGCGTTCCCGATCGCTCCCCCGACGAAAAGGCCGGTGCCGAGCTCCATCCACTTTTCTTTCAAACGTCCTTTGTGCCGGTTGTATAAAACGAAGAGAAGAATGGCGACGGCGATCGGCACGAACCAGCGGCCGTAGCCCTGAGACGAGCTGCCCATCGCGCCGGTGTTTTCGTAGTGGGAAAAGCGAAGCACGCCCGGCCAAACGTCCAGCGTTTCGCCGACCCGCATATTTTGGCGGACCCACAGCTTGGTCAATTGGTCGACGGCAACGGAAATAAGGAATGTCGCATAAAAAAGCACGAACGCACCTCCCGAATATAAAGCCTGTCCCTATTTTATATGGAATCGTCCATTTTTCCAAAATTCGAATAGGTTATAATGAAAATTAGAGTAACTCAGCCTACATACGCTTTCTATCGGCAACGGATTTATCGCGAGTCTAAATCTTGTTATTGGAGGAATCGGCAATGGACTTGGGCGTCAAGGGCAAAACGGCTTTGATCACGGGAGGAAGCAAAGGAATCGGCTTGCAGACCGCCATCGTGCTGGCGGAGGAGGGCGCGAACGTCGTCGTCGTCGCCCGCGGCGAAGACGCGCTGCGCGGCGCCGCCGAAAAGATTAAAAAGGAAACGGGCGCCGACGCTCTTGCCGTTGCCGGCGACGTCACGTCCGACGAAGACGTGCGGCGGGTCGTGAACGAGGCGATCGCGCGGTTCGGGCGTCTGGACATCGTCGTCAACAACGCGGGCACGTCCGCGGCGGCGCCGTTCGGCGTCGTCGAGCTGTCCGCTTGGGAGCAGGATCTGGATTTGAAGCTGTTCGGGGCGATCCGCTTCAGCCGCGCCGCGCTTCCCTATCTGAAGGAGAACGGGGGCGCGATCGTCAACGTGACGGCTTCCTTCGCCAAAACGCCGGGAGCCGCTTCGCTTCCGACCAGCGTCAGCCGGGCGGCCGGAATGGCGCTGACCAAAGCGATGAGCCGGGATCTCGCCAAATACGGGATCCGCGTCAACACGGTCTGCATCGGCCTGATTCGCAGCGACCAGATCGAGAAATCCTGGAAACAGACGGCGCCGGAGCAAAGCTGGGAGCAGTTTTCCCGCGATCCGAAGCACGACATTCCGCTCGGCCGCATCGGCGAAACGGTCGAAGCGGCGCGCGTCATCGCGTTTCTCGTTTCCGACGCCGCTTCCTACGTGACCGGAACGTCCGTCAACATCGACGGCGGCAAGGCTCCGGCTTTGTGATCCGGCAGGCCGCTTACGAACGGTAGCGCCGCCGGTACTTCAGCGGCGGCACCCCGGCCTGCCGCTTGAAGCAGGCGGAGAAATACGGGACGTGGCGGAAGCCCACCCGCTCGGCGATCTGCGCGATCGGCCAATCGGTCGTCACCAGCAGCAGCTTCGCCTGCTCGAGCCGGTATTCGTGCAGATAGTCCATCGGCGTGCGATCGAATCTCTCCTTCATGCAGCGAACGATATAATTCGGATGAAAATGCAGCGCCTCCGCCAGCTTCCCGTTCGTCAGCTCCGCCTGATAGTTCGCCTTCAAGTAGGCTTCCGCCTGCTCCGCGATCCGGATCGCCGGCGTGCTCCGGCTTTCGTGCTCGCCCTCTTCAAGCAGCCGCAGCAGTTCGAGCAGCAGCGCCTGCTCTTTCCAGAACGCGGCTGTCCGGTTCCCGTCGCGCAGCCGGACCAGCTCCCGAAGCAGCTTCGGGCCCTCGTTCGCGCCCCCCGGTCCGGCGCGATAGGGCAGCCGGATTTCATACGGGTTGCTGAACGGCTGCTCGAAGGGCTGCTGGAACCTGTCAAGCGGCGCGTGCCGCACTTCCTTTTCCCCGGAATACGAAAAATGCACCCAATAAAATACCGTTTCCCGGTCGCACGGCTTGACCGCGTAATGCTCGCCGTCGGGCAGCAGCAGCAGCGTCTGTCCTTCGCCGAGCGCCCAATCCCTCCCGTTTTCCCCGATGTGAAGCTCCCCTCGAACGACCCAGAGCAGATCGAAAAAGCCGAGATTTTTGCGATTGGGGTGCTGTTCCCCTTCGGCATAGGCCGAAACGCCGGCCCCGAGATACTAAGGCAGAGGCGGCGCCCGCAGGACGACATAGGTTTCCGGCTCCATGAGCGTCCCCTTTCTGTCTGTGTGAGATTATATAAAATCGGGTTTAATCCGTTTGTTTTTTTCGCTTGTTTTTAAGGATATAATCCATCTCGAATAGAGTCAATTTCTGATATTTCGGGAGGTAAGCCATGAGCGAAAAAGTCAGCGTGCAGGATCGTTTCTGGAACGAGTATACGGAGCTGGTTCGGCAGACGGTCATCCCTTATCAGTGGGAAGCGTTGAACGACCGGGTCGAGGGGGCGGCTCCGAGCTACGCGATCCGGAATTTCCGCATTGCCGCCGGGCTGGAGGAAGGGGAATTCGGAGGCATGGTGTTCCAGGACAGCGATCTCGCCAAATGGCTGGAGGCGGTCGGTTACTCGCTCGCCAGCCGCCCGGATCCCGAGCTTGAGCGGATCGCCGACGACGCCATCGACCTGATCGGCGCCGCCCAGCTTGAAAACGGTTACCTGAACACCTATTTTACGATCAAGGAGCCGGACAAAAAGTGGACCAACCTGCACGACGCGCACGAGCTGTACTGCGCCGGGCATCTGATCGAAGCGGCCGTCGCCTACTATCGCGGAACGGGCAAACGCAAGCTGCTCGATATCGCTCGGCGCTTGGCCGATCATATCGACGAGGTGTTCGGCATAGGGCCCGGCAAGCTTCGCGGCTACTGCGGCCACCAGGAGATCGAGCTTGCGCTGGTCAAGCTTTACGAAGCGACGGGCGAAGATCGTTATTTGCGGCTTAGCCGGTACTTTATCGACGAACGGGGCCAAGCTCCGAACTACTTCGCGGAGGAATGGGAGCGCCGGGGCCGAACGAGCCATTGGGTTCAAGGGACGACTTCTCCCCCCGACCTGGAGTACAACCAAAGCCATCTGCCCGTGCGCGAGCAGACGGTCGCGGTCGGGCATGCCGTGCGGGCGGTCTATATGTATGCGGCGATGGCGGATCTCGCCCGGCTCGCCGGCGACGAACGGCTGCGCGAAGCGTGCGGGAAGCTGTGGAAAAACGTGACGGAGAAGCAAATGTACGTGACGGGGGGCATCGGTTCCACGCATCACGGCGAGGCGTTTTCGTTCGATTACGATCTGCCGAACGATACGGCGTACGCGGAAACGTGCGCCTCCATCGGGCTTGTTTTCTTCGCGCGGCGGATGCTCCTGCTCGAAGCGCGGAGCGAATATGCCGATACGATGGAACGCGCGCTGTACAACAATGTCCTTGGCAGCATGTCCAGGGACGGGAAGCATTTTTTCTACGTGAACCCGCTTGAGGTGTGGCCGGACGCCAGCGTTCGCAATCCCGGCAAGCGCCACGTCAAGCCGGTCAGGCAGCGCTGGTTCGGCTGCGCCTGCTGTCCGCCCAACGTCGCTAGGCTGCTCAGCTCGCTTAACGAGTACATCTACACGGCGGACCGGAAGCGCAATACGGTATACGCCCATTTGTATATCGGAAGCGAAGCCCGCTTCGAGCTGGATGCGGGCCCCGTCAAGCTGAAAATGAGTTCGGAACTGCCTTGGTCGGGTAAGGTGAGCTTCGAAGTGTTGCCGGAATCGAACGCTCCCGCGAAATTCGCGCTGGCGCTGCGCGTGCCGGGCTGGTGCGCCGGCGCGAGACCCGCGTTGACCGTGAACGGAAAGCCGGCGGACTACCGGACGGAGCGCGGCTACGCCTTCGTCGAGCGCGAATGGTCGCAAGGGGACGCCGTCGGCTGGGAGCTTCCTCTGGAAACGCAACTGCTCTTCGCGCACCCTCTCATGCGGGCGAATGCCGGCAAAGCCGCTTTCCAGCGCGGACCGCTCGTGTATTGCCTGGAGGAAGCGGACAACGGCGCGCCGCTCGCGTCGCTGGCGCTGGCCGCCGAACCGAACCTGGCGGAGCGGTTCGAGGCCGGCCCGCTCGGCGGCGCCGTCGTCATCGAGGCCGACGGGACGGCGATCGAAGGCGCGGGCTGGCCGGAAGACAGCGCGCCGTACCTGCCGCTCCGCCCCCGCGTCAAGGCGGCACGGTTGAAGGCGGTTCCGTATTACCTGTGGGGGAACCGCGAGCCGGGCGAAATGGCCGTCTGGATTCGGACGGCCCGGCCGTAACGCCGCGCCTGACGCCATCCGTCCGTCCGGCAGCAACCGCAACGCAATAGGTGAAGGCAGCTCTGCCGGCGCCGTCTCCTTACGCCGGAGATGCTGCCCGCGCCGCTCAGGATACGCCGGAGAAGCTGCCGTCGCCGCCCGCGACGGCTGCCGCGGCGTTCTGGACGCCGCCGTCGGCTTCCATGTAAATTTGCCGAAGCACTTCGATGCCGTCGAACAGGAACCACTCTTCGATAATTTTGCCGGCCTTGATCTTGTAATGGTTGATGCCGAAAATTTCGATCGGCTTGCCGCTCGGCCGCCCGAAGTAGCCCATGCCCTCGTGCGTGCCCTGTACGCGCCAGCGAATCGCAACGTCCCAGTCGGCGTCGGAGCCGCGCCGGTTGCATGTGATGCGCTCGATATGGGTTTTGCCGTTCGGAATCGAGGCGAAGAAGCTGACGAACATCCCTTTGATCTCCGCCATGCCGATCAGATCGCGGTTGCAAACGTAGTGAACGACCGCGTTCGGATCGTAGAACTTGTCCACGAAATTGAACGAGCGCCGCTCCCATACCCGGTTGATCATCTCCAGCAGGAAGTCGCCGATCTCGAAGTGTTCGAACTGCCGGCGGTAGATTTTCGGCGGCAAACCGATTTCGGCCGTCTCGGGGAAGCCGAAATGAAGCGGCGCCGTCAGCGTCCGGGTGCCCTTGGCCAGCCCTTTCGCCACTTCGACCGGATCGAGCCCGAGCTGCTGCACCATATGGAACGTATCCATCACAAGCCATTCTTCGTAAATTTTGTTGTTCAGAATCATGCAGTCGGCCGTCGTGCGGAAGACGACCTTCTTGTTCGTCGCGGGGCCGTACAGGCTGTCGCCGATATTGGTGCCCATCGACTTGCCCCGATGCGAGGTAAAGAAGCCTTCCTCGTCGTTGCCCGACCAGATGACGCTCCAGCCCAGTCCTTTCCGGTCCGGAAACGCATGCAGCGTCTGCAGCGTGCCCGCCACGACCTCGTTGACGCCGTGGCTGTTAAGCAGCCCTTTGTGGACGGAAACGTTGTGGCTGTACGTTTCGTAGATGAGGCCGATGTCTTTTTCCTTCCAGATTTGCCGCGTGATCTTGACGATGTAATCGACGATGTTGTTGTATTCGGGATCGAAGCCCCTCATGCTCTGCTTGCGCTGCAGGCTTCCGGGGAGGTTCAGATAATCGAAATCGTCGTTCGTGTCGATCATGTTGACCTCTTCGGCATCCGCATAAAAAAGATTGCTTTGCTGAACGCGCCGCTTCGTTGCCGCCGGAGCGGATGCGGCCGCCTGCGGCGCGGCCTGAGGCTCGGCCGGGCTCTTGCCGCTTTTCGGCTTATCGGCCGGCGCGCCCGTTGCGCCGTTCGCCGGCTTGCTTCCTTCTTCCGGATTGCCGTTGCTCTTGATTTCCATGAAAATCCACCTTTTCTTGTTTGATTGCGCCCGTTCGCTTTCCTGGCCGCGAACGGACAGGGCCGTGCTCGCGTTTGCTTTCATTATAAAAAAAGCGTCCGGACGTCTAATAGAAACCCGATTGACAGGATCGGTGCACTTCGTTGACGCGCCGCGGGCGTCAAGCCTCGGCCCCGGCGCCTTGTTCGATCCGCGCGTCCCGTTCGGCATAGAACCCGGACAGCGCCGCCCGTTCATACGCGTAAGCGATGCGCAGCGCCGCGTCCTCCCGATGGTGCGCGGCGGCGATCTGCAGGCCGACGGGCAGGCCGTCCTCCGTTAGCCCGCACGGCACCGACAGCGCGGGATGGCCGGTAATGTCGTACAAACAGGTGAACCGGATCATGCACTCGTCCACCGTCTCGACCGAGCCGTCGGGAAACCGCACTTGGCCCTGTCCCAGCCGCGTCGGCGCCGCCGGCATCGTCGGCGTGACGACGGCGTCCACCTGACGGAACAACTCGTCCAAGCCGCGCGTCATTTCGTCGCGTTTCCGCATCGCGTCCATGTAGTCGTGCGCCGTCGCGGCGCGGCTGCGCGCGAACGTTTCCGCGGCGCCGGCGCCGTACAGCGCCAGCGATGACGCGATGCGCTCGCGGTGCACATAGCCGACCTCGGGCGTGGCGATGCCCGTGGCGACGGCAATCGCCTCCTCGGCCAGCGGAAGGTCGACGTCGATCAGCACCGCGCCGAGCTCGGCAAGCGCCGCCAGCGCCGCGTCGAAGCGCTTCTCGACGTCGGTCTCGATACGCCGGGACACGAATTGGCGCGGGACGCCGATTCGCAGGCCGCGGATGTCCTCGCGGCACGCCCAGGCGTACGGCTTGCCCGCCGCCGCCTCGAGCAGCAGCGCGACGTCCTCCACGTTGCGGGCGATCGGCCCGACGTGATCGAGCGTCCACGACAGCGTCGTCACCCCGTCCGTCGGCACCAGCCCGCGCGTCGGCTTGAGGCCGACGACGCCGCAGCAGGCGGACGGCACCCGGATCGAACCCGCCGTGTCCGTGCCGATCGAGCCGAGGCAGAAGCCGGCGGCGACGGAAGCCGCCGAGCCGCTGCTGGAGCCCCCGGCCATAAACCGCGCGTCCCACGGATTGCGCACGTCGCCGTAAAACGGATTGTCGGACGTTATGCCGAAAGCGTACTCGTAAAGATTCGCCTTGCCGACGGTTACGGCCCCGGCTCCGCCGACGCGGTCCACTACGGCCGCATTGCGCCGGGGCACCCGGTCGCGGTCGATTTGCGAGCCGTTCGTCGTCCGGATTCCCCGGGTATCGATATTGTCCTTGTAGGTAACCGGCACGCCGTGCAGCAAGCCGGGGTCCTCGCCCGCGGCAAGCCGCCATCCCGCAATGCCGGCCTGACAGCGCGCCGTCTCCTCGGTCAGGGTAATGATCGACCGAAGGTTTGCGTCCGCGGCCTTGATGCGCGCCAAATACGCCCGGACGATCTCTTCCGGCAAGAACGTCTTGGTCCGGTATCCGTCCAGCAGCGATTTAATGGTCATGTCGAATCGCACGGCATTTCTCTCCCTTTTCCCTTTCGGGCTCTTCAAATCCTCGGTTCCTCGGCGTTAATCGCAACGGGCGCGGCGCCGCGCCGGTACAGCGCGCCGGCCAGCGCCGCGCCGATCGCGGACAGCGCCCCCCAGACGGCGAAGCCCGCCGCCTCCGAAACGCCGTCGACCAGCAGGCCGAGCAGCAGCGGCCCGACGAACATGCCGAGCGAGTACAGGCTTTGGAAGAAGCCCATGCGCGTCGTCTTCTCGTGCGGCCGCGTCCGCTCCAGCACGATCGACATGAGAAACGTGAACGCCATCCCGTACGCGATGCCGGCCGCCGCCTGCAGCGCAAACAGCGCGGGCAGTCCGCCGGCGGCCGGCATCAGCACAATGGCCAGCCCCTGCGCGGCAAAGCCGAGCACCCCCGTTCGGACGAGACCGAGACGGCGGTACAGCCAGGGGCACAGCGCCGTCGAGAGGCCGAACATCATGAGATGCGTGTTGGCCAGCCAGCTGACGGCGATCGGTCCCGCGCCGAGCTGCTGCGCCATGAGCGGCGTAAAGGTGTCGCGCGTGCCGTACATCGTCATTTGGATCAGCGCCCCGAGCAGCGAGATGGCCCACAGGCGCTTGTCCGACAGCTGGGAGGTCAGCGTGCGCCGGGTGAACGTCGGCTCGCCGGTCCGCGCCGGGGGCTGTCCTTCCTTCAGGAAGAACGTCAGCGCCAACGCCAGCAGGGCGGCCAGTACCGCCACGGAGAAGCCGGCCGAATAGCCGTACGCGTGAATGACCAGCCCGCCGATCGTCGAGCCGGCCAACGAGCCGAGCGGCGAAGCCGCCGAAATGAAGGCCATCGCCTTCGCGCCGTCCCGGTCCGGAAACAAGGACGGGAACATGACCGTAAAAATCACCCACGTCGAGCCGGCCAGCCCGTTGCTCAGCTTGCCGAGAAACAGCGTTCCGGCGCCCGGCGCCAGGAAGGCGGCGGTCCAGCAGACGATCGTCAGCGCGAAGCCCGCCTGGATGAATAGCTTGCGTCTGGACAGCATGCCCGACAAAATGCCCAGCGGCAGCCGCGCGAACATCGAGGCGAGCCCCGTAACGCCGACCATGCTGCCGATGAGCGCCGGCCCGACCCCCAGCTCCGCCGCATACGACGACACGAACGGGTCGAAAGCCGTAATGCTCACAAAGAACAGCACGCTAATCGCAAAAAACAACCCCGCTTCCGCGGCCCAACTCCGATTTGCCATCTTCGTTCCTTTCCGCTTTTTCCCTCAAGAGCCGCACGCCTGCCTGGCAGCGGCCGCGAACGAGCGGAACTCGCTCGGCGTCACGCCCTCGGCCCGTTTGAATACCTTGATGAAATATTTATCGTTCTGATAGCCGACGAAATCGGCGATCTCGTAAATTTTCAGATGCGGATTTTCCAGCAGCTCCTTCGCTTTCTCGATGCGTACCTGGGTCACGTAGTCGGTAATGGTGACGCCGAACTCCTGCTTGAACTTACGGGAAATATACTCGCGGCTGAGAAAAAAACGGTCCGATATTTCCTGCAGCGTCACTTCGCGCTTGTAGTTTTGCCGCAAAAAAAGCGCGATTTCCCGGATGCTGTTTTTTTCCTTCCGGTATTTCAAGCCGTGCAGCAGCCCGATCAGCGAGTGGAACTGCCCGCGTTTTTCGTCGCGGAACCGGCGGAAGGAGAAGCGCCCGTCCTCCTCCCAATAGCCGTCGCCCCGATGCAGGCTTCCGCCGTCGCGGATGTCGTATTCCTGCAGCCAGTTCGCCTGCAGCAGCCCGTACTGGCTCTCCCAGTTGTGCAGTTGCTCCAGCGTCATGCCTCCGGAGGCTTGCAGCGTCTCGAAAATCCCGTCGAGCAGCCGGTCGACGCTTTCCGTGCTGCCGCTTTGGATCGCCCATCTCAGCTCCTGCGCGTAATTGAGCAGATGCAGGACGGCGCGCGGCTTCACTTCCTCGAACCGGACGGGCTGCCGCTCCCGCGGCGCTTCCTCCAAATCGCACTTTATCAGCGTGTACCGCGCCGACTCGTACGCGTCCGCGACCTGACGCGCCTCCTTGCCGGCGGCGACGATCGGCTGCATCCGGACTTCCTGGCGCACCGCCCCCAGAAGATGCCTGGCGAGCGCCTCCTCGTCCTGGAGATTCCAGACGAGCATCGCCAGCTCGTCGCGCTTGTCCAGATTGCGAAAGGCGATGCCGCTCCCGCTCGTTCGCAATACGCCGTTTACGACCGGCAGCAGCGCCGAAAACGCGACTTCCGTGTTGCCGCCGTATTTGACGGCGGCGAAGGCGTGAACGGGCATCAGCCAAATTTTGAACAAGGTGCGGCCTGCGGCCACCCCGAACTCCCGCTCGAGCTGTCCGGCCGCGTCCGGCGCCGGGGCTCTGCTCAGCATGCTCGACAGCAGACGGTCCCAATACAGCGGCTTTGCCTCGCTGGCGACCCGGTCGTTTTCCAGGGCCGACTTCCGGTTAAGCGCCTCGCGCTTCCATTCCTCCACGGCCCGCTCCAGCGTTTCGTTCAACAGAGCCGGTTCGATCGGCTTCAGAATATAATCGAAACTTCCGTAGAAGATCGCGCTCCGCATATAATGGAAATCGTCGTAGGCGCTGATGACGATGGTTTTGCAGTCGCCGGCGTGGCGCTGCAGCCATTCCAGCACCTTGATGCCGTCCATCGTCGGCATATTCATGTCCGTAAAGACGATTTCGGGCCGGTGCCGCTCGATCAGCCGCACGGCCTCCTCGCCGTCCCGGGCCTCGAGCACCTCGTCGATGCCGAAGCGTTCCCACTGGGCCAGCATGCGCAAAACGTCGCGAACATGCTTTTCGTCGTCGATGATGATGGCCTTCATCCTTCTCCACCCTCCGTTTCGAATTCGGCGGGAAGCCGAATTTCGACCTGCATTCCGCCCTCCGGACGATTGTCGAGCGTCAGGCTGGCCTGCGGACCGTAATAAAACCGCAACCGGAAATAAACGCTTCGCAAACCGATGTTCGTCTCCGCCTTCGAACCGTTGGACTGCTCCTCGAGAAACCGCTTGTACAGCTCGTCCCGGCGGCCCGGATCGATGCCCCGCCCGTTGTCGATGACCCGCACGACCAATTGCTCCCCTTCGCGCCGGCCTTCGACGCGAAGCATGCCGATCTCGCCGGACCCGGCCTCCATCCCGTGCTTGAAGTAGTTCTCGATGACCGGCTGCAGCAGCATCTTCGGCACGACGGCGTTCATCAGCCCGCCGTCCACGTCGATGCCGTATTCGAACTCGTCGCAGTATCGTTCCTTGTAAAGCTGCAGATAGGCATCCGCGATGTTGACCTCCCGGATGAGCGGCACTTTGTCCTCGTCCGTATTCATGCTGTACCGCATGATTTTGGACAGATTCGTGAGCAGCCCGTACACCTGCGCGCCCCGGTTCTTGAGAGCGAGCGACCCGATCGACTGCAGGGCGTTGTGCAGAAAATGCGGATTGATCTGCGATTGCAGCACTTTCAGCTGATTGGTTTTGTTCTCGATTTCCAGCTTGTACTCCCGTTCGATCAACCGGTTGAGGCGTTCGACCATCTTTCGGAAACTTTCGCCGAGCACGCCGATTTCATCGCGGCCAAGCGACTGGAAGCCGACCTGCATCTTGCCCTTCTCGACCCGGCGAATATTTTCCACGAGAATGCGCAGGGGCGAGGTGATGCGGAAGGAAAACAGCACGGCGGCGACGACGGCGAGACTGATGCCGAAGATGCCGAACGCGATGTTGATTTGCGTGATTTCGTAACCGCGCTCGAACAGGTTCTCGAAAGGGATGCTCTTCATCAGAATCCAGCCGCCGTCCGACATGGCGGTCCGGTTGTAGATGACGATGCCCCGGAAGTCTTCGCTGTTCCACTCCAGCGTTCCGCTTTCGCGTCCGGAGTCGCGCACCCGTTCGATCAGCTCCGGATCTTCGCTCCCGAAGCTTGAGCTGAAGACGGGCTCGCCTTCCGCCGTCAAAATGGACAAGTTCTCCTTGCCGCGCATATACAGCTTTTCGCCGATTTCGGCCACTTGGTCGGGCGAGACGACGAGGGTGAAGTAAGCCAGAGTAGCTTTGGAAGGAACGTCGGTCAGCGAGCGCAGGATCGTGAAGGTGTTGCCCGCAGCGGCGCCTTTTTCGTTCGCTTCCCGCACCGTCTCGATATAAAAGTAGTTGGAGCTGCGATCCGCCTTGGCGTAGTCGGCCAGCTCCTCCTCCGAGATGTCGGTAAAGCCGACCTGGCTCTTGGAAACGAGAATGTTGCGGTTTTCCTTGAGCAGCGCGATGCTGACGCGGCGGATATGCTCGTTCGCGTACAGCAACTGCGTCAATTCGTCCCGCATCGTCCAGAACGTTTCGTAGTCGCGTTGACCCGCCGAGCGTAAATACGAGAGAAGATTCGGGTTGCTGTAAACCGACAAGGTGATGTCCAGCAGCTCGTCCATGTAGCTTTCCAGGTACACTTTGCCCAGATCCAGCAGGTTGACGTTTTCCTGCACAAACTGGTCCTTCAACGAATCGCGGGTATAAAAATAGGTGAACACCACCGAAGAAGCGAACGGCAGCACGCTGATGGCCAGCAGCAGGATGACCAATTTGTTTCTCAAGCTTGTTCGGATCAACCGCGATGCCCCCATTCCTGCGATTCGGATTGCCATTGGCGGAAAACCGGCGCTCTCCAACCCGCAACCCGCGTGCCCGACACCGGCCGGAAACGGGTCAAGGTCAAGCGCGCCAGGTGGTCGAAGAAGGAATGCCCGTCACCCGAACATTCCTTCCCTTGTCTATGCCAGTTTTTATTTCAATTTGTTCCATGACGCTTGCATTTGGTTCAGCACTTGGTCCCATCCGATTTGACCGGCCGAATATTGCTGCATCGACGAAGCGAATTCTTTGTTGGCGCCGTCCGGCCAGCTCGTCCAAATCATCGGAATCGTCTTTCCTTCTTTGGAATAGGCGACGATGTCCTGGCTCGTTTGCGACAGCTTGTCCGTCGCAATGTTGTCGAAGGCCGGAATGAAGCCGAACTCTTCGGTCATGTAGCGTTGTCCCGCTTCGGAGGATACCATCCAGTTCAAGAACGTTTTGGCCGCTTCGAGGTTAGGCGAATTTTTGTTGACGGCCCAGTTGTTCGGCACCCCTGCCACGATTTTGCCGGAAGCGTCGCCGTCGTTGATCGGCATCGGCAGAATGCCCATGTTCAGATCGGGATTGATTTCGTACACCATGCTCTCCACCCAGTTGCCCTGCTGCAGCATCGCCGCCTGGCCGGAGGCGAACAGCGTCACTTGCGTATTGTAGTCGGTGGTCAGCGGGTTGTCGTTGCCGTACTGAATCGTCGTATCCATCAGGCCCTGAAGCTCTTTCAACAAAGCGTTGTCCGGAATCGTCGCGGCGCCGGAGTTCACTTGTTCGATGAAGCCGGCCGGATCCTCCTGATAGCCGAACGCGACGTTCGTGAAGTGGCTGCCGATAATCCACCATTCCGCAAACCCGTTCGCGAACGGCGTGATGCCGGCGTCCTGCAGCTTTTGCGCGGCGGCCTTCAGCTCCGTCAGCGTCGTCGGCAGTTCGACGATGCCCGCTTGCTCGAACAGGTCTTTATTGTAGAGATAACCGTAACCTTCCATATTCATCGGCATGCCGTAAAGCTTGCCGTCCGTATCGGTCATGCCGTCTCCGGTGCCTTCCAGCAAGTGGCCGACCCAGGGCTCTCCGGACAGATCGGCCAGATGCTCCTTCCACAGCTGCATTTCGCTTACGCCGCCGTTGTTAAAGATGTCCGGGCCTTCGCCGGCCGCGAATCTCGCTTTCAGCGCGTCCATATAACCGGTGCCGCCGCCTACCGTCTCGGCTTTCACCTTGATGTTCGGATACTCTTTTTCGAATTCTTCGATCATCGCGTCGAACTGGTCGGCGATTTCCACTTTCAACTGAAAAACGCTGATCGTCACCGGATCGCCGCCGGACGACGCTTCCGCTCCTGCCGAACTCGCCGCCGAACCGCTCGGCGCCGCATTGCCCGAACCGCCGTTCGAACTTCCGCATGCCGATACGACGAGCGCTAACGCCAACATTGAAATGCCCAACATCCATTTTCGCTTCATCAAGTCCATGCCCTCCTGATCATTCTATTTTATATCATTCGACCGGCCATTGGCGGCCCATCGAAGAGATATCGAGCCTCCACTATTTGACAGACCCCGCCGCAATGCCTTTGATAATATGTTTTTGCAGCAAAAGGAAGAAGACGACGATCGGCAGCGTGCCGATCACAAGGCCGGACAAGCCCAAATCCCACTGTTTGTTGTACTGGGCGAACAGGGCGCTCATGGCGACCGGAATGGTTCGAAGCTCCGCTTCCTGCAGCATGAGTCTGGGCAGCAGGTAATCGTTCCAGATCCAAAGCGTGTTCAGAATGACGACCGTCACCGTAATCGGCTTCAGCAGCGGGAAGACCATGCGCCAGAAGATGCCGAACGGGTTGCAGCCGTCGATGCTGGCGGATTCCTCCACTTCCTTCGGCACCGACTTGATGAAGCCGTGGTACAGAAACAAGGTCATCGAAACGCCGAAGCCGAAATAGATGAATACCAGCCCCGGTATGCTGTTCACCAGACCTAGCGAGGCGCTGAGCTTGACCAGCGGAATCATGACCGTCTGAAACGGAATGACCATCGCCGCCACGAACAAGCCGAACAGGATTTGGCTCAGTTTGCCCGGCGTCCGCACGAGCATCCAGGCCGCCATCGAGCTGATGACCACCAGCCCGGCGGTGCCGAACACCGTCACGAGCAGCGAATTCAGGAACGCCTTGGGAAAATCGAGCAGCTCCCATACGCGCCCGAAGTTTTTGAAAATCACTTCTTCCGGAAGCGATGCCGCGTCAAGCAAAATGTTCGCGTTTCCCTTGACCGAATTGATCAGCACGAAGTAGAACGGCACGAGAAACAGAAGTCCCAGCGCAATCGCCACGATTTCCAACGCAAGGGTACGAACGGTGTATTTCGAATCCATTTACGCCTCCACCTCCCGTCTCTTGGTCAGCATAACCTGCCCCATCGTGACAAGCGCCACGATCGCGAAAAATACGAGCGACTTCGCCGAGCCGATGCCGTAGTTGTTGTTCGTGAACGCTTCGGCGTAAATGTTCATCGCCACCGACTCCGTCGAATTGAACGGGCCGCCGCCCGTCAGCGAGTAGTTCAAATCGTAGATTTTGAAGGCGTGCGACAGCGAAAGGAACAAGCAGATCGTAAAGGCCGGCGCGATGAGCGGAATGACGATTTTCCGCAATGCCATCCATCTGCTCGCGCCGTCGATCCGGGACGCCTCCAGGACCGATTGGTCTACGCCCTGCAGCGCCGCGATGTAGATGATCATCAGATAGCCGCTCTGCTGCCAGGCAAACACGATGACGATCCCCCAGAAGGCGGTGTTCGCGTCGCCCAGCCACGGGAGCTGGAAGAACGAAAGCTGCGACCATTCGCCGACCGCGGCAAACCCTTTGATGAAGATGAACTGCCAGATAAAGCCGAGCAGCAAGCCGCCGATCATGTTGGGCATGAAAAAGACGGTTCGCAGCACGTTTTTGGACTTGAGCGCTCCGTTCAGCATCAGCGCCAGGCCGAAGCCGATCAGATTGCTCAGCGCGACGGCGACGATCGTAAACTTCAGCGTAAACAGAAACGAACGGACGAATTTGTCGTCTTCCGTGAAAATGCGCGCGAAGTTGTCGAGCCCGACCCACTCCACCGCAGAGCTGACGCCGTTCCATGAGGTAAAGGAATAGTAAATTCCCATGATAAACGGAATGATCTGAATGCACAGAAAGGTCAGCAATGCCGGTCCGACGAATGCCGCAAAGATCAGACCCTTGCTCAGCTTCGTCCTGCGGGCGGTCTCGTTTTGCTTTGTTTCCGCAACCGCGTTCATGTGGCTCCCTCCCTGCTTAATGTAAAGTTTTTTCCCCTGTTGGTATTATAGGTTTGAACGGAAAGCGCGTACATCAACGCGATTGACCATATCGGTGCACTGGAGTGACCATTAGTGTTATGTAATATTACATTTGTAAAAATAGAGCTTATCGTCCGCGAAATCTACGATATCCCGATAGCAAAAAAAGAAGCCGATTCCCTCGTCCCATGGACGGAGAATCGGCCCGGCTCGCGGCCCGCGGCTTAAAACTTCGTTTCGTCCGCCACCGCTTCCGGCTTGGCGTCAAGCTCGCCGGTCAAGCGAATGTTCGCCGAACGCAGATGCCCGATCAACCCTTCGCGGTACGACTGCCGCACGCAGTGCGGAGCCAGCCGCTCGACGCCCGCCCGTTCGACGTGCTGGTACGTGACCACCTTCAGGAATGTTCCGACCCAAACGCCGCCGGTATATTTCGCCGCGCGGTTCGTCGGCAGAATGTGGTTGGTGCCGCACACCTTGTCCGAGAAGACAACCGTGGAGTCTTCGCCAAGAAACAGCGAGCCGTAGTTGGTGAATTTATCGCGATGCGCATAAGCGTCCTTGATCTGCACGTGCAAATGCTCGGAAGCCAGGTCGTTCGCCGTCTCGATCGCTTCTTCCAGCGTGTCGGCCAAGATGATGCGGCCGCGTTTCTCCCACGAGGCGCGCGCGGTCGCCGCCGTCGGCAGCGTCTGCAGCTGCTTCTCGATTTCCTCCATAACGGCCAGCGCCAGCGGGCGGCTCGTCGAAACGAGGATCGCCTGCGTGTGCACGTCATGCTCCGATTGGGCCAGCAGGTCGGATGCCACGTACGCCGGTTTGGCCGTCTCGTCGGCGACGACGAGCACTTCGCTCGGGCCGGCCAGCAGGTCGATGCCCACGACGCCGTGCACCTGGCGCTTCGCTTCGGTGACGAAGCGGTTGCCCGGGCCGGTGATCTTGTGAACCGGGCGGATGCTTTCGGTGCCGTAGGCGAGCGCGGCGATCGCCTGCGCGCCGCCGACGGCGAAGATTTCGTCCGCGCCGGACAGATGCGCGGCGACCAGCACGGCCGGATGGATGCGGCCTTCCTTGGTCGGCGGCGTGCACACGCGGACTTGCGGCACGCCCGCCACCTTCGCCGGAATAATCGCCATTTGCGCCGAAGACAGCAGCGGGTAGCGCCCGCCAGGCACGTACGCGCCGACCGCTTCGATCGGGATGACGCGCTGGCCGAGGAAGACGCCCGGGATCATCTCCTGTTCGAACTCGGTCAGCGTGCGGCGCTGCGCTTCGGCAAACGCTTTAATCCGTTCGATGGAGAACGCCATGTCCTCCAGAAGGGTAGCGGGAAGCTGTTTTTTCGCCGCTTCGATATCCGCTTCCGTCGCCTTCAGCCGGTCCAGTTCGACGCCGTCGAACTGCTTCAGAAAATCTTTCAGCGCCGCGTCTCCCTCGTTGCGCACGCGCTCGATGATGGAAGCGACCGTGCTTTCCAGTTGGCCTTTTTCCGTTTGCGTCATCGGTTCCTGGTCTTTCAAAATTTCGATCATGTCGTCGGTCCCTCTTTCCGTTAGCCCTGCCGTTTGGCGGCTTGCGATTACTTTCCATTATAGAAAAGGCCCGATGACGAAAACAGCAACGCGATTGACGGAATGGGTGCACTGGGTTGATTGATGTCATTTTAAATGACATTTGGATCCTCCCGCCTCCCCCGGCCCGGTTCCTGCTTCAATTAAAAACGAATGACCATCCTCCGCCCAAAGCTTCTAAACCGCAAAAAAAAGCCCGCTCCGCATGGAGCGAGCCGACGCGATTTGCGCCTTTCGATCAGCCGATCGCCGCGCTGACCTCGTCGACCATGGCGCCGACGGAAACGAGGCCGCCGCCGGACAGGTACCAGTAGTTCGGATCGAGGTACACGATATGGCCGTCCTTGTAGGCGTTCGTGCCCTTGACGAGATCGTTCTCGATGGACTCCTTGGCCGGGGAAACCTCTCCGCCTTCCGAGGCGACGACCGCGCTGCGGTCGACGACGAACAGGTAGTCCGGATTTTTCTCGGCGACGTATTCGAACGTGACTTTTTGGCCGTGCGTCGAAACCTCGATGTTTTCGTCCGCTTGGGCGAAGCCGAAGACGTCGTGGATCAAGCCGAAACGGGAGCCGGAGCCGTACGCGCTGATCGAACCTTCGTTGTGGAGAATGATCAGCGCTTTTTTGCCTTCCGCCGTCACCTTTTCATGGATTTCCTTCACTTTCGCATCGAGCGCGGCCAGCTCGGCGCTCACTTCGTCGGACTTGTTGAACACCTGGCCGATCGCGGTCATGTTGGAAATCACGGACTCTCTGTACTTGGCCGTATCCAGCGTCAGATTGAGCGTCGGAGCGATTTTGACGAATTCCTCGTAGGAGCTTGCCTGGCGTCCCGAAATGATGATCAGGTCCGGCTGAATTTCCGCGATTTTCTCGAAATCCGGTTCGGTCAGGCCGCCGACGTTCGCATACTTGGCATCTTCGTATTTGCTCAAATAAGCCGGCAGGTTGTTTTGCGGGACGCCCGCGACTTCGACGCCCAGCTTGTCGAGCGAATCCAGAATGCCCATATCGAACACGACGACTTTAGTCGGGTTGGTTTTCACCGTCGTTTCCCCGGAAGCGTGCGTGATCGTCACTTCCGCCGGCGCGGCCGAATCGCTCGGAGACGCGGACGGACTGGCGCTCGCGGAAGCCGAAGCGCTCGGAGAAGCGGACGGAGACGCGCCCGCGTTGCTGTTGCCGTTGCCCGAACCGCACGCGGCGACAACGACCATAATCAAACTCAACATCAGGACGGAAACTGCTTTTTTCATTATTTGCACCCCTTGAAATGATTTTATAATGACGCCTTGCGGCGCAATTAACGATGTTCGCCGACGAGTTAAGTGAAGTACACGCAAATTTTGTTGCCGTTGATCGGCCGGATATCCATCTCCATGTCGTAAATGTCCCGGAGCACGTCCGTTTCGATGATGTCGTCGGTCGGCCCCTGCTTGACCAGCTTGCCCTGCTTCAGCGCCACGATGGCGTCGGAATAGCAGGACGCGAAGTTGATATCGTGGATGACGATGACGATCGTCTTGTCGAGCTCCCCCGCGAGCTTGCGGAGCGTTTTCATGATTTGCACGGAATGCTTCATGTCCAGGTTGTTCAGCGGCTCGTCGAGCAAAATATACTCGGTGTTCTGCGCGATGACCATCGCAATGTACGCGCGCTGGTTTTGTCCGCCGCTCAGCTCGTCAAGATGCTTGTGCTGCATCTCCTCGAGATCCATATACCGGATCGCCTCGTCGACAAACTGCCAATCCTCCTTGGTCAGCCGCCCCTGGGAATAGGGAAACCTTCCGAACGAAACGAGCTCGCGAACCGTCAGCCGCAAATTGATATGGTTGGATTGCTTGAGGATGGATACTTTTTTCGCCAGTTCGTTCGTCTTCCAGGCGCCGATTTCTTTGCCGTCGATCCAGATTTCCCCCTGATCCTTCGGGATCAGCCGGCTGATCATCGAGAGCAGCGTGCTTTTGCCCGCTCCGTTCGGCCCGATGAACGAGGTCACCTTGCCTTTTTCGATCGTGACGGACACGTCCTCGACGACTTTTTTGCCGCCGTAGCTTTTCGATACGCCTTTCACCTCTACCACGACTTGTTCTCCTTTAGCAGCAAATATAAGAAATACGTTCCGCCGATAAAATTGAGGATCACGCTAAGCGGCGTAGAGAAAGCGAAAATCCGCTCCACGATCGTCTGTCCCCCGACAAGCGCTAGGACGCAGATCATAATCGAGCCGCCGATCAGGTAGCTGTGCCTGTACGTTTTGAACATCGCGTGGGCCAGGTTGACGACGAGGAGGCCGAGAAACGCGATTGGTCCGACAAGCGCCGTGGAAATCGAGACGAGCACCGCCACGACGACGAGCAGCCGCTTGACCACCCCGTCATAGTCGACGCCCAGATTGACCGCATGATCGCGTCCGAGGGCGAGAACGTTCAAATACTTGACGAACCGCAGGAAGTAAGCCGTAACGAGCAGCAGCGCGACGACGGAAATCAGCAAAATATCCGTGTTGACGCGGTTGAAGCTGGCGAACATTTTCCCTTGGACGACCTGAAACTCGTTCGGATCGATCAGCACTTCCATGAACGTCGACATGCTCTGAAACATCGTGCCGATGACGAGCCCGATCAGCAGCAGGAAAAACAGGTTTTGCTGCCCGCGTTTGAACACGAACAGAAACAGGAGCAGGGAAAAACCGATCATCAAAGCCCCGGACAACAAAAAGTTGTAATTCCCGTTCGCAATGACGACGGAGTTCGAGCCGAAAAAATAGACGACGGCCGTCTGCATCAGCATGTACAGCGAATCGAGCCCCAAAATGCTCGGCGTCAAAATCCGGTTATTCGTAATCGTCTGAAACACGACGGTCGAGAACGCGACGGCGATTCCCGTAATGATAAACGCGGCGATCTTCATCGCTCTTCGCGGAATGGCGTAATCCCAGTTGCCGACGTCCGCGAACATGAAAACGCCGAGAAACGCAAGCGACAGCGCGACGAGGATGCCGATCTTGATGCGGTTATCCATGGGCTCGACGACTCCTCACCAGCAAATAAAGAAAGATGACGCTGCCGATGACTCCGACGGTCAGGCTGATCGATATCTCGTACGGATATATGATCAGCCGCCCGATAATGTCGCAAGCGAGCACGAACACGGCCCCGAGCAGCGCGGTGTGGGACAGCGTATTTTTCAAATGATCCCCTTGGTACAGGCTGACGATGTTCGGAATGATCAAGCCCAAAAAAGGAATCGTCCCCACCGTCAAAATGACGGCCGCGCTGGACATCGCGACGATCGCGAGACCGATGTTGACCACTCTCCGGTAGTTAAGGCCGAGGTTGACGGAGAAGTCCTCCCCCATGCCCGCCACGGTGAACTTGTTCGCGTACAGGTACGCCAGCACCATGAGCGGCACGCTGACGTACATCAGTTCGTAGCGGCCCTTCAGGATGCCGGAGAAATCCCCCTGCAGCCACGAAGACATGTTCTGGACGAGATCGTACCGGTAAGCGAAAAAGGTCGCGATCGAACTGATGACGTTGCCGACCATCAGGCCGACGAGCGGAATAAAGACGGAATCCCGGAACTTGATTTTCTCCAGAATTTTCATAAAAACAAGCGTTCCGGCCAACGCGAACAAGAAAGCGATCGCCATCTTCACCATCGGATGGGCCGCCGTGAACAGCATCATCGATACGAGAATGCCGAGCTTGGCGGAGTCCATCGTACCGGCCGTCGTCGGCGAAACGAACTTGTTGCGCGTAAGCTGCTGCATGATCAATCCGCATATGCTCATGCTTGCGCCGGCGATCAGGATGCTGACTAACCGGGGAATCCGGCTGACCCAGAGCACCTGCGCCTTCTCGTCCGTCAGATCGAACAAATCCAGCGGGTTGAGATCTTTTACTCCGATAAAGATGGAAACAAACGAAAGCGCGATTAACGCTAAAACCAGATAAATACGTTTCATTTCCGAACCGTTCTCTTCCTGCCCTGGAAAGATCCACGGCGCAGTTTAAGTAAAGATGATAATCATTATCACTTTTTCATCCAATGAGAACGATTATCGGCGATTTTGGAACATTTGTCAATCGCGTTCAAACTTTTGTCACGATTATTCCGGTCATCCGTCCCTGGCTGGATTCGAAGTTGGCTTAAAACGAAATCGCTCCGACGGAATGCAGAAACACGAGAAGAATCAGGACAGGGCCGACGATCCGCAGCAAAAACATCCATGCACGATACCAGAACCCCGTCAGCCCTGCCTCCTCCCCCGCCCGCTTCCAAATGTAACCGGCAAACAGGGTCACCACGAGGCCGCCGATCGGCATCAGCACGTACGACGTCACGAAATCGAACCATTCGAAAATCGTTCTCCCGCCCGGCCGAAACGAACCGAATACGCCTCCGACGGACAAGGCGGAGGGGATCCCGATGATAAAGGACAGCGAAGACACGATTGCCGAAGCTTTTCTCCGGCTCCAATTCCACTGCCTCATCGCGTAGGCAACTGGAACCTCCAAAATCGAAACGGCCGAGGTCAGCGCCGCGATCGCCAGCAGCAGAAAAAACAAGCCCCCGAACAAAAAACCGAACGGCATTCGGGAGAACGCGGCGGGGAGAGCCATAAAGGCGAGTCCCACCCCTTCGTCCGGCTCCAGGCCGAACGAGAACACGGTCGGAAAGATGACGAGGCCCGCAATGAACGCGTAGAGCAAATCCCCGAACCCGATCGCCAGCGTCGCGGCGCCGAGCGACTGCCGCTTGTCGACGTAAGAACCGTAAGTCAGCATGCAGCCCATGCCGAGCGACAGCGAAAAGAAGGCGTGACCGAGCGCGACCAGGGCAGACTCCGCCCCGAGCTTGGCAAAGTCCGGCTTCAGGAAAAATTCAACGCCCTTCCCGGCGCCCGCGAGCGTGACGGAACGGATCATGAGCACGAGCAATATGATCAGGAATCCGGGGATCAGAAATTTATTGAATTTCTCGATGCCGCCGGACACGCCCTTCGCGATGACGCTCCCGCAAATCGCCATGACGGCCGCCTGCCAAAAAATCGGCCAATAGCCGGAAGCGAATGCTTCGAACATGGCTTTGTAATCGTTCCCTTCGCCGAACAAAACGCCCGCAAACGATCCGAACGTGTAGTGAAACGTCCATCCGGCGACGACGCCGTAATAGGACATGATCAAAAAGGCGCAGAGAACGGACAGGAGGCCGAAAAAGCTCCAGTGCGCCTTGCCGGTCAGGTTGTAAAAGGAAGCGGAGGCGTCTCCCCTCCCTCCCCGTCCGATCGTCATTTCGGCGAGCAGGACCGGGAGGCCGATGACGATGAGGCAAACGATAAAAAGGAGAAAAAACGCCGCGCCCCCGTATTTCCCCGTAATATAAGGAAACTTCCACATGTTCCCGAGACCGACCGAGCTTCCGATCGCGGCCAGGATAAAGCCGGCGGCGGTGAAGCGCTCCGCCTTCGGCCGGTCGTCGGGCGGAAGCTGCTGCGATGCCTGCTCGCTCATGAAATAACCCCCAGTAATCGCGGCAACCGAAACTGATCTTCCGCGGGAAATAACTGGAGGTTATCATTTGCCGTTTTACGGCGAAATATGATGGCTTTAGGTTGACCCTGCGTTCTTCGAAAATGACAGGTTGTCTCAAGGCAAGACGTCCCGGGCTATAAACGAAGACCCTTGATTTATCGACGTTTCCGATAAATCAAGGGTCTTCTTCAGTCTCAAATACGTATTGCAAAGGGCGAAACTTAAACCTTGTAAGCCTTCATCGCCTTCAGCACTTCCTTGAACGTCGGGCGCTTGCCGTACATCAGCACGCCGGTGCGGTAGATCTTCGCCGACAGCCAGCCGAACAGACCGATGGAGGCGAGCAGCAACCCGATCGAGACGACGGTTTCCCACCAGAGCGGATCGGACAGGCCGATGCGCAGGAACATGAGGAACGGGGCGAAAAACGGAATGAACGAGCCGACGACGACGATCGTGCTGTCCGGGTTGCTCAACCCGTAGATCGCGATGTAGAAGCCGAGCAGCATCAGCATCGTTACCGGAGTGACGACCTGGTTCATATCCTCCGTGCGGCTCGCCATCGATCCCAGCGCGGCAAACACGGTCGCGAACAGGAAGTAGCCGGCCAGATAGAAGAAGACGGCGAAAACGAGCAGCAGCGGGTCGATCGTGTCGAGACGGATGCCGAACGAGGCGAAGGCGTCCCGGTTTTGCGGAAGAGACAGATTCAGAACGAACACGGCGGCGAGCACGAGCAGCTGAAGGAGTCCGGCTGCGAACGTGCCGATGATTTTGCCGAACATTTGCTTGAGCGGCGATACGCTGGTCACGAGAATTTCCATGACGCGGGAGCTCTTTTCCGCCGTAATTTCGGTTGCGATCATCGTGCCCGTAATCATGATGGCCATAAACAACAGGATGATGATGACGTAAGTAAGTCCGATCGCGGTCGCCTGTTCGTCGGCCGTCTTGCCGCTCCCCCCGTCTCCGCTTACGGAAATTTGCACGGAATCGAGCGTAATCGGCGCAAACAGCTTCGTCTGCTGGGCTTCGGTCAGCCGGGCTTCGGAAATCGCCTGACTCGTTTTGATCGATTGGAGTCCGGCCTCCAATGCCTGCGACGTTTTGGACTCGAGCATTTTTTCCGAGCTGTAGACGACGTCCGGGAAGCCGACTTCCGGATTGTCCCGGAACGTGATATAGCCTTTAATCTCGCCGTCCCGAATCGCCCGCTTGAGCGTTTCGGAATCGGCGGTCTCGGAACCCGCGGAAGGAATAGCTACGAGCGCGGCCCCGGGTTCCTCCTGCTGCGCGAAGAAGTCGTTCAACCCCTGCGTGATCTCGTCGTATTGCCCTTCGATGTATCCGACCTTGGTCGGCTCGCTGTCGCCGGTCAGCTTCTGAATGAAGTAAGGTGCGTTGGCGCCTGCGACAAGCAGCACCGCGATAATGAGCGTCGTAATAATGAAGGATTTGCTGTAAATCTTGTTGCGAATCGTAAATTTCGTAACCGTCCACATGCTATTCATGGCGTTCACCTACCGTTCGGATAAAGATTTCGTTCAGCGTCGGCTCGAGCAGCTCGAAGCGGCGAATCGGTCCTTGCGCGAGGGCATGCTGCAAAATGCGGGAAGCCGCGTCTTCCGACCCGATCTTGATGTCGTAGCCGCCGTTCTCCGTCCGGGCAATGGCCTTCACGCCGGGAATCTCCTCGAGCCCTTCGATCGGACGCTCGGCCGCAAGGGCGACCCGCTCTTGCGGGAACCGGGATTTGATCTCCTTGACGGAGCCCTGCAGCACGGGGTTCGAGCGGTGCATAATCGTAATATTCCGGCATAATTCCTCGACGTGCTCCATCCGGTGCGTCGAAAATAAAATGCTCGTTCCCTCGTCGCGCAGTTCCTTGACCGTCGTCTTGAGCAGCTCCACGTTGACCGGATCCAGGCCGCTGAACGCCTCGTCCATAATGACGATTTTCGGACGGTGGATGACCGCGGCAATGAACTGGATTTTTTGCTGATTGCCTTTGGAAAGCTCCTCGACCTTTTTGTTGTAGTGCTCCGGAATTTCGAACTTGTCCAGCCAGCGCTTCAAATTCGCGTCCGCGTCCTTGCGGGACATGCCGCGAAGCTGGGCCAGATAAGCAATTTGTTCGCTCACCTTGATTTTCGGATACATGCCTCTTTCTTCCGGCAAATAGCCGAGCATGCTGAGCTGTTCCTTGCCGTACGGGCGGCCGAAATAACGGATCTGACCGTCATCCGGCAAAATCAGTCCCAGCACCATTCGCATCGTCGTCGTCTTGCCGGCGCCGTTCGCCCCGAGCAGGCCGTAAATTTCGCCTTCGGCCACCTCGAACCCGAGGCCGTTCACGGCCGTTTTGTCCCCGTAATGCTTGACGACGCGTTCCACCACCAATGGATTCATCGTTTTTGTTCCTCCTCCCGAATTAAACACCCCAAAATGTCTTCCAGCTCCATCCTTTGAACGGATAAAATCGTGCACCCCCGCTCCCGGCAATACGCTTGCGCCTCCTCGGACCGGTCCGATTCGATCCGGAAGATGCCTCCCCCGGACGCTTCCTGCCCGCGGAGCCCCGGAAGGCGCCGCAACCAGTCCGAATCGCCCCTTGCGGCCTCCGGGAGCTGGACAAGCAGCTGTCTCCATTCGTCGAACAGCTGATCCTTCTCGAAGCTTCCGAGCACCTTGCCGCGATACATAAACAGGATGTAGTCGGCCAGGCGCCGAACCTCTTCGGTAATGTGGGTAGCGATGACCAGCGTCCGGTCGCCCTGCTCCATGTAGCGATGCAGCTCGGTCAGCATCGATTTCCAGGCGAAGGGATCGAGCCCCGACGAAGGCTCGTCGAGCAGCAGCAGCTTCGGATTGTGCGCCATCGCGCAGGCAAGCTCCACTTTTCTGCGCATGCCCTTGGAAAGCTTGCGCAGCTTGCCGCGGACGGGCTCCGCGTCGAAGCTTCGGAGCAGCTTGCCGTACCGCCCCCAATCCCATCCGGGGTACCAGTTGGCCGCGAACTTCGCCTTTTCTTCCGGCGTCAGCGGATCCTCGTACGCATGCGGCAGCTCGGCCAAAAATCCGATCTGCTTCTTGAGCTCTTCGTCGCTGCCCTCGGCCAGCGGCTCGCCGAGCAGCCACCCTTCCCCCCGGAAAGGCTCCATGTTCATCAACAGGCGGAACAAGGTGCTCTTGCCCGACCCGTTCGGCCCGACAATCGCCGTGACCAACCCTTTCGGAATGTCGATATCGAGCGGCCCGAGCGCAAAGCCTTCGTTTCGGACCGTTGCGCCCCGCAGCCTGACGGCCGGTTCGGTTTCCGTTAACGCGATCATGGCGGCGCTCCCCCTCCTTCCGGAAAATACTTGCGGACCGTCTCGCGAAAGATCGCCTCCAGTTCCGCCCTGGAACAGCCGTTCTGGATCGCGGCTTCGGCAGCCCGTTCGAGCGCTTCGACGACGCGGTCGAGACGGTGGCCGGCCTTTGCCGCTTCGTCCACCTTGGCGACGAACGTCCCCGTCCCCTGCCTCGTTCGCAAGAGTCCTTCGTTTTCCAAATCCTGATACACCCGGCGGACCGTAATGACGCTGCATTTGAGCGAGGCGGCCAGCTCTCGTATGGAAGGAAGCAAAGCCCCTTCTTCCAACTGCCCGTTCAAAATAAGCCCCCGCAATTGCGTCTCGATCTGATGATACAAAGGTTCGGGACGGTTCTCGTCAATTTGAATCGGAATCCACACAAAGCCACCTCTTTCCATACGCGTCAACACTTGCGCCGATTCTTAATTTTCGTTAAAACGAGTACCGCCTCGTCCGCATCCGGCTCGTCGTCAGCCGGTAGCCGGCCGCCAAAGCGGCGGCCGCGACAATCAGGGCCGCGCTAACGGACAACGCCGGATTCTCCTTCACGACCGCGAGCAATTCGCGGAACAAGCTGCCGCCCAAGACGGCAACGAGCGCGCTGACTACCCCGGCCAGAACGGTGTACGCCGTATAATACAAGACGAACGTTTTACCCGGAAACCCAAGCTCCAAATACACGTAAAACGCTTGAATCAGCACGCCGTAGGCGAACCAGACGAGTCCCGCGGCGATCCATTCGCTTGCGCTGGCGATCGCCCGGAGATCCGAGGACACGATATACTGCAGCGTCAAAAACAATCCCCCGGCCGCAAAATGCGTCAGCAAGCTTTGCGCGTAGCGGGCTCCGGCGATCGCCGAAATCGGCACGGGCATCGTTCGCCAATGGGCCACCCGCTTCGTGAACGGGTCCTGCCGCCAGTAATGGAAGACGGTGCGGTGCATCATGCAGCCGAACAGCGGGAACGCGAACAAGTATATCCAGTCGCGCATGGCGCTCATGAACGGCAGTTCTCCATTGGCGTCCTGTTCGACGATAAAGATGAACACCGCGCCGAAGTATACGGCGAATAACGACGTTGCGATCAGGCCGATCCATTCCCGCTTCATTTCGAAAACCAGCACCGTTCGGACCTTTTGCCACCCTTGCATCGCAATCTCCTTCCGTCAACATTGTATATGTGTGTATATCTTTATACACAGTATAATCACTGTGCAACGGGATGTCAACCTTTTCCTGAAATCCGTTTTTCCCGTTCAAATGGGATGCGCTTGAACATCGGCGCCGAATCCGCTATCGTGAAGACATGCAAAGCCAGAGAGGAAGAAAAAATTGAACAAAGGAAAATCCGCCCCGGCCAAAGTTTTCGCCGTACGGACCGAAGGGGACCTGCTCCCTTTTTTGCTCGAATCGCTGTCCGGCCAAGGACGAAACTCGGTCAAATCCATGCTGGCCAGGGGCCAAATATCGGTTGACGGAAACATCGAGAAAGCGTATAATTTTCGGCTTCGGCCGGGACAGACGGTAACGGTCAGCACCGCCCGGCAAGCGGAGGCTCCCCGCCTGATCGGCCTGTCCGTTCTTTACGAAGACGATGACGTCATCGTCGTCCGGAAAGAGGCCGGCCTGCTTTCGATCGCGACCGGGCAGGGAGAGGAGCTTACGGCGTATCGTCAACTGATGGAGCACGTCCGCGCGCAGCATCCGAAAAACCGCGTCTTCATCGTCCATCGGCTGGACCGCGACACCTCCGGCGTCATGATGTTCGCGAGGAGCGAGAAGATTCAGCAGGCGCTGCAAACGAACTGGAAGGAAAACGTGAAAGAGCGCGTCTACGTCGCCCTGGTGGAAGGCCAGGTCAAAGGCGCGGAGGGCGTCGTGGAATCGTGGCTGAAGGAAAACAAGGCGATGCGCGTCTATTCGAGCCCGAAGCCGGGCGACGGCCAGCATGCGATTACCCGCTACAAGGTTCTCCGTTCCGACCGGAGCTTCAGCCTGCTTGAAGTCCGCCTGGAAACGGGCCGAAAAAATCAAATCCGGGTGCATATGCAGGATATCGGGCACCCCGTCGTCGGAGACAAAAAATACGGCGCGCGATCGCGAATTCTCGGGCGGCTCGGCCTGCACGCCAAGCTTTTGGCGTTTACGCATCCCGTTTCGGGCCGAACGATGAGCTTCGAAGCGCCCGTCCCTTCGTCCTTCCTTCGGGCGTTTCGGGAACAACCCTGAATTCGGAGAAACCCGGCATAAAATAAGCCGAGTAAGGAAACCTTATTCCCTGGTTCCCATTCCAACGCCAAGGGAGGCTGTCGCGCATGACGCAACGCCAGAATCGTTCGTCCAAAGCGGACGTTCAAACGACCGAATTGAACAAAATGCCCGTTCCGGGAGAAGGCACCGCGGATACGGAATTTTCCGCCGAGGAAGCCGCCGAAGCGTTCGAGCAAAACAACCGCTCCTCCGGGGCTGCCGAGCGGCAAAACCGGCAATAAAAACAAAAAGACGATTCCGGGCAAGCGCTTTGCCCCGGAACCGTCTTTTTGTTTTATCCGAAAATCGCTTCGATCACCGGCTTCGTATGTCCGCCCGGATACAGCAGGTAGAGCAGCACGTACACCGTAATGCCGGTAATCGCGGTAACGAACCAGGTAACCGCCGTCACGCGCCCCCACTTCCGGTGCTTGCCGAAGTTTTTGCGGAAGGCCAGCACCAGCGTCGTGATGCCGAACACGGCCGCCACCGTCGCCAGAACGATGTGGAATATCAAAAACACTTGGTACACCGTCTTCAGGCTTTCCGGTCCGCCCCAGGTCGTATTGCCGATAAAAATCGTCCTGGACACGTAAATGATAAAAAACACGACAGCCGCAATCGCGGCCGCGATCATCGTTTTCTCGTGGGCTTCCCGCTTGCCGACGATAATCAGCCGCCAGCCGATCGCGACCAGAATCGCGCTGAGCGCAATGAAGCTTGTGCTGATCGTTGGAAAAATTTCGTAAGATGTCATAGTCCGATTCTCCCGCTTATCGACGTGAATACCTAAATTTTATTGTACATTCCCGTCATGCGTTGTTCAAACCGAATCGAACGGTTTCACACATTGTTCAAACGTCCGGACGCGGCATGATCGAATGCGGGGTCGTCTTCCTGGGACTTCTCCTTGCGGTACCACTGCATGAACACCGAATACAGCGCCCAAATGTTAACGAATTCCTGCAGCAGCTTCATGACGATGCCGCCAAGCTGCTGATCCTCCCTGCCCGACATCAGGTTGAAAAACGCGGGGCCTTCGAACTGCTCCAGCAATCTCGCCGGATCGCCAGAAACGCAATACCCCATCGCCTGGACCCAGACCTGCGGATCGTTGTACACCGCGAATAAGGGTTCGGGGGCAAAAATAATGAGCACGCAGGCCGGCGTCAGCAACAGGCCGTTGGCGAAAATATAACCGAGCTTGCGCAGCGACGTCACTCTGCTCCATTCCGGCACCGGGCACATGACGTGCCACCAGTTCAGCAGCGCGACGACCAGCAGCAGCGCGTAAAAGAAGCCGTGGATGACGTAATGGGTCATCACCCAGTCGTGAACGTCCGGCATATGGTAGAACGAAAACAGCAGATTGAACGCAAACAAGCCGAACAGCGGATTGGCGAACAGGCGGAACGGCTTCCAGAACGCGCGCCCGAACGCCCATTTCCACAGCCAGCCCGGTATCCCGTACAGCAACAGGGGGGGCACGATAATGTAAGATATGGCCATATCGGTCATATGAAACGTAAACATCAGATGCCCAAGCAAGCTAAGCGGGCCTCCGTGCACGAGATAGAGCAGCAGCATCGCGCCGTAAAAGGCGAGCTGCCGGACAACCGGCACCGCCTCGACGCCGCCGAACCTCTGCCTCCACGGCCCGACCACGAACGCATACAACGTCGCAATCAGCAGCATGAACACCAAAAAAAGCGGACTCCACATTTCGGCGAACGAAAAATAATCCAAACCCGGCATGTCGTTTCCTCCTTTCCGATCCCGAACTTAAAACGGAAAAAAGAGGCGGATTGGGGACCCGCCTCTTTGCAGTTTAGCCTTTTGCAATTACCACCATACCCAGTATAAGGCCATGATGATCATCGTGAAAACGACGAAGCAACCGGACAAAATCGCGATAATGGCAAACATGTGGCCTTTGTCCTTCATGTGCATCCAGAATGCAAGCTGGACGAACACTTGGACGATTGCCATCGCCACCAGAACGATGTAGGTGAAATTAGTGTTGATTTCGCCGGAGGCGACCGTCACGAAGGCGATGATCGTAAGCACCAGCGACAGAACAAACGCGACGATGTGCTTTTGGGGGCCTTCCACCCGGTGGCGTTTCGCATTTCCTTCGGAAGTCGTATGTTCGTTCGACATGAGGTTAACCCACCTTTCCCATCAGGTAAACAACGGTGAAGATGAAAACCCACACGACATCGATGAAGTGCCAGTAAATCGCCGACACGTAAATTTTCGGAGCGGTTACGGTGGTCAGGCCTTTCTTGAGCACCTGCAGAATGAGCAAACCGATCCACAACACCCCGAACGCGACGTGCGCGCCGTGGAAGCCGACCAGCGTGTAGAACGAGGAGCTGAACGCGCTCGTCGGCATCATGAGGCCTTCATGAATATAGTGGTAGAACTCGTATACCTCCAAACCCAGGAAGCCGAGGCCGAGCACGATCGTGGCGAGCAGCCAGCCGATCATGGCCTTGACCTGGTGGCGGTGCATCGCCTGAACGGCGAACACGCTCATGAGGCTCGAGAACAACAGGATCATCGTGGCCGCGAAAATCATCGGCAGCTCGAACAGGTGCTGCGAGGTCGGACCGTCGTTCACGTTGTGGCGCAGAGCGAGAAACGCCGAGAAAAGGGTGCCGAACAGCGCCGTCTCCGCGCCGAGGAACAGCCAGAAGCCGAGAATTTTATTGCGGCCTTCCAGCGTCGCCTTTTCCGGTTCGTGCGGAAGATGGCCTTCCGCGTGCTGATGCGAACTCATACGGTCACCCCTTTCTCCTGTTCATGCTCTTCGATATGGAAGCCGTGATCGTCGAATACCGAGCGCAGCAGCATGCAAATCAGCGTAATCGCCAATCCGCCGATCGCAAGGAACAGCATGTCGTAAATAAATCCGAAACCGGAGATGAACAAGCCTACGCTCATGACGAACGGAAGGATCGATGGCGAAGGCATATGAATCGGTCCCGGCGGCTCGGCCGGCGTCATTGCGGCGTTGCCTTCCATTTTCTCCTTCCACCATGCATCATAGCCGCGCACGAGCGGAATTTGCTTGAAGTTGTACTCCGGCGGCGGCGAGGAAATCGTCCATTCGAGCGAGCGGCCGTCTTCCCACGGGTCGTTCGAAGCGTTTGCTTTCTTGAACGAAGTCACCACGATGTTGATCAGCATGACGATCGTGCCGATGCCCATCAGGATCGCGCCGATCGTACTGATCAGGTTCATGCCGTTGAAGCCTTGGCCGTCCAGATACGTCCATACCCGGCGCGGCATCCCCAGCAAGCCGAGGAAATGCTGCACGAAGAACGTCAGGTGGAAGCCGATGAAAAAGGTGACGAACGTAATTTTGCCGAGACCTTCGTTGAGCATGCGTCCGAACATTTTCGGCCACCAGTAGAACAGGCCGGCGAAAATGCCGAACACCAGACCGCCGACGATAACGTAGTGGAAGTGAGCGACGACGAAATACGTATCGTGGTACTGATAGTCGGCCGGGGCCGCCGCCAGCATGACGCCGGTGACGCCGCCCATGACGAACGTCGGGATGAACCCGATGCCGAACAGGGACGCTGTCGTGAAGCGGATCGAGCCGCCCCAGAGCGTGAACAGCCAGTTGAAAATCTTGATGCCGGTCGGCACCGCGATCAGCATCGTCGCGATGGAGAACAACGCGTTCGCCACCGGGCCGAGACCGGTCGTAAACATGTGGTGCGCCCAAACCATGAAGCCGAGGAAGGCGATCAGGACGGTCGCGAACACCATCGAGCTGTACCCGAACAGGCGCTTCCGGGAAAACGTGCTGACGACTTCGGAAATGATGCCGAATGCCGGCAGGATCAGAATGTAAACTTCGGGGTGACCGAACACCCAGAAAATATGCTCCCAGAGCACGCTGCTGCCGCCTGCCGCCGTTTCGAAGAAGTTCGCGAAAAACAAGCGGTCGAACATCAGCGCGACGAGGCCGACGGTCAGAACCGGGAAGGCGAATACGATCAGCGCGGACGTAATGAAAATCGTCCAGGTGAACATCGGCATCCGCATGAACGACATGCCCGGAGCCCGCATGTTGATGATCGTCGCCATGAAGTTGATGCCGCCGAGCAGCGTCCCGATCCCGGCAATCTGCAGGCCGAGGACGTAATAGTCGACGCCCGAGCCTTCGCTGTACGTCGGGCTGGCCAGCGGCACGTAAGACGTCCAGCCGGCGTCGGGCACGTTGCCGGCGAACCAGCTGATGTTCAGCAGCAGGCCGCCGAAGAAGAACGTCCAGAAGCCGAGCGCGTTCAGAAACGGAAACGCGACGTCGCGCGCGCCGATTTGCAGCGGGATAATCGCGTTCATCAGCGCGAACAGAAGCGGCATCGCCGCAAGGAAAATCATTGTCGTACCGTGCATCGTGATCAATTCGTTGAACGTATCGGCAGAAACAAAATCATTCATCGGCGTGATCAACTGGATCCGGATCAAAATCGCTTCCAGTCCCCCGATCAGGAAGAACAGGCCACCCGCGATTAAGTACAGAATGCCGATCTTTTTATGGTCGACGGTTGTCAGCCAATCCATCAAGCCCCGATATCGCTTGACTGTGTGCGCATGAGCAGCCAAAGCCGCGTCCCCCTTCATTTCCCCGTCAAATTAATATTCCAGCTTGTTGTTCGCCAAGTACTCGGCGATTCCTCTGATTTCCTCTTCGGACAGTTCAAGCTCTTCGGCCGTCGGCATCATGTTGCCCGGCTTGACCGCTTGCGGATCCGTGATCCATTCCACCAGATTATCGACCGTCGGCGCTTCGTCGTTGTAGAGGATGCCGCCGATCGTGAGCCTGCTGCCAATGCCCGTCAGGTTGGGAGCGCTCGAGCCCGTGCTGACGTCGCCGATCGCGTGGCAGGTCAGGCACTTGTTTTCGAACGCGGCTTTCACGGTTTCGTCCGCCGGAGCTTCCACCGGCTCCTTGATCGCGGCCACCCAGCGATCGAACGAGGCCTGGTCGACCGCTTTCGCTTTGAAGTCCATCAAGCTGTGCGAAGGACCGCAAAGCTCGGCGCATTTGCCGCGGAAGACGCCTTCCTTGTCGAATTCCAAATACATTTTGTTCGTGATGCCGTCGTTGTTGTCCATCTTGCCGCCGATCGCCGGAATCCAGAAGGAGTGCTTGACGTCGGCCGTCACGAGCTCGAACATGACTTTCTTGCCGGTCGGAACGACCAGTTCCTGGGCCGTCGTAATGCCGAGATCCGGGTATTCGAATTCCCACCAATATTGGTGCGCCGTCACCTTGACTTGAAGAGCGTCGGGATCGTTGGAGTAATCCTTGGACAGGCCGAATACGGTCGAAATCGTCGGAACGCCCAAAATAACGAGCAAAATGATCGGAATGACCGTCCAAATGATTTCGAGCTTGTGATTGCCTTCCACTTGTTTCGGAATGCTCTTGTCGCCTTTGCGCCGACGGAAACGAATCAGCACGTAAATGCAAATGGCGAACACGACGATGACAACCAGGGCCATAATCCCGATCGAAAGCTGCATCAGTTCCAGCTGTTTTCTGGCAACCGGACCTTGCGGGTTAAGCGCGGACAAGTCCTCCCGTCCGCATGCCGACAGGACCAAGATCATTCCTGCCATCAGCGGAAGTAACCGCTTCATTACACGCCACCGATTCATCATTTTCAACCCCACTTTAACGTTTTCATAGACTGCCAAAATCGGCGATTTGGCGGCAGGCTACGTGTTGCACGGATGTTGTGACCAAATTTTGACGCTCGTAATCACTCTAATAACTATAAGGATTCGTGTATCATTTTGTCAACGTTCACAGAACAGTTCACAAATTGTTCTCAAAACTGTCAAAAACGTTGTGGCTCAAGGGGTTTCGGGCGTAAATCCGGAAGTCCGCGGCACTGCCGAAGCGGCGGCTTGCTTGATTCCGTCCGGCTTGCCGCTTCAGTCTCCTTCCCTCAAGCATTTGCCATTTGTGCCGTGTTTTATGTACCCGTGGCGATGTACATACTTTGAACTTTCGAAGCGAACAATATGCATAATGCTTTCGCGAAGGGGATGGAACCATGAACAGTCGCCGCTGGTTGACGGGCGGCTTGGCGCTCTTGCTCATATGGAGCGCGTCCGCCTGCAACTACAAAGCGCATTTTCAACGCAGCGCTCAAGATTACTCCAGCCGGACTCATCACGATCCGAAAATGCGGAGCGTTCGTTCCTACGGCTCGACGACCCGAAATCCGAAACAGCACGACAACCGGTATTTCGATTACGATTCGAAGCTCTCCTATAAAGTGAGTACGATTCCCGGGGTCAGCTCCGCCATCGTCATGGTGACGGATAAAAACGCGTACGCGGCCATCTTAACCGACTGGTCCGCAACCGGAACCAAAGCGCGAGGGGGCCCGAGAACGAAGGAACAGGACAATACGGGGACGACGGACGGGGTGTACAACAACGATACGGGAAGCCCGAGATGGAGCTACCGAAAGGCGGCCACTCCTTATAACTCTTATTTCTCGCACAAGGATCCTTCGGACATCTCTTCGGAACTGAAACAGGTTATCGGGGAGACGATCCGGAGAACCAGCGGGCAAAAATATGCGGAAGTCCACATTTCGGCCAATCAGGAATTCGTCAACCAGCTGCTCGAATTCGCCAAAGCCGATTGGGGACATCGGCCGCTCGAACCGCTGCTTCCGGAGTTTAACAAGCTGGTGAAGTACACGTTCGCCGGGGGAAACGAGGTGCCGGTCCCGCTGTACGAGCTCGGAGCCGAGGGAACGTGAACATAACGAAGGGTCGACCCGGAGCGATGGCATGCAAGCTCGGCGGATCGACCCTTTATTTATGTGATCGCAAGGATACGCGAGGACTCCGGCCGCGTGCGTCTAACCGGTTCAGTTGAGTCATATTTACCCAACTGACTCCGGCCGCGTGCGTCTAACCGGTTCGGATGAGTGCGGCAACTCCATGAATCGCGGAATACTGCGAAGGGCTGGGGACGGGTAGGATGGCAAAGGATTAGCAGAATGCACTGAGACTGAGTTCGGAGAAGCTTGGTTGGATTCCATCCAACCAGGATCCCTCTTTTCACGGAACTTCTCAGCTTCGTTGGATTTTGGCCAATCAGGCGAGGTCTTTTCGGCGTTTTCACCCCGATTTCAAGTTCTTCGTTGGATAAAATCCACTCTAGGTCACGATTTCCCCGTTTTACACTCCCTTGATTGGACAAAATCCAACATAGACCTCGCTTCAATCTCGCTTCGCATAGGCGGTCCTCCCCCTCCCCCGCAGCAGCCTAACTTTAGCATACGCTCTTTAGCGAGGCGAAGAACAAAAACAGTCCGAATATGCAAAAAAAACCGGATAGGGCATCTCCGGCAGACGCCCGCTTCCGGATTGGCATCCGTCATTTCGGTCAGGAGGCGGATGAATTCAATTTGTCCATCTCGCGTTCCACGAGAACGGTCAATTCGTCTTCGTAGCCGCCCGTTACCCGGTATTTGCGGATATAGTCCTTCACAAACTTGCGCGGGTCCTTCGGTCGGAAAATTCTCGTCAATTCCATCAAACTTTCTTGGACTTCGTTGTGGCTGCGCTTGGCCAAGACAATCCCTCCCGGCGGAAACGAATCCCGCAAGTATGGTCTTTCTTATCCGTCCTTCGTCTGTCTAGAATTTTCGAAAAGTTTGCTCTTTTTGATTATATCAGTTTTCGGGGCCCGTTAAAAGCAAAACCTCAACATTGGGACCAGCGGAGCAGCGTCCGGCGATCAAGGCCCCGCGCCCCGCCTAGTCCCTGACCTCGAACCGGTGCTTGTGTCCGGACAGCGTGAACTCGTCTCCGGAAAGCAATTCGTACTTTTGTCCCGGAACGAGCCTTCTGCCGTCGGATAAAAAAGTTCCGTTCGACGATCCGTGGTCTTCCAGCAAAAACATCCTGCGCTCGGAATCGTAACGGAGCGAACAATGCTTGCGGCTGACGTCGCCCGCATCGTTCGGAAACACGAGCCCGCATTGAACGGCGTCGCGGCCGATGGACAATACCCGATCCGTGATCCGATAGGCGCTTCCGGCAAATTCTCCTTCCAAGCCGCACAGCCTCGGCTCCCCTTCTTCGGCCCTTTCCGCCTGCGGGACCGGAGCAAGCCGCTTCGTCTCGTCGGGAAGCTCGACGTCTATCGTATGAAACAGCCGGTCGTCCTCATTGTCGTTCGGCTCCGCAATCCGTTCCTTTTCGTGCGGATCGAAAATCGCTTCCTCCAGGCCGTACTCCGCAATATCCGCATGTTCGTCCGTTTTGCCGCGCGACTTCGTCGTCATCTGCAAAAAGGCGATAACCGCCGCGACAGCCACCCCGATTCCGAGGGCCATCGCCGCCAATAGCGGAAGCGTCGACATGCCGGCCTCCGCGTTAAAAGCCTCGAACGAATCCGCGGCCGCCGCCGGGATCGCATCGGATCCCCAGAGCATGACGGCCCCGACTGCCGTTAACCACGCCCGTCGACCGAATCTTGCTTTCCGGCCCACGACCGCATTCATTACCTTCGTCCCCCTCTCTCTATATATATCGGATACGCGCCGCAAAGGTTTCACCTCCTTATCGGATACGATTCATCGACTTTTTGAAAACGCTTACGCCAATAAAAAGAAACGCCCCTTTTATGAATAGGGTACGCTTCCAGTATACTTGAAAGAACCGCATTCGCACAACGAGTGGATTCCTTTTTTTGGTTCATTTATAAATTAATTGGATTATCTATGGCATTGGCGAAAGCTCGCTCTCGGTTACCCATTTATGGTTTTTTACCGGCTCTCCTCCCGCAGCGGGCGTGTAATCGACCGCGTAGACGGTTCCGGCTTCGGCCGAATCGATCGTGGCGACGGCCCCCTTCATGCCTTTCATATGGTCCGCTTTCAGTACGACTTTTTCTCCCGGTTCATAGGGGCGGTCGGCGGCATCTTGAATTTCCTCCTGAATGACCCATTTATGATTTTCGACCGGCTTCCCGCCCGTCGTCGGGGTATAGGATACCGCATACACAATCGTATCGTAAGCGCCCGCGATCGTCGCCTCGGCGGCTTCCATCCCTTCCATATGATCCGCGATCAACAAAGCCTGGCTCCCGACCTCGAATTTCGGGTTCGCGGCTTCCTTCAAGGACGGGGGAAGCTCTCCCGAAACGGAATGGTTCATGTCCGAGTGTCCGGCATGGTTCCCGCTATTCGAGCCGACCGGCGCCTCCGTTATTTTCGCCCGCACCGCACCCGCTTAGCGCGATTGCCGCGGCTCCGACCAAAAGGATTCGCTTTACCATTTTTTATACCTCCCGGGATATCGTGTTTTGCACTTCTATAGTATACCCCCCGATGGTATTTCGAATCAATTTCATATCTCTTCCCGGACCGTTCTTTAATGTTCTTTCAGAATCCCAGCATTTCCTGCAACTCCCTCGCGTTCGGCCGCCGAAACGAAACGGTCAGCTTCCCTTCGCCCGCCTCGACGCTTTCGATTCGGAGAGCCTCCGGCAAGCGGTCGCCAAGCGGGATGTCGATGGCCTCCAGCCATTCCAACGGCAAAGAAATATCCTTTGCTTTCGCTTCCGTCGGGACGAGAACCAGCATAGGGGATTGCCATGACAACCGGTATTGAACGACGAGGCCGACCGGTATCCGGCTTTTCCAAATGACGTTGGCATGAGCCTCGACAAAGCCGTCCTTCAATTCAAGCCTTATTCCCGTAATCTCGAGGTCCCGCGACAAACGCGGGTTGCCCGCAAGCTCCGCTTTCGCCAAGTCATTGACATCCTGTTCGGACATAATCAAATCGGTCGACAAGCGTTTGACCATATCGATCGCGCGATTGCGCAAGGGCACCTCGGAAAACGCCAAATCCAACTCTTCTTCGGGAGAAACGTAAACGTAAGCGCCGATTCCCGCACCCGCGGCGAGCAAAATCAAAACGATCAGGGCTATGAGCAGCTTTTTCACCGTTCGTCTCCCACCCTTCTTCCTTATTCCGGACAAGCGAAAATAAACGATTGACTTCCGCCTTTCATAAGAGTATAACATTAAAAACCGAAAGGATGATTGCACGATGAACGACTCGCCCTTTTCCTCCGATCTGCCGGTTCGCCTCGAAGACATCCTTCACGCGCACCGGGTGTTGCAAGATGTCGTCGTGCCGACGCCGCTTCAGCACAATCGGGGGCTATCCGCCAAATACGGCTGCAACGTATATTTGAAACGCGAAGATCAGCAGGTGGTCCGCTCGTTCAAAATCCGCGGAGCCTATAATTTGATTTCTTCCCTGTCCGAGGAAGATCGCCGGAAGGGCGTCGTCTGCGCGAGCGCCGGCAATCACGCGCAGGGGGTCGCCTATTCCTGCAACGCGCTCGGCATTCGCGGCGTGATCTACATGCCGACGACGACGCCGCGGCAAAAGATCAACCAGGTGAAAATGTTCGGCGGCGACAGCGTCGAAGTTCGCCTCTCCGGCGACACGTTCGACGACGCCTATGCCGAAGCGATTCGCTTCAGCACGGCGGACGGGCTGCCGTTCGTCCATCCGTTCGACGATCCCCGCATCGTGGCGGGCAACGCGACCGTCGGCAAAGAAATCGTCGAGGCCAGCGGCCAGCCGATCGACGTCGTGCTCGTGACGGTCGGCGGCGGAGGCCTTGCCGCGGGCGTCGCCGCCTACGTCAAGACGATCAGCCCCTCCACGGTCGTGATCGGCGTCGAGCCGGAAGGAGCCGCCTCGATGCGGCGCTCCAAGGAGGAGCGGAAGGTCGTCGCTCTCGAAGAGATCGACAAATTCGTGGACGGAGCGGCGGTCAAGCGGGTCGGCGATCTGACGTTCGCCATGTGTGACGACCTGCTCGACGAGATCGTCGTCGTGAACGAAGGCCGCGTGTGCACGACGATCCTGGAGCTTTACAACGAGCACGCGATCGTCGCCGAGCCGGCTGGGGCGCTGACGGTAGCCGCCCTCGCGGGAATGGGCGAGCGCCTGGCCGGAAAGAACGTCGTCTGCATCGTCAGCGGCGGCAACAACGACGTCGACCGCATGCAGGAAATCAAGGATCGCTCGCTTATTTTCGAAGGCCTGAAGCATTATTTCATGGTTAATTTTCCGCAGCGGGCCGGGGCTCTACGCGAATTTCTGGACGACGTGCTGGGACCCGACGACGATATCGTCCAGTTCGAATACACCAAGAAGCACAACAAAGAAAACGGTCCCGCCCTTGTCGGCATCGAGCTCAAAAACCGTTCCGATTACGAGCCTCTCGTCGAGCGGATGAAACGCAAAGGATTTCAATTTATGGAACTGAATAAGGACCCGCTGCTGTTCAACCTTCTGATTTGATGCGGGTTTGATCGCGGATTTGACACCCGGTTGACAGCGAATTAATACTTTCCCGTTATGCTGATCTTAAACTGCATCCCCCCATGACGTATGGGGCACCATTCAGCTATGATGACTTTCATTGCGAAAGGGCGGATTTAAGATGGCGGGGAAGAACAACGAAACCTCGGCCGCGCAGCCGAAAATCTGGGTGCTCTACGCCCGCTTCGGCGAAGGGCACCTGCAAGCCGCGCAAGCGTTAAAATCGGGCTTCGAGCGGGCCGGCGTCGACAACGTCAAGCTGGTGGACCTGCTGGCGGAAGCCCATCCCCGGCTGAACGGCCTCAGCCGCTTCGTCTACAAGAAAAGCTACACCCTCTGGCCGAAAGCTTACGGCTTCGTGTACAACGCCACCAAGGACATGAGGCCCCATTCCGCTTTCGCCTATTTGCTTCACTCGTTCGGCGTCCCCAAGCTGCGCAAAATGCTGGAAGCCGAACTCCCGGATGCCGTCATCCATACGTTTCCGAATCTCGCCCTTCCTTTTGCCGACAAGCGCGACCGACTGAATATTCCCATGTTCAACGTGATCACGGACTTTGATCTTCATATGCGCTGGGTGCACCCCCGAATCCGCAAATACTATATCGCGACGGAGGAGCTGGGCCATCAGCTCGCTTCGATCGGCATCCCGCGCTCCCGCATCGCCGTGACCGGCATCCCGCTGCGGCGGCCTTTCGGCCCGGCAGGCGACCTCCGCGCGGACGTTCTCCGCTACGGCCTCGATCCGGCCCGGCGCGTCGTGCTCTACATGGCGGGAGCGGACGCCGGGCGAACGGACGTCTCCCGCCGGTGCCGCCGCCTGGCGGCGGAAACCGGGGCGCAAATCGCGCTCGTCTGCGGACGCGATTCCGCCCTGGAGACGGCGATGAGAAGGTCGTTCGCCTCCGGAAGAGATAACGTGTTCGTGTTCGGGTACGTAGAGCGGATGGATGAATTGATGGGCTTGTCCGACTGCATCGTCACGAAGCCCGGCGGATTGACGCTTTCCGAGGCGATCGAGGCCGGACTGCCGATGTTCCTGCTTCGTCCGATGCCGGGACAGGAATGGAGCAACGCGCAATATCTTCAGGCAAAGGGAGCGGCCGTTGTCTGCGGCTCGAGCGACGAGCTGGCGCGCTCCGTATCCGTTTTTTTGACGGACGGAAAACGGCGGGAGGAAATGAAGGCCGCCGTCGCCTCCCTGCGCAAGCGAAATGCGGCCGATCGGATCGCATTGGATATTCTTGCGAATTTACCTATAATCAAAAGTAACGGAAACCGTTTCGCGGCAAACCGAAAACCGTCGTACCGGAGAATCGGGGAAGGCTGGCCGGCACGGTCGCAAACCGCGGCCGCAGCCGCGGCCGCGACGCCCGGCTCCGCCGGCGGGGAAGCCGCGAACCGGGCGGCCTTGCGCGAAGCCGAGCCGCAGCTTGCGCTTTCGGGAGCGGCAAACTCTGCCGAACGCGGCGAATGAACGGAGGAGAGAGCATGGCTGCATCCGGATATGCGGCGAAATCGTTGTTTCGTCCCGAAATGTCGCTGTACGGCGTCATCTTGTTTCTTACCGAGTTCATTCGCGGAGCGGCGCTGATCAGCTTTCTGCCGATCTTCGGAAAAAACTCGCTTGGCCTGAACCTGGACGTCATCGGGATCGCCATTACCGCCCATTACCTGACCGATACCGTCGTCAAGCTGGCGATGGGCTATTTGCTCAACCGCTGGAGCGTCAAGCTGGTCGTCGGCGGAGGGGTGATCGCGACGCTGGCCGGCATGCTGCTTATCGGCTACGCCGAATGGCCCTGGCTGTTTATAGCGGCTTCCGGCCTGCTTGGCATCGGCATTTCCCCCATCTGGATCGTTTGTCTGACGCATGTGCGGGAAAATCGGCGGGGAACGCAAATGGGCATTTTGTACACGGTTTGGCTCGTCGGCCTCGGGTCCGGTCCCGTCGTATCGAACCTGCTGCTGGAAATCGGATACGCGCTGACGTTCTGGGTGATGGTCGGCGTCGCCTTCGCCTCTTGCCTGCTGTCGCTTCTCATTCCCGGTTCTTCGCACGCCGAGCTGAACGTCGTGCCTTTCTCGCGGCAGCTCGCCCAGCTCGGCGTCCGGCTGCGGGAAATGAAGCTGCTCATCCCCGGCATGGTGCTGCAAACGCTGGCCGCCGGGATGCTGGTGCCGATTTTGCCAAGCTTCGCGGAAGACCACCTGGGCATGAGCCCGACGCATTATTCGATCCTGCTGTTCGCCGGAGGAGCCTTCACGGCGGTCGGCCTGATTCCGATGGGGCGGCTCGCGGATCGATTCGGGAAGCAGTGGTTTCTGATCGCCGGATTTTGCGTGTTCGGGATCGCCCTTTTCGCCTTGATGCTCGGACCGCCGCTTGCGCTCTCGTTTGCGTTCGCCGCCGTTCTGGGCATCGCGTATTCGGCCATTCTGCCGGCATGGAACGCGCTGCTCGCCGCTTACGTCCCGAAGGACCAGCGCGGGCTCGGGTGGGGCGTGCTGTCGACGGTGGAAGGCCTGGGCGGGATGATCGGGCCTTCGCTCGGGGGACTTGCGGCCGCTTCGTTCGGGGAGCCGTTCGTCGTCGGGTCGGCCGGGGCTATTTTTATCGTCATATGCATCGTCTATTTATTATTTCCAATCCGTCTGTTTCGCGGCTGAAGCCGCATTACGGACCCTGTGAGGTCGCCTATGGTTTTTCATGCGGAACCGCTTCTGTTCGATCAATATTGGCAAAACGGGATTGCCTATATTCGGGATATCGGTCTCGACGACATTCGCGAGCTGCTGAGGCGTTATTCCGCTCTCGGTCCGCTGCCGGGCATTTTGCTGCCTTTGGCGGAAGCCTTTTTGCCGTTTTTGCCGCTTGTCGTGTTCGTCGTCGCCAACGCTACCGCTTACGGGATGTGGGCCGGATTTTTGCTGTCCTGGATCGGCGTGAGCGTCGGCTCTTTTCTCGTGTTTCTGCTCGCCCGCCGCTTTGCCGGCCGTTTCGGGGAACGCATACGGAAGCGGTCGCCGAAAATGGAGCGCTTCTTCTCCTGGATCGAGAACAAAGGCTTTACGCCGATCTTCGTGCTGAGCTGCTTCCCTTTTTCGCCTTCGGCGCTGATCAACATCGCTTCCGGCATGTCCAAAATCGGCTTGCACACGTTTCTTACCGCGATATTGCTCGGCAAGTCGGTCATGATTTTCACGTTGTCGTTTCTCGGTCATGACCTGCAGGCGCTCGTCGATCATCCGTGGCGAATCGCGGCGGCGTTAATCGTGCTGTTTCTGTTGTGGATGGTCGGAAAAAAGCTGGAATCCCGCTATACGGAAGATTAGGCTGGAACTGGTACCTAATGCTTCTTGCGAGACGCCTCGTATCGCTATATGCTAGAGTTATATTTATTTCAACTACATAAGCATAGGATACGATCATACGATGACAATCGGATTTTTGGATTCGGGTCTCGGGGGGCTGTCGGTTTTGGCCGAAGCGCTCAAACGGCTGCCCGATCAGGATTTCTTGTATATGGCGGATACGCTTCACGTCCCGTACGGCACGAAAACGAAGGAAGAGGTTCGGTCGTACATTCTCGAAGTGGTGGAAACGATGATGGCCGAGGGGCTCGATGCGCTCGTCGTGGCCTGCAATACGGCGACGAGCATCGCGATCGCGGAGCTGCGGGAGCTGTATTCGATTCCGATCGTCGGCATGGAGCCGGCGGTCAAGCCGGCGGTCGAAATGAATCGGGCCACGGGAAAAAGAGTGCTCGTCTTCGCCACGCCGCTTACGCTGCAGATGCCGAAATATTACGCGCTCGTCTCGCGCGTGGACGAAGGGGGAATCGTCGATTCGCTGCCGTTGCCCGAGCTTGTCCGCTATTGCGAAGCGCTGCAATTCGACAAGCGCGTGCTGGGCGACTATTTCCGGGAAAAGCTGGCCCCCTACGGCCTGGACCGGTATGGAATCGTCGTGCTCGGCTGCACGCACTACCCCTTTTACAAAGGCATCTTGCGCGACATTTTGCCGCCGCATATCCGGATCGTCGACGGCAACGCGGGCACCGTCCGGCGGCTGGTCGCGCTTTTGACCCGCTACGGCATTCCGCGCGGGGGCGGGACCGGCAGCGTCCGGTTCATGTGCTCGAGCGGCGATGCCGCATACGTCGACAAAATGCAGACGGCGCTTGCCCTTTACCGGCAGGAACTTTTGGAAGACGAGTGATTTTCGGGGATTGCGAGTGGGGACGAAATAACGGCCGCGGGCGGCCGTTATTTTTCTTTTTTGCGGGAACTTCGGCGGCGTTCGCGAGGAGCATAACGCAAACGCCGCAGTGGCAACCTAGTCGTTGAATCGAATCCAAGGAGGGACGCCGAATGTCGGGCGAACGACCGTCCAAGGCTCAAGAGGAAGCCAGCCGCGCCCAAGCCGCCGCGGACCGGGGCGAGGGCGGAAAAACCCGCGCCAGCCGCATGCAGTCGCAAGCGGACCGCGCCGCCGTGCCGAAGCACGGACAATAAGCGAGCCGCACAGAGCTTTTTTATCGTTTCGCGAAGATCGGATTTTTCCTTAAAGAGGTGACTTGAGGGTATGAGCGAAAGCAAAAGAATGCCGCCGATGTCGGGCGAACCGGTCGAGACGGACGGCGTGTACCGCGACGAATGGGGCGCCGAAGTGGAATTGCGCCGGGGACAAGTATTTCCCGCCGACGTCACGCTCGGATCGACCGAGTGGGAGCTGACCGAATTAAGCTTCGACAATCACCACGAAGGCCGGACCGATCCCCGGCTCGTTCCGAAAGAAAACGATACCGACAAGCGGGGAAAAATCGACAGCCCCCGCCGCCAGATGGACCGGGGCAAAAAGTAAGGCAGGCCGCTCGGGTAAAAACGCAATCGAGCGGGAAGAACCGCACCGCGTCCGGCATGACCGAATCCAGCAGCGTTCCGGCTTGGCGCCCCCCGTCCGGGAGGGCGCTTGGCTTATGGCGGGGTATCCAAGCCAAGCCAAGGCATGGCAAGGCGCCTTCTAGCCGGTGTGCGCGATCATCGATCAATCGCCGGGCCCCCATAGACCGCAAACAACGTCTCCGCAGTCTTAAAATAAAGATGCCCGTCCGGCCACGGCTGAAAATGCAAATCCATTCGCGAATCGGTCCACGGCACCGGCGTGCCGCTCGTGCGCAGCCTTCCCGGCACTTCCGGGCGTTCGACGACGGCCGGAAACTCCTGATAGCCGAACAGAACGTTTTCGTGCAAGCCTATGATTTCGAACTTGGGGCCGGGAAAAGCCCGCTCTTCTTGAAGCTGGTAATGGTAGTAGATGTAGCTTGCCGCCATCTCCGGCTTCAGCCGCGCCACCCGGCCGGCTCGCTTGTCCACCGGGGCCTGCCGAAGCCAATGGTCAAGCGAAGCCGGCTCGTTGAAATGAAACACGTCGGCCATCGGCACCCAGTTTCTCGCTTGCTCTTCCCCCGGCCACGGCGCAAGCAGACCGGCCAACTCCGGAAACAAGCCGTCGGCCTCGATCTCTTCGCCGATGCATTCATAGTACAGAAACAGCCTGCCCTCCCACCGGTAGCCCGCCGCGGTCAGAAGGCGGCCTTCCGCCGTCAACCGCCGCGGTCCCGCCGCTTCGCGCAGCAGCCGCAGCGCGGATTCCTCTCCGCCTACACGCAGATGCCCTCTCGCCATCTTCCGAATCACCGTTTGCTTGCTCAACCGTCCCGCTCCCTTCGTCCGCATTCCGTTTTTTTCGCCAGCATCTCTTTTCACCAGTATAGCAAGCGGCGGGAGGCTGCGGCGGAATCGCGGGGCCGATTGTCTGATTTTTGAACGATTCGCACGGCAATTTGCAAGACAAAAGACCGCCTCGTCCCGGGAACGGACAAGACGGCCCATGAAGCGGCTATTGAACATCCCGATTACGCTTCGGCTGAAAACAGCTTCTGCTGGAACTTGGCGATGCTTTCGTACTCCTCCTCCAGCTGGCGGGAGACGCGAACGAAAATCGGCAGCAGCTCCCGGTATATCCCGGCCGCTTCCGGATTCGGGAAATGCTCGTGCGTCGTGCCGACCATTCCCCGGACCCTGGCGAACGCGTCCGCTTCGCCGAACGCTTTCATGCCGAGCACGACGGCCCCGAGGCACGAGCTTTCGTAGCTTTCCGGCACGACCACGCTCTGGTTGAAGATGTCGGCCATCATCTGGCGCCACAAGGGCGAGCGGGCGAAACCGCCCGTCGCCTTGATCCGCTTCGGCACGCCGGTCGTTTCCTGCATCGCCAGCATGACCGTATACAGATTGTAGACGACGCCTTCCAGCACGGCCCGGATCATGTGCTCCTTCTGGTGATGCAGCGTCAACCCGAAAAACGATCCCCTGGCGTCGGGGTTCCACAGAGGAGCCCGCTCGCCCGTCAGGTAAGGGTGGAAAAGCAAGCCGTCCGCGCCCGGACGCACCCGTTCCGCGATCCGGGTCAGCACGTCGTACGGGCTGATGCCGAGCCGCTTCGCGGTTTCCGTTTCGGAGGCGGCGAACTCGTCCCGCACCCAGCGAAAAATAACGCCGCCATTATTCACCGGCCCGCCGACGACCCACTTGTCTTCGGTCAAGGCGTAGCAAAAGTACCGCCCTTTCCGGTCGGTGGCGGGCTCGTCGATGACGGTCCGGATCGCCCCGCTCGTCCCGATCGTGACGGCGACGACGCCCGGATCGATCGCGTCGAGGCCGAGATTGGACAGCACGCCGTCGCTGGCTCCGACGACGAACGGCGTGGACGGCAGAAGTCCCATTTCCGCCGCCGAGTTCGCATCCCTTATTCCGCGTAGCGTATAAGTCGTCGGCACGAGCTCGGACAGGCGGTCCGGCGTCACGCCGGCGATCGAGAGCGCCTCCTCGTCCCAGTCCAAACGGGACAAATTGAACAAGCCCGTGGCCGACGCGATCGAGTAGTCGACGACGTACCGGCCGAACAGCCTGGCGAGCACGTATTCCTTGACCGATACGAATTTGGCCGCCCGTTCGAAGATGTCGGGCTTGTCATGGCGCAGCCACAGCAGCTTCGCGACCGGCGACATCGGATGGACCGGCGTTCCCGTTCTCAGGTACAATTCGAGGCCGCCCATTTCGTCCCTCAGCCGCCGCGACCAAGCCGCGCTGCGATTGTCCGCCCAGGTGATGCAGCGCATCAAGGGCTTGCCCGACGCATCGACCGGGATGACGCTGTGCATTGCGGAGCTGCAGGACACGAACCGGATGCGCTCGGGCGGAACGCCGGCCTTCCGGACGGCCTGCCCGACCGAGCTCACGACCGCGGCGAAAATTTCCTCGGGGTCCTGCTCGGCGACCGACGGCGTCGGCGTATAGAGCGGATAGCCCTCGTTCGCCGTCGCCGCCACCTTGCCGGCCGCGTCGAACAAAACCGCCTTCGTGCTCGTCGTACCTATATCGATGCCGATCGTATATTCCGTCTTTTCGGTCATCCTTCACCCTTCCTCTCCCGTTCGAGATCAAACAAACGCGCTTACGATCAAAATCAGAATCAGCCCCGCCACGGACAGAATCGTTTCCATCATCGTCCACGATTTCAGCGTTTGCGGCACGCTCATGTTGAAAAATTCCTTGACCATCCAGAACCCCGCGTCGTTGACGTGGGACAATACGAGCGAGCCGGCGCCGGTCGCGAGCACGACCAATTCCACGTTCGCTCCCGGCGTCATTGCCAGGACGGGCGCGACGATGCCGGCGGACGTCGTCATCGCGACCGTCGCCGAACCGGTCGCCACGCGGATCAGCGCGGCGACGAGCCAGGCGAACAAAATGACATTGATATTCGCGTTCGTCGCCATGTCCGCGATCGCCTGCCCGACGCCGCTGTCGATCAGCACCTGCTTGAACGCGCCGCCGCCGCCGATGATCAGCACGATGCCGGCGATCGGAGGCAAGCTTTCGGACGCGAATTTCGAAACTTCTTCCTTGCTGAAGCCGCGAGCGAAGCCGAGCGAGAAAAACGAGAACACGACGGAGATCAGCAGCGCGACGACCTCGTGGCCGATAAATTCGGCAAACCGGGTAAACCCGCTCGTCGCTTGCGGATCGGCAATGCTGGCGACCGATCCGATCAGCATCAGGATAACCGGAAGCAAAATCGTAAACAGCGTGATGCCGAAGCCGGGAAGGCTGCGGTTTTCCTTCATCGCGAACTGCTCAACCAGCTTCTCGTCGGGTTCGACCGGAATCCGCTTTCCGATAAACTTCCCGAACACCGGCCCCGCCAAAATCGCGACCGGCAGGCCAATCAGAATCGAATAGAGAATCGTCTTGCCCAGGTTCGCGTCATAAGCATCGATGGCGATCATCGGCGCGGGGTGCGGAGGAACGAGCCCGTGCACGGTGGACAGGCCCGCCAGGACGGGAATGCCGATCTGGAGCAGCGGCATTTTCGTTTTGCGGGCGACGATAAACACGATTGGGATCAACAGGATGACGCCGACCTCGAAGAAGACCGGAATGCCGACGAGGAAGCCGACGATCATCATCGCCCAATGCACCCTTTTGTCCCCGAAACGGTCGATCAGCGTCGTCGCGATCCTTTCCGCGCCTCCCGATTCGGCCATCATCTTCCCGAGCATGGTGCCGAGTCCGATGACGATCGCGATCGTTCCGAGCGTGCCCCCCATCCCCTTGATCAGGGAAGCAACCGCATCGGCGGGATCCATGCCGGCAACCAGCCCGAGCAGCAAGCTGGAAATCAGCAGCGTGACGAACGGATTCCATTTGTACTTGGAAATCATCACGATAAGGAAAGCGATTGCAAGCAAAGTCCAAATCAACAAGGTTGCCGCGTGGCTCATGCCGAAAAGAGTATTCATATCGTCCTCCCGATGGTGTTGGATGCTCTTGCGATGTCTGTCGGAGTCGTTCGCCGCTCCTATAGGTAGTGTTGACGAACTGGCGAACGGAATAACATGTATACTTGTCGACAACTTTGAAAACAAGAAGCGCGGGAGGTTTCCCTGCCGCTTCGTCGTTCTTGTCGGGCGAAAGGATTCAAGGCTTGCCCAAACTATGATGCAAGGTGACGAAAGAATCCTTGAAATAGCTCCGCACTCGCTTTTGAATCTCGTCGGCGTCCCCCGAGCGCAAGCCGTCCAGAATAAACCTGTGCTTTTCGATCACCGCTTGGACCCGTTCCTCGCCGTCGGCGAACACTTCCCGAGTCGTGACGAGCATCACCGCGAGCACGAGCTGGCGAATGCTCCGCCAGAGCTGCCAAATTCGCGAATGGCCGGCTTCGGCGATGATCGTCTCGTGAAACGCGAAATCCTGGTAAGCGAATTCTTCGGCGTCTTGATGCCGCAAGGCCAGCTCCATCTTGTCGAGAATGCGCCTAAGGGAGGCGATCAGGGGTTCGCGGTCGATTCGGGACAGCCGTTCCTGGACGAAGCTTTCGATCAAATACCGGACGTCGAACAGCTCTTCGACTTCCTTCGAGCTTAGGCCGAGGACGACGGCGCCCATTCGTTCAAGCCGGATGAGGCCTTCCCCGGACAGCGTCCGCAGCGCTTCGCGAACCGGAGAGCGGCTCGTGCCGAAGTCCGCGGCGATCCGATTTTCGGACAGCGTTTCGCCGGGCTGGATTTTGCCGGTGACGATGCTCAGTCTGAGCTCGCAGGTAATCGCTTCCCCGAGCGATGCCCCGCGCAGCCAGGCGGCGGGATAAGGCAATCCGATCCCCCCACTCGTTGTGTACTTGTATACAGGCTAAACGTTTTTTATCTTACCTTTTTTCGCGGAGGATGTAAACGTTCAAAAAAGGAAACCGCAAAGAAACAGGCGGCAGCCGCTTCGTTCGGGCGACTGCCGCCATCCTCATTCCTCCGCGCCGTCGAGCCCGCGCTCGAACCAGTGGTCCATCAGCTTGTCCAGGCGGTGCAGCCGGTCCTCGTAAGCGAACAGCGCCGACGTCACCACGAGCAACCGGGCGCGGACCGTCACTTCGGTCTCGCCCTGCGCGGCGATGCGCGCCTTCAGCGCGTCGTCGAATTCTCCTTCGGCCGCTATCATTTCCGTCAGCCGGATGCCCGACTCCGGAGGAGGCGCCGCCGGAGCCGCCCCCGCCTTCAGCTTTTTGTCCCATTTCCACAGCAGCTGCTCATGATAGCCGCACAGCATTTCGATGTGCTGGTCCACCATCCGATTCCATGCGGGATCGCTCGGAACGGCAAAATACTGCTCCTCCACCGCCTCGATCAGCTCGTAGCCCCGCTCCAGCGTCATCATCATTTCCTTGTACATGACGAGGAGCCGCGCTTTGCGGAGGCGCGAGCGCTTTTTCAAAACCCGCTCCTCCGCGAACAACCGGTAAAAGTCGTCCAGCTTGCGCAACTGCTCATGAAGCTGCTCTTGCTCCTTGCGGAACACGTTCTCCTTCAGCTCGTTCGAAACCGACGTGCGCAGCAGCCTGGACAGCTGGTTTTGCGCTTCCTGCACCTGGCGGACGAAGCGGCTGTGGTGCTTGGGCGGAGCGACGGAAACGTTGACGGCGAAGGCGCAGCCGATGCCGAGCAGCAGCGACGCGAGCCGGTCGAGCGCCGCCGGCCAGCCCTGGTTCTGCGCTTCCATAATGATCACGACGGTCACGAGCGTGAGCCCGATCGTGTCCTCGGTTTTCAGCTTGATGCACAGCAAAATCACGAGAATGCAAACAAGTCCGACCGATAACGGAGCGCTCCCGAAAAGCCAATAAGCCGCAATCGCGATCCCGGCTCCCAAGACGTTGCTCTGGAGCTGGTCCAGCACTTGCATCCAGCTTCGGTAAATGGACGGCTGCACGGTAAAAATCGCCGCGACCGCCGCGATGACCGGAGATTCCAGCCCTGCCAGCGTTCCGAGCCAAAGCGCGACGGCGACCGCCAGCCCCGTTTTGAATACGCGAGCGCCAATCGTCATGCTTCCGCTTCCCTCCCGAGCAGCCTTCCCCAGTCGGAGGCAAGCTCCCGCTCGTTCACGAACAGCGCAATCTTAGAGTTGTCCGGCCTCCGGCGCCCTGCCGACAGGTCCGACAACGGCCGCCATCCCCGCGCCCGATCCGCGAAATCGTCCGGAAAAGTCTTGTTGTGCATCGCTTTGAATGGCTCGGCCACGATGGATCCTCCTACTGCCCGCAGCAAAATTCATAGGGAAATAAACCTCATTATAACACGTCCGCCGCCAAGCCGCCCGCCCCTCGTTCAACCGCTTTGGGCCGCGGGCGAAGCTTCGGGATAACGGAACGGCAGCCGGATTTCGAACGTCGTTCCCCGGCCGATCTGGCTGTAGACGCGAATTTGCCCCTCGTGGTTGTCGACGATTTTGTAGCTGACCATCAGCCCGAGACCGGTTCCTTTCTCTTTGGTCGTATAGAAGGGCTGGCCCATTTTCGCGAGCTGGTCTTCGCCGATCCCCGGCCCTTCGTCGGATATGCGGGTATAAACCGAATCGTCTTCCCGGAACAGCGCAACGCGGATCGTTCCTCCGTCGACCATCGCTTCGATCGCGTTTTTGATGACGTTGATGAACACCTGCTTGATTTGATTTTCGACCCCGTACACCCAAAGAACGTCGCGGGAAAAATCCGATTCGATCGCGATGTTGTGCAGAATCGCCTGCGCCTCCAGCAGCGTGACCGTATCCCGCATCATATTGCGCACATCGTAATAGGAAAAGTCGTAGACCTGGGGTTTGGCCAGCATCAGCAGCTCGCTGACGATGCCTTCGATCCGGTCCAGTTCCGAATTCATAATTTCGTAATAGCTGTTTTCCCGACGGCCGGAAGCGATCAATTGCAAAAAGCCTTTCAGCGAAGTCAGCGGATTCCGGATTTCGTGCGCGATGCCCGCAGCCAGCTGTCCGGCCACGTACAGCTTTTCCGAGTTGATCAGCAGCTCCTCGTTTTTCTTGCGTTCCGAAATGTCGCGGATGATGACCTGCACCGCCGGTTCGTTTTGCAGCGTCGTCATCGTCTCCACCACTTCCGTATGCAGCACGTTTCCTTTCAGCGACAACCACGTCTGATCCACCGGCCCGCTGCTGCCCGTAATGACGAGATTGTGCAGCCTCTCCCGCACGGCGTCGTAATCGTTCGGATGAAGGAACGCGTATATCGGCATGTCGAGCAGCTCGTTCGGATGGTCCGCCTCGAACATGCGGAGTCCGGCCGCGTTGACGAACACCCATTTTTCCTGCTTGAAAATCGCGATTGTGTCGATCGAATTTTCGACCAGCAAGCGGTACCGCTCGTCCATCTGGTTCATGCGCTTGTCGATGTACCAGGTCACCCACGTCGAAGTCAGAATGAGCAAGGCGCCGATCCCCAGCGCAAGCACCAGGAAGCGGACGTCCTCGATCAGCTTGTCCAGGTTGTAGTAGACGGAATATTCGATATCGAGCCCCCGATTGCCGACCCATTGGACAAGGTATACCGACAGGCCCAGCGTCACGCTGGCCAGCCATTTGCGGTTCTCCCCGTTCATTTCGGACAGCTTGACCGCCGCATACGTGCCGGCGAACAGCAACGCGAGCGAAACCGCGACCATCCCCCCGTCGACGGATATGCGGTCGATCGGCTGGCCCAGCAGGGAGAAAAAATGCATAAATCCGACCCCGAAAGCCAAAATGACGCTCCCGGCAAAGGACCGGAACCGGATCGCTTCCTGAAGCGTCAGCATGACGAACGCCATCAAGGCGAAAAAAATGTTGAAAAACAGCGATATCGGCAAGCTCCACGTAAAAAAAAGCGGGCCGTCGCTCGCCAATATGGTGACGAAATGCTTCGTCCACATGCCCACGCCGAACACGAAAGCGCCGCCTGCCAACCAGAAAAGCCGAAACGTATTGTTCGTCCGTTTCAGATTGCCAAGAAAGTTAAACCTGAATTACGAAAGTACCACCTCATAAAAACATGAAAAAGTGCCCAGATCTTTGGTAGAATGGTGTTTGCCTAGAACATCACCAACCAAGAGAGGAGCACCCTTAAGGTGAAGTCTACCACAAAAATCGCGTCATTGAAAACGGCATTTTCTATGAGAAATGCAACAAATTTTGCAGGAAGCAAGGTGATCCTCGGATTTCTTGAAAACATCGGTTTGAATCAAGCCCTTCGGAGCCTTGGACTAGCCAAAGCGGCGAATGCCATCTTTCCGACGCATCGCATTCTGCAGATGCTCATCATCGGCTGGATTTTGGGCTGCGAACGTCTCTTTCATTTCAAATCCCTACAAGGTGATGCCTTGATCGCCCAGGCGCTGGGCGGCCGGGTGCCGCATCACACATTGTTAAACAAGGAATTGCTTCGTCTGGGCAAAGCCCACGACCATTTAGCGCCAGCCCTGCGAAACCTGAATGTCGAAATCATTGCACCGCAGCTACCCGACTCCTTGATTCTCGATCTGGATTCGACTGTTGAGACGGTGTACGGCAACCAGCAGGGAGCGGAAGTCGGTTTTAACAGTCAGAAGCGCGGCCGAAAGAGCTATCATCCCCTTCTCGTGTACGAAGGGCAGTCGCGAATGCTAGTGAATGCCGCGCTGCGTCCCGGCAACACGAGCAGTTCGACCGACGTCCTTTCGTTTGCCCGGCAAACGCTGGCGTTGTTGGAATCCCACCACGTACGCTATGCCCGGTTTGACAAAGGCTTTGGCGGAGAAGACTTCTACGCGTTCTGGGAGTCCCGTCAGATCGGCTACGTCGGCAAGCTGAAATGGACAAGTCGTCTCCAGGACCAAGTCAAAACCTGTGCGCATTGGACACGCTTTGTGGACGAGGACTGGATCATTGAAGGCATCGTGCTGGCCTACCAAGCGATCGGTTGGAAGAAGATGCGTCGTGTTGCTGTCATCCGCAAAATGCCGCGTTGGGACGGGGATCAGTCTCAGTTGGAACTGGATTTGCTTTGGCAATACGAAGCCATGGTCACAACGGAGGAATGGGAAGCCATCGATGTGTGGCGGTTCTACAACCAGCGCTGCTGCATGGAGAACTACATCAAGGAAGGCAAGAATGGCTTTGCCATCCACCGCATTCCAACGCAGTCGTTTGCCGCCAATGAAATCGACCTGCTCTTAAAGCTGCTCGCCTATAATCTCTTTGAGCGATTCAAGCATCATTGTTGTGAGCCGATTCACCGATCCTACACCATCCAGCGGTTCCGGCGAACGTTTTTTGTTTGTGCAGGTGTGTTTGTCCAGCATGCCCGCCAAATGACATTGAAACTGAGTACGTCTTTCCAAAACCAGTGGGCATGGCGACGAATGGAGCGAAAAAGTATTTTATTGGAATAAACGATAATCCCAATTTGTGTCTTGGAAATCCCGTTGCCCCTTCATGTGGGGAGGGGGAAAGTAACGGCATTTTTGCTCGCATTCCATTTTGACTGCATATTCTGCCTCCATAATTGGTTGTGAAATCCAAGTTCTGCGTCTTCAAAAGCCTGATTCTATAGGCTTTCGTAATTTAGGTTAAACATCGTGTAAGATGCGAGTATACTTATCGCCAAAGCCAGGAGCGAAAAAAGGACGGGCCAGTCGGCTCCGTAACTGTGCATGCTCGTTCCCTCGCCAATCTGCCATGTTTTCGTGCTTGTTTTTAACAATTCGACGATTTTTTGCGAATTCCTTTCCAAGTCCATTCCATTATTGGGGGAGAATCGGATGATTAGCAATATGCTGAAAGAATTCAAAACGTTTGCCGTTCGCGGGAATGTCATCGATCTTGCGGTCGGCGTCATCATCGGGGGCGCGTTCGGCCAAATCGTCACGTCGCTCGTGAACGATATCGTGATGCCGCCGATCGGACGTTTGCTGGGCGGGGTCGACTTCAAGGATTTGTTCTGGCGGATCGGGACGCTGCCGGAAGGGTTCGAGGGGGATCCGAAGATTCTCGCCGACGTCAAGGGCGCCGGGGTGGCGGTCATCGCCTACGGCCAGTTCGTGAACGTCGTCATCAACTTTCTGATCGTCGCTTTTGCCGTGTTTATGCTCGTGAAGGCCATCAATCGGTTAAACCGCAAAAAAGAAACGGAAGAAAAGCCGGCGGAACCGACCACGAAGGAATGCCCGTACTGCCTGTCCGTCATCCCGCTCGCCGCGACGCGCTGCGGACATTGCACGTCCGAGCTTTCCGGCGCGCATGGGGCGGAGCATGCTTAAGGACAATCGGCCGCCGGAATATTTGGACGTTTATGACGAGCAAGGCAACCGGACGGGCACCGCGCTTCGAAGCGAGGTTCACGCCCGCGGGTTGTGGCATCAAACGTTTCATTGCTGGCTCGTCCGCCGCGGCGAGGACGGCAAAGCCTATGCGGTCTTTCAGCGGCGCAGCGCGGACAAGGATACGAATCCCGGCTGCTTCGACATTACGGTCGCCGGCCATTTGGCGGCCGGCGAAAGCGTGCGGGACGCGGCGCGGGAGATGGAAGAGGAGATTGGCTGGTCGGTGCCGTTCGAGGAGCTTGTCCCGTTCGGCATCGTGAAGGAAGAAAGCGAGGGCGAGGTTGCGGGGCGGCCGGTCGTCGACCGGGAAATCAGCCATGTGTTCGGCTGCGTCGCGGACGTGCCGCCCGCCGGCTTCCGCCTCCAGCGCGAGGAAGTAGCCGGGGTGTACGAGGCGGAGGCGGACCTTCTCATCGCGCTGATGCGGGGAGAAGTCGGGGCCGTTGGGGCGCAAGGCGCGGAACCGGACGAGGAAGGCGACGCCTTGCGCCCGGCGAGCGCGACGGTGACGGCCGACAGCTTCGTCCCCCGCGACCGCGGTTATTACATCCGCGTGTTTCGTTTTCTGCGCGAGTTGGCGTTTGCGGACCGCGGCGGTTCCGAGGGCCGCGAGAATTCCGAGGGCGGCGAAGGCTCCGAAGGCCGCGAGGCATGACCGATTCGCCGGATGGCGACCGGCTCCCATTCGAGCTTGCCGCCCTTCAGTTTTCCTTCCCGCCACGTCCGGCCCGCCGCATCGTAAAAGATCACTTCCAGACGGCCGTCGCCGTCCGTGTCCCAGACGCGGAAGGGGCGGCCGTCGTCCATCGGGCCGTAGCCGCGGCTGTCGCCGACGATTCCCCAGTCGAGCAGAACGCCTTTTTCGCGCGCGCCTGTTCCGGAACCGATCCGCGCCTCCGGCTGCCCCAGCCGCCAGCTGCCGTCCGACGCGCGGTAATGCAGCACTTCGCGTTCGTCGGCCCAAAATTTTCCGCACCAATGTCCTTCCCCTTGCCGAAACTGGCCCTGCCCTTCCCAATTCCGGTACCAGCGGTCGATCATGCCGTGAATGTTGTAAAACACGGTGTTGCGGGGCGCGACGTCGAAATCGTTAAGATCCGGTTCGCCGTACAGCCTGGCGGCTTCCTGATGAATGCAGCCGTGTATGCCGGACGACTCCAGGAAACGCCCGAATTCGTCCGCCGAACGGAACGTATCCGGGCGAAAAACAAGGCGCGCCTCGGCCCCCTGATCGTAGCAGCGCGACTGGCGGATCGGCTCCGGCACGTTCGTCCAGGGCTCGACCAGCCGGGGATCGTAGCCGCTGCGCCGATACCAGTCCAGCGCCCGCGCGATGAAGTCGCGATGGAATTCCAGAAACTCCCGGCCGTAGCCGATCGGGATTCGGTTCGGATCGCTGATATGATGCCGATGATGCCAATGCATATGCTCCCGCAGCAGATCGGCGGGGAAATTCGGAATCGTCGGCATGGCGCCGGCACGCTCCCTTCCAGGTCCACTCGGACGTTCTACTTGTTGCAGTATATGTCCGGCCTGGGCGGAAGCGTGCATGCCGCTTAAGATTCGACCGGGAGGCCGGCCGCCTTGCGCACTTCGTTGGCAAGCCGGTTGAACTCGGCTTTCGATGCCGCGGACGGAGCCGCAAACCAGGCCGCCGAAAGGAAACGAATGATTTTTTCCGCATCTTCCTTGCTCATCGCGATCTCTCCCTCTTCGTTATCGTTTTGCGTCTCTCCGTTCGCATTCCACCAGCCTTCGCCTCCGTACGATTCGTTCAAATCGACGGACATGCCGGCCAGTCTCACTTCGTTCGAGTATTGGTAAATGTTTGCGCGGGCGCTTTTGTTGCCGCGGCTCCAGGCGTAGGTTTGCCAGAAGTGCCGGCAGGCGCCGCGCCTGGCCATTTCCTCGATGACGGCGTAGGAGCCGTACACGCCGACCGTATAGTTCGGCAGTTGGGCGGCCGCCGCCTTCAAGTAGGCTTCGATCGCGTCGTAGTCGCCGGGCTGCGCGTCGTAATCGACGGCGAAATAAATGGCGCTCCCCGCGGGCTGCCCGATCAGCTCCGCTTCGGCTCGGGCGGACGCTCCGTCGGCCCTACCGTTCGCTGCTCCGCCCGCCGGGCGATTGGCCGTCGTCTCGTAAACGGACACGACCATCAGGCCGGCGCTCGCGATCGCCGCCGCTTCGGCGCGCGTTAGCCGCTTCCAGGCGTAGCGCGCCGGAACGAGGTAGCGCGCCGCGAAGCGGTAGCCGGAAGCGGCCAGCGCCTTGGCCGCGCTGGCGGTAATCGGCGTCGCGCAGTCGATTCCTTTTGTCATTTTTTTGCTTGCCCCTTTTTCAATCGCTTTTTCCCCTATCGCTGCTTGCCGTCGGCGCCTCCCCGAGTTATTAGCCGCTCAGGGGAATGCCGGCAGAAGCCCGGAGCTCGTTCGCCAGCCGGTTGAACTCGCTTCTGTCCTCGTCGGTTACGGCCGCGAACCAGCCCGCCGACAGAAACCGGATGATCGCTTCCGCGTCCTCCGCGCTCATCCGGTACGGTTCCTCTTCTTGCACGGCGTCGTATCGGTACAGGTCGTAGGCATCCATAATCGCGATCAGCTTGTCGGCGTAATTCGGATCCGTCGCATATCCGGCGGCGGCCGCAGCCCTGGCGGCCGTTTTGCCGTCGGCGTTCAACACCTTCGCGTAGCGAGGCCTCGTCAGCAGCAGGCTGTGGTCCGCGATCGACTGGCTCCAGTCGTGATACGCCCGGAAAGCCGCGTCGACCGTCACCGTCTGCCCGTTTACGACCTCCCGCGTCGGCATCGTCACGCTGCCCGCCGGGCCGGTGCCTTTGATGCCGAACAGGTTGTTCGCCTTCTGCGTCAACCCGCTTCGGCCCCAGTTCGACTCCAGCGCCGCCTGCGCCAGCTTCAGCGACGCCGGTACGCCGTGCGTCCGCTGATCCGCCTGGGCTTGGGGCAGCACCTTCGTGAAAAAGGCCAGTTGAGTGGAGTTGTCGGCCATCGTGGCGCCTCCTTTCTATATTAGAAATCGTCTTGTCTTGCTTGGGCTTGGACGGAATTCTATTTTGACTGTTTGCGCTGTTTGGCTGTCCTGAAATCATCTCAAAATCGGGTTTGTCCCTATTTTATGCGGCTTGAGTCTGGATCGGAACGGCAATCGTCATGAATCGGGCGTTCTTGGGAGGGAAAATGGATGGCTTGAAGAGTACAGCGATAAGCGTTGGCGTTCATTGAAAAAGAAGAAGCCCGCCTAGTAGAGGGGGTTAAAAATTGGTATAATTTAGATGCACAACCGCCTTGGGTGGGATAGACGCTGGCCTCTGAAAGGAGGTCGGTGCCTATGAAAACAACGAAAATAACCCGCCCTTAGGTTGGCGCCTGGGGAGACGGGTTATTTTCGCTCATATTCACAATTCGAGGCCTTCCCAATTCAAGCGTTGTGCGGGAGACGGACCGCCATCCGTCTCTTTTCTTGACTTTATTTTAAAGCGTATGTTGCGAAATGGCAAGATTGAAGAAAAAAACGGGCTGGGCGATGCATCACTTTTCCCATCAGCCTCACAAGCCCTGGCTCTCTTTCGCAGCCTCGTCCGCTTTGTTTCCCCCGGCCCCCGGTTTGCTTGCCCCCGGCGGATTCAGCGCCTTGTTTTGCATTTGCCCCGCCGCGGCCGCCACCAGAAAACCATTGGCCAACGCCAGAGCGTACACGCGCCAATCCGTATATTCGTTGCTGACCGCAAGCTGCGCCATCAGCAGAACGAGAAAAGCGACCGCCACCGCGTAAAGATCCGTCGGCAGCCATTTGACCAAGCGGCTTAGCGGCTCTTTCGTATATTGTACGATCAGAAACGTCAACAAAGAAGCTCCCCCCATCGCGGAGAGAGCCTGCCACGTAAACAATTCCCCCGAGTCCATTGATTTCACCCTCCTTGCCCGTCCAATCTGTCGAGCCTTTGCAACGCCTGCTTCGCCGACTCCTCCACCCTCGTGACCCGCTCGGCCAATGCGTCGAACCGCTGCCCTTGCGCCCTCTGCTCCAATCTTACGTCGTCCACGCCCCGTTTGATGTATTCCATGTCGGCACGGAGCAGGGCGTCCTGGCTGGCTTCGGCGACTGTATCTTGTCGAAGTGCCCGAGACCTCCCGGCCCAGCCAATAAAAATTCCGCTAATAGCGGCAAAAGTCGAAATGCAGGCTCCGATAATGGATAGTGATGTACTCAACCCTCCCACCCCCTTTAGTTAGCTGTCATCAGCCACTTTAATTGACGGTAGATTCGGAACCGCCAATGACGGTGGCTTTTTGCTTTCCTCACCGCCGTTTCGGAGACAATTATATTTCGCCTTTGTTTGTCGGCGTAAAAAAACTGCTCCGAAGAGCAGTTAGAACAGCGGTCGGACGCGGTACTTGGCATGTCGGTGGAGCCAGAACTTCGAATTTCCAAACTTCACGTACCAGTCCGTATCGAGCTCAAGGTTGGATGGCAAGAAGTGCTTTCCTACTTGAATCATCACGGCATCACCACAACGTAGCGAGCAAAGCAACTCTTCTCCATCGTACACGTTCCAACGCTCGGTATCTCCATGAAATCGTATCTCATTCATATTTGTCATCCCTCACTGTTCCTTAAATTCAGCTAGGATCCTCGTCACATGGACGGTATCAATCATTTTGTCTTTTCGCAGCACTGCATCCAGAAGCGCAGCGGTGCAGACGTTATTTATCTCTCGGCATATCCCCCGAGCATGCGCGTATATGGCGTCCATCGCTTCTGTCGTAAACACCGGCCCTGTACTTCCGGCAACCTCCAATTGGTGGGAGATGTCAACGCGGCACTACTCCACCGACAAGCCATCCATATGAAAACGCACGTGCATCCGATGTGTAATCGGCTTGACGACTCGCAGTTGCAACGTGGCCTGTAGTTCCGGCTATTCAATGAGCAGCAGGGCAAGCGGCGAAATCGAGTCCATACCAAAATTCGTCAAAAAGCGTATTTCTTGCAGCATGTCTCCTGAAACCAGGTTCGCTTCATCCACTACAATAACGGCGACCTTCTGCTGGTTCTCGTACAAATCCCATACGAGGTGCTGGAATTGCCGTTTGGCTTCGCTGCGCAGAAACTTGGGCGGCAAGCCGAAGTGGTGGAGGAGTTCACGGTAAAAGTCCCTTGGTTTCAGATTCGCATCCGACAGATAGATAAACCGGTACTTGTTCGGATCCAGTTGGTCTTTCAAGTAGCGAACGGCTGTCGACTTGCCGCAGCCAATTTCACCGGTGACGCAGCCAATCGAGCGAGTCATCACCATATACTGCATCCGTGCTACACATTCTTCGAATCGCTTGGAGCGGTGCAGATGCCGTGTTTCAATCTCCCGGGTGAACGGAACGCGCTCCCACCCGAAGAAACCACGAATCATGAGCGATTCACCTCTTTCATCGCTCGCGAAAGCGCAGCGCCTTGCGCTTCGCGGGTCTGCCGTTTCTGTTCTTCCACCAATAATTCCACATAGTTGAGGCCCGTCTTCGGCGGTTGCATGACGGCCTTCGGTTCATCCTGCTTCGGCCGGGTTTTCGGATCGCGGGGCTTCATTGGCTTCGCGTCTTCATAGCGCTGGCCGTCCTTCCACACCTGGATGACGGACAGGTCGTGCGGATCGAATCGCGCCTGAATCTTCGAGCCGGCAAGCTCTGTCTGGACCTCGAATATCGTGCCCAGCAGCGAGATGCATCCCGTTTTGTCCACTTTGCGGGATTCCTCCAGCAAGAATACTTCTATGAGTTCATGCGGCGGCAACATGCGAATCGGGTGGTCGTCTTTTTGGTATCGGTCGACTGGGCGCTGCTTAAAGCGCGGCACAAAGCTCTGGTCGACAAATCGGAAGAACTTTTCTTGCTTCCCGCGTCCCATAGGACGTCCGGGGCGAGTATGCTTAAGCTCTGCCCCCAGTCGCCCGCAAATCCGCTCAAAATGGTGTGAAGAATAGATGGCGCCGTTATCGACATAGATCATTTCCGGCACTCCGTTCTTTAAAATCGCCTTCTTCAGGCAATCCTCCAGCCGGGCCACACGTTCCTCGAAATAGAACTGGCCATGCACAACGAAGCGAGAGTAATCGTCAATGAAAATAACCAGATAGGCCATGACCTTCTTGCCGGGCTTGTCCGGATGCGGAAGGTAAAGGGTATGCTGCACATCGCCTTGCCACATGCTATTTCGGTGCGTGGCTTCAAACCGGCGAAAGTGGCTCCACCCCGTATTCAGTAACGCTTTGCGCGTGACGCCGCGGCGGCGAAGCTGCTTGCTAAGCGTGCTTTCTTTCAGGGTGCCGGGGGCCACGAATGCCGCCAGTTCCAGAATCGCAATAATCTGCCTGACGCTTCGGCCGGGTTGCTCCTGCTTTAAGGCAATCGCTTTGGCAAGCACATCCTCGGGGATTTCCCTGGTCGTGAGTTTGTCTGCTCGGACGGAGGGCAACAGCGCCTCCCATCCGCCTTCGCGATACGCTTTTAAATATCGCTCAAGCGTTCGTAGACTAATTCTCCTTCGCTGTCCCGACGACGTTTCATACTCATGGCTTACAATTTCGCGCATCAACGCCATCTGTTCTCCGGGATCCAATTTGCGGCTAACCAGTGATGCAATTAAGCCATAACGGAAGTTGGCTTCTTGCTGCCTTGCTTGCTCATCCATGCTAAATCTCCTCTCCCTGTGGTCTATGAGAGTATCGCATAGACGCTAGAAGCCAGGGAGGGCGCATATTTTGTGGGATCAGGAGGGCAACTTGCCGTCCAGGCGATTTTTAAAGCAATTTTGGAGGCGATTTTCGTTTGCCTTGCTCCTTGGCGGTGGATGCTGAAGGGATTTATAAGCGTGATGCTACAGGTAACCTCGCATTTAGAAACGTCCAATAGCCCCGTCTGGATGCGCCAGCGGGGATGAATCGGGGTAACAGTTTGTCCAGCCAATCCAATGTATCCATTGGCGTTGGGTTCATCATGGTGGGGTAAAGGTGGAGCATATCCGTGTCGTCCCCCTGGGCTACGAGTTTCCCAGCAACCCATAGTGCTGCATCCGCTGCGCGGCGCAGATGTCTTGCCCACCAGCGTTTCAACGTACGGCGGCTATAACGCACGGCAGGAGTTGTTGTGCTTTCTGTCGTCTGCCGCCAAGAGAATCCCTTGTGCTTGCGCTTTAATGCCGCTTCTCGCACCCAAGTCGCATACCGGGCCCATGGAATCAGGAACTCCGGCAGGAGGGAGATTGTTATTCTACAGGTAGGACAATATCGACGGTAGATCGGGATCTGGATGACCTCATGCTTCGTCACAATTCCTCGCCAATAACGACCGTGTTTATGGAGAAGCCGACCGCAGTTTTCACAGCAGAGCTGGACGTCAGGAGATTGATTTCCGAATGTGCGTAAATAAGCCTTGCAAGAAAGGCCGAAATAAAGTATTTTTGACATGATGAAGTGAATGCTCCCGGGGATCCTCGCCAAAGGTTCGGGAGCATTTTCCTTTTTAATCGACAATAGCCTAATCCACCGTCATTGTACAGAAGGGATTAGGCTATTGTCGGCTGTTTATTCGGTTTGGCTCCGCCACACCGAATGGCGAATTCATGCCTTTTTCCCGCCATAAAGTCAGGCGGCGAACAGTTAGCGACTCGCCTATACCTCGGAAATATCGTACTCCTCACCTGTAATTGCCTTATATTCTGCTGGTGTGATCACATTATATTGAACATACTTTAGTAAATGTGGCTTCTTGGCCCAACCTTTTTCATAATAGTATTTAATTCGTTCGAAATTGCTCATGTCCCCGTCTCCTCTTTCAAACCTGCTATCCTATGCTTTAATTCTAGAATTTGTTGATTCAAAATTTGATTTGCATAACGAAGTTCTAAGACATCAAGTTCACGATTCACGATTTGTTCGCCAATCGCTTCAAAGTCTGACGGCGGCAGAGGAGGTCGACCCAGATTTTCCTCATTTAATTCCATTTGCGTCTTATGGCGAATCGATTTTCCGTCTAATTTATATAAATGCGCATTGGAACTATAAACTTGCCATTTCTCAGTTGTAATTGGTAAGGCAGACTGAGGAATATCTAAACCATGAATTTCATCGACATAAAATCCTGCAATATCTCCATCATCACTAAAATCAACGAAATATTTTGGCATAGTATTCCCCCCTTAATGTCCTATAGCAATCCAATCAATTGTTCGTGCTCCATCTGAATTGATATGACTTAACCCAAAATTGCTGTTCGTTAAATTAAACCTAAATTACGAAAGCCTATAGAATCAGGCTTTTGAAGACGCAGAACTTGGATTTCACAACCAATTATGGAGGCAGAATATGCAGTCAAAATGGAATGCGAGCAAAAATGCCGTTACTTTCCCCCTCCCCACATGAAGGGGCAACGGGATTTCCAAGACACAAATTGGGATTATCGTTTATTCCAATAAAATACTTTTTCGCTCCATTCGTCGCCATGCCCACTGGTTTTGGAAAGACGTACTCAGTTTCAATGTCATTTGGCGGGCATGCTGGACAAACACACCTGCACAAACAAAAAACGTTCGCCGGAACCGCTGGATGGTGTAGGATCGGTGAATCGGCTCACAACAATGATGCTTGAATCGCTCAAAGAGATTATAGGCGAGCAGCTTTAAGAGCAGGTCGATTTCATTGGCGGCAAACGACTGCGTTGGAATGCGGTGGATGGCAAAGCCATTCTTGCCTTCCTTGATGTAGTTCTCCATGCAGCAGCGCTGGTTGTAGAGCCGCCACACATCGATGGCTTCCCATTCCTCCGTTGTGACCATGGCTTCGTATTGCCAAAGCAAATCCAGTTCCAACTGAGACTGATCCCCGTCCGAAAGCGGCATTTTGCGGGTGACAGCAACACGACGATTCTCCTACCAACCAATCGCTTGGTAGGGGAGCACGATGCCTTCAATGATCCAGTCCTCGTCCACAAAGCGTGTCCAATGCGCACAGGTTTTGACTTGGTCCTGGAGACGACTTGTCCATTTCAGCTTGCCGACGTAGCCGATCTGACGGGACTCCCAGAACGCGTAGAAGTCTTCTCCGCCAAAGCCTTTGTCAAACCGGGCATAGCGTACGTGGTGGGATTCCAACAACGCCAGCGTTTGCCGGGCAAACGAAAGGACGTCGGTCGAACTGCTCGTGTTGCCGGGACGCAGCGCGGCATTCACTAGCATTCGCGACTGCCCTTCGTACACGAGAAGGGGATGATAGCTCTTTCGGCCGCGCTTCTGACTGTTAAAACCGACTTCCGCTCCCTGCTGGTTGCCGTACACCGTCTCAACAGTCGAATCCAGATCGAGAATCAAGGAGTCGGGTAGCTGCGGTGCAATGATTTCGACATTCAGGTTTCGCAGGGCTGGCGCTAAATGGTCGTGGGCTTTGCCCAGACGAAGCAATTCCTTGTTTAACAATGTGTGATGCGGCACCCGGCCGCCCAGCGCCTGGGCGATCAAGGCATCACCTTGTAGGGATTTGAAATGAAAGAGACGTTCGCAGCCCAAAATCCAGCCGATGATGAGCATCTGCAGAATGCGATGCGTCGGAAAGATGGCATTCGCCGCTTTGGCTAGTCCAAGGCTCCGAAGGGCTTGATTCAAACCGATGTTTTCAAGAAATCCGAGGATCACCTTGCTTCCTGCAAAATTTGTTGCATTTCTCATAGAAAATGCCGTTTTCAATGACGCGATTTTTGTGGTAGACTTCACCTTAAGGGTGCTCCTCTCTTGGTTGGTGATGTTCTAGGCAAACACCATTCTACCAAAGATCTGGGCACTTTTTCATGTTTTTATGAGGTGGTACTTTCGTAATTCAGGTTAAACACATTAGCAATTCCTCCTGCAGCAGCTCCTGTCGTTTCAACAGTTGCTATTACTGAACGAAGAGAGGTTGGAAATGTAATCGGAAACGTTACTGTCGTACTACTCATCGTCGCTACAGACGGCACCCTACCCCATTGAATGATCAACCCACTATTTAGTTTCTGGTAACCATTCGGCGACGCATTTAAAGGGCTATTTCCACTGTGCCAGATAGGCCACCTATTTTGTCCGTTATTACTCTCAATCTCGGGGTCAAATTCACTTGGTGCTTTCCGAATAGTAACTGCTCCACCAATTCTTTTATACAAGCGGGTTCCATCATAGAAAGAAACACCTTGTCCGTCCCCCTGAATAGAAATTTCGCCCGTGAATACCGGATTGTCAGTCATGGCGGTAGTCTTCCAAGAAGTCCATCCTCCTTCCGTCGGTCCCCCCAAACTCGACGGATTGCCTGATCTTATATATATCTGGGCGGTATTGTAGCGAACAATAATCTGAACAATTGTATCTCCCGAAGCTTGAAGAACTAGCATTTGACTGTATCCAACATCCGGAGGTGAATTCGGATGTGTGCCGTTAAGACGATGAAATCCCGTTTGGGTAACGGTATTAAGGTCTACGTTATTAACCAACTGATTCGTTACCGCAAGTTTATCAAGTTTAACTTTATCCATAGCACTCATAAAACCCGCTGCGGACATAGTAGCGGCAGCGTGCGCAGCCCCTCCTGCACCTACATGTGAAGAAGGCACTGAATCTACAATCCCATATCCAGACAAAGTGGTTGGTCTACCGGTAAGTTCGGAAAAAGCGACATTGCCCCATGCAATGCTCCCTGCGGTCGAACCGGCTTTAAGTACTTTAGCATTGTTCGAAGTGCCAGTTGCCGGAACGTGAAGATTCCCGTCGCCAGTTGGGTGAGTATAGTTGTTGGCTCCAGTGGCTATACCATCCAACTTGCTCTTGTCCCCCGCACTCATAAATCCGGCTGCGGAAGCGGTCGCCGCAGCATGCGCAGTCCCGCCAGAACCGACATGCGATGAAGGCGCCGCATCGGTAATCCCGTATCCGGATAATGTTGTCGGTTTACCGGTTACCTCGGAAAAAGCAACATTTCCCCATGCAGCGCTCCCTGCGGTCGAACCGGCCTTCAGCACTTTGGCGTTATTCGTTGTACCGGTAGCCGGTACATGAAGGTTGCCGTCACCGGTAGGGTGCGAGTAGTTGTTTGCACCAGCGGCAATCCCATCCAACTTGCTCTTATCCCCCGCACTCATAAATCCAGCGACAGAAGTAGTGGCCGCAGCATGAGCCGCCCCTCCAGAACCAACGTGTGCCGATAAATTGGCCTGAACGCCATTAGCCTTGGTCGTTGCATCTGTGGCCGCAGATGTAATCGCCGCATCCACCTCCGCCTTACGCGCAATATCATCGGATGCGGAAGGCGCAGCCACCTTCGCTCTCCCGGCCGCATCCCGCTGCATAATCGCATTAGCCGTTGCCGCTGCTGTCGCGCCGTGTGCGCCCGTAGTCGCATCCATGTGCCCCTTTGCCGCCTCAAGCGTAGTAGCCGGAGCCGTCCTCCAACTGCTTTTGCCCGTGATCGCCTTGATCATATAACCTAAACCGCCGAACAAGCCGGTCAACGTGCCGCTATCTCCGGCAGGAGCCGTCGTATCCGTTATCGTCCGATTGCCGACGACGGCATCCGTAGCCGAGCCAGCGCCGCTAACCAATTCGAAGGTCAATGCGGTCGTGCCAAGGACAATCGAACCGGTTGTGGATAGTCGCCACTGTTTTTTCCCGTTGGATGTGCCCTCTTTAACAAAAACGGAAAGACCGCTCGCCAATTTGCCGCTCTGATCTGCGTCTGCCGCCCGCGTCCAAGTTCCCTCCGCCGCCGTGTAAATGCCGTTCTGGCTTGCGGTCGTCTGGTTTTTGACCAACACCCGATCGCCCGCGGCAAGCGCGACTCCATCCACAGTCTGCAATCCGGATATCGTAATATTAGCGGTCGTCGCCGCCCGAACTTCGGCGTTAATCGCTTTTAAACCGAGCGCGGCGTCAATTTTGTCCCAGTTATCATTCAGCATCGTCTCGATGTTAAAAGTGTCGGCGCCGTCGGTGGCCGGGTTTTTCTTCAATAGATTCCATAACGTTGTAAATACCGACATTTAAACTCCTCCCTCCCCATCCAAAAACGGCGCAAAATCCGTTAACGGGTGGCTTTGAAGTTGATTGATCGTCATTTGATTCACTTCCGAGACGGTAAGATAGCGATAAGCGAACTGAACGTCGAGATGGGCCGGCTTCACTTCTTCGATAGCCGCTTTCAGATCGTCGATATTTGGCGGCAATCCGACATTGTCGACGAATTTAACCGTAAAACGGTAAAGCGCTGGCTGTTGGGTAACTTCGATCTTTCCGTTAGTGTACGACTCTCCGATGCTTTTCAGCAGCTCGATTGTTACCGTGCCGGTTCCGCGAATTTTGGAAATCAGGTTGCTCCTCCGTTGGTCGACCGGTTTGGTTTCGTCCGTCTCGATGCCGAACTCTTTTTCCCACACGTCCAATCCCCAAGTAGCCGTCGCCACAAAAAACTGCGCCAACGTCTCGTCCAGCGCCCGTTGCAGGTCATCCAATTCACTGCCTTGAGCATCTGCAATCGAGCTCATGATTCGAGAAGTAGCATAGTACCCCGGCAAATAAGTCAACATCTGTCGGCCGCGAACGCTTTCTAACGTACTAGACACTGACGTTCACCGTCCCGGGAACAGCCACTTGGCCTAAAGCGACCTCAATATTGCCGGTTCCTTCGTTCAATTTGAGATCGGTTACGTCCACAATTTGCGGAATGTCCAGCAAAATCGCCGAGAGCCGAGAGTACCTTACAACGGAGTCGGAAAAAGCCAACTCTTTCAAATAATCGCGTAAAACATCGCCAATTGCGTTTTGGGCTTGAATCAAGGAAGCTCCGGTTGCAAGCGTCAATTTGGCGCTGACATGAATCGCAATTTCCGCAGCGGGGGCTACGGTCACGGTTGCGCCGATCGGCGCTTTTCCGCTTCCGATTGCAGGGTCCGGAGCAATGTAATTCTGCACGGCCGTAACGAGATCGGCGGACGCCGCCCGTTTTTCGCGATCGATAATAAAAACTTTGACCGTTCCCGGACCGTTCCACAATGGCTGAACCTGCACGCCTCCGACGCCGTCGACTTCCAGCCCCCATTGCAGATAGTCCGCCTTGTTGCCGCTCGTTCCCGGGCTCCGAACTTTCAGCATCAGTCGTTCCAGGAGCGATTCGTCGCTCTCGGCTTCCGTTCCGCCGGTCGTCGGAGCCGGATTGAAAATGCCGGTGACCCCCGGCACGGCGGAAACGGGAATATTGATCGCCTCTACCGCCACGTTGCCCAGGCTCCCCGCCTCCACGGCCTTGACGCTGATCAACGCTGCCCCATCCATACCCAGGATGGCTTCGGCCTCCGTCTCGAATTCAATCGAGGCTGTCCCGCTGACGGGATCCGCGGATGTGGCGACCCGCGTTCCTGCCGGAACGGTTGTCCCTGGTTTGCCAAGAAATTGAACCTGACCTTTCGCCGCCACCGCCGGACGCCGCGCAATCCCGTGCTCCTCGCAGCGCAAGTCGAGATAGCTGCCGAACGTTGTGGAAGCAAAGCCGCGCTTCAACACCTCTTGGGCCCAATTTGCGGACAAAAACAATTCATACGCCGCCGGAGCGAGCGAATCCCAAATAAATGAGCCTTCCGACTTGTCCACCTGATCCGGCACGCGCGCCAGCATCCGCTGACGAATCGCCTCTTCCGTCTGATCCTGCAAAAAATCCGGCAAAACCGCCATACCGTCACCACGCTTTCTTTGCTTTAAGAGATAGAAAAAGCCCCGCCTAAGCGGAGCTTGAATTGCATTTAGTTTTCCGTGTCCGTTTCGAAGTCGGAAAGACCTTCTTCCCGCAGCTTGCTTTGGTACGGTTCCGGGATCTCCCCAAGACGCTTCAGCTTCTGCTGAACCATGTACCGGTAAAGATTAAGCATTGGCGCCACCTCCTTCCAACGCGGCAACACGCGCCTCAAGAGCGGACACCTGCGCCACAAGCATCATGATCAGTTCCGCCGACGCCTCGCCGTTTTGCAAGACCAGGAGAATCGTTTGTCCCAAGTCCGCAAGTACCGGAGGTTCGGAAAAGCTATCAAGCTCCTGAGCAGATACGCCCCGTTGAATGAGCCATTCTCGCAAAGTCGTCATATCCATCGGATCAGCCCCCCAGCGCCTTGACGCGTTTGTAAAGTTCCGCGATTGCGTTGACGTTTACTCCGGTTGTCGTCTCTACGTCGGTAACTTTTTGGACCAGAGAGTCGACGACCGTTTTTTGATTCGTATTGTAGCTGGCGGTTGCTTCGACCGCATTGGTCGTCATTTTGTGGCGGTCGAGGGCGATGTAGGTGACGGTGTATTCGGCGGTGGGGTCGAATTGAGCGTTAGGTATCGAGGCATACTGATTGCCGTTCTGGTTGTTAACGTCATTTTTCCAAACCCAACCATCATCCTTGATACCGTTCCTGTAGATTGCTATAGGTTGATCAAGCCGATACTGCAAAGGGCAATCCGGAACATTTGAAGACGCCCCCTTTTCATTGATGTACCAGTTTAAATTTGTCGAGTGTTGTTTTGGGACGATCTTTTCCCGCACAATCATGCCTTCGAGCAGCTCGATCGTATTGCCACCGTCATGCAACCCGATCGCCCCCTCAAATCCTTCGACAGTCTCCGTGACCGTCTTCGTAAGCTGGTACGACAGCCGGTAATAATCAGAGCCCCCACTCGTAATGGCCTTAGAGGTTATCGTCGGGACAATCACTACGGATTCGGAGTTGTCCTGTGCGTTCCATGGTACCCATGTTTTCACGCCACTTCCGTTGTAAGGCTGACCGTAGTTACCATCGTTCATCTTCCAACCGTAAAAGAAAGCTTTAATTTCCACCGCTGTGGGTGAATAATTTTCCCCCCAGCCGGACTCGGTGTTTGCCACACTAAAAACAGTAGACGTTGCAGACGTAATAAATTGGTTTGCAGCAGTCATATTAGCTGCTAATGTGGATACTTTAGACAAAATAGATCCGTCAAACTTTAGTGCAAATGCTTGAGTTAATACATCACGAGCGTGAACAATACTTGTTGTAAATACAGACTTAAAGCCAGAAAAATTTGTGCTTAATGCCCATGTCAGCGATCCATCAAATGCAACATCTGTTTGCCATCGCCGTGTACATTCTCCTGTTTTGATATCGAAACTATCACGTACACTACCGTCATTACTGGAAGCAAGTTTAATTGGGATATAAATATAATCTTCGTTCCACGGCTTAAACGATGCTGGAAGATCCAACGCTGTCCCTAAGACAAGCATAGGATCAGTAAATACGTATGTCCCGCTAGCGCCTGATCGATTATAGAAATATAGCCTTAAGGTTACCGCGTTTGGTGGAGTGGTAAACGTTGTACCGGCAGAAGATGAAATATACGCCCCAGACTCATCCTGAAACTCAATAAAGAAATTTAAATTATAATTATTACTTAACGTATATTGTTGATTTGGTATGCAGGATATCCTGACCGAATTATATTGATTAGGCCCCGTCGCGTTTAGGGTGATTGAATATGGTTCGTTTATAACCGTATTTGCATGAAGTGTCCATTCGGAAAACGGCGGAAGCAAATTTTTTCCTGTCTTCCGGATCGCCCCCCCCTGAAGGTGCTGGGCGCTATCCACGTAGGGGAAATACGCCTCAACGTCTGTTATCGAAGTGCCGATCGCAGCGTATTCCGAAGCACTAACCTCATACAAAGCAATTCCATCATACCAGCACTCGCCTAATCCATTAGATGCGTAAACGTGAACGGTTAAAGTAGTAATTTTCGGTACGAACTTACGGTAACCGAAAATCCATGTCTGACTCGTATTATAGAGGACAACTTCCTGTGCTCCCAACCCGAAATCTACAGCAATGCGAGCCTGGGCAGATCCATCTGATCTTGCGTACCCCATGAACAAATATTGCTTAGTCGTATCGACCGTAAAAGTTTTAGACTTATATAACACTCCGGATATCGATGAAGAAACTTTAAGGCTTCTGTTCCCAAATTTAGCGTGAGTTGAATCCGAAACAGCCGTTATGGATACCGTTCCTCCATTAAAGCCGCCTATCCCATCTTCAAAGTTGCATTCTTTACCGAACAAGTTCACCAACGTCCGCCCATAAACCGTAGCGTTCAACGGCGAGGCCTGATCCGCCTGGATCACATTCATCCCATGCCTTAACGTGACGGTCTGCCTGGCCGAATCCTCGAACTGCGCGTGCGCATCCGCGATGCCCTGCTCCATCCGGTTCAGGTTGGCGGCGGACAGCGGGGTGCCCTGCTGGATAACCTGACCGCTCCCGTCGACGACGTGGTCGAGCCAATTCGTTTTCGTGTACGCCATTTCGCTACACCTTCTTCAACGTATATTTGAATGCCACAAGCAGCCCGTTCACGCCGGGCTTCGAGATGCTGTCCGGTTGATCGTCGAACACGGCCCCGGCCGTATCGATCAGTTGGAACTTCGTAATCGTGCCGCTCACCCCGTCCGGCAAATACAGATAAAACGTAATGACATCGCCGCTGCGCTCGGTTTTGAAGATCGGCGTCGTATGCGTCGTGGACCCGATGACATAACGCCCTTCTTTGATCAACCCCTGCAAGTAATCCTTCAGCTTCGTATGTCCAGCCGCCGTAATGCTCACAACATCACCCCCGTCCCCGCGTTCGCCTGCCCCGCAAGCCGATAATTTTTCGTTGCCCGCTCCACCGCGCCCGAAGCCGTCAACACAGTCGCCCCTTCCGCGAACAGCGTTTCGAGCTCTTCTTCCGAGCCCGCCGCAGCCTTGCCCGCGAACCGGTAAGGGCGCTGACTCCGCTCATAGCTTTGCGCGACCGTTAACGCCGGATCGTACAGCCGGCCCCGGGTCGAAGGTTCCGGCCAAGTCCCGCAAAGCGTCCCGCCGGCAAACGGAATGCCGTATACGTACCGCCGGAACTCATATGCCAATTCCAGGCTCCCCGGGTAGACGAACAGCGCCCGGAACGCGGTCCCCAGGTGAGCATGGATCAAATTTTCGATTTGGGTATAAAAGCTTGGATCCGTAATAAAAGCATTCTCAAACGTAAACACGATCGTATGCGCCGCCGCGTCCATCGTGACCGAAACCGGCTTTTGTGTGTAAGCTTCGGCCACGCTTCGGAGCACGGACGCGGAAAAAGGAGCCGAGCCCCGCAGCTTGGCGAGAATACGCCTTCTCCGCGTATCCGCATCGTCGTTTTCCGAAACGGGCAGCCCGACCGACTCTTCCCAATACCGCAGCCCCCAAGTGGCGGTAACGACGAAAAACTGCTCTAGCGTCCCGTCCAAAGCCTCCCGAAGCCGATCCAGCTCCAGGCCCTGCGCGTCCAAAATGGAGGCCATCACCTTCGACTGCTCGTAAAATCCCGGCAAATAGCCGAGCATTTCCTTTCCTCGCTCGCTCGTTATCTCCGTCATGCGAACGTCACCGCGCCTTTGACGGCAACGCGATCCGAAGCGACCGCGACGTTGTCCGCCGCTCCGTTCAGCAGCAAGCCGGAAAAATCGGAAACGCCCGGAACGTCCAGCAGCATCGCGCCGATCCGGACGTATTTGACGGAGGGATCGGAACTGAACGCGATATTCCGCAAATATTCGGTCAGCCGCGCTTCAAAAACGTTCCGAACCTCGACCAAGGAAGCCCCGGCCGCCGGCACGACCGTCGCGGATACGTCGATCGCGACCGGCTCCGCCGACGCAACCGTGACGAAGGCGCCTACGGGCGCCTTGCCTTCGCCAAGCCCCGGCACCGGGCAAATGTGCCGCTGAACCTCCGCAACGAGCGAAGCGGAGGCGGGCGACTTGTCCTCGCCAAGAATGACGACCTTGACCGTCGTCGGCCCGTTCCACAGCGGCAGCGCGATCGCCGCTCCGACGCCGGGCACCTCCAGCGCCCAGTTGATATAGTCCGCTTTGTTGCCGCCGACAGAAGGCGAGCGAACCCTTGCAAAAAAACGCGCCAGCAGCGCCGCGTCGTCCTCGGCATCCAGACCGCCGCCTATCGGCTCGGGATTGGCGACCGAAGCGATGCCGGGAACGGGCGTGACCATAAGCGCGATTTTCCCCGCCGATACGTTGCCCGCGGTTCCCGCTTCGACCGCTTCGATCGCGACCGTCGCCGTTCCGTTTGCATCGAGCATGACCGGGGCCACCGTCGCGTATTCGATCGACGGTGTTCCTGTCACCGGATCGGCGGCGGTCGCGAGCACTTGCCCGGAGGGCACGTTCGTTCCGGGCTTCCCGACGAACGCAACCTCGCCCGAAGCCTTGACCGCGCCCAGCCGGGAAATGCCGTGTTCCTCGCAGCGCAAATCGAGATAGCCTCCGAAAGTCGTCGAAGCGAACCCGCGCCTCAGCACCTCCTGCGCCCAACCCGCAGACCTGTACAGCTCATATGCCGCAGGAGCAAGAGCATCCCAAATAAAAGAGCCTTCCGACTTGTCGATCTCCGGCGAGATCCGGCCCAGCATCCGGCCGCGAATCGCTTCCTCCGTCTCGCCCTGCAAAAAATCCGGCAAAACGCTCATCCCCCGTTCATCACGCTTCCCTGCAGCAATGCCGTCTCGTCCCGCACGCTTCGCGCCTCGCAGGCGAAGACGCACTTCTCCCCTTGCCATTCGAACGAAAAATTTCCGACCGCCTCGGTGCGCGGGTCCGTCATGAGCGTTTCCGTCGTGATCCGCAAAATTTCGCTCTCGACGGCGGAACGCGACAGCCCGAGGCCGATCAGCGTTTCGAACTCCTGGCCGTAGTCGCGCGAGTAGACGAGATGGCGGTACCGCTCCGTCTGCAGCGCCTTCCGGCACCATTCCAGCCACGCGTCCGCCCCTTCCGCCTCGGCGATTCGGCCTGTCGGCGTCAGCACGAACTCGCCGGCTTCGTAATCGAAGCGCACGCCGCGACCGAACCGGACTTCGCTCTCCTCGACCTCCGCTTCCGCCGCAACCGCTTCTTCCTCCGGAAAAAGATTAGCCACTCGCTCCCACCACCTTGCATACGACGACGGCCTGGCTGCCGCCCAACACCGGAACCGCCAGCACCCGGTCGCCGGCGCGCAGCCCCGCCTGCCAGTTTACGCGGACTTCCTTCACTTCCGTCTCGTTAAAATCGAATCGGGTCGGCTGCGACGTCGCCGCGCCGGGCAGCGGCGTTCCGTCCGCCTGAACCGGGGACGTCATCGTACCCGTCAGCGAAAATGCCGGGATATGCAGCGTCGCCATCCCGTCCGCCACCATATAGTCGGGAATGGCATGGTTGAACGAGTCGAGCTTCAGCCCGCCTCCCGTAATCGTCCCGAGCTCGGCAGGCACGCCCGACACCGCCTTCGAAGCAAGGCCGGACATACGGGTTTCCAGCGTCGAGACGAGTTTTTGAAACGGATCAGACACACCAATCCCTCCTCACTTTGGCTTCCGTGGACAGCTCCAGGTCCATATGCCCCGGCGTCCCCAGCCGATGCTTGACGTAGTGGACGATCAGGTTCATTCCGTTCAGCCGCACCTTGTCCCCCGCGCGAATCGTATTGATGTCGGGAGCCGTCACGGAAAAGGTTTCCTGCAAGCCCATCAGCACGTTTTTGGCGGCTTTCTGCGCCTCGGCGACCGTCTCGATCGTCGAGTCCTGAATCACCTTTTGCAGCGTTCCGTACTTCGCCGTTTCGCCCTTGACCACTGCCAGCACCGGCGACAGCTTGTCGTCGCCCTTTTGGCAGCCGAGCACCTTCACCTGCGTGACCGCCCCTTCGAGCGACCGATTCTGGGATACCGTCTCCGCTTCCGTCAGCTCCCATACGTCCCCGTTGCCGCCGATTTTGACCAACGACAGCCCGTCCGGCGTCATGCGGGCGCGGTACAGATCCCCGCCTTTTTCCGCCGTCTCCTTCAAATCGCCCTGAATCATCGAAAAAATCGACTGGCTGCGCTTGACGCCCCGGGCGAGCGTAATTTTCGTGTCGGGGACGTCGCCGACGGGAATGTTCCAGTCTTTGGCGTACAGCTTCAAGCGCTGGGAAGCCGTCTGTCCGGCGGGCATGAGCCGCTCGTCCTCGGATTTGGCCAGATAGATGGTCCGGTCGTAAACCGTTGCCGTCAATCTTTTGCTTCCGCCGGTGAAGCTTGAACATTCCCACACCATGCCGGGATGCAGCAAATATTTCATGCCCTTCGCGCCATAAGGAATGCCGGAAATCCGAATCGCCTGCCCGGGTGCGATGGCCGGGAAGTCCGGCGTCACCTTGAACTCGATGCGGGCTCGGTATGCGATTTCCTCCAGCGAATCCTCCAGCGTAATCTCCTCGATCAAATCGCGAAGATAGAATTTGTCGCTGAGCACCACTTCGTAGCTCATGGCATCACCAGCTTTTGTCCGGGAAAAATCCGGTTCGGATCGCTCCCGATTTGGGCTTTGTTTTTCTCGTAAATAGCCGACCATTTGGAACTGCTGCCAAGCTCCCGTTTCGCGATGCCGGACAGCGTATCTCCCGAAACGACCGTATACACTTTGGGTACCGGCTTCGTATCCGGCCGGGCGGCCTTGACCGCCTGGCCCGATACCGCCGCCGCAGCCGCCGCGCCGCGCACTTTCATGTCCTGCCAAGTCCGGAAAGTGACGTCGAACGCGATATCGTCCGGTTCGCCGCCTCGAAACATCGACGTGTGGGCGGCGACGTACACCAGAACGTTGACCCCTGTATCCGTCACCAGCAAGCGGACGGGTTGCCTGCTGTTCATCCAGATCGTCAGCTGGTTCATGGCGGTCCGGGGATCCGGCAGGTCCTGGTAGCGGCAGTAGGAGGGATCGTACGTTTTTGGAAAAAAGGAAGAGAAGGCGATTTCTTTCACCTTCTCTTGCTGAGCCGCGTCCACTTCGCCGAGCGACAAAATGTTGAACGTCTCGAATTGCTTGTCGCGCCGGATCGAAATCTCCTCCGGATTTACGGGAAAATGAAACTTCTCCCCGGAAGCGTCGATCAAATAAATGTCCATGGGCGCTCCCCTCTTTCTCTCGACCAACCTGTATATTAAACCCTGTTTTCCAGGGATTGCTGAATGGAGGCGGAAATTCTCGCGCTGACCTGTGCCGCAATGGCGTTATAGTCCAACTCCTGCTCCTTGACCGTCAGCTGCACCGCTCCGGGGGCTACGCTGATGTTGATCGGCGCCGGCTGCGGCGGCATAACGGCCGTTCCGCCGGGCGTCCCGATCGCGGCGGCGTTAGGCAGCCCGCCGGCGAACGAAGCCGTAGGCCGCGGAGCCAGCGTGCCGGGCGGCCCGCTCGGTTTGCTGGCAATAGCATTTTCCAGGTTACGGAAAAGGCTTGTCAGTCTTTCAAAAAAAGAGTTCAGCCACGACTCGCCCCCTTGGACTCCGCCAATCGGGTTCGACCCTGATAAAGGAACGATCCCGGCGCCTGCGCTGCTGTTCGTCACCCCTGCTTGGATTCCGGGTCCGGGGACGCGTCCGCTGCCGTAGCTCATGACGGCGGCGGATAACGCCATCGTTTGCGCGAGTCCGTTGCGTCCCGCGACGGACATCCCGCCTATCCCGCTGTTCATCTGCAACGCGGCGGAGCCGGAATAGGACGCGGCATGACCGTCCTTCGCAGGCGCTTTGGCCGCAGAAGCCGCTGCTTCTTGCGGATCGTTCTTTTCCTTCTTTTTGCCGAATGGCCAAAAGCTCTTGATTTTGTCGATGACCCCGGCCGCTTTTTCGCTAACCCATTCCCCCGCGGCGCTGCCGGCCATCCCCAGCGCAATCGTTCCTACGCCGGGAAAAACAATGGATCCGAGCGCGGATCCGACCACTCCGCCAACCGTTCGGCCGATCGCCTTGTTCCGCTCCTCGCCGGGCTCGGCCCTTGCGATATCCATTGCGCCCAGCACCACGCCCGCGGGTCCGAGCAGCTTCCCCGCTCCTCTGGCCAGATTTTTGCCCGCCGCAAGCATTCGGCCTCCGAAGGTTTTCGGTTTCTTGGCGGCCGAATCGGCCTCGGTTGTGTTTGCCGATTTGGCCGAATCCCCCGATGCGCCGGCCTCATCCGGATTGCCGAACAACCCTTTGGCCCTCTCGGCAATCGAACGGCCGAAGTTTTTGAACCTTTCCCAAGGTCCCTTGGCCTTATTCGCTTTCGCTTCTCCCGCTGTCTCTTCGTTCTGCGTTGTTCCGGCGGCCTTTTGGTTTGCGGACGTTTTGTCCGCAGCCGTCGTATCCGGGGCCGTCCGATCGGCGGCCGTTTTTCCGGCAGCCTTCTTTTTCGCGGCCGTTTTTCCGGCAGCCTTCTGATCTGCGGAAGTTTTATCCGCGGCCGTCGAATCCGGGGCTGTCCGATCGGCGGCCGTATTTCCGGCAGCGTTCTTTTGCGCGGCCGTTCTTCCGGCAGCCCTTTTGCCTGAGCTACGCCCTGCCTTTTTCCCTTTCCTTCCGCCGCCCACGCTCGAATCTCCTTCGCACTTGCACGTACAGACGCACTCGACCTTCTGGGCGACTTTATTGCTATTGGCTTCATTCTGCTTTTCAGGCAGCAAGAGCTTTAAGAAGCCGAGCCCCTTTTTATTCGACAACTTCTCAATCAGCGGGTCTGCCTTCGAGGCCATATTTTCCATTGCGCGATCCTTGAAAGCCTTGCCAAAGTCCTTTCCCAGGCCCTTGATTTGCTTTAACCATCCGGGCTCTTTCGCTTCGCCGCTTGCTTCTTTGCCTTTGTCGCTTCCCGCCTCTTTGTCCTTGGCGCCAGCCGTGCCTCCGTCTCCGCAAATGCATTCGCACGTCGACTTCATGGCCACCGCCAGGTCCAGCTTGGCCTCCACCGACGTCTTCACGGTCGTCTCGACCGTCGATTTTAAGCGCTCGGCCGTTTGCTTGTTCGACTCAAAGCTCGCCTGCAAGCTCACTTCCCAGCTTTTGCTCGTAATCGATTCCAGGTGCTTGCGAATGTTCGCGATCGGCGCGCACAGGCAGTCGCTCAGCGCAATGTCGATACGGACCCGTTTGCGGCCGAGAGCGTCGAGGCGCCGAAAGAGGCGATCCAGCTTTTTATCCGTCCGGTCGAAAAGGTTCAACCCGAGCTTGCCGAGCAGCTCCATGCGCTTTTGCAGCCGTGCCATATATTTGTCCAGCGCGCCGGCCGCGCGAATCGCCCCGGACCATCCGTCCGCCCCGATAACCATATCGATTCCTTGTTCAGCGATCTCCTCCACCTCCCTTCTTTCCGGAGGACGCCGCCCGCTCCGCTTCGAGCTCCAGTTCCATGCTCGCCATCAAAAACAGCTGCTCGCCCCGCGGCAGCTGCCAGAAGGCGCCGGGGCGCAGGTGATGCCTGACCCAGATGGCATGCAGCATGCCCGCCAGCGCCCCGGTGCGGATCAGTTTTTTACGTCTTCAAGCTCCGTATTGAAGCCGGACAGGTCCAGAACGACGTCGCCGAGCGCGGACAGCTCGCCCGCGAGCAGGATTCGCTTGATGACCTCCTCGGCGCTGCTTGCCTGGAACTTCGCCAGCAGCTGCGGATTGCCCCAGCCGGGAGAAGCGGTGCTGGCCGCGATCAGCGACACGTTGAACAGTTCTTCGTCCAGCCGCTCGATCGTCTGGCCCCGCTTCTCCTTCCGTTCCGTGCAGCGCTCGCGAATGCCGAACACCTGCTTGCCGGTCAGCCCTCGCAGCTTGACCGGAATGCCGAGCCGCTCCAGCAGCACCGTCCGTTCCGGAACTTTATCGGCGTCAAGCAGGCGCTGCAGCACCTGCTCCTCCGTCATCTGTTCCAATTCCGTTGCCATCGATTCGTCCTCCTTCTAATATTCATTCGTGCCGTTTAGCCCGCCACGATCGGGTCGAGCAGCTCGTAGCCTTCGAACGTGAAGGCCGTCTCCTCCGTCACTTCCTCGCCCGCCGTCCAGTTGGCCAGCTGAATGCGGTCGGCCACGCAGCCGATCAGCTTGACGCGCTCGAAGCCGTAAGCCTCGGGATCGCTCAGCTTGTTGATGATCTCGAATTTCGCGAAACCGCGGCGGATCATGTCGCTCGTCACCTTGAAGCCGCTCATCGTGCCGGTGCCTTTTTTCGCGCCGAGCTTGTGCACGGTCCATTCCGAGCCGGACAGCTTCAGTTCGCGCTTTTCCACTTCGACCGCGGCTTCCAGATGATTGATGTTCGTTTGCCACACCCCGTCAACGAAAACTTGCCCGTACGTGCCGAGAATGGCTCTGGTCGGATCCATCATGTTCCGTTATCCCCCTTATTGCACGATGAACGTGCCGAAAATTTGTTCCACCACGTCGGTGAGCTTCGCTTCCCATTTGAGGAATACCTGGTCGGGCTCGGCCGCGAAGGAGGTATCGACGTAGACGTCGTAGCCGGTCGCTTCGATGACGCCCGCCTGGGCCAGCGTCTGCAAATATTGCTTGCACGCGCCGATCAGCGCAAGCCGGCCTTCCTCGGTGTTGTTCACTTTGCCGATATAGTTGTCCTCCGCCGTGCGCTGGAGGTCGGCATTGATCGTGTCGATGACGCGGATCGTGCGGATTTTTTTCCAGGCGTTGCTTTGGCCTTCGCCCGGCGAGACGAGCGTGTTGATGCCGCGCAGCGCCTTCACCTGACGGCCGTCATGAACGTGGAGAAACACGCCGCCGCGCACCGCCTGCTCCTGCTCGGAGCGGGTCCAGCGCCGGGTCACGTCCTCGAACGGAGCCGGAGCGTACGTCGTCGATTGGCTAAGCGACTGGCCCGCGATCAGGCCGGCGACATAGGCGGCCGTCTGGGCGGAGCTGTACTCGACGCCGGCCAGCTTCACGCCGGCGCCGACGTTGACGACGCCTTCGCTGCTCATGGCGGCGCTGCGGGCGACGGCCTTGCCGACGGAGTCGGCCGCCTTGTCGTCGGCGATTCCGCCGCCGACCACAAGAATGGCGCCCGCGCCTTCCTCGCGGATGCGGGCGATCCATGCCGCCGCGCTGGCGAGCAGCGCCGCGTCGGACACGCCGTCCAGCGCCACGGCGTTGAACGATTGCGTCTCGAAAGCCGCGAACGCTTCGATATAGTCGCCGTTGGCGATGCCGGAAAGGCCCGAATTGCCCCCGGCCAGCGCGGCCCCCGATACGGCGGCAAGCGTGCCGTTTCCGTCGTCGACCTTCGACGCGACGATCCACTTGTTGGCGGCGTCGCCGTTAATCGCCTCGACGGCTGCATCCGCCGAGCCGTCCGCGAACGTGAACGTGCGGAGAAGCTTCGTTTCCTCGTACAGCTTCAAGTCCTTGAGCGCGGAATCGGCCGCGTTCGCCTGCACCGTCACCCGGAACTTGTTGCCGCGCTCGCCGCTGTACTTCGCTTCGAGCTTCAGCACGTCGGCCGGCGTCGTCGCGTTGTCCGAGAGCGTGATCGACGCTTTCGCGTCGGTGCCGTCGGTCAGCCGGTACGCCAGCAGCTTGCTCGCGCCGCCCAGCAAGCCGAACCGGAGCGTCGCATACGCCGTCGCCCCGCCGGAATCGTCGGCCGAAAACGCCTCGATCGCTTCATTTTCGCTGCCCAGCTCGACGATTTGACGCACCGGTCCCCAATGGGCTTTTACCGGGAAAATGACCGTTCCCCTCGCACCTTGTCCGATCGCCGCCGTCGCCGCCGAGCGAAATGCCATATAAAAGCCGGGCAATACCGGCAAATCCGTCGCGCTCCAATTGCCTCCTGCCATTTCACTTCACCTTCCTGTCCAAAAATTGGTTGATATAACGCTTCGCTTCCGCTACCGACAGCCGTTCCTTGCCGACGCCGTGCAAGGCGCCCGCGAGCACCTCGCCGGGGACGCCGAACAGGCCGGCCGAGCTTTCCGCAAGCTCCTCGCGGCCGTATTGGGCGGCCGGAGCCGCCGATTTCTTCTCTGCCACAGGACTCACCTCATGATCCGATTTCATTGAAAAAAACTTCCCTCATCAGCGGAGCGTCCTCTGCGAATGACTCCCGCTTCACGCGCCGCGACAGCGCGACCGTCAATTGCCCTTCCGCGATCGGGTCCGCGCCGAAGTCGATCCCGCTCTCCTCGACGGCCAGCCAGCGCCGGTCCGCCGCGGACAAAACGACTTTGCCGTCCAGCTTCAGACTCGAAGCCAAAAGCGCCGCCGCTTCCCGCTCTTCGTTATCGGTCCGCCCCGCCACGTGGCCGACCAGCCTTTTGCGAACGACGAGCGCCGCCGCGTTGCCCGGCCCCGTTTCCATGCCGCCGAGCCGCCAAAGCACGGCGGGGCGCAAATAGGAAGACGGCCACTCGTTCAGGCAAACTTGCCAGGAGCCTCCCAGCAAAGCCCTCGTCCAAGCGGCGATCGCTTCCAGCCACGGATCGTCCGGGACGGTTTCGGCCAGCGCCGCGGGCTGCACGGCGTCGACGGCGAACCGCAAAATCCGCGACAGCGTCTGCCGCTCGCCGTCCACGCGATCGCGGCCGATCGTGCCGATGTACCGGCAGAAGAAGGCGTCCCCCGTATCCGGGTCCGTCATCGTCCGCTCGTCCAGCGACCGGATGACGGATTCCGCCAACCGGTCGACGGCATCGAAGCCCGCCGCTTTCGCTTCGTGCAGCCACACTTCGTAGCGCTTGCGGAACCCGGGAAACCCGCTTCCGCTGCCGGTTTCCCACCCTTGCTGAAGGACCAGATAAGGCTTGTCCGCCGACGCGTAATCGTCATGGGGCTCCAGCACCCGCCCGCCGAGCGCGGGAATGTCAGCGGAGAGCCGCTGACGGATGGTGTTTCTCATGACAAACCGCCACATCCTTTGCCGCCAATTTGCTTACCCTCCCAAGATCCGATTTCGGAACAGGAACGTATGTTCCTGCCCCTCATCTATAAGTGGCATTCGTACGACATCATCCGACGAGGAACATGCCGCCGACGTTCGCCGAAATTTTCCGCTGCGCCCGCAGCACGTAGGTGGAGACGCTGGACTTGCTGATGCGGAGCAGGCCGGCGATTTCCGCATTGGAGTAGCACTGGGCGTGGGCGAGCACGTAGCAGTCTCGTTCCCGTTCGGTGAGTCCCGCCATGGCGGCTTCGATCCGGCTCTGCCGCTCGCTCCCGCCCGCCTCGTCGGCTGCTGTCCGGGAATCGGCCGCGGCCGCGGCGGGCAGCCGGGCCGGATCCGTCAATATTTCGCGCTGAGCGCCCGACCGCCGCTCGATTCCCCGCCGGTTGCCCGGCCTTCTCCCGGTTTCCAGCCATTCGATGACATAATTGCAGCTTGCGATCATCTCGATCACGAGCTTGCGCTGCCGTTCCAGTTCGAGCAGCTCGTCCATTTGCTCGATCGTCCGAACCGGCTCCAGGGCCGCGATCCCCCTCGTGAGCCGGTCGGCCGCCAGCAGCAGCCCTCTTCTCGTCTCCCGGTACGTTTCGGCCGTCGCCTTCCCCAAATCCGCCTTGTTTCCCCTTACGGTCGCTTCCTTTTCCATGCTTTTACCCTCGCTCTCTTCTGCTTTTTTGGTTTTTGCCAATTTGGCAAACATACGATATGCGAAAACTGCGAAAAACAACAAAGTCGGCCGCCCCCATGCGAATCTCCGAAAGGGAACGTGTGTTCGATTATATTTTGCCAAAACGGTAAATGTCAATCCTTTTGGACAAATTTAGATTCTTTATTTTGCCGAATCGGAAAATATGGTATACTGGAACTACCTTATCTCGAAAGAAGGAAGATGGTCATGACGCTGGGCAGGCGGCTTCGCGAACGAAGAGACAGCTTGGGCAAAACGCAACTGGACGCGGCCAGAGACCTCGGCATCAGCAACGTGCAGCTTTCCCGTTACGAATCCGACGACCGCAAGCCGGAGCCGGAAATGCTCCTCAGGTTCGCGGAATATTATCATACGACGGCCGATTATTTGCTGGGCCGAACCGACGAATGGCAGCCGAACTCCTCGGAAGCGTTCGAGCAATTCATCCGGAACCCGGAGCACGGCATTTTTTTCAAGGACTACCTGGAAGCGCCGGAGGAGCGGAAAGCGGAGATGCGCAGATTCTGGGAGTTCATTCGGGAGAAAGAGAAAGGCCGCAAACCTGGAGACCGGCAAGGGGAATGACGGAACCCGATCTGACGTACCGCGATTAACGCCCGCATGGGCTTTTATTTATCGCTCTTTACCGAACATACATTCCCACTGGGGCGAGGTGCATTTTATTTATGCTGCGATACTACCAGCCGACTCCGTTCGAAGAATGGATTGAAAATTTGTGGCGAAAAGCCGGCATCGCGACGCCCGAGCAGCTGACAATCGACGAGGTGGCGGCCCGGCTCAACGTTTGGGTTCACTATTTGAACGTTTCGAGCCGGGCGCTCGAATGGACGGGCATGCGCTCCATCCTGATCGACAAGCGGCTGAGCCGGGCCGAGCAGTGGGGGGACTTTCTTCACGAGCTGTGCCATATTTTGCGGCATGCGGGCAATCAGACGTTGATGCCCCGTTCTTTTCTGGAGCATCAGGAGGCCGAAGCGAACCGGTTCGCGCTGTATGCGTCCATGCCTTATTACATGTTGAAAAAGATCCGCCTGCCCGAACGGCGAAGCGAAGCGATCGCTCACATCGCCTCCAGGTTCGGCGTGACCTTCTCGCTTGCGAGCCGGCGTCTGGACCAAATTCAACGCCGCACGTTCGAAGCGATTTTGTGGGCGGAATTCGGACGGCTGGAGCTCGAGCGCCAACAGCGGCTTCGCTGCTCCGGCCAGCGGCCGTGAGAACGAAGCCGGCATGAGCGTCGGCGCGATCCCCCGGCGAAATAACGGCCGCCCGACACCGTCAAACAGTGCCGGGCGGCCGTTCGAGCCGTTCCGTTCAATATGCCGAGACGCCGATCTTGTCGATGATGGCCTGAATGAAAGCCGGCTCGTCCTGCGGCCCGCGCGACGTGATGAGATTCCCGTCCACCGCGACTTCCCGGTCGACGAACGTTCCGCCCGCCTCCTCGATCTCGCCGCGAATGCCGGCATAGCCCGTCAGCGTCTTGCCGCCGAGCAGGCCCGCCCTGGCCAGCACTTGCGGGCCGTGGCAGATCGCGGCGATCGGGATGCCCTTGCCGTTCGCCCGTTTGACGAAGTCGACGATCGCTTCGTCTTCGCGGAGCGCCGCGGGGGACTTGCCGCCCGGGATGATAACGGCTTCGTAATCTTCCGGGTTCGCTTCCTTGGCCGTCAGGTGGGAACGGTAGGAAATCGTGCCCTTCTTCCCGCGCAGCTCCTGATTTTTGGCAAGGCCGATAATAACGGGGTCGTTGCCGTTTTCGACGATCGCGTCGTAAGGATTTTTCATCTCGGAATCCTCGTAGCCGTCTGCAAGCAGGAAGGCGACTTTACGGACGCTTTGTTTCATGGCGGTCACATCCTTTTGCCGTTTACGGTTAGATTACCCAACCGGCCGGCATCCGAACCCCGTCGCCTCCGCCCATGCGCTTTCCTTAGTGAATCAATTCCGGCTTCGTCTTGAACTTCTGCATCGTCAGGTCAAGCGTGCCGCTTTGGCCCCGCAGCTCCAGTACCCGATCGCCGATTTGCGAGGTGAACGCGCGGTTTTCCTCGATTTGGTCGAGCACGCGCCGCATCCGGTTCATCATCGCTTCCAGTTCGTCGTATTGACGCCGGCGGGCGTCCTTCATGGCGGAAGCGTTCGCCTGCAGTTCCTCGACTTCGTCCGTGAATCCCCGCGCCTTCTGGTACATCGATTCGATTTCCGACGCCGTGCGCTTCACCTTCTCGGGAATTCGCGACAGTTCCTCATTCAAGTATTCGAACGTTTGGCGGAAATGAGCCGAGCTTTCGCGGCCGCTGACGACGGCAGCCCCCATTCGGAGCATCAGCTCGCGAATGTTTTGCGTGGACAGCTGCGTTTCCCCGGACAGCTTCTTGACTTCCTGCGCGACAACCGCGAAGCCCTGGCCGTATTGCCCCGCCCGCGCGGCTTCGATGCCCGCGTTCAGCGCGAGCAGCCCGATCTGTTTGGAGATGTCGTCGATCGTAGCGATCACCGATTCGCTCCGGCCCGAAGACGCCGAAATCTCGCTCATCGCTTCCGACAGGCGCCGCATCGCTTCGCCGGCTTCGGCGAGCCCCGCCTCCATCGTGCCGATGTTCGCTGCCATTTCGTTCATCTGCTCCCGGGTCGAGCGCATATCCTGCGAAATGCCGTTCATGATCGCAATAGACTGTTCGAACGCGGCCAGCGCTTCCCGGTCCGTCTCCATTTCCGACTTCATCCGCGCCTGCATCTGTTGAAAATAATCGTACGCCTGCCTTACGGATTCGTCCTGCAGATTGGAGTTGTCGTTCAGCTGCCGGCTCAGCTTCATCATCTGCTCGGAGCTGGAATGGACGAATCCGGTCTGCCCTTTCACCTGATCGACAAGCTGGCCGATTTTGTCCAACAAATAGTTAAACGAACGGTTCAGTTCCTCCGTATCGTCTCCCGGCTCGATTTCCAGCTTGCGCGTGAGATCGATTTTTTCCGAGGCGATTTCGTTCATTGCCCGCACCGTGTCGAGCAGCGACGTCCTTGCTCCGTGCTCGGAAATGTTCAGGCCGATCAGCTCGTCCTCCCGGCCAACGCGAAGCCGGATCGTTTTCTTCAGCAGCCAGTAGACGACAAACCCGAGGACGAACGCCCAAACGAACACGACGCCGGCCCCAAGCGCCTGAACGCCGATCTGTTCCCAGCGCGATCCGGCCGCGAGCTTGTCCGCTTCGCCGAAAATCCCGACGGCCAGCGTTCCCCACGCCCCGCAAACGCCGTGAACCCCGATCGCGCCGACCGCATCGTCCACCTTCAGCACGTGATCGATAAAACGGATCGCCGCGACGACGAGCAGCCCGCCGATCGCGCCGGCAAGCAGCGAATGAAGCGGGGTAAACACGTTGCAGCCCGCCGTGACCGATACCAGGCCGCCGAGAATGCCGTTCAGCATATCCTCCGCACGCGGACGCCGGTCGACGATCCAGCTTGCCGCCATCGCCAGGAAGCCCCCGGCCGCTCCGCCCAGCGCCGTGTTCAGCGTAATGAGCGCAATATCGGGGCTGGCGAGCGTCGTCGAGCCGGCGTTGAAGCCGAACCACCCGAACCACAGCAAAAACACCCCAAGCGCCGCCAACACCAAATTCGAGGCCGAGAAGCGGTTGCTCTTCCCGTTCGGCTCGTACTTGCCGATCCGGGGACCGATCGCGATCGCCGCGGCCAACGCCACCCAGCCGCCGACCGAATGGACGACCGTTGAGCCGGCAAAATCCATAAAGCCAAGCTCGTCCAGCCATCCCTGCTGGTCCGGATTCAGCACGTCGCCCCAAACCCAGTGGCCGACGACCGGATAGATGACCACGGTCACGACCGCCGTTCCCACTAAATAGGCGAACAGCCGGGCCCGTTCGGCGATCGCTCCCGAAACGATGGTGGCCGCCGTGCCGGCGAAGACGATTTGAAAGAACATCATCGCCCAGTTCCACGGATCGCCGTCCCATCCCGATAAAAAGAATCCGCTCGAGCCGAACCAGCCGCCGACCGTATCGCCGAACATGATGGGAAAGCCGACCAGCGAAAAAAGCAAAACGGCGACCATGATGTCGGCTACGTTTTTCATCGCGACGCTGATGGAGTGCTTGGCCCTCGTGAGCCCGGCTTCGACCAACGTGAACCCCGCCTGCATGGAAAACACGAGAATGCCCGCGAAAATCAGCCAGACAAAGTCCAGCGTTTGCTGCAAGGATGAGAGGGAATTATCCATAAAGCGTTGAGATCCTCCTTATTTCCTAATCATATGTAACATCCATGTAATAATATGTCGAATTTTGCAGTATTTCGATCCTTTCATTTGTCGCAAAAACTCGGAACCCATCAAAATTATGTCATAGAAAGTACCATCTGTAAACGAAGAACTCCCGCTTTGTTCATGAAATTTTCATGAAGAGGGGAGATCGACGCAAAATAAAAAGCCGAAGAGGCGATTGCTCGCTTCATTCGGCTTTGCCCTCTAAGCCCAGACATGGCGTTTAGGTATTAAGGGCTATTCGGTTATTGCTTGAATACGACCGCTTCGTAGGGAGCCAAGACACCTTCGCCGCGCTTATCCGCATTGGTTAGGACAAGCTGCGCCCCGGCAGGCTCTGCGACGGCCACCGCACGGTCCGTAAAATTGCACAGCACCGTCCAGCGTTCTTCGCCGAGCGTCCGGACATAGCCGCCGATCTCCGGGCTGTCTTCGTGGATCTCTTCGAACGCGCCGTACACCAGCGCCTTGTTCCCGCGGCGAAGCGCAATAAGCTTGCGGTAGAAATGAAGCACGGACGATTCGTCCTTTATCTCCCGCTCCACATTGATCTCCGCATAGTTCGGATTAAGCTTCAGCCACGGAGTGCCCGAGGTGAAGCCGGCCGCATGCCCGCCGTTCCATTGCATCGGCGTCCGTCCGTGGTCCCGGCTGCGGTTGGCGAGAAAATGCATCACCTTGGCCGCGGTTTCCGCCGTCGCCTCCGGATCCTGCTCGACCTGAACGCGGTACAGATTGACGCTCTCGATGTCCCGGTACTCGTCGATTGAATCGAAGCTTCCGTTCGTCATGCCGATTTCCTGGCCCTGGAAGATGAACGGCGTGCCGCGCATCAGAAAATAGTAAGCGGCGAGCGCCTTCGCCGACCGGCTCCGATACGCACCGTCGTTGCCGAATTTGGACACCGAGCGGGGCGAATCGTGGTTTTCGAGAAACAGGCCGAGCCAGCCGCTTTTGTTGGACTCGTACTGCCATTTGGCCAGCGCCGCCTTGAACTCCTTCACCTCGAACGACCGCAGCACGCCCTTGCGGCCGGGCTCCAGGTCAAGCTCGATATGGTCGAACTGGAACAGCATCGAAAACACGCCGTCTTTTTCGTCGACATAGCGGGGAATCTCTTCGATCGGCACGCCCGGAGCTTCGGCGACCGTGACGACGCCGCGGGGCGCCAGCACCCGTTCCTTCATCTCGCCGAGAAAATCGAGAATGCCCGGCTGATTGAGACTGGCGCAATTGACCGTCACGTACGGCCGCCCGTCGGGGCTTTCCAACTGCGGATAAGCCTGGTTCTTTTTGATGAACGTAACGGCGTCGACCCGGAACCCCGCGATCCCTTTGTCCATCCACCATTCCATCATCCGGTAGATCGCCTCGCGGACATCCGGGTTCTCCCAGTTCAAATCCGGCTGCCGCCGGGAAAAGCAGTGTAGAAAGTATTCGTCCGTCGTTTCGTCGTATTCCCATGCCGAGCCGCTGAAGCCGCATTCCCAGTTGGTCGGCTCCTTGCCGTCCTTCCCCGGCTTCCAGATGTACCAGTCGCGCTTCGGATTGTCCTTGGAGCAACGCGACTCGACGAACCAGGCATGCTCGTCCGACGTATGATTGGCAACCAAATCCATCAGGATGCGGATGCCCCGACGCTTCGCTTGCGCCAGCAGCTCGTCCATGTCCTTCATCGTGCCGAATTCGGCGAGAATGGCGTGAAAATCGCGAATATCGTACCCGTTGTCGTCGTTCGGCGAATCGTAGACCGGGCAAATCCACAGCAGGTCGATGCCGAGAAATTGCAAATAATCGAGGCGGTCGATGATGCCGCGAATATCGCCGACTCCGTCGCCGTTCGAATCCTGAAAGCTGCGCGGATAAATTTGATAGGCCACGCTTTCCTTCCACCACGGTCCGGCCGCCTCGTCGGCCGAACGATCTTGCCGCAATGTATCGTTATCGCTCATAAGGTCGTTTCCTCCGTTCCGTTCGACTCGTTCCCGATCGGGTAACAATCGCCGAGCGCCCAGCTCTCCAGCTCGCGAATGACCATGCCGCCATCGGCGAAAAAGCGAATGCCGACCGACCCCTCGCCGGGATAAATCCGGGCCGTCATCGCGACCTCGCCGTCTTCCGTGAACACTTCGACGGAAGACCGGTCGACGAACACGCGCAGCGCCAGCTTGCCCTCGCGCAGAGCGACCGGCGCTTGCCGCTCGCCGCCCGGGCCTTGGCCGGACGCGTTCCGGTCCAGCTCCAGAACGCCTTCCTTGCCGTCGTATGTCAGGACGGTCCGCTCGCCGTCCGCTTCGCCGCAGCGGAGCATAAGGCCGAACCGGCTTGCCGGACGTCCCTGCAGCACGACGGCCAACTCGAGACTGTCGCCTTCCACGCCCGGCAGGTTGACCTCCTCGCCGCCCCGCACTTCGACGTTTTCGTAGCGGATGCCCTCTCCCCTGAGCGCCTCCAGCTCCCGTGCCGGAAATACGAGCAGCCGGTCCTCCCTCAGCTCCAGACGCCGCGGCAGCGTCATAGCGCCGGCCCAGCCATGCCGCCGCTCCGGCATCAGGCTTTCCCACATGTTCATCCACGCGATCATTACCCGCCGGCCGTGCGCGTCGACCGTCGTTTGCGGCGCGTAAAAATCAAAGCCGTAGTCCAGCAGGCGGAACGGGCCATGGGACATCATGCCAGTCTCCGGATCGAGCTTGCCGAGCACGTACCCCGATTGGTCCTTGTTGCGGTACAAGTAGCCCTCGGGTTTCATTCCCTGCGGGGACAAGACGAGCACGTCCTTGCCGTCTAATTGAAACACGTCCGGACACTCCCACATATAACCCGGATTGCGCCCGCCCTTGGCCATGACGTTGACGAATTCCCACTGTTTGAGATCGGCCGAACGGTACAGCAGCGCCTGGCCGATTTCGTTTTTGCTGCGGGACGCGATGACGCAATAGTAAAGATCCCCCTGTTTCCAAACCTTCGGATCGCGGAAATGGAATGGGTGGATGTCCCCTTCGGGCGTCGCGCCGATGACCGGATTTTCCGGCAGCTTGACGAAGCGGACGCCATCTTCGCTGACAGCGAGGCACTGCGTCTGAAGCAGGTCGGCCGCCTGATCCGGACCGGTCCAAACATTGCCGGTGTACATCAGGTACAGCTTGCCATCGGCTTCGATCGCGCTGCCCGAGAAGCAGCCGTCGCGATCGTACTCCTGGTCCGGCGCAAGCGCGATCGGAAGATGCCTCCAATGAACGAGGTCGGGACTGATCATATGCCCCCAATACATCGGGCCCCATTCGGGCTTGAACGGACAATGCTGGAAAAACACGTGGTATTTGCCGCGAAAATGAATAAAGCCGTTCGGATCGTTCATCCAGCCCGCCTGGGGCGACAAATGGTAACGCGGCTTCCATCCGCTGCGCGCGACCGCATCGCGGACGGAGGAAATGTGCCGATTCGCTTCCGCGATAAGGTCGGGTATTTCATTCATTATTTAACGGCTCCTTCAACAACGCCATCGATAATCTGCTTTTGCATGGCAAAATAAAATACGATAACGGGAATGATCGACAGCACGAGCGCGGCCATCGCCACCCCGTAATTCGAGGTGTATTTTCCGAAAAAATAAAACGTCGACAGCGGCAGCGTCCGGTCTTCCGGCTTAATCAGCGCGAGCGAAGGAAGCAAAAAGTCGTTCCAGATCCAGAGCACGTTCAAAATGGCCAGCGTAGTGGAAATCGGCTTTAAGATCGGAAAGACGATTCCCCCAAATACCCGGACTTTGCCCGCTCCGTCGATCAGCGCGGCTTCTTCCAGCTCCTTGGGCACGTTTTTCACGAACCCGTGATACATAAAGGTCGCCATGCTCATGCCGAAGCCGAGATAGAAATAGATCAGCGCCCACTTGCTGTTGAGCAGATGCAGATTGCCGTACAGGGTGACGAACGGAATCATCAGCGCCTGAAACGGAATGATCATCGACGCGACGAGCGCCATCAATAGATAGTTGTTGATTTTCCATTTCCAACGAACCAACATGTAGGCAAGCGATGCGGAAAAAACGGTGATCAGGGCGACCCCCAAAATCGTAACCGTCAGCGAGTTGAGCACCGCATAGGAAAAGTCCATCGTCCGGAACGCTTCCGAATAATTGCTCCACAACCATTCGTCCGGCAGCGCCAGCGGATTGCGGATGATGTCCGTTCGCGCCTTGAAGGAGTTGAGCAGCACGAGCAGCAGCGGGAACACAAAGAGAACGAGCAAAACGACGTTGAATACGAACGCGGCCGATTTCCCGACGCTTCGCGACTTCATGCCTCCACCTCCGCTTTTTTCATGGCGCTGACCTGCAGAATCGCAATAATGGCGACGATGGCGAACAAAATAAACGCTTTCGCCTGGCCGGGCCCCAGATTTTGATTGACGAACGCTTCATTGTAGACGTGCATGGCGATCAGCTCCGTCGAACGGAACGGGTCGCCCTTCGTCAGGGACAGATTCGTATCGTACACCATGAAGCTCTTCTGCAGCGTCAGAAACAGGCTGATCGTAAAGGACGGGATCATGAGCGGAATTTTGATGCTGAACAGCTGTCTGAGCCAGGACGCTCCGTCCAGCCCCGCGGCCTCGGTCAAGGAGCCGGAAATGCCGATCAGGCCGGCGACGTAGATGAGCATCATGTACCCGGCGTTCTGCCATACGCCGACGACAATAAGCGCCCACAGCGCCTTGTCCGGGTCCCCAAGCCAGGAGCTCGAAAACAGCCCCCAGCCGAACTCGCTTCCGAAATAAACGAGGACCCGCGAAAAAATGAACTGCCACACGAAGCCCAAAATAATGCCGCCGATCAAATTGGGCGTAAAAAATCCGGCGCGAAAAAAGTTCTGCCCCTTGAAGCCGCTCGTGACGAGCAGCGCCAGCACGAAGGCGAGAACGTTCGTCAAAATCAGATTGACGACGACGTATTTCAGCGTCAGCCACATCGAGGTCCAGAATGCCGGATCCCGAACGGCATCGGCGTAATTGACGAAACCGAGATAAGAAGAATTCGACGCGCTTCCGTTCCAGTCGGTGAAAGTCATGTAAATCCCGATTAGAAACGGCAGGACGATCACCGTGCAAAAAGCAAAAAGCGGGATAAAACCGAATATCCCGAACACCTTCAACTTTCCGAAAAACGTCTTTTCCTGATACATGGGTACCTCCGCAAAGTCGTTAAAGCCGGAGCGGGTCCGGACAGCCTTTACAGGCTGTCCGCCCCGCTCGCGGCTTTCGCTGCTTGTCCGCTTAGCCCAGCGACTTCCAGTAATCGCCGAATTCCTTGACCAATCCCGCGCGATCGATGTTGTTGCTCAAATACTTCTGCAAAGAGGCCGCCATCGACGGGAAAGCTTCGGGCGGATAGTAGTTGTTCATCCACGCGAGCGTGTTGCCCGCTTCCATATAGCCCATCATCGAGGTCGAAACCGGATCTTGCGGCTTGACGGCAAAATTGCCGTAGGCCGGAACGAAATTAAACTTGTTGACATAGTAGTCCTGGCCTTTCTCGCTCGATACCATCCAGTTCAGGAAATCCTTCGCCGCCTGCTGCTGCTCGGGAGTGGACTGTTCCTTGTCAATCGCCCAATATTCCGGAACGCCGACCGAGATGGAGCTGTTGCCGGGATCGGAAGCGTCATTGCTAATCGGCAGCGGAAGGAAGCCGTACTCGCCGTCCGGGTCGATCTCCTTGATTTGCGTATATGCCCAGTTGCCCATGAACCACGTGCCGACTTCGCCGTCGGCCAGCAGCATCGGACCGTCGTCGTAGAGCGCCGCCAGCGGCGCGTCTTTGGAAATGTTGTATTCCTTCAGCAGGTCGAACGTGTCCAGCCAGCCGTTGAACGCTTCGTCCGCGTTTAGATCCGCGGCGCCGCTTTTCAAGTCTTCGATATATTGCAACCGGCCTTCGTGCGTGTCCGATTCGTTAGCCATATACACGCTGGTGAGATGCGCGCCGAGCGACCAGTCCACCGGAGAAATTTCGACCGCCTTGGCGCCCGTCGCCTCGATCTTGTCGAACAAAGCTTTGAGGTCGTCGCGGGTTTTGATCGTGGCGGGATCGAAGCTTCCGCCGACGGCCTGATCGAGAACGGACTTGTTGTACAGCAGCCCGAACGCTTCGACGGACATCGGCATGCCGTAGACCTTCCCGTCGACCGTTACGTAATCGAGCGTGCCTTCGTTCGCGTTCTGCACCCATTCCTGATCGGACAGGTCCGCCAGCTTGCTTTGCATTTCGCCGAATTCGGACAAGAAGTGCATGATCGTCGGCGCGTTACCGGCCGCATACAGCGTCGTTATCCGCTCGTAGCCGTTTTGCCCGGCCGTCGAAACGACCGTTACGTTGGCCCCGTCCTGGGATTCGTTGTATTCCTTCACCATCTCTTCGAATTGCTGCGCGATTTCCTGCTTGCCGACGAGAACGGTAATTTCGACTTTCGAACCGGCTTCTTCCCCGCCGTCGGAACCTCCCCCGCAAGCCGCGAGAACGGAGACCATAAAAGCCAGAATCAGAAGGATGGACAAACTTTTCTTCATTGCTGCAGTACCTCCACAAGTTGTCATATTTTTCTCGTTTTCATCATGATGAGATAAGCTCATTATACTCACATCAAAATTTATGTCAAACGTTTACACATCATTTTTACGCATAAAATATCATGTTATACGGACGATTTGTTGATATTTATATCACTTTTGTGATAACGTTTTTATATTGTTATAATAGGAAAATAGGCTTCCGTAGCGAGGCCGCCAGCTTGCAATGACGAACGGCGCGAACAGTCTAATCCAGAGGATTGATGAAATGTCAGGCATAAAAGAAGTCGCAAAAAAAGCGGGCGTCTCCGTCGCCACCGTATCCCGGGTCATCAACAACCGCGGCTACATCAGCAAGGAAACCCGCCGGAAAGTCGAAACCGCCATGCGGGACTTGGACTACCGCCCCAACCAGATCGCCCGGGCGCTGCTGAAAAACCAGACGTTTTTCGTCGGAATCATCGTCCCGGATTCGAATCATCCTTTTTTCTCGGAGTTGGTCAAATACGTCGAAATCAGCGCCAACGAGCTGAATTATAAAGTGCTCGTGTGCAACTCGCTCGACGATCCGAAGAAGGAAGAGGAATATATCAGCATGCTCCGGGAGAATCAGGTCGACGGCATTATTATGTGCAGCCATACGCTCGATACGGAGAAATACAAGAAACTTTCGCTGCCGATCGTGTCGTTCGACCGGGTCATTTCGCGGAGCATTCCGTGCGTCGGATCGGACAATTTCCGCGGCGGGGAGCTCGCCACCGAGCACTTGATTTCCAAAGGCTGCAAAAGGCTGCTCCACATTTCGGGCCCGCTCGAGTTAGACATGCTGTCCAACCGGCGCGGGGACGCCTTTATTTTAACTTGCATGAAGCATGACGTGGAATATCATTTTATCGAGGGCGCCCGCAACAAGCTGACGTTCGAGTATTTCATGGACTTCATTACCCGCGAGCTTTCCTCGATCGAGCTGTCCCGCTACGACGGCATTTTTTGCAGCAACGACATCGTCGCCTACGCGCTGTATATCTACGCCAAGCAGCAGGGATTGCGCGTGCCGGAACAGCTCAAAATCGTCGGCTACGACTATCACAGCTTCACCCGCATGCTGCAGGAACCGAAGCTGACGACGATCAAGCAGCCGACGGACCGGATCGGGCGCATGCTGTTGACGACGCTCGTGCGAATGATCGAGAAGGGCGACGACGCGCTGATCAACAACACACTGGTCGATGTCGAACTGATCGTCGGCGACACGACATGACGAGCGTTTCGCGGGGCACTCCGCTGCGGCCGGGCTATTCCGGCAGGGATACCGTCTCGCTCGCCAATTCCGCGAGCGGATGCCGTCCGCCCGGCCAGTCATAGCGGAAAAACGACTGCACGCGCCGCTCGTCCACCTCGCCCAGCTCGGCCGGCTGCCAGCGCGGATTGCGATCCTTGTCGATGAGAACGGCGCGAATCCCTTCGTACAAATCGTCGTGCGCGACGAAATTCATGCTCATGTCCATTTCCATCCTGAGGCAATCGGCCAGCGATTTCCCCCTGCCCGATTGAAACTGGCGAAGCGTCACTTTAAGGGAGGTCGGCGGCTTCTGGCGCAGCGCGGTTAACGTTTCCCAAGCCCACTCGTCCCCTTCCCCGGCCGCGCGTTCCAGAGACGCCAGGATGTCCTCGATCGTCGCGCGGGCAAAGTGGTCGTCGATCCGCTCGCGCAGGGCGGCCAAGCGGGACGGCCGCGTCGGCTTGTCCTGCATTTGGGCGAGCAGCTCGGACAACTGCCGCGAGGTAAAGCCTCCTTCGCCGAGGCTTTGCAGATTTGCCTTCGCTTCGTCCCACCGCCCGCTGCTCGTATAAACCTCCGCCGCCCCCAAGTACAGCAGATCCTCCCCCGTTATGACGGAGGAGGTCAGCGCCAAATAAAGGCCGATTCTGCCCGGCATGCGGTTCAAGAAGTAGCTCGAGCCGACATCGGGAAAGAAGCCGATATTCAATTCCGGCATCGCCCATTTCGTCCGTTCCGTCACGATTCGGTGGCTGGCGGCGGAGCCGATGCCCGCTCCGCCGCCCATAACGACTCCGTCCATCCAGACGAGCACCGGGACCGGATAGCGGTATACGATGTAATCCAGGCGGTAACCCCACCCGAACAAACGCGCGGCCAGTTCCGTTATCCCGCTATTCCGCGCTTCGTACAACCGGGCCATATCCCCGCCGGCGCAAAAGCCCCGCTCTCCTTCGCCGGAAATGACGACCAGCCGCAAATCCGGCTCGATCTTCCAACGTTCCAGCTGCAGCGCGATTTTTTCCGCCATCTCGGCCGTAATCGCATTGATGACGCGGGGGCGGTTCAAACGAATCCAGCCGATACGGCCGGCGAATTGGAACGACACTTCCGAAGACTCCATGCTCTCTTCCCCTCCGAACCGGCTTGCTTCCCGCCGCTTCCTTTGCGCGTTCCGCCGATCTGCCCCCGATCATAACGCGTTTCGGCGTCCCGGTCAAACCGGTCCTACGACTTCCCCTTATAGCAGTTCCTCGTCCAGCGCGAATCGTTCGCGGTTGCCGGAGGAGGCTGCGGCGTCTAGCGTTTTTTGCGCTTCCTCCCGAATGTAGGCCAGCGCTTCGTCCGTTGTCATCCGGTCCGCGATCGCGTCCGTGATCGCTTTTTCCGCAATATCCCGAAACGCTCGGGTGAAGCCTTCCGGCACGAGCGGCGTCCGCATCGTCAGATCCGGCCGGAGCGCGTAAAAATCGGACAAGTCCCTTCCTTTCGAATCCTGCTCGAAGCCGGTCCGGGACAGCAGCTTGGAAGACGACTTGGCCGAAAGCGTCATAAACTCCTCGCTATGAACGTACTGAACGAATTCCCAGGCGAGCGAAAGCTGATCGGATTCGCGGTTGACGGCAAAAATATCTTCCACTTCGAAATAGGGCGTCACGCCGGGATTATCCGGACTGACCGGCATCGGGACCGTGTCCCAGGCGAAGGCGGCGCTTTCGCCTTCGTTTTCGCCCTTGCGCCCCGCGAGGAAATCCATCATTTGCATCATGAGCATATCGTCGATCGCCATGGCCGCTTGCCCGTCCAAAAACAGGTTGCTGCCCAAAGACAGGGAGGTCGTCCCGTTGCCGTTGTCGCGAAGCGGCGCGGCGGGATAATAAATCGCCTGGTTTTTGTAGCCTTCCACGACCAGCGAGAAAATCCGTTTCCACCCCTCGCTGTCGAGCAGCAGCTTCGCGCCTTCCGGGTCGAGCAAGGACAGCCGCTGCGCGCTGCCGATTTTCATCGCCAGGTCGAACGGACTGATCGTGAATGTCGGCTGGTACAGGCCGTAAAGCGGCTGCCCGGCTTCGTTTGCGTCCGGGAACCGCTCGGCCAGCATCAGAACCTCCTCCCAGCTCATGCCCGGTTCCGGATAAGGGACGCCGTATTCGTCGAACAGCGAGCGGTTGTAATACAGCGCCCGGCTTTCGAACGAAGGGGACAGGCCGTACAGCCGGCCGCCTCCCCGCTCCGTCAGCAACTCGATGACGCCCGGAACCATGCCTTCCGTGTCGAACCCGCTGCTCCGGATTGGAGCGTCCAGATCGAGCAGGCGCCCGTTTGCGGCGAGCGCCTCGTATTGAGCTTCGTTCAGCAGGAGCACGTCGGGCGCGTTTTCCTTGAGCACGGCCTCGTAATTGGCCAGCATATCCCCTTCGCCCCGCGTCTCCGACAGCGCGACAACGCGAAATTCCGCCTCCGGGTGGCGGGCGAGAAACAGATTGCCGTAATCCCGGTAAAAGGAGGCTTCGCTTGCGTACATCACCGTGAGCTCGACTTTTTCTCCCGGCCGCGCCTCATAGGGCTTCCAGTCGTTCGCCGGCGGATTTACGATTTCTCCCGACGCCTCCGCCGGCTCCGCTTCCGTCTGCTCGGGCGCGTTCGCCGGCTTGTCGCAGCCCGCCGCAGCGAGCGCTACCAGAAGCAAAACAAGGGAAGCGGCGACTCGCGGCCTTCTCTTTTTAACAAGTCGTTCATTCATGCGTTTCTTCGTCCTCCTTGGCTTTTCGCTCGATCGAAAGGGCCATCTTCACGGCTTCGCCTTCGGAAATGGTTCCGGTAATCCGGTATTCGTAGTCGCCGTCCTCCAAAATGAGCTCGACGGCATCTTCGCCTTCTTTGCGAATCCATCCCTTTTTCCCGTCGATCTCGACCGGGTAGTAGCTCTGCTCGTCGGGCCGTTCCGCGGCGGCTTCCCGCCGGGTCAGCTCCAGAAAGCCCGGGCGCTCCGAGGCGAACCGGATGTTGATTTCCGGCGCTTCGTCCGCCTCGGGAACCGACGATACGACCTCCTCGATCCTGTAGCCTGCCGGAATATAGGAGGGGATCGGAGCTTTGATCGTCGCGGCCGGGTTCGGGGACAGGGAAGCCGGACTTGCCGCGGGGGAAATCGTCTCGGCTCCCCGGATGCCGGACAGGGCCGGCAGGAAATAGACGGCCGCCGCGGCTAGGAACGCGGGAATCAACAACGCGGCGGCGCCTCGAAGAAGCCTGCGGCGGGCTCCGCGCCATCCCTTCCGCGCCGAATCCAGCGTTCGCTGCCGCAGTTCCCCGCCCGCGCGTATCGGATCGAGAGCGTCGCGAAACGCTTGCGCGAATTCTTCATCGGATTTATCTCTGTTCACGGCGATTCCTCCCCGCTGTTCATATAATCCTTCAGCAACGCGCGTGCCCGGTGAAGGCGGCTTCGAACCGTGCCTTCCGGCACCTTGAGAACGCCGGCAATCTCCCGGGTCGACAGATCGTGATAGTAAAACAGAAGCACGGCCATCCGGTAGGGCGTTTCCAGGCGCATAATGTGCGCGAGCAGCTCCCGGCTTTTTTCCGAGGCCACGATCCGGTCCTCCAGGCTGCCCGAGACGCCGTCCCGCTCATCGTTCAGAAACAGCACCCTGCGCCACCACGTCGAGCGTTTCAGATCCCGGCACAAATTCATCGTGACGCGCAAAATCCACCCCTGGGGATTGTCCATCCGTTTGATCTTGTCCCCGTGCCGGAATACGCGCACGAACACTTCCTGGTAGACATCCTCGGCTTTTTGCCGATCCCGCAAATAGACGTAGGCGGTCCGCAGCACCATATCCCCGAACTCGTCCATGCACGTCTTCAACTCCTCCTCCCCGAAGCCGGCCGCCTCTTCCGCCCGGGCGAAGATCCCAGGAACGCTCACGTCCCCACCACCTTTCCATACTTAAATAACGATGCAGCCCGGCGTTTCGCTCCCGAATTCGAAATTAAAAATACGCGCTTGCCCGGAGTCCGGGACAAGCGCGTATAACGGTTGCCGCTTGACAGTCATCGTTGTTTCGCATCCTATGCAGATGACATGATATTTCGGATGCTCCTTCTTCATCATGCGATAGCGAATTTCATCGGCAAAGACGAAAAACTCGATGATCTGAATGTTTTGAAACAGTTTTAATGTTTTGATAGATAGTGCCGAAACTTAGCTAGACACCGCCAACACCCGCGTCTTCCTCTAGCTTCCGCTTAATTTCTTGCTTGGGAAATTGTTCGCCCATAAAGACGGCAACGTCCTGAACGTTGCCTTGCGGTTTTATCCGAAAAAGATTCAGCTGCCGGTAGGCAACTTGAAACATCATCCGTTCTCCGGTATCTGCCGCCGTAAAAATGCCCTTTGCCCGATAGATACTGCTCGGCAATTCGCTTAAAATGGTTTCGATTCGACCGCGATCCCATAGGATGTTCGAAATAATGCGTGTAAACCGTAACGTGTTCATACGATAGGAACCAGCAAGGCCGCCTCTGTCACCGAATCGAAAATTTCCATCGGATTCGCAACTCCCGTTGCTTCAATAAGAATCAGATCGGGCGAACGATCCGCAATCAGATCTCGGATCTCCATGCCCAAATCGCCCCGAATCGTACAGCAGATACAACCGCTCAGCATTTCTCGCATCGGGACCTCTTCATTGACAAGCTGACCGTCCAGATTGACGTCGCCCGCTTCATTCATGATGACCAGCAGGTCTTATTCGTCTTTTAGCGTAATAATCCAGCATTCTCGCAAGCAGCGTTGTTTTTCCGCTCCCGAGAAAACCGGACAGAATCACAACCGGTGTCTTTCTGATCAAAGTAACCTTCCCGCCTTCGGTTTAAATTGGCATGGCCTAGCCTGAGGTTTTATCTTTTCCCGCTACAGAAAGGTCCGAAGCGATAAATCGGCCATCGAACGAATAAACCAACTGTTCATCCAGTCGATCTCCTGAAAGATGCTTTCGGACAAGCATCCTTCCGGATTCGGGAGAAATATCCCTATACCAGACTCCGTCCGGGTAGGCGATCACTACGCAGGCGTCCGCGCACCGCCCATTGCACCGGGTTCGCGTCGTATGAATCCGTTTATCCGCTCCGAGAAGCGCAATTTCGTCACGGATCGCCTTCGTTACTTCTTCGGCTTGCCGCATCATGCAGTTGCTGCCATTGCAGATGAGCAGGTGACAAAAAGTCTCCTGTAAATTCCATGTTGTCACGAATGTCCTCCTTTCCGGCGAACCGCAGCCGGAACGTCAAGATCTCTTTTTATTTGTAATTATTACGATTATTTACGCAAACCGCGCCCCGTTCAATATTCCGGAACGAATAGATAAAGGGGTTCGACTGTCGTTTGACAAACGAATTGAGGAGATCTATACTCTATCTTAATTGTAAACATTACATTTAAGAAGTCAAGACAAAGGAGTGAACGTCATGCCAAATCTGCAGGCCGATTCCCGCATTCCCGTAACGGTGCTGACGGGCTTTCTTGGCGCCGGAAAAACGACACTGCTTAACCACGTACTGACTGCCGACCATGGCGAAAAAGTCGCGGTCATTGTCAACGAATTCGGCGAAGTCGGCATCGACAATCAGCTTGTTGTCGGCGCGGATGAAGAAATCTTCGAAATGAACAACGGATGTATTTGCTGTACCGTAAGGGGCGACCTCATTCGCATTCTCGGTCAGCTCATGGAAGCCAAACTCGGCAAAGGCGGTCGCAGAGCCGATTTTAGCCGGGTGCTGATCGAGACGACGGGCCTCGCCGATCCGGCCCCCGTCGCTCAAACCTTTTTTGTCAATCCGGAAATCTCCGAATTTTACAAGCTCGATGCCATTGTCACGGTCGTGGACGCGAAACATGCCGGCCAACACCTGGACGAAGGCCATGAGGCGCAGGAACAAGTCGCCTTTGCGGACGTTCTTTTGTTAAATAAAACGGACCTCGTTTCCGAAGACGAGCTTCAGAAGCTGGAACAGCGGCTTCGCGCAATGAATTCGGCCGCCAAGCTTTACCGCACCCGGCAGTCCCAAATTGAAATCGACCGGATTCTCGGAATCGGCGCCTTCGACTTGGAGAAGAAACTGGAGATCGAACCGGGATTTCTCGAAGAAGAGGATCATGAGCATGATGACGATGTCACCTCGGTCTTTTTTCGGGAGACGCGTCCGCTTGATTTAAACAAGGTGGAACGTTTTATTAACGAATGGCTTGTCGACCACGGCGTGGATACCTTTCGCTACAAGGGCGTCTTGAATATCAAGGGGGTCAAGCAGCGAATTGTGTTCCAAGGCATTCACATGCTGTTCGGTTCGTATCCCGACCGCGAATGGAAGCCGAATGAAGTGCCGACCAGCGAATTCGTCGTCATCGGCCGCAATCTGGATGAAGAATGGTTCCGCAAACAGTTTGCCGGTTGCGTTGCCGGCTAGTTCATTTTCAATACAAGAAAGACCCCAGCCGGGCCATGTTTGATTCCTGCTGCGGGTCTTTTCAATTGCGGCTCGATGGTTACATGATGCGTTCCGGCCTCCAATACAGCAGTACGCCCTTGAACCGATGCTTATATAGAAAGCTTCCATCCCGTTCCGATACGAACTGGCGGAGAATCTCTTCCGCGGCTTTTCGATCGTAATCGGGTTCCAGAATGCGCCAAGATTGTCCTTGATCATCTGCTCCTCGCTTTCATACCGATAGGTACGCTCCAAATCGAGAATCTTGCAGTTGGCATCGATGCCGAGCTCATAGAGAAGGTTGGTCAAATAAATGTAATCCCGCCGCTGAAATTTGATTTTGTAACCAAGCCGCCGATGAATTTCCCATAAATGCGGTTTTTCCGGACCGCTCGTCAGTCCGACGATCGCCCACCGTTTGGCTGCGTTGTTCATGTGGAGAAGCGCGCGGTCAATCTCCTGCATTCGATAATAACAATTGATCCCGAAGACGACATCAAACGTTTCCTGCGGAGGGCGATCTTCCCATTTGGCATGAATGAGCCGGGGTACGCGAAGACCTTTGCGTCTCGTTTCCTCCCGCAAATAATCGAGCACGCTTCGCGAGCTGTCTACGCAGGCAAGCGACGATGCTTTATTTGCGGCAGCAAACGTGTAATTGCCCCAACCCGGCCCGATCTCCAGCACATGGTCGGCCGGTTCAATGAAACGGAGAAGCTCCGTTCGAATATCGGCCGAGTAGTCGTCCAGCGCGCTCGATTTGTTCGGGATATAGGTTTGCCAAAACGCTTCTTCCTTGGCATCGTCGATCATTCGTTCCGGCAATTTTCCGTTCCAATCTTTCATGCCTTCCATCCAGAGCCGCTTAAAATCCATATTGAATCGGACGCCGTGAAACATTGAAGTTCCCTCCCTCTCGTTTTCCGAATAAAAATGTCATTCCTGCAGCGGTTCGAGCGCGGTCATTTTCATTCCATGCGGCGAGCGCTCGATTTCCATCCGCACTCCGTATACCTTCTCCATATGAAGAGAGGTAAACACCGCTTCGGGTTTGCCGGATGCGAATATCCGTCCGTCCTTCAACATATAAACCGTATCCGAATACCGGGATGCCAGCTCCAGATCATGCAGGATCAGCACGACAAGCATTCCGGACCGCTTCGCAAGGCTGCGGACGAGCTCCAGCACCTCGAGCTGATGCCGGATGTCGAGGGCCGAAGTCGGCTCGTCAAGCAGCAGCATGTCCGGTTGTTGGCGAGCGCCCGGGCAATCAAAACTTTCTGCCGTTCACCGCCGCTCAATTCGTCCATATGACGCGTTGCGTAACGATCCAGTCGAAGTTCGAACAGCAAGGATTCCACAATGTTCAGATCCTGCTTTGTAACGCCCCATCGAATGTAGGGCTTTCTGCCGAGCATTACCGTCTCCATAACGGTAAGCGGAAATCCGGACGAGGCTTGCTGCGGCACATAAGCCTGGATTTTGGCCAATTGTCCGGGTCTTATCGAACGCACGTCCTCCCCGCCGATCCTTACCGTCCCCTTCCGCGGCGGGAGGATGGAGCAGATGCTTTTCAGGAGCGTGGTCTTTCCCGCCCCGTTAGGTCCGACGATGCTGACCACTTCTTCTTTTTTCATGCTCATCTGAATGTCGCTTAAAATGACGTTTGAACGGTACTTGAACGATAACCCCGAAACGTTTACGAACATGATCGTTCCTCCTAGGCCCAGTACTCCCGACGCTTTCGAACGAGCAAATAAACGAAAAACGGCGCGCCGAAAAAGGAGGTCACGATTCCGACCGGAATTTCGATCGGAGACAGCAGCAGCCGGGCAACCGTATCCGACAACAGCAGGAGCAGGGCCCCGATCAGACAGGAGAACGGCAGCAAATACCGGTAATCGGTACCGATCATCATCCGGCCGATATGCGGGGCGACAAGTCCGATAAACCCGATGATTCCGGTGAAGGCAATCGTGGTTGACGCCATCAGAGTCACCGTCAAAAGGCAGATCCACCTCAATCGTTTCACTTTGACCCCGAGCGTGCGCGCCGCCTCTTCGCCCGAAACGAGCGCATTCAAATCCCAGGCATATTTCATCAGCACCCCCAGCGATACGGCAAACAGGGGCAGAAGAATGTACAGAACCTGCCAACTGGCCCCCCAAAATCCTCCCATCAGCCAGACGATCAAATCTTTGAGGGCCTCGTTGTCGGAAAAATATTTGAGCGAGGATACGCCGGCCGCGAACAATTGGCCGATCGCCACGCCCGCAAGCAGCAGCACCGTGGTCGAACCGCTCTTCAACCGCGCGATGCCATAAACGATTCCGACCGCCAGGCAGCCGAAAACGAATGCATTAAACGCGATCAGCCATTGTCCGTTATGCACAAGGTTGATGCCGAATGCGCTGGAGCCTGCGACAATAGCAAGCGCCGCGCCAAAGGAGGCCCCGCTGGAAACGCCGAGAGTAAAGGGGTCGGCCAGCGGGTTGCGCAGCAGCGCCTGCATGATCGCTCCCGCCGCAGCGAGCGATATGCCGGTCACGATAGCCATCGTAATTCGGGGAAGTCTGACTTCCCGAACGATATACGCGTTCATTTCATCGACTGTCCCTCCCGTCGCCATTGCCCAGAGCTCCGGCAATGGCACGCTCGCCGAGCCTTTCATGATCGCCGCTGCCGCTGCGACGACCAGCAAGACCAGAAACAACCCGAGCAAGAAAAGCTTGCGCATCGAACTGCCGCGGTATAGAGACGCCAACTGCCGAGTTGACGATATCGATCTCAAAGAGTCCGTTTCACTGCGACGGATCGATCCCCCCATCATTTGCACTCCTTAAACGAGTAATACCAGATTCCTTGGTACGGGACGCCGAGCCATTGTTCAAAATACTCTCTTGCGTATGCCTCGGGATCGACGTCTGCGAAGCGGTCCGGATACAACCATTTGGCAAGTTGCAATACGCCGATATACCGTTTGTCCGATCCGATGAAATTCGTATGAAAGAAATAGACGTCTCTATTTTTTCCCGCTTTCAGCCGGTTCAAGGAAGAAATGGACAACATATTGGCGAACGCGTCCTCGAGCGGCTGAACGTCCGCAGCTTCGTATCCCCCAAGCCATGTGCCGTGCAGCGTAATAACGTCCGGATTTCGCGTAAGGACATACTCCTCATCGACCATGATCGTCGTGGAGGTTTCAGCCGGATTCCACTGTAAATCCGCCGCATCTTTGCCGCCAGCCAAAATCGTGGCAAAGCCCTCGCCCACCCCGGGTTTTCCGCCCAGCGACTGACTCGGAAAAATACGATAGCCCCCATCGGAATTGAGAAATCCTGCAGACAGCGCCATTACGCTTTTTTTGTCGTTTTCCCCGATCGATTGGATTCGCTCCGCGGAGATGCGTTCGATTCCATGCTTCCATTCGAGAAATTGGGCGGCCCGCTCCTCTTTGCCGAACAGCTTGCCGAGCAATTCCCATTCCGAGTCCGTCTGATCGGGCAAGTAATTGTTCATTCTTACGACTTTAATGCCCGCAGGCTCAAGCTTCTCCTCCAGTTTCCGATCGGGCCGATTCGTATAGGTGAATACGGCCTGCGGCTTCAAACTCAGAATCGTCTCCAGATTCAACTGCCCGGTTTCGCCTACATCGGGCAAGCTTTGGAAACCCAGATACGGGTTGTTTTTAATTGTCGCGTCGCCGGTTGCTGCAACACGATCGTCCGCTCCCAACAATTTGATCGCTTCCGCCGTATTTCGGTTGATGATGATTGCTGTTTGAATCGGAATATCCAGCGTAATTTGTTTCCCGCTAGTGTCCGTAAACGTGTAATTGGACTGTTCGGCTTGTGCCGGCGAGTTCGACTGCAGGTTCCGCTCTGTCGTCATCGGCGAATCGTTGCCCGTACCGGTTGAACAGCCTGCAGCCAAAACAACGAGTACGAGAAAAAACGTTAGATTATTTAAACTTCTCTTTTTGAAAAATATTGGGATGGACAACTTGCCTCTCCTCCACTATATGTAATTATTACGATTAAAGCGAGTGGAAACGAACGGAAATCCAAAAGGTTGTTTATCGAAGTTCCGGACCAGCTCCGGCATACTTACCGATGGCCGACCATGATCATTCGACACGATTGCCTCGCGTCATAAAACTCCCCCTCATATCCTCCGTATATTGTATCTAACACTAGCCCCGCCTCATTCAGCATCGTCGACAGTTGTTCGGGCGCGTATAGCTTCACTCGTTCGGAATAACGGCGAGGCGATCCGTTCGGCTCTTGGACAATGATCTTTTTTACGATGAACCCTTTTTCGATTCGGCGGGTTTCCGAGATAACCGCTCCCCGTTCAACTCGCTTTGAATGAGGCACCAGATGATCCGCCGTGTATCCCGCGTTCATAACATCGATGACGAATCTCCCCCCTGGCTTTAATGCTTTCCGGATTTGGCGCAGCACCTTCAATTGTTCGCTGTCTTCTTCAAAATAGCCGAAGGAGGTGAACAAATTAACGACAGCGTCAAATCGTTCAGCAAACATCGTATCGTCAGGCAAAGCGCGCATGTCGCATTCGATCCAGGTAACGCGGCCATCGGGATCGTTCGTTCTCGCTTCCCGAAGCAATACCGGAGACAGATCGATGCCGGTAACGCGGTAGCCTGCATTTGCAAGCGCCAAGGAGTGTCTTCCCGTACCGCAGCAAAGGTCGAGGATACGGTCCTTTTGGCGCAGCTTTAACCATTTCGTCATCGTTCGGACTTCACATTCGGCCTGCAGCCGGTTCCGATGACGATAGATGAGCAAATAATCCTCGCCGAAACTTTCTTCGTACCACTTTAAAACGGGGCGATTCATTTGTACTCCCTCCCTCTTCCAAACGGAAGCGATCGAATGCGTTGGCAGATGGCGTTGTTCGGTGTCCTTCGTTTAAATTGTAATAATTACGATTAAAGCGAAAAAATAAAAACAAAACACTTTTCGATTAATTGTAATAATTACACTTAAGGAAGTCTACCAACAAAACTTCGGAATGTCAAACCGAACTTCTTTAATGAAAGCAAAAAGCGCGGTCCCGGAAAACCGGAAACCGCGCCGCATTTGAGAGGTTAAGTGGTGCTGATGAAGGGATTCGAACCCCCGACCTACGCATTACGAATGCGTTGCTCTACCGTGTATTATAAAACACGACAATGTGAGAGTTCCCGCAAGATCTGCATTACCAAATACACTTACGGTCAAGCACAATCACAACCCCACGATTAACGTTTGAGTCCTCGGCGTAGTATTCATGCTCTCCATCCGCTGCCGCAAACGTTATGTATGCCGGCAGCTTATAGTCCAGACTAGACTCTAATATCCGCTTAACCGCCCGGCGCTCATTAGGCCCGTCATGCTCAATCCGATAAGTGTGCATGTCTACCCCTCCTGTAATTTATGAGCGATGTCCTCGATGTGCTTTGTCAGCCGCAAACGCATTTCCGTCCGGATGACTTCTTTCGTGACCCCAAACTCGTTTTGATAGCCCCGGCAGTTGTATTGCACATAAATGATGTCATCCTCTTGCCGCTCGTCCCACACCTTGATTTTGCGGCGCTGCATCTCCATCCGGAGCTTGGAGCACTCTCGGTTTACCGCATAGATCAGCGCGTCGGTTGCGGCCTGATAAAGCGGCTTGAGCAGTTGCGTCGAATACTCCATCTTTTGCCGTTGCTGCTCGAGCATTACGACCAGGTTGGGCAATACGATCATGTCTCGGATCATATCCCATTCTTCGATTTCTGGCATTCCTTTCGGGTTTTTCATTGGATGCGCCTCCACAAGAACATTTGTTCTTATTATAGGATGATAATGCGTTCATCATCAATGCAAATAATTTCTAATTTTAGTGTTGACTTTAACATACTTTTGATGTATTATAAAGACATCAGCAAGAGAGACAAGAAGAAAAACATATTGGGAGGATGAATCAAATGACGATTGTTAACAAGTTCGAAGTGGTAAAATCCGAGTGGGAAAACGAGGACGGGGAATACCTCTATACCATCACGGACGGAGTTGACGAAAAAGGTCAATTCCGCACAAGAGAAGAAGCAATCGAAAACATGGAGCGCATCATCCTTAACTGGCGCGCAGATTCGTAAAAACAACATAAGAGGGGCTTCTGCCCCTCTTGAAAGGAGAACAAATGGAACGAGACGAAGCGTTTGGTCGCCTGCTTGCGATCGCTAATGTATTGGGCGATCGGGTGTTTGAGAAGAAAAAGATCGGCATTGCGAATAAGTATGGATCTGCTTTTGCGCGAGAGCCACGCAAGGCGATCGAAAAAATCCACGAAGAACTGATGCAATACACCCACAAGTTCGGAGACGCCGAAATGGTTCTCCTCGATATGTTCGGCGAAATCATGGCCGGTCTGGATATATCGGACTTCACAAACAAGCCTGTTGGAGCAAAATATCTTCAAAGCTTCTACTCCCAGCAGCATATACTCAGCGACGAGATTGTCGGCTACGCTGAGGCGGCCTATATTCTAGGCTGGGATAAACGAAAAATCGGAACATACCTGCAACGAGGGGTATTTCCGGAGCCGATTCAACGGCTGGCGAGCGGCCCAATATGGACGCGTAGGCAGATCGAGGATTATAAAAAATCACGGGGTTAAACGCATAAGACCTCACCAAAAGGGAGGCAGCGGAAAAAGGAGAAGGACATGACGAAAATCGAAGAATCTGTCCGCGAGGCAGTAGCGGCCGCAAAAGACTTGGATAGTCAATGGCATGTCGACGTCCTGCAAAACCAACAAGGCATTATTCGGATACGGCAGCCTATCTATGGTCCCTACGAATCGCAAGCAGAGAGGGATGGTTTGGAGGCGGTATTGGTTTCCGTTGATGGCTGGGATTCCGGCGCTACGTTCGATCCCGCCGGATGCGATTCGGAAGAGGAAAGAGAAGCAGAGCGTTTCAACGCGGAACGCGATCTATTTGACGAGCTTGTTCACAAAGCTTTGGAACAGATCGAAAACAAGGATTGACGAGAGTGGCACTAAATAAAAGAGAGCAGCGAGGCTAACCCTCCTGCTCTTTTGCTTTCTCTAGCACACTGCATATAAATTCGCTTGTCGTACATTTATGTTCCTCTGCTTTTTCCCGAGCCCACGCTAAAAGCTCTGGAGCCGCATATATCGCCTCGCGTTCCTTCTTAATCGCTTTCGGCTTTCTTCCCCTCTTTACCATAGCATCAACTCCTCGTTGATACTAATTTACAGCATTTTAAAATAATTTGCAATTACATATTTACAGCATTTAAAAAGCATGTTATATTAGTATCAAGGACAAGCTCACAGGGCAGGGAGGTAATGTGGATGCAAGAAGGAATGATCGTGATTAAGGTAATTTACGACGACGGCGACCAAAGCCATACACGTTTCAATGGATCACCGGAGGAAGCGGAAGAATATTACATCGGCACGCCGTTCAACTTCGGATGGTTCAACGGTCGAGAAGTGTTCAAGGTTTGCACGGCAATCGAAATAATCACGGGAGCCTAACGGCTCCCAAGGGAGGATGATCGAGATGAACGAAGCAAAAGGAATTTTGGATTGCGAAAACGTCGAGGACTTTCTCGCCTTATTCCGCGAGAGGCAAGAACAGTTTGAAGAGAAGGGGATTTGGAGTCGGTCTTGCATTGATCTTCTGACTGTGTCGTGGACTGAGGACATTTTAAAATTAGCCAAATGCGGTGAATCAGAAAGGCTTAGCCGACTCCATTATCTGATGATTGCACGCCATCAATTTAATAAATTCCCCGCCTGATGATGGCCGGATGGGAACCGGCCGAAATCCCCGCAAGGGGATCGCGGGAACCCGCCACGAGTTGGCCCGGCCGGGCTGGCCTTTACATAGATGCTCTATGATAAATTCATAAGCGCTTGGGAATTTGCCAATAAAAATAGCCCGAGAGCCGAAGCCCCCGGGCTTTTTTGTTATTTCGTCGCGACGACAAACGTCAGCCACGACAACTCCGAAGTCGTCAGCGTCTTTTTATCGATCTTTTCCAGCCACGTCTTGTCCGTGATCGCGCCTTTGTCCAGCAACGCGGCCACTCCGGCTCGCAACGTTTGCCATTGGTATGCGCTCAACTCCAAGGTTTCTTCCTCCTTTTCGGCGATCAAGGCCGCCACCATGTTTTTAAATGCTGCCCAGCCTGTCCATTTGCCATCGTCGTACATCAGGCGGGGGCAGATTTTGCCGCTCCAATCAAAATGACGGCGAAGCCTGTCAACGCCCCATTCGCGCTCCCGGAGCATGGATGCGACGAGTTGCGCGGCATTTTGGAGAGTCCTCGCATAATCCCCGCTCTCGCATATCTCAATGCCGATCGATGTCCGGTTACCGCATCCCGGTCCGCTGCCGTCACCCGCATGCCATGCGTTTTCGTTTAGCGGTATGACCTCGATTGCTTCGTTCTCGTCGACAACAATGTGGTAGGACGCCGTCCGGTTGTTTGCGGTGTTTGTCAGCCACGCTCGCTCGTTTCTGGCGCTGCTGGACGGGTTTCCGGTGTTGTGGATGGTGATTGTCGTCGGGGCCATAGCAAGCCCCGGACGACGGTTAAATAGGGTGTTTCGGGGGATATGATCGACGATGTATTTCACGCCTTGTCATCCCCCTTCGTCGCCCCGGGCGGGTTCAGCGCCTTGTTTTGCATCTGCCCGGCCGCTGCCGCCACAATGAAGCCATTGGCGAGCGCCAGCAGATAAACCCGCCAGTCGCCCGCGTCGGCCCCAATTGCGAGCTGCGCGGCCGTCAAAATGAGCCACGACACGACTACCGCGTACAGGTCCGTCGGCAGCCAGCGGGCGACGCGATCGACAAGCCCTTTCGTATACTGCACAATCAAAAACGTCAACAAAGAAGCTCCCCCCATTGCGGAGAGAGCTTGCCATGTAAAGAGTTGTCCATCTTGCATCTTATGCACCTATTCCTTTCCACAACAGTGCGATTGCCCCGCCAATCACACCCGTAATGATTGCGCCCAATACGGCGCGCCAAAGCCATTTGATGTCGTCTTGTACGCTTTTCACTTGCCCCATGGTGTCGTCGATCCTATGATGTGCGGACTTTGCTTTGTCCAAAGCTTCTCGGGCAATATCGTCGGATTTGTCCAGCTTTTCAACGAGTCGATTGACGCTCGCCGTTAATTCGGTATTCGTTCGCACGTTTGCTTCCTGCAGGGCTTCAAGGCGCCCCAACCTTCCTTCGATTTTGCCGAGCGCTTGCAGCTCGTTTGCATTCATGCTCAATCGGACACCCCCATTAAAAGGCCCCGCGGTTATGCCGCAGAGCCTTCGTATTCCTCGCCAGTGATTTCTTGATATTGTGCCGCCGTGATCTTGTTTGCCTCCACGAACACCCTGACATTGTCGTTGGTGTAGTAGCCGGCGTCATAATATCGCTTGACAAGACTGTACCATTGCATTACAGGACACCTCCTTGTACGAGCTGCAGTAATAGGTCAGCTTGGCCTTGTTCGGTGGCCGTAAGCCGCGCTTGGGATTCGGCTAGGCTGAGCGCAAGAAGGGAATTGTCGGCTTCAAGTTGGGCAATTCGTTCGGCGTCGCTCGGCGGAGCAGGAGGACGAGCAGACCACTCGGCGTCAAGTTCTTCCTGCGATCGTTCGATTCGCTCCCCATCGATCCATTTGAAACGAAATTGACCGCGCTCGTTTGTCAGAGGATCGGGAAAGGCAAGATGGAAATGCCGCGGCCCTTCCTCCAATATGAGAATATCGTCCTCCTGCGGATCCTCAAAGGCAGAGGAAAAGCCGGCGATAATTACGCCGGCATCGTCGACTCTAATGTAGTGGCTGTACATTGTACCCCTCCCTTAAAGTTCGGCATCTGCCGTCCAATGAAATGCTCGGGACTGATCAATTGTAGTCAGTGCCTCCATATTAAATCCAGATGTACCAATATAGTTTATAATGCCGTCGGTTGCTTCGATTGTCCCCACAAAATATCTAGCGCTTGAACCGGTTCCGCCTGGATTGGTTGAAAATGGCGAATATGTGTAAACCGAGGGAATCGCCCGTTTTCTCACTTTGAAATCAACGTGGAAAGTTTGCGGGACTCCCGAATTAGCGCCGAACGCAACCATGCCTATAGGATTGTTCGATTGAGGTGCCACGTCGACCTCATAGCTTTTTTCAAAATAGCGCTGACACAATGCCAATTCTTCGGCGAACGAGCGCGGCTGAAACGGCAAAGCCGATTCGCCGGCGTTTAATTTGACTTGGGCGATGTCGATGTTGCCGGCTCCTCCAAATGTTTCCGGAGTTGTTGCCCCGAATCTGGATTGATAATCGGACCCCCAAATATACCAAAATCGAATCGCGACCGAATCATCGTTATTGGCGCCAAACGTCTTTCCTTCAAGCGAAAACGTGGTGAACGTGAAAGAATATTTGGTCCAAGCCGAAGTGAGCGTAACGGTGGTACCGGACATTATCTCTTCGGTAGTCGGCGAACCACCGCTTCCATATTTTTGTTCCAAGTGGAAACCGAGTCTTTTCCCAGCGATGGAACTGCGAGCCCAGAACGACAACGTTAGTTTTTTGCCCGCGCCACAGAGATAACGAGTTCCGTTTTCAACAAATTGATTGAGTGTGCAGTTAGCGCTGTTTCCATATCCCTCCCCTGCCCCATTGACGTTCAGTCGACAAAAGTAAGCCGATCCAGGAATATCCATTAACCTTTGTTGAGAAAGGACCATCGTGGGCATTGTTCCGCCTTCTGGGTTGTTGTCTAGTCGCCAGCGGTCTAGGGTATACGTCACCGAAGTAGGAGTGATATTGAAACTCGTTCCCCGCTGTGCAATGTCAAAATTGCCGTTGATGGTCGCCTGATGATAGAGGTAAAAGGGCATTTCGAATAGTTTTACAATGTCAAATGCATTATTATCAGCCTTGGCCTCCACCCAATCCAGCGCCCAATCCTGTACGGTGTCCTTTGTCTCGTTGTCGGCCATGCGTTGCACCAGGTCGCCCACGACGCCGCTCATATTGGCCTGATAAGTCACGGAAGCTTCGACCGCATTGGACGTCAGTTTGTAACGGTCCAGGGCGATGTACGTGACGGTGTATTCGGCGGTGGGGTCGTACATCGTTAACGAGATTGACGCTCGAACCAAACCATATGCATTTGCATCAGAGACAACCGACCAATTCGGATCAGGCAATCCATTTTTGTAGATTCGAATGATTTGCGACGCTCTGTTTTTTAATTGAGAAGACGGAAACGTTGTGTTATTGATGTGTGCTGTAGTCGAGCTCGTTTGCGGCGTAACTTTCTCCCGCACAATCACGCCTTCCAGCAGCTCGACCGCATTCCCGCCATCGTGCAGCCCGATCGATCCCTCAAAGCCCTCCACCGCTTCCGTGACCGTCGTCGCAAGCTGGTACGACAGCCGGTAATAATCATAAGTCCCGCTCGTAATCGCGCTGCTAGGCACGGTCGGGACGGTCGTCACGGCTCCGGTGTTGCTCGTCGCATTGAGCGGTATCCATGTCTTCGTGCCGCTGCCATTGTACGGCTGGCCGAATGTGCCGTTGTTCATCTTCCATCCGAAGAAATAGGCTTTGATCTCTGCCGTTGAGGGTTGAAAATCCTCCCCCCATCCGGAATCGGAATCGGAAATTGTAACTTGAAGTCCATTCGACCCAGTCCCGATTTGATTCGTACCATCTTGCGAATTAAAAGCTTTCGACGTTAGGGGTGAACCGTCGTTTTTTGTGCAATAGAATCTATCCGAATTTGGCAACCCACCGTAAGGGGTGGCAAACGGGAAATTGACTCTCTTGTACCCCGTTGAGTCGTCAGAAAAAACCCAAGCATATGAACCATCGAGAACGAAGTCCGTCCGCCACCGCCGCGTGACCTGTCCCGTCCGTATATCCACGCTATCCCTTACGGTGCCGTCGACGCTGGATGCGAGTTTGGTCGGGATATAGACGTAATCGTCGTTGCGAGGTTCGTAAGACGTTACGGTCGTTCCCAATTCTAGCTGAACCTGTTCGTAACGTTTCCTTTGTACCGTTGCTGTAGATTGGGAGGCATAAATAAAAAGCTGAATCTCCTTTTCACTTCCAACATTAAACGTGATGGATACCTTTCCGGTTCCGGTTAATGCGGTGGTGAGTGGACTTCCGTCACTACCCTTTCTGACGCTAATTGTTGGTGTGTTGGGTCCACTTACATTTGTTGCAAAACAGCTTAGTGTGTAAGTGTTTCCCGGAATTACGGCATACTTACGGATAGTCACAAAACGGAAAGCCACTGCATCCGAAGTTAAGTCCAAATCACCATTCGCTCCTAAGAGGATTGTAGGGACGGCTCCCGTAGCGACAATTTCTCCGTCATACAAATTTTTTCCGAACTTCCGGATCGCCGCCCCTTGAAGGTGCTGGATGCTGTCCACGTAAGGGATAAACCCGTCAATCTGCTCTCCGGTGTACGTCGTTCCGATTGCATTGTAGTCGGCGGTGGAAAGCTCATACAGACGGATGTCGTCGACATAAGCGACGAATGTCGTCGAGCTAAGGGTACCTATGACGAGACGGAAACCATTCCCGGCCAGCACATTAGCTGTCGGGATTTTTGTGTACAGAAATTGCCACGAGCCCACCGTTGCCATGTTTGCGATACATGAGTAACGCGAAGTATTTGTGCCAATGTCTCGCAACGATACGCTCACGTCGCCAGCCGTTTGGGACTCGACATATATCCAGCACGCTAAAATATATTGCTTGCTGCTGTCCAACGGGTAGTTGAAATCTTTAAAGGCATAGCTGGTTTGCCCGGAAACTGCCACCTTGATCGAGCTGGAACCGCTCCGCTTTTGGGTTGTCGAGACGGTCGGCGGCGAAGTCCCTGCCGTGGTAAACGGCGCCAAACTTTCGCACCCGCCGTCCTTGCCGAGGATATTGACAAGCGTCCGGCCGTACACCGTGCCGTCCATCGGTGACGCCTGATCGGTCGTGATCAGGTTTAGACCGTTCCGGAGGGTCGAGGTTATCGTCGGCTTTTGGATCAACGACTCTTCCATGTGATCGAGCCGTGCGCCGAGCGTAGGATAAACGGTGCCGTCCAAATCCTCGCGGGCTTGGACGATTTCCGCGTTACCATCGTTCGGCACGCTGACAATGGCATCGACTTCTTCTTGCAGTTTGTCTAAGGCGCCTTTTACATTGCTTTGCCCGGAGACAGAGCCGGAATAGGTGATATTCTGCGCCGGGTGGGCGGTGGTTGATTGTTGGTGTGCCGTATCCGCGGCGATGCGGGCTTGCTGCTCTGTCGTGATTTGCTGCTGCAGGGACGAGTCCGTGCTTGTCCGGTCGTTCATGTCCTGTTCGACGAGGGCGAAACCATCGTTGATTCGGCCGAACGTATCGCTGATCTTGGACGGTCCTGGGAGGTTACAGTATTTGTTGTCAGCCACTTTGCTCATCTCCTTTCAGTTGCTCAAGGCGATTCCCGATCGCATCTTGAACCCCCTGTAAAATGGCAGTTTCTTGGCCCGGGTGATATGGCATTATTGCACTTATGACGGCGCAGATTTCCGGGACTGGCCGACGAGGGTCGATTTCGATTTTGACGATTGGGTCGATTTTGGCCATTGGGAACCCTCCATTCAAGGAAAAATAAAAGAGCCCGTCATTTGACGGACTCTTGGTAAAAAGAAGGAATATTGTGTTCCTATGTCGAATGGACTATAAAACGACTATAGGTGATGCTATGAAAATAACCCTTCGGCATTATGCTTCCGGGCACGAAATTAAATGTAAAAAGGGATTCTCTTGGACTACCCTGTTTTTTAGTTTTTTCGTCCCACTTCTTCGCGGGGACTTGAAATGGTTTTTTGTTATGTTGATCACAAACGTCATTGTCGGTTTTTTTACATTCGGATTCGGCCTGATTATCACGTGGATAATCTTTGCCGTCATTTATAACGGTCGCTACATTAACGATCTTGGCAAAAAAGGTTACCTCGAAGTTAAGGACTATGTTCCGCCTCCACCTTCTCCCTATGACGACCGTTTGCCTCCTGGCGAATACCGGATCAGGCCGGAAGGCAGAAGATTTCTGTAAAAAAAAGAGTCCGTCGTTTGGCGGACTCTTGGTTTATGTGGTTATTGATTTTGCAATGCATTGAGTTTAGTTTCAAGATCAGATTTCTCCTGCTCTAGCTTTGAAATGGATGTCTGTGCTTGGTCAACCATCCATTGATACATCGACACAGATTCCGCAGCCTTTGGATCACTCAAAGCACCATTGAGCAAATTTTGAGCAGCTTGGAGATTTTGGCGACCTCTAGCTAACGCTTCATCAATTTCAGAAATTCTATTTTGTATTAGAGTTATTTGGATGTGTCTTTGTTCCTCATCCTCGTTCTCCGTAACTTTGGTGCTGGTAGTCAACAATACTTCACCGCTTTCGTAAGATGTTGACGCTCCAAGGATATTCGCAATCGTTCTAACTGGGAGATATGTTCTTCCATCTACAACGGCTCCGCGATCAGCAATTTTCGAACCATTTACATTAACATCGACTTCTGATGTTACCTTTTTACCTATTAATCCACTTGATGCTGCATATGCACCGGCCGATATGGTCAGAGATACGCCGATAAAAATTCCAAGTGCGATATAAGCAAGTCGTTTCATCGGAACTCCTCCTGATTGACAATATATCTCAATTTTATCATGGTATATTTACCGATGCCACTTGCGCACCAAATACATTGTAAAACTTTAGGTTGCGGGTTGGAGTATCAAATGCCGCATTAACAATCGCCGTCGATGCATTAGCTTTGGCATTAAGATGAGTTTGCAGTGATTGTCCACCTTGTTCAAACAAATTACTCCATCCACCCCATATATAAATCCCTCCGGAAGCAGATAGTCCCAATTGATTTTGAGATGTTATTGTCAATCCAAAACCATCAGCGGTTATACTACCGATTAACCCGCCGCCCCTATAAAACAAATATGACGGGCCTCCCCCATATGCAGGGTTGATTACATTGTAGTTGCTGTCATTAAAGTATGCTGTAAGCAAATTGCCTGTTGCACTAAGCTCGATCCTTGTACCAGAATCCTTTGTTCTGATGAGTGCACCGGTTATTACCGAGCCATCAATCGTGCCGCCGACAATAGAGGATGTCGTGATCGTACCACTGAACTGACCATCCGTCGCTACCATATGGCCCGACATATCTACCCTAAACGGAGCAGATGAAAAATCGGTATGTCCAAGCCATATCCCGGAATCGTTGGCCATAAAAACATTATTGCCACTACCTATAACAATCTCTCCGCCTACAAAACGACCGCCTTGAACGGTTCCCGTGAAGGACCCGGTTGCAGCTTGTAAGGCGCCGGAGAATGTGCCGCCAGCCGCCACAAGGTCGCCTGTGAACGTGCCGGACGCCGCTTGGAGCGCACCGGTAAACGTCCCGCCTGCGGCCTCAAGATCGCCAGAGAAAACACCGTCAACCGCTATCAGTGTCCCGGAGAACTTCCATTTCCGGTTCGGCACATCGAACCACAGGGCGTCTTCGCCGTCGGCCGTAAACCGGAATTCATCGCTGTTAAGCACGACACGGCTTGCGTGGTCGTCCCTCTCAACAATTAGGCCCTGATCCCTTGTGATCGTGACGCCGTAGTAGTTTCTACCTTGCTTGACCGCCGTTTGGTTAAGCTGATTAATTTGTCCGGACAATTTACCTTGCACCGGGAATTCTGATTGCTGAAACGATTGCGACGGCGCCGAGATGCCCATGCCCAAGCCGCCTTTGAAACGGAACGTCAAGCGCAAGGCGATGGTCTGATGATACGTTATGCCATCCCACGGAAAGTCCGCATCTTGCCACGCCATCGTCGCATCGATCCAGCGGTAACCCTCTTGTTGGCCGTACTCGATACGGTCCCCGACGTCGACCTGCGGATATCCCCGCGCATCCATCTCAACCGGAATGTACGAAAACCCGTTAAGATTGGCAAGCAAGTCATTGACGATCGCCTGCGTTACAAACGGATTTTCCATCGCGAGTGTTTTGCTCTCATCCCCCGTCCCGGCCTCGACCTTTAAATCGTCCTCTTTGTTGTAGGTGACGACGATCCGGCTAATTGACCGCTGCGGGTTGGTCTGCTTGAGCCGAATATAATCGGACAAGCCCATGTTAAAGACGGGCGTCTCCGCGGCCGCATACCGCCGAAACTTGATCGTGCCGTCTTTGCCGACAAAAACACTCGCCGAGTTGGCCCCGGCAATGTATCCCATAACCTCCCGGTAGCTGTAGCCTGTTGGGGCCACAGGGACCGTATAGGACGGATTGATTTGCACGGTGCTGTCGTAGGTGTAGCCGAGCCGCGTGCATATCTCGTCCCAAACTGCTTGTAGCGTCGCCGGGTAAGACAGCGACGATATATACGGCGCATTGGCAAACGTCAACTTGTCGTAACAGATATAGGTCCAAACGTTGTTTATTCGCTCGCGTTTGTCGATGTAAAACTCTCCGAGCGGCAGCCATTCGTCCTTCGTTCCGTCCCAGCTAAAATCCGCGTCTTCCCACGGATAAGTGGCTTCATCCCATTTCAATCCAGCGAGCGACATGGACAGATATGGGATGATCTTAGCGTTAACGGCGATCGGATCTGGCGCCCGAATCTTGATAATCATTTTGGAGATGCTTGCTGCCCCAATTGTAAAATCATCAGCTGGCGCCAGATTATTTTCGATGTCCAGACTGACGATTTTGTCTTTGCCGTATGTGATGCCGTCGATGTCGGCCCGGAGCAGCCACGTCCTCGCCCGCTTTTTTAGAGCATCTGCAAATGGTTGAGAAATTGGAAACATAGCATCACATCTCCGTCAACGTAAAAGATAGGCCGCTCCATAGTGGCAGTCCGTTTCGTTTCATGAGGACGGGGGCCGTACGGTCGCCGACGTACATCGTCCGCGTCTCCACTTGCCCGGTCATTGGGTCCGGGTATGTGAATTCGAAAAATTCGTCGCGAATCGATTGGAGAATAGTCGATAAGTTATCCCATGACATCGCCGGCCACCTGATTTCCAATTGTCTTTTTACAGCTATCCGATCCCGGGAAGCCGTCCCATCAGCCGTCCGTGTTGTTGTTTCAGCATCGTCAAGGTCCAAGATTTTTGCCGAAAACTCAGAGGGATAAACTTGCAACTCTATCCCGTTGATTGCAAAGTACACCGTCTATCCCTCCTTATAGCGACGGCAGCGGATCGTTCCCGCGACGATATTCGTTATTGATGTAATTCGTCGCCGCTCGTCCGACCTGGTCTTCTGTGATGATGACATTCACGTTCCGGCCGCTGCTCAAGACCTGGTAAATCTGCCGGAGCACCGCCAGCGTTTCGGGGTTATCAGCCCCGCTCATGATGTTCTCGAGATCGGACAGAGGTGCGATGATTTCCGGGTTCGTGGCCGCGCCCTTATTGTCGCCAACCATCGCCAGCGTCGGACCGTATACGATGGCCCCGGTCGCAAATGCCGGGACGGAAATTCCTGCCCCTTTGAGACTTTGAAGGAGTTTTTGCATCCATCCACTTGATGCCGCGGCTTTACCTGCTCCGGCAACCACGCCGCCGCCAGCCAGCAGGCCCATGATATCGAGCGCGACTTGGTTTTGCGTCTTGTTTGCCTCTCCCCTGATGGTGTCGATGACGCCGTCGAAGGTTTCTTTGCTAAAGACTCCTTTGACGTTCTCGGCGAAAGTAGACCCGGCTTCTCCGAGCGTCTTTGCGGTGCTGGCCGCAACTCCGGATATCGTCGTTTTCAGATTGTTCCACGCCGTCGATACGTTGTTTATGAGCGTGATAATCCCGGTCATCGTCGCACTTGCTGTCGCATACATGCTCGACAATCCGCTATTCCAATCCGCTTTGACCTCGGCGAGCGGGCTTTTCAATGACCGTATTGCAAGCGCAATAGACGCAAATCCTGCAACAAAAACCGATTGGCTGGTGGAAAATGTTGTTCGCATATCCGCCATCGTGGATGACCATGCGGATTTAAGCTCTGCAAGAGGCGTTAACGGGCTTCTGACGGACGTGACGACAGATGACCACGCGGAAGCATTGGACGTCCTAAACGCAAGCATATCGGCCAACATGGAGGCAAGCATTGCCTTCCACCCTGTAACGGTCGCCGTCTGCCCCGCTGTGTTTTGCGTCCGAATGTTCTGCCACAATTGCGACCACGTTGCCGCTTGAGTGGTGTAGCCGGCTTGAGTTTGAGCGTTCAGACTTTGCCACATCTTCGACCATTCTTGAGCGTTCCCGGCTGCCGAAGTTGCAAGCCCCGATCGGATGCCGGCCGTCATCCCATTGAAAGCGGTCGTTTGCCCTGCATATCCCGCCTGAGTCTGCGCCTGCAGGTTTGCCCACATGCTGGACCATTGGGACGCAAGCGATCCTGTGAGTCCGGGAAGCACTACGCCGGAAAGGTTACCGGCAAAACTACCCCACGACGCAAGATCACCGGCCAGTCCGGTCCTCGTCATACCGTTAAGCTCTTGCCACATTTGGGAAAATCTCGTTTTGACCTCTTTTATGAGGCCATTTATCGTATTAACTACCGCCGTCGCCACGGCGCCCATGCCGGCGTCTGGTGGATTCGGCGGGTCGAATTCAATGCGCCATTTCTTATTTAAGAACGGAGGGAAGGGCTGGATTCCGCCCCACTCCCACCCACCGTCCCCACCAGGAGGGGGAGGATTATCGGGGCCTGGCATCCCTCCGCCCGAACCGGAATTTCCGCTATCTCCCCCTCCGCTGGAATCACCCAATAGATTGAATTGGTCAAAGGATGCAAGTTCGCCGCGTGCTTTTTTCGCTGAACCCGCAAGCCCATCATAGGCTTTGCTTTGCTCCTGCACCGCTTGGGTTTGTTCGTTAACGCCTTTGGCCATCCCTTGAGTCAATTCATCGTAATCTTTGCGAAATACCCAATACGTAAATCGCGCGAACTGCTCGGTAACGTAGGCAATATTTTCAGCCAACGCTGTTAATGCAGGTAAAACAGCTTCCCATATAGGCAAAAACGCTTGAGATAGATTCAACTTAATATCTTTAAGTTGCTCCACCAAAAGCGTCTGTTTGGTCATGACGTTATTTTGCAGTTGATTCCCGTACCTCGCATAGGACTGTTCGAGGATCGCGGCGAGCCGGATTTGCTGCTGCACCCGGAAATCGAGCTGATCCCAATGCTTGCCGTTCGCGAACTTTTTAAAAGCGTTCGTGCTCTCGATCATCGAGATATTAACAAAAACGCCGAGGTCCTCAATGGCCTCGGTGTTGCCCAGCAAACCGGACCGGATACGCTCGGTTGTGTCCTCGATCGTGCGGCCGGTTGCCGATGCGACTACCCTTGTTGCTTGCACGATTTCTTTTGTTTGTTTGGTCAATTCGTCGTTATTGCTTATAAAGGACGAGAGGAGCGTGCTGTATGTCGCCCCCATGTCGGCGGCCGTTGATTTAGCTAGGCCCATCCCGCGGGCCCAGGTCATAAACTCCCGGCTGCTGCCTTTGAGTTGCATGTTCAGGCGCCCGAGATTGGCCTCGAATCTGACGGCCTCCTGCGATGCGGAATAGATGCCATACGTCGCAACGCCGAGCGCTGCAGTAAGCACACCCAATCCGATACCAAGGCCGCCAACCATGCCCGCCGCACCGCTTGCGGCCGTCCCAAACCCTTTCAGGCTGCTGGAAGCAATCCCGGCAGCCGGCCGAAGGGCAGCGAGCCCGGAGACAACGCCCCCGAGCCCTTTTGCCCCCCGAATTTCCGAGAGGGAGGCGGTAACCGACGCCCCTGCATCCCTGAGGCTATCCCGAAGCCCGCCGAGTCCCTTTTTGCCGCTTATGGCGTCCGTGGATCGTTCGGTATCCTTTCGAAAACGCGACAGTTCCCTCGTCGCGCCGTCCATGCCTTTTTTCGCGGCCGAGTAATCGGCGCCAATGCGGATCATTAGGTTGCGAACGACAGCCAATGTCTACCCCTCCCCTCTCGTAATGGCTTGGTGCATGCGCTTGACGACCGCAAGCATTTGCTCGGGTGTCTGAGGCATCTGCGACTCTTTCGGCCGGGAATTTTCCAGGACCTTTTTAAGCGGCGGCATTTTCTTCGACCGCTGCCACGCCGCCGTATAATAGGCATAGGTCAACGATTCTTCTTTTGCCGCCTGTTGCCGATGATTGTACTCATCGACGAGCATGATCAATTCTCGCGGGGTTAGCTCGTTGTATTCCGACACAGAGACCCCGACGCGCATGGCTACTCGGAGGCTTTCGTCCCAGTCGTATGGGGTTCGCTCTCCGGCTCCCCCGGCGTTTGGTTTCCCTCCGGTCGTGATCCGAATGCCGCGGCAAATGCTGCTTGAATTTGCTTAACGATATGGACGTATGTCGGAGCCTGGTCGAGCAGGTCCTCCATTTGCTCCAATTTGAGCGTTTCGTTATTGTCGCGGGCATCTTTGAGCAGCCCACAATAAACGAATTTTTCAACGTAATCCAAGTCGTCGAAGCCGGAACTCTCGATTTCTTCGAGCGATTTCCCGGTCAGGGCGACCAACTGCTTCAACGCTTTATGGCCGAAGCGCAATTCGCGCTTACGGTCGAGTTGGATATAGACGACATCGTTATTCATTTTGATTGCTCCTTTTTAGGTAAAGTAAAAGGCCCGGAGATCCGGGCCCGAATGATTAGGATACTTTGACGACAACGACCTCGTAAGTCACCGGCGCTTTGCCGGCCTCACTCGCGACGATCGTTAGTTTTTTGCTGCCGACCGACATCGGGATTGCCGCGGAAGCTTGTCCGCTCGTCAAATCCTGCGAATAGGTGCCGTCGATGTAAAGCTTGAGCGTATGACTCGCGGCCGTCGCCGTAATGGTGAAGCTCGCCGCGGTCACGCCGTCGAAGGTGTAATAATTCGTGCCGGTAGCAAAAGCCGGCGCCAATGCGCCGCCTGTGCCGGCCAAGGCGAGCGCCGTAAGGCCGCCGCTGGCTCCGATATTCATGCTCGGTTTGCCGCTGACCCGGATCGTGCCCTCGAAGCCGATCGCCTCCTCCGTTTCGGAGGTGACGCTATACGCCGTCACGATGCCCGGGAAGCTCCACGATGCCCCGAGAGACGCCGGATAGATAATTTCAAACTGCTGGACTTCGCCGGTTTCTAGGGCGTCGTAAAAGGCCGCTTGCCCAGCGTCCCCGGGCACGAAAAAGCCGGAAATGGCGACTTCTCCCGGGTCTTTAAAGCCCGCGATAAATTCGCGGTAACCGCCCTCGCTGTCCAGCGTCGTCACGTCGATTTCTTCCTGCGTGATCGACGGCGATCCAATGGACGAAAGATCACCGATGGCGTTAAGGCCAATCAAAATCTTTGTGCCGATGGACCTTGTTGCTCTTTTGGTCACTGGTCATCATCCTCCCCAATAAATGCGCTAAATTCGACAACGCACCGATATAGATCCGGTTGGTTCTCGTATATTTCAACAGGTGATTGGTAAATAATCTCCTGGATAAACGGTCCGTCCGTGCCGATCGCACGACCTTCAAACCCAACAAGTAAGGCGACCGCCTGTTTGGTGATCGCCTTCATGTCGCTGTACTTTTTGGCTATGATGTTGAGCTCTGCGCGGACTTCCTTGGATTCCAGATGCCCGCCAAGCGTCTTATCGCGCAAACCCTCGCTGCTGGCGTAAATCAGGTATGGAACGCCGCTTGAAGCCGTCGCCTCCGGCGCGGTGAGCGGGTAAATCCGGTTCTCAAGAGCCGTGATGGTTTTCAATTCCTGCACAAGTGCCGGTTCGAAGCTCATTCTTTGATCGCCCCGATTTCCAACAACCGGTCAACAATGCATTTCCGCTTCTCTTCCGGAATACTTTCATCGTTGGCGATTTCTTGGAACAGATTGAGCATGTTTTGAAACACTTCCGTATCCGCTAACTTAACAGTGACTTCCAATCCCGCCACCTCACTCACCGTCCTTTCCGCAAAGCCTTGTCCACTTCTTTTTCGGCGACTTCAAGAACACGCCTTTCTATCTGTTCCGCATTCTCGTCGATTGCTCGGCGCAAAAAGCGATAGCCCGGAACATACCCGCCATCGACCGTGAGAAATCCGTACTCCTGCGACGCCGGGTAATAGTACCGCTTGCCGTCTTTCGAGATTTTCACAAACACGTCATTCATGCCCGGGTCCATCATCACGTCATACACGGCCTTACCCTTGACACGGGACCGCTCGCGTTTCATGATGATACCTTCCCGGAGTTCTCCGGTATCAACCGGCGCCAAGGCTTTTGCCGTTTTGAGAGCGATCCTGCCGCCCGCCCGCGCCGACTGTGTTGCCGCCGTTTGCGGGACTTTGCCGAGTTCTCGTAACGCGCGTTCGAGTTCCTTCATGCCGACGATTTCCGATTTCCGCGCCATCATTGCCGCTCCAATTGAATAATGAGTCTCCCTGGAGCAAATCGTCTCCAACCGTCGACGGGTGAAAGCTCAATTACTTCCCGTTTGATAATAACTCGCATCTCACTGTCGCTCCTTACACATCAATTGGAGTTCCTTTCTTCTGAACTCCGGGTGAATGATGTGCAAAATTTCAAATTCGCGGAATTCAGGATCTCCCGGGTCTTTGTACCGGACGATCATAGTGCGGTCGATATCCACCCTGTACCGAATACGGATGCGCGTCGTCACTTCGGCGTGTTCGGCCATTGCGGCGGTGTATTCCCGGCCACGCAGGGGCTCAATGGCAGCCCAAACCGTGCAAACTTCAACGGGATTGTCCAGCGGCTGGCCGTATTCATCCGTTTCATCAGGCCCGGGCGGGCGAAGGATGGAAATTCGCTTATCCAACCGGTTTACAAGGGCGGTCATGGCGAAACCCCTTCTTCCGGCGGCGAGTAGGCATGCTGCAGTTGTGCAAGCATGGATTGGATTGTAAACCGCACCTTTTCGGACGGTTGAGAGCCGATCAGTTCGCGATTTTCGTACCAGTCGGCGACCAAGACGAGGCAAAACAGTTTCGCAAGTTGATTGGTGCTGTCAAATTCAACTTCGACTGCGTTGAGTAGGTATGTTTCTGCAGCGCCGATCAGCATTTCAATCGCTGCGTCTTCGTCCGATCCGTCCACGCGTAGCCAAGTTTTCGTTTCGTCAAGCGTCAGAATCGCCATCGTCGCTCACGCCCTTTTTGCGGCGTTTCGGCTTTTCCTCCGGTTCAGTCTCCGACCCCGATTCCTCCGGCCGCTCCGGAGACTCCTTTGATTCCAGCTCCACCGACAAAAAACCTTGTTCCGCCAAATACTGCACGCGCTTTTCGTCGTCTTCCGGGTAATCGTCTCCGATGTTATACAGCTTAAAGTTGTGGTATCGTTCGCGGAACGCTTGAATGACTTTCGCCACAATCTCACCCCCAATGGAAAGAGGCCGGTTCCCCGGCCCCTCAATTTGTGATTATTACGGCGTCGGCGTAATGTCCAGTTGGCCGTATACGGTAGAAGCGCCATCCCATTGCACGTAATCGTCGCGCATAATGGTCCGCAACTCCGTCGTATCACGACGCCATGCGTCGCCGCCCTCCCGAGTAGATGCGAGTTCAAAGAACCGACGGTTGAACAGCACCATGAACTGTTTCAGGTTGCCGATAAAGAGTGGTGCATTCGTACCGCTCGACGGCAGGTTGCGATTGCTGACGACAGCGATCGGACGACCCTTGAACAATTTACGGCCCGGTTGTGTAAAGTCATCCATCAGAATCGGTCGGCCGTTGCCGTCGACTTGGTTGTCCAGCCAGTTGAATCCGTCTTGGTTGGTCAGCAGGATCGCCGAACGGCTGATTGCCGGGTCAAGGTCTACGTTGAGGACCGTATTGATTGCTTTAAGATCAGCCAGCGCCTTCGGCGTCAGCGTATTCAGCAGCGCCAGGATATGCGTGTTCCGCGTATGCGCGGCCTTACGGGCGATCCAGTTGGTGACGTACCCGATCAGGTTTGCGTCGTTATCGGCCAGCAGTTCGTTGGTCAGCGGCAGATAACCGGCACGCTTTTTGACCTTGTACGAGATCGGCGTGAATTTCGGGTTGTCGGTAGCTTGGATTACGCCATATTCGTCCACGTCCGCGAACGGTGTCATATCGGCATCCGTTTCAAGCACGCGGCTTCCAGACAATGCTGTGACATTTTCAACCGTTACGTACTGCGACAGATCGTTCCAGTCACGCATGAGCGTGTTGATCCGCGTTTGGATGTCTTGCGGCACAACGATGCCGACATCCCCATCCGGGATGGCCGGATTGGTTTCACCCTCGTTCATGACGGCGCGCTTTTCGTATTCGCGGATAACCGAACGCATTTCTTCGCTGATAGGCCGACGGCGGAGTGCTCGAAGAACGATGCCGGTATACTCTTTTTCGAGTTCCTGCATGTCGCGTTCTTCTACTTTGCCATCGTCATTCAATTCGCGACCGCCGAGCGAGCGAACTTCGTTTTCTTCCAATTCGCGCTGCAGATCAACCTTGGTTTGCAGGGTGCGAACTTCGTCCATTTTTTCTTTTGCTTCAGTCGTCTTGTCCTCGGCCAAAAAGCCCCGGACTTCCTCCTTTGCTTTCTCCAACTTATGGAGCAGCGCACGCAGTTCCTTGGTCATTTCATCACCTCATGGGATATTTGGAAAACAAAAAACTCAACCGTAAAGGTCGAGTTCGAGTAAAAGCTTTTCTTTTTCAAAACGATCGGCGGCACGTTGTTCCTCGGCTTTGAATTCTTCGAGGGATCTCGCCGCCACTTCGTTTGCCGGGTATGCCGGGAAGGCAACCGGGCTGATTTCGTAAAGTTCAGCGTTCAAGATATTTCGCCGATAAATCCGCCCGTTGTCGCGCTTTTCACTGGACCATTTGTCCTTTGTGACCTTCATCCCAAAGCTTACTCCATCCACATCGCCGCGCTGTATCAGCTCCCAGGCGTCGTTGCCGACGGTAGTGTTCGGGATATCGAGTTCAAACCGAAGTTCGTTCTCCATATTGGTTAAACGCAACGTTCCGGATTTCGCGTTTCCAAGTACCTGTGCGGCGTCATGGCTCCACAACGGAACAACGGTCCGCGCCGCGAGGCCGTCCTTAAAACCCTCCGTGCAGATGGTTCCCACGCAAACGTCGCCCCAATAGTCGCGCATTTCCGCGCTTTCAGTGTTGTATTTGATGGCCCCGGTAATGGTTCGCTTCCCGTCTTCGCTTTCATTTTCCCGGACCTCAAACGTCACCGGCAGCGCCCGGATCTCCTTCGTCGGTTTCTTCGTTTCCAGCTCCTTCACCCCCTCTCCCGGCGTATGCAGCGCCGGCTTGTGTAATAGGGACGTAACTTCCGTTTACGAGCAGTTGGTCGCCTCCCTCCATCGGCGGGAGATTCTCGAGCGCTCGGGGCTCGTTCGGCGTCAGGAATCCCCCTTGAACACCGATGCGGTACGCTTCATACCGAGTTTTTAGGTCTGCCCGCAGAATAGCGTCGACGTTGAAGCGAACAAACACCCCTGCTTCGATTTCGTTGTCCAAAAACAGTTTCCAAGTCAGTTCCTGCTCATACCCTGTTAGCTTCGGCTGCAAAGTGTCCGTGTAGAATTCACGTTGAGTCTCCGTTACGTTGGTGTGCGTTGCCCGGCTCAAGTCGTTAAGCTGGTGCATCTTAACGCCATAGCCAGCTGCAATCTGCCGGATGGTCAATTGGCTATTCTCCAAAAACTGAGCATCCGCTAGATTGAGCGCAATTTGTTGGTATTGATAACCGATCGGCAATAACGCGATCCGATGAGCATTGTTAAGACCGCTCGCCATAGACTCGAATTTTCTACGGAAGTTCTCCTTTGCCTTCTCGTCCAAATCTCCTACATATTGCACGATACCGCGCGCCTGCAATCCCTGTTTGAAGAACTTATTAACGAACTGATTCGCCGACGCACCGTTTTCAAGGGTTGACCTAAGGCAATCAAGCGGAGATAGACCAACAATCCCGTCGAGGGTCACGCCCCCTTTGAAGTGAAGAATTTCATGCGGCATGAGTTTCCTTTGCTCGTACCCGAGATTGACCTGATAAGCCAAACTGGAACGGCTAGTAATGACGCCGCTGGCCGCTGTGTCATTGTCAACCACGATCTTAACCCGTGACGAATCCATAGGCCATAGCCCCACGATCCGCCCACGACGATCAAATTCGATTGATGCGTATGCATTCCCATAAAGATCATTCTGCGCCTCAATGCACTTCCAGAAATCGTAGGCGCTCATGTACGGGTTCGGCCGCAACTTGAGCAACTGGTAGACTGGGTGCTGTGTCGCACGCTGAACACCGTTCTCGTCCTCCTGATAAACCTTGATCGGAAGTTTGGCAACGGACTCCGACAGAATCCGAATACAGGCATACACCGTATCGACCTTGAGGGCGTTTTTTCCCTTGACGTTTATGGTGTCCAGATCAATTCCGAGCACTTCCAGCAGGCGCCGATCATCGACATTCAGTTCTAGCGTCTCTCGTTTTTCATGTTCCGCAGTATTAACAGCTCTCCGGAAGAACATCTATGATCATCACTCCTTTTTCGGAGGGTTTCGGGCTGTCGCAAAACCGACTAGCAATAGCGTCACCCCCAACCCGAAAAGTCCCGCGATTTCATGGAGCCGAAAGGTAGCAATGTTGATAATAAGAAGCCCGGCACCAATTAAGATGTCCTCCGCATAATCGCGAAGAACGTAAAAGATATTTTTCATGATCTACCCCCAAAGTTTATCTAGGAATGCTTCGTCCGCGAATTCGGATACGTCCAAATTAATTTCTTCGAACAGCATGGCCGTCGCCATCGCGTTGATCATTGCAACGATCAGGTCGATTCGCTCTTTGGACTTGTTTTTCATCGGCTTGATGTTCTCATTACCATCAACAGCAATGGCGATATTACCCCAGCACCACCGCGCCAAGGGGTTAGTCTCATGCGTCATGAGTCCTCGTTTAAGCAGTTGCTCGACGAGCTTCATGGCCGGGCTCATGTTTTTCATGTCCTGGGCGATCTCCACCACATCCATCCCACCGCGCATTAAGCGCTGCGACAGCATCCGGCTATTCCACGGGTCCGTGCCGACGGTGTGGACTTCGTACTGTTTGGACATTGACAGTAACCTCGCCTCGACAAAGTCGTAATCCACGACGTCGCCCGGTGTGGTCAGCAAAAACTTTTGATCAACGTACCGGTCATACGGCACTTTGTCCTTTCGGACTCTCTCCCGCATGTTATCTTCAGGTATCCAGGCATCAAAAATGACCCGCCAGTCCGACAAGTCATCTTGCGGCGGGAACAGGTAGCATGCCGCTGTAATATCTGTCGTGCTTGACAAGTCCAGTCCAACATAACACCGCTTGCCGACCAACTCGGATAGCCCCCACTTGCCGTTTGTCTTATCCCAAAGGCTGAGCGGCTGCCAGCCTACCGTTTTGAGGCTGATCCACTGATTGAGTCGGAGCCAGCGGAATAGTTTTTCGGACGCCGCACTATTGCGAGCGGCTACAGCCTCCTGCCGGACGGACTCAATGCTAATCGTGTGCCCCAAGCTTGGATTGACGCGATACCAAAGCTCCTCGTCGTATATATCTTCTTCGGGCTTGTCCGGGTCCATGCCGTAATCATCCGGTATACCGTAAATGCGAACGTACCATGTCGGGTCAACCAATTCTCCCGATAGGATTTTTCGCGCTCTATCATGCACCTCGAAGCCGATCGAGTGCCTGTCCGGGTCATCTCCGGCCGTCGTAATGACCCACCAAAGCGGCTCCTTACGGGCGGCTCCGGCACCGAATGTCATAACGTCCCACAGATCCCGGGTCGGCTGCGCATGCAGCTCGTCAAAGATGACGACTGTCGGGTTGATGCCGTGTTTGGTGTACGCTTCGGCCGAGAGCACTTTGAGCGTTGTTCCGGTGAGCAGATTCTTGATTTCCTTCTTGCTTTCGGTCACCTTGAGGATACCTTCAAGCTCCGGCTCCTGCTCGATCATCCCGACGGCCGCGCGATAAACTAACCCGGCCTGCTCACGGTCAGCGGCACAGCAATATATTTGTCCGCCTGGCGGATCGCAGGTGAGATGGTACAAGGAAAGCCCGGCGATCATGGTCGTCTTTCCGTTCTTTTTCGGCATCTCCAAGTAAGCGTATCTGTACTGCCGATACCCTTGATCGTTGACGGTGCCGTAAACGTCCCAAAGTAAACTGTGCTGCCAGTCGAGCAGCGTTAACGGCTGCCCGTAAAAATCATCAACCCCGTGGAGCATGCCCATAAATTCGATAGGTTCGAGAGCTCTTTGCTTATCATGTGGCATGGCCGCCACCCGCTCGCCGGGTCATGAATTGGGCCATTGCCGATTTCTTCGGCTCCTCGTCCGGTTGCTTCGGTATGGATTTAATACGACCCGTCGGATTCAGGAACAGACGGTCCTCGATTTTGAGGAGCATTTCCCGCGTCTTCATGGTCTTATCCGTTACACCGGCAATCGACTCGTAAATGCGGATCCGGTCCTCCACTTCCTCAACCTCTTCGATATCCTGGCGCATCCGCTCCATCATCTTCGCGAGCGCTTGTTCCTGACTCATCAGCATGCAGTACCGGTTGATGATCTGCTCGTCCAACCCGTCGATGTACTGGATCGACTTGTACAATTTTTTGAGCCGCAAAAATTCTCGATGCGCAATCGGGTCCGCCTTCACGGCGGGAGCCTCCTTAAAAGTTGTTCCCGTGTATAGAGATTTTTCCGCCTCTTCCCGGCGCTTTAGTTCTTTCTTGGTCCGGTGGCTCTTCCCTTCCAGTTTGAGCAGTTGGACCGGCTTGGATGGTCTGCCCGCCATGCGCTTCACCTCATTTCGTAAAAATTTTGTTGGATGGTGACCATCCAAAAAACCTCCATTTTGGGAAAAAATCTTGTGTGAAGGTGGGGGCGCGGTCTTCAAAGAGTCGATTTAAAAATTTTGACCCTCCCCCCGGGGTCGTGGGAGACTACCTACCGCCCTCGTTTGTGGCGGATATATGAAGCCCCAATGACGACGAGCCACACCGTCAGCCATAACGGCCAATAATGAACCAGCTTCTCGCCTTCGGTCATATGAATCATGTCATGAATGAATTGACTCATTCGCTATCACCTTTGCGTTGCGGGTTAATATGTGTTGGCTTCAATGCATAACACCCTCCGTATTTCCGTTTGTCCGCCGCCGTTTTGATCGCATGGTGCCAGTTGCACAATGATCGAAGATTGCTCAATGTCAGCCGCAAATCCCAGCGGATCCGTATAGGGATGATGTGATCCACAGGAACGGCCGGCGTGATCCGCTGATCAAGCAGACAATCTTGGCATAATCCGTGATCCCGGATTAACGCCTGTTCTCTCGCTCGTTCCCATTCGACTGATCGATAAAATGCCGCCGCCTTCTTGTCCCTTTGCTGCTCGTCGTATCGTTTGTGTCTCTCCTTGCGGGACATTTCGGCTAAATGCGCATGGTCTTCACAATAGCGGCCCTCCGTCAAATTCCGGCACCCCGGCTTGCTGCAAGGCCGCTTAGGCTTTACCGGCATAGTCCGCACCTAAAGCGATCCGGTCCCGAAATCGCTTGGCCCACTTGGTGGCCGCTGGTATGTCGATATGCGTATCGCCGTAGCAGGTGTGCAGGATGATCTCGGTCTCGGTCTCCTCGGCCCTCCACCATGTCAGACCGGTTTGGAGGTAACCATCTTTCGGCTGCCGCTCTCCGATCCCGGCGCTCACCAAGCGCTCAAGCTCCTGCCAGCCGATCGGTGCCACTCTTTGGCAATACCGATCGAAGGCATGTCTTGTTAACCGGATTTGCTTTTCAATCGCCATATCCCCTTTCTCCTTTGCACTCATTTACACTGGTTCACGGTATTTACCCCGCGAATTCGATCATTTCCTTTGCACTTTTTCGATAAAAGATAGCCGCCACCCCGCGGCGTACAGGATGACGGCCAATAATCAGCGATCTGTGGGTTACTGGCGCCACCTCCTCGCATGACAGCCAAAATACAAAGAGGCCGCCCGCATTGGCGACCTCTACACTTTGGCACAGTACCATTTTAGCATGGGTTGACACGGCTGAAAAGCACTCGTCCGTGCCAACTTTGTGCCATCATCGTGCCAGTAGTTTATACTCCCTTTCGGCCTCGCTCATCCGCCTCCAAAATGTGCGGACGGAGACATTCATTTCGTTCCGGAGTTCACCGGCACTCTTACCGTCAACATAGACTGACCGCAAAAGGGTAGCGTACTCCGGCTTGTATGCTTCGAGGGCTTCTAAAACAGAATCTATGTGCGCGATTTCCGACTTGAGGTCCTGAAACTCGGCCACCCGTTCAAGCACATCGTCGATATCATCCCGCAAATCCCAGCCGCGAGCCGCGATCACCTTACGGATCGCATCACGGATCTGCCGCAGCTCCTCGTCGTCATCCGGATCGGCTCCACGGTTCGGCACGGCCGCCAGCTGCGCCCGGGTCCCCGCCGGGTACTTGGTCAGATATGCGTGTGCCGTCGTCTCCAACCGCTGCTCGCGGCTCGACAGGTACAGATAGCTTGGCAAGCGCCGCAGCTTCCGATGCAGCTCCTGCAGGTGATCGTCCTCATTAAGCCGGCTGACGGTAATGCCGGCGCCGACGCTGTATTTCGACAGCACCCGAAGACGGGCCTGCTTTTGCCGATATTGGGTCAAACGATCAATCGCCTGCTGTTCGTTCATCGTTGTCCACCTCGCTGATTGATCTTGTAGCCTTGCATGTTCGCACGTTATACGCCGTCTTCCGCAGGCTTGTCCGCTCGGAAAAAATTGCCGAACCGGTCCTGTTCCGGCACCCCGTCAGAACCAACAATACCGGCGGCTGGCCGCACCTGTAGAACATTTCCGCACTCGTGGCACTCCGTCGTTGTGTCCGTCAGCTTGATATACTGGTTGCCTTGATGCTTGCACCCGGGATTCTGGCACCAGTATCGGGTTCGGTAATATGCAACACCGTTCTTATACTTGATTCCAGTCTCGTACCATTCCGGACGTTCAGGCTCCATCCGCTGTCCTGCCTGCAGCGGTCCTGGCCCGTTCATCTCCCGGCAATAGCCAAAAAATGCGGCGACCGTGTACTTCTGGACATCCTCCGTCGGGTCAAAAAGCCGAAGACGGTCCTTCCCGTCCGAATGTGCAATTTCAATTCGAATTTCCACGAGAACTCCTCCTCTGGTTGTATACTTCCTCCAGCCATTCGGTCATCATGATCATTTGCTTAATCACCAGCCGATTGTCCTGGTACTTGAGGCAGATCGTACCGCATGAATCAGCGACCCACTTCCAGAAGTCCAGATTCTCCATGCCATACCGGGCAGCCGCCTGATTCGCCTGGCTGATCCAATCGACTACGTCCGTGAAGAACGCCTTGTAGTCCATCGCCTACAGCTCCTCGATCCTGACGTAGATGCCCGGCAGCTTGGCCCAGAACTTCTCGATGATCTCGCTGGCGACGATGGCGTCATCCTTCCAGAATCCCAAATCGGTCATGATATCGAACGGCAGCTTGTTCAGATTGTGCGTGTCGGGCTTCGTTGTCTTCCACTCGCCGTCGTAATGATTGCTACCCTCCGGGATGGGGAACAGCCATTTGACGATCACCCGCAGCGCTCCCGTGTATTTTTTCGCCGGCACATGCTTCCCGAGGTGAGTTGTCAGCTTCGCCCGGGCCGCCTTCAGGTCGTCGGGCTCGTAGAAGATCGGTTTGCCGTTCTGGCATGAAACCTGCTTTTCTTGATGCGTCGCGGTCGGCGGCTTCATGGGCATGAAGAATTCAGTCGTCATCGCGTTCACCTTCGAGCATCTCTTCCCAGTCATAGACCAACTGTCGGAGATAGCTGGGGGCTTCATCGCTGCTGAATAATTCCTTGCGATCGAGGACGAACTTGACTTGAAACACTTCGTTACCCGTGTTCTTGCTCTTGTACCACACACCGAATTGCAATTTTCCGGCCTTATCAAAGCATCGCATGAAGTACGTTCCAAACTTGATAGTTTCGGCTGGTTCATTTTCCCAATATTTGTTATCGTATTTCTTCGCCATTTTTTTCTTCCTCTCTCTTTCTCGCGCGGGAGACTGTTGTGCTGAGAAGGGGTTGCCGCTCTCCTGCGGCGGCAACCTTCTCTCAGTCTTACAGACTTACATAGTCATAAACATAATTACTACGGGCGCGCGTTATATCGCGATATATTAATATATAAATATAAGGCGCATTTTTCGGCGGCGGCGACCATGGTTTTATGGTGTCCGCCGCAAATGTAAGCCATTTTCTACCACGGCGGGAACCTTGTTTTTATGATTGCCGCCGCATTTTGTTCGTTCGGCGAGAACCATAAATTTATGATCGCCGCCGTAGTAATTTATGGAATAACGATCACTCATTGTCACCGTCATCCTTGACGATCACATTGCCGTTCTCCTTGTCGATTCGGTAACCATATCTCTTGATCCAATCTCTCACTGTCCGATCGGAGACCTCATTACCCGTCTTCCCAAACCATTCGACAATGTCCTTCACCGTCGGAGGCTCGCCGAAATTGCAGTTATTCACGGCGTCCTCGAACTGTGCTTCCTTGCTCTGCCGCTCCTTCTTCGCCGACTCCCGTCGCTTCCCCGCCGCCTTCCGCCACGCCGGCGCCTCTCCCTCCGGCTCGATGTCTTTCAGGCTGCCGACGTCGTCCACGCGGTGGACTGGATAGGCGAACCACATATTGACCGGCCGGAATTTGGCATACTCCCGCAGTGTGCCCTCTACACGCCATGCAGAACGATTGCGCACCGCCTCCAAGACGCGCTGAATCTCCTCCTGGGCGGCCGCCTGCTCCGTGTTGTAGATCGCCCGCCGGGCATGCTCCTCCATCGCCTTTGCGCTGAGCTCGTCGTCCTGCGACACCGATTGCTCCAAATATTGCGGGTTGTGCTGCTGGAAGTAGCGCTTGTACACGGCGCAAATCGCCTTGTTTTCTTCCTGCTTGAGCAGCGCCTCTGTCACCTCGAGCTCGACGAGGTCAATCAGCGCGTCCGGATCCCGGGCGAAGACGCCGCTGCCGCTGGCCCGGTCCATCGACTTCTTGCCGCCCTGGGCGCCCTTGGAGTGATGGTGGCAGTAGATGACGCTGGCGCCCAGCTCGGTCGCGATCTTGTCGAACTGGTTCGTAAAATGGGCCATCTGATCGGCGCTGTTCTCGTCTCCAGTCAGCACCTTGTAGATTGGGTCAATGATGACCGCGATGTAATTTTTCTTAGCCGCTCGCCGGATCAGCTTTGGCGCCAGCTTGTCCATCGGGACAGACTTGCCGCGCAGGTTCCAGATATCGATATTGGCGATGTTCCGCGGCGGCAGTCCAAGCGCCCGGTATACGTCCTTGAAGCGATGCAGCGCGCTGGCCCGGTCCAGCTCGAGATTGACGTAGAGGACCTTGCCCTGGGTGCATTGCCACGCCAGCCATTTGACGCCCTCTGCGATGGCGATGGAGAGCTCAATCAGCGCGAACGACTTGCCAGCCTTCGATGGCCCGGCCATGAGCATTTTATGACCCTGCCGCAGCACGCCCTCGATGAGCGGCGGCGCCAGCTCCGGCATGTTGTCCCAGGTGTCGGTCAGGCTTTCCGGGTCCGGCAGGTCGTCGTTGACGCCTTCGATCCATTCGTACCACTCGGCCCAACTCGTTTTCCCGATGTTCGTGTCGACGATAAACTGCTTCTTGCCGTTCCGGACGACACCAGGCATGCGCGACAGTCGCGATGGATTGCGGTTCTGCTTGTCAATGGTGATCCCGTTGCGGTTACAGACGTTGTACAGATAGTCGACACGCTTGCGGTATTCGTCATAGTTGGGCGCCTCGATACGCACGATGGCGTGGAGACTCTTCCCGCCGCTATAGACAAGGACGGCGATCGGCAGCTCCAGCTCCCGCATGATGGCGTGCTGCTTCTCGATGTCCATCGTGTCGGACTCGACGAGCGCATAACGGAATTCGGTCACGTTTTCGTTCTTGACGCCCTTGCCGTCGAGCGGATTGAAGCGGATCCAGGCGCCCGCCTCCGGGTTGTAGTCGCCCAGGACCGCCCCAATGTCGCCGTTGCATTCGTTCAGGCGTTGAATCAGCTCGCCGGCTGTCCGGTCCCATGCGCCTTTCGTCGGCTTGTATTTCCCATCCTCGTCTTGCCACGAATCGACGACATAACCGACGTTCTCGGCCGCCTCGAACAGCGTCTCGAGGTACGTGGCCAACTGCTGCACTGGGTTCCAGACGGCTGGCTCGTGGATCTCCTTGCCTTCGATCCAATTGCGGTCAACGACGACATAATCGCCGGCGATCTCGTCGTCCCAGCCGAGTTCGTGGTGATCCCGTTCATCGCGGCCGCCCCGCGGCGTCCAGCCGGCGTCTTTGGCCAGCTGCGTGATCGTGGCCCCGGTGACCGGCGTGCCGGAGCCCTCAAAGGAATCCCACTTCCGGAAACATTCGCCCGGATGGTAGCGACCCGGATCTCGGCGGCTCCACGCGTCCCAGTCGCTGGCCGTGTAGCCTTCATATTTGAGGGCCATACCCACATTCACCCATTCCTGATAGGATAGATAGGTCGGGTCAACGTATGCGAGGAGTGCTATCAGGTCGACTTTATGCTCCATGGTGGCAACTCCTTACTATTCTCTGAACCAATAGATTGACTTCGAAAGCACGTCATCAACAATCGTATAGCGGTCTTCGTCTTCCATCTCTTCATCTTTGTCCAAGTAACATGGCGGATTGAATCCATTCGGACTTTCGGCAGCGATTATTAATCGGAAGTCACCGTCAGAATCAATGTTGTACCGCTTGATGATGGCCGGCTGCTCGCGCCAGTAAATTTTTCGTCCCGTAATGTACTTCCCGAAATCTTGTTCGAAGAAGTTAAGTGGGTGTTCTTGGATTTCATAAAGAGTGCTCCGAGCCATTGTCAGCGCGAAGTCAAGACTTCCCGCTGCAATAGCGTAGAACGGTTTTCCATTACGAGTAATGAGGCATTTACAAGATTTGCGAACTTCAGCCTCGTCCCATTTGGACCTAACGTAATTATTCTCTTGGACCTCGATGCCCCACCGAACGCTATATCCGCTGAATTCGATCAGGTTCTCATAGGTGGGTTCTTCACCTCGCGGGCATGCCCAGAGATTGTTTTCTCCGTACTCACCGCCGATCGTATGAATGAACCCTTCTATCCGATATACGTCATACAGGCGACCATTAATGTCTACATCCCACCCGTACTTGGTGCGCTTCGAAATGTCAGAATCTTTGTCGATCAAGTTGATTTGTCCCATAACAGGATTGGCCTCCATGTTTCGTATTGGGTTATACAGGTCGATAACCCTTAGGATCGATGCCTTCCGGCACGCGCCAGCCGTTGGCGGCGATCCGATCAATCAGATTCTTCGCCGTCTCGAACGACCATGTACCGACGTGCTCGAATCCCTTCCCCTCGAGGAAGCGAATCTGCTTCGGCGTCGTCAGTCCTTCCGCGCGCCGCTTGTCCAAACGCTCGAGCAGTTTCGTCGCCTTTCCGGCGTTGTCGATTTCGTCTGGGAAGATGCCGAGCTTCTCGAGCGTTTTGATTTGCTTTTCGCTCGGCGGCGCCATTTCCCAGCCGAACGCGGGCACGTAGTTGGCGAGGTCTTCGGCTTGAATGCTCATTTCAAACTGCAAGGGATCGACCAGCGCGCGCTTACGGCGCTTCATTTCGGCCAACTGCTTGGCCAACGCTTCCTCCCGCTGCGCGACAACGTCATCCATCGCCTGCTTTTCGACCGCTTCCAGATCGAGTGGGACCCCCGCCTCCTCGATCTGCTTGGTCATGGCCTGGGCAATCTCCTCGCTCTCGGCGATAAGGTGAGCCGGATGGCAAAGCTCGTGTCGCTCCGTGTGCCACAAGAAATCAAGCAGGAGCAGCTCCGTCTTGCCAGGAAATAGCCGGGTACCGCGCCCGACCATCTGGCTGTACAAACTGCGGACCTTGGTTGGCCGCAAGACGACGACGCAGTCGACGCTCGGGCAATCCCATCCCTCCGTCAGCAACATCGAATTGCAAAGCACGTTGTATTTGTCATTTTCGAAATCTTCTAATATCTCAGCGCGATCCTGCGATTCTCCATTGACTTCCGCGGCGCGGAATCCGATCTCGTTAAGGATCCGGGTAAACTTCTGACTGGTTTTGACCAAGGGAAGGAAAACGACGATCTTCCGGCCCTTGGCTACCTTCCACATTTCGGCCGCGATCGATTCAAGGTACGGGTCCAATGCCGTACCAAGGTCACCGGCGGAGAAGTCGCCGGATTGCTGCCGGACAGCGGACAGATCCAACTGCAGGGGGATGGTCATCGCCTTAATCGGGCTGAGATAGCCTTCCTTTATCGCCTTCGGCAGCGTGTACTCGAAGGCCAGGCTCTCGAAGTAGCTGCCCAGGTTCCGCATGTCACCGCGGTCCGGCGTGGCCGTGACACCGAGCACCTTTGCGCCGGAAAAATACTGCAGCACGCGCTGATAGCTGTCAGAAATGCAATGGTGTGCTTCGTCGATAATGATCGCGTCGAAGTGGTCCGGAGCGAACTGTTCGAGACGTTTCGGGCGCATCAACGTTTGGATGCTGCCCACGACGACCCGGAACCAGCTGCCGATCGATGTCTGCTCCGCCTTCTCTGTCGCGCACTTGAGGCCCGTTGACTTCTCAAGCTTGTCAGCCGCCTGTTCCAGCAGCTCGCCGCGGTGAGCGAGGACAAGCAACCGCTCGCCCAATCGGACCCGATCCTCGATGACTTTGGAAAAGACGATCGTCTTGCCGCAACCGGTCGGGAGGACAAGCAGCGTCCGACGGACGCCGCTCTCCCATTGCGCTTGGATGGATTCCCGCGCTTGCTGCTGGTAGGGTCTGAGATTCATAGGCCCTCCTTAAAACTGTCCGGCGTTCCACCCGCCACCTTGCTGTGCCGGCGGAAACGGCGGTTGCTGCTGATTCGCTGGGCGTACTTCGTCGGCCGGGTAAAACGTCTTCACTTGGTTGTTCGTGCGCTCCTCTCCGTCGCGGCCCTTAAACTTGTTAATCTCCAGTTTCAGGCGTCCGCGCGCGCCGACTACCACGTTCCAATTCATGCGCAACGGCTCACCCTTGCGTTTTTGCCCGATGCCGGCGAAGAAGTTGGACAGCAGTCCTTCCGTTTTCGTATGCAGGAACAGGTTATGGAAGACGACAACGTCGCCATGCTCGGGAGAATGGACGGTTAGCTCCAGCTTGGCTTGGTTGCACGGCGGCATCTTCTCGCTTCCCGGGAAGCGGCCGCGCTCGAATTTCGTAACCGTAAAATCATAGTCCCCCGCGGGAAGGACGACGAACTCGCCGCCATCCTTTTCAATTGTGTCGTCCCAGCTCAGTTCGCGTTCTTGTTGGTTATTCACGTATGATTCCTCCTGATGTTAAAATGGCAAATCTTTTCTTGCTTCTTGAATCATTCCAAACACTTGCGGCCAAGCGCCGACAAGAACACCTTCGATAAAACCGGGATCATAGTTGGCGATCGGCGTATCCGCAGTATAGTAACCCCTTTTTCCGACTACCGTTTGAATCTCCAACTCGCTGACCTGGTTTGCCTCCATCAGATCGCGCAAGGAACGCGGAATATTCGGGCTCAACTGCGGTCCGGTGGTGTCGATCCGCGGTTGTGCTTCTTGCGGCGGCGTCGACGCTTCGGCGGCCGCCGGAGGCGTCGCTGTGGACGGAACGGCGCCGGACGACGACGGGGTCGCGGATGGCGTCGCTGGCGTGGATCCGCTAAAGATATGCGCAATATGCGCATAGTCCAGCGGAAACTCGTCGGGCAGCCCCTGCCGGTTCTTTGCATCCCACGCTGGATGGTGCGTGGCGAACACCGTCCGCTGTCCACCCTGTGCCTTATGCTTGTTCCCATTCTTATCCGCGGCCACCGAGAACGTCTTATAGTTGATGAACAGCACCATGTCCGCCCACTCCTTGACGAGCGCCGCCGTCCGGCTACCGGTCTTAGCGCCCAACTTGAGCTGATACCGGTCATAGGCTCCCATCTCGTCCGGCTGCTCGAATTTGACGATCTGAGAATGGGCGACGAGCACGACATGGAAGCCTGCCTCGATGACGTCGCTTAGGAGATTCAGAAAGCGTCCGAACTCTTCGGCCACGAAGATGTATCCTTTGCCGTAGCCGAAGTCCTCGACTCCGGTCTTCTGGTGAGCTGCGCAGATACTTTCCACGCAGAGCATTTCAGCCCAGTCGATCGTGTCGATGACAAGAGTCCCGAAACGTTGTGTACCTTGCTGCTTGACCCATCCGATTTGCTGTTTGAGCATTTCCCAGCTCGTCGGCTTGGGCAGTCTCCCGACATCCATTTCGGTGGTCGACCCCTCTGTATCAATAAAGATCGGCCGCGGGAATTTTGCGGCGAGCGACGACTTTCCGATGCCTTCGGGGCCGTACAGGACAACCTTTTTCGCCTTTTGAACTTTGCCACTGATGACCTCGAACATGATTAGAATTCACCTGCTTTCCATGTTGGCCCCGGGTCAATCTCGCCCGGTGGTTGTTGTAATGTGACGCCTTCCTGGCCGGCGACATAACCGTCCTCAATGATGATCGAGCACTCCTCGCCGGTGCTGACGCGCGTCGCGATCGCCTGCAGCCCCTCCTGCTCGAGCCACTGGCCGAATTCGCGCAGCGTCTCCAGATCCATCTGCTCGAGTTTGTCCAGTAGAATAAACCCGCAATTCGGCTTCAACCGGCGAACGATAGCCGTCGCAACTCGGAGCTGTTCGGATCCGCTCATGTTGTCCCAGCGCTGGCCGTTGTAAATCAGCTCGCCATCCTCTACGGACAGGCCCGGGAGAGGCAGATTCGCGTTCGTCAGAAGGTCCGTCTTTTGCTGGCGAACGGCATTTATCTCGGCCGTCAGCACGTCGTATTGCTGGCGGTATTCGTTTGCGTCCGTCTCGGCCTTGTCCTTGTCCAGGTTCGCGCGGACCTTCCGATTGATCTCGTCGATCTGCCGGATGTTGGCCTCCAGCTCCGCGGTTGACTCATCAATCAGATCGAGTGCGTCCTTTTTGGCGATCTCCAAGTCCGCAGCGAGCTGTGCATATTTGGCCTTGGCCTCCTCCAGCAGCGCAGACAGGCGTTCAACTTCCCGCGCCTGATTGTCGTGCGCGGCCTGGATCTGTGCCACACGCTGACGCTTGCGCTGGTTCTCACCATTGCGGGCGAGGATTTCCTGCTGCTGGCGAATCAGCTCCGAAGCGGAGATAGGCTCCTTCGGCGCGTCCGGGTAATATGGCTGCTCCTTTGCGAATTTGGCCTTCTGGTCCGCGATCTGGCCGATGGCATGGCGCCGGTTGTAAAGCTCCTGCTCCTTCACCTCGAGTTCATGAAGCTTGTCGCCCACGCCGATAATTCTCAGTAGGATTCCGGCCTTTTCCTTGTTTGTCGCGTTCAGGAACTTCGGGAGATCGATCGCCAACTCTTCGACGAAGCTGTCGAGCAGTTGCTGGCCGCCTTTCTGGCCATTCGGGTCGATGACCTTCAGGTCGCTGTTCTTGCCCTTCCGCTCGACGATCAGGCCATTCGAGAGGACGAGGTGCAGGTACGGCGGAACGACCGATCCTTCCCGTTGGGCCTGGGAAGGGCGGTATTTGTTCCCGCCGAGTGCCCAGGCGATGGCGTCCAGAACGCTGGTTTTACCCTGATTGTTCTTCCCGCCGACAACCGTCAGGCCCGCGCTGGACGGCTCGATTTTCACCGCCTTGACGCGCTTGACGTTCTCGATTTCAAGCCTATTGATCTTAATCATGTTGCTCCCCATCCCTTTCCTTTCTTGTTGAAATGCCGTTTTACGATGGATTCAATGTGTTCTGTCATTGCGTACACGGCTCTGCCGTCGTCTGTCTGCAGCTTGTACCACGAGCGAGCGACGCCCCATGAATCCAAGACCTCCGCGGTTTCGCCGGATTTCAGTTTGACCGTATCGCCTTTAAGGCAAATCATGATGGTCCATCCTTCATCCGAACAAATCGCCCGTAACCCTTTTTCTGCAGGCCACCATCTCCGCCGCAGATCGGGCAAGTCGCGACAGAAAGGTCGACTTCTTCGTAATCCTCAATTGCAAACGAGACGAAGCAGTCGTCGCACTCATAAAAATGCATCATGAGTGGCGGATCTGTCGAAATGGATGGGTTAATACGATGCGGCCACTTATACGGATCTCGCTGCCGTTCCTGGTAGATCATCGTCCGGATGCTCCCGAGTGTGCTGCCGAATTCCTTCGCAATTTCCGCCAGTGGGGTCCCGGACATAAAAAGCTCATGCAGACGCTTTTTGTCGACGACAATCGGTTTCGTGCTCATGGTTCGTCGTCTACCATTCATAGCTCTCTCTTCTTCCGCTCATATCTTGCCCCAACAAACTTGCCAGTCCCCCACACATCAAGCCGACTTAGACGCCGTTGAACAGCTTCGCTGCTACGGCCCAAAATTTCACCGATTTGCTGATAGGTCATCGTCCCTAGTTTAAAAAGTGCAATCAACCGCTTGTCCTCATCACGGGTCCACTTCCGTCCTTCCGCCGGTGGCCGAGCGCGGTCTGCCGCTTTCTTCGCGACCAACCAATCCGGATCCTGAAGCCAGAGTGATCCTACCATCTTGCGACTGTCCCATAGATTTGGGTAAGACTTAAGAAACACCTCTAGGTCCTCCAGGGAGATCATTGTTGTCGTTCGATTCCTATCCGAACGTGAGGGAAACGGAGCACTTTTATATTTCAAGTAGCCCTTATCCAACCAGCGGAGAACGCTATGAATATCGATGCCCATTAAATTGGCGACGTTTTGACCGGTAAGAAACTGGGAGTTCTTAACTATGCCACCTAAGCCCAATCGTTTGGCTTTCAATTTGACCGCGACTGTCGTACGCTTTAAACGCTTAGCGCAATAGACGAGGCCCTTTTCGCTCCAATGTTGAATGAGGAATTGCGTTTCTTTCTCCGTCCAGTTTGGTTCCTTTTTTCGAGCTACACCGCATTTCTTGGCGTAATTTGTAATCACATAACGAGGAACCTGAAACTCGGCCATGAGTTGATTTGTAATGGTCGGATTGCCGGTATATCGCGCCTTAATTGCCTCTATTAACGCTTCGCTGTACCATTTCCGTGCACTCATGGCTCCCTCCCCGAAAGAACCATCATTCGGTATTTCTGATGAACGCTATCCTCACTACGCCGCAGTTTAATAGCGATCTCTTTGCCGGTCATACCGCGGGCCTTGCATTTGAGGAGAAGCCGCTCTTCCGATTCGGTGTAAAATTCACCTCGTTTGTCGATCGGCAAATCACCACGAATTTTCAACCGGTCCACTTTTCGCTGAATTCCGAATTCTGAGCGCTGCAGAAGACAAGCAATTTCCTTTTTCGATGTCCCTGCAGAAACCAGTGCGACTAAACGCTGCTCATCCTCAATCGTCCAAGGACGTGCATATGCTCGTGGCTTTACCGAATCCTGTTTGCGCTTTGCGATTAACCAGGAAGGCTCCTTTCCCAAATTGGTTACTTTGAATTTTCTTGTGTCAATTTGGTCCTGTCTGGATTCGGCCCATTGATAAAAATCAGACATGTCGATCATTTTGTACGAAAAAGATTTGCGAAGCTTCACCCATTTAAAAGGTAAGCCCTGATCCTCAGTCCAATTGATGACTGTCGACGATGCCACGCCGAGAACTTTTGCGAGTTGATTTGCGGTATACAGTGGGGAGATCAATTTTCCGTTAGCGACACCGAGCTCGCCGGCTTTTACCACAGTATAGGCGTAGGAGCGTCCAAGTTTGCGGGCAATTTGTTCAAGCGACTTCTTGCCTGCATTGTTCAGAAGGTATAAAATCTCAGTTTCTGACCAGCGAGACCCCTTCTGTTTCATCGCGCAAGCTCCTTTATATAAAGTGCTCGGAACCTCATGAAAGCTGCCTTCAGACGATTCGCTTGCTGCTGGCTGGATACGTCTTTTACAACTGCCAGCTCCTTCATCGTGAAGCCGTCAACGTAAGCGAAAATGTCGTCACGCTGCTGTTTAGGGATTCGTTTCAGCAACTTCTCCAAAAGCAGCCTGTCTGCAGTTTCCTGGGTGAAAGTCTCCTCTTCCCCAATCAATTCGTGCAGCTCCGTTCCTTCCCCACTACCGTCATCCACAAGATCAAAGAGACTGCACAGGGATCGGATTTGCGAGGTTTTTCGGTCAAATTTGGGTTTGTTCTTTTGGTGGTACCCCATCAATGCATATTTGATATAGCTTGCGGCCATCGCCCCGAAAGGGATCGGGAAGGCTTCGGCATCATAGCGATCGTAAGCCCTCCATAAAGCAATAGCGGCAACTTGGCACAGTTCATCGAATTCATATGCAAAGGTCCAGCGGGCGGCCTTAGAACGGATTAACCCTTGAAACCGCTTATGGATATCGTCGAATGTCAGGAGCTCTGGTTCCGAGCCGTTAAGAAGAATCGGCTTTGCGTTGACAACAAAATGTGCGTTCCCCGCCTCGTCATACCAGTAGGCTGCCAATGAGATCAGTCCTTTCTAGATTTTCAAGTTCCGTCACCCGAATCTGAGCCACCGTCTGGAAAGTCATACTCATCACATTCAGCTTCGGACCAGTCCGGTGAATCGAGATTCGAATCGTAAGGTTCATTTTGCTGGATTCCGTGTCGGCGGAGTCTGTAAATGATATCGTCGACGGACTCAGCACCGCACTGCGCAGTATCAAGCACAGCGTTCAAGGCTTCTTGGTTCATGTCGTCGGGAATCATGACCGGCACTTCGCGCTGATACCGCAGTGTTTCTTGGATTTTCAGAACGACTTTTTTCATATGATTGCTCCCTCCGGCGTCTTTGCACCAAGAACTTCCAATGCCTTTTCCGCAAGTGCGCTCGCATTGCTCATGGCTTCGATATCCTCCTGTTCCCGGTCGTTTGCGATCAAGTGGACGCGGGCGTTTTCTGCCAGCTCCTTTGCTTTAGCTAGAGTCCGAACAAGTGCGTCCCGGCGGGCCAGGTCATGTTTGTTCATATTGCAAGATCCTCCTTATCAGTCCCAGGGACCAGTATGATATTTTTCAAGCTCCGCACGGAGTCGATCGACTTCGGCCTCCACGGCAAGCGCGCGCCGGATGGCGTACGGCCAGCCTTGGCGGGCTTCGACGATAAACTTGGCGATATCCCTACGTCTGACTTCTTGGATTAACAACTCCCCGGAAGTAGACACCAAATCATCATATTTTGGGTCAATTTCCCATGGCCCCGGCGTCTTCCAGACGCTTCGTCAGATTGCGCAGCCGGGCGTTAAGATCGCAATGCCCACGTTCTTCCAGCAACCGGTAGCTTTCTGTTCGGAGTTCCCGATACGGCGTTCCGGACCGGTATGCGGCCCCATTAAGCATCGTATTGATGGATGATCGCCAATCTTCGTCGCGCTGGGTAAAGGTTTCTTGGATCGTCGTGACGGCCGTTTCAACGCGTTCCACGCGCTGCTCCATTTCAACGAAGCTCTTGGCGTACATCAGCAGCAATTCGGCCTGCGATTTGGGCTTGTCCACCGAGTATGATCCGGTTCGTCGGATCGTCGGCAGGATTTCTCTGGTTACCCAGCGTTTGAATTCCTTTGCCTTTGCTTGAATGTCTGCATTGTTGCCCTGCTTGGCTGCTCCGAACACCAGAGAGTAAAGTCCGGATTCGTTGATGAACTTTTTGTTCTGCTGACCCCCATCGGTAAGGACTGGACGGACCGTCGAGTCCTCTTCATCGACATGATTTGTGATTGCTTTGTAAGGATCCGAGAACGAAAGCGCCCTCGCTGCCTCTGTTGCTCCGAACCACTCCATGCCATTGATAACGATGACCGGAAGCTCGCCGAACGTTTGATGATTGAATATTTGGTGATTGCTCATTCATCTTCCCCCTTTGCCGCGTTGATAAGGTTAAGCAAAAACGACTTGACCGTTTCCGCCTGCTCCTTATTCAACTCCTGAATTCGACTAATCCCGAAGATGGGGTATTGAACTTTCGAGGTGAAGATAGTGGGATTAACCACTAAAATTCATCATGCTCGAAAATTTCATTTTGTGCGGTGAACAGAGCTACTGGTGAACTTTTAGGGTGATAATCGTTGCCAGAAATTCAAGGTAGTTTGTCTGCTTCTTTTAGCCTTTTTCGTGCAATATAGCCAATATCAACACCAAGATCATCCTGTTGTAAGCACATCTTTTCTGCGTAATACTCCAAAGCTTCACGGCATATTTCGTATTTCAATTTGAACGAATGACGGTCTTGCATCAGCCGTACATATTCTTCGTTCGAATATTGATGACCCTCTGGTCCGTGTGAATTAAGGATGCGATACAACTTGTCGTGCCGTTCCATCAAAAATTTCAGATCATCAATGTGTGTTGGATAACTTGTGTTATCCGCGATGCGCTTGCGTATCCTTTCCATGCGGCACGAGTCACATAAATAGTTACTGTGCTTGCTTTCAAACTGTCTTCCACAACTATGGCAATTGTTTGTCATTCCTGCTCAACCTCCGTTCGTCTATTCGCCTTTCAACGTCCTAATTGCTCGTCTGAAGTTGTTTCTCACATATCCTCTTTCTGGGATGTGTAGCAGAGGTTCTAAGTTCTCAAGCTGATAAACAGCATCTTCTATGACCTCTAATAGTTCTCTGACATCGCCGTAGTAATAAGATTCAATAGATTTTTGCGTATTCATCAAACGTTTTTCATTTGATTCGTCTGCTTTCGGTAGTTCTTTCAACGTTTCAATATAAGCATTAAATCGTCTCTTTACCTGATCCAACGAATGCGTTTCAATCAATGCCACTTCCTCACAACCTCCGTTTCTTACAGATCGATTTAACATTTCGTTCACCTCGATCGTTCAAGAAAGTTTTTCATAGCTAATCTATCAATTGGTGAGAGTTTCACCCTGAAAGTTGCATACCCCGAAGATGTACCGAATGACCGGAGACAAGCCGCTGATAATTTGATAGTGCTCAAACGTCCGCTTGTGCGGGTAAGCGTCGATGATTAGCTGCTTAACGCCGTCCCATGCGGTCGTATCCCTAACGATCTTTACAGGCGATTCGGCTTTTATCTCTGCCATGATTTCGGCCTTTAGCGTCTCTTTCAATGCCGCAAGTTCTGCGTTGTTCATCGGGCTCCGCTCCTTTCTGGTTATTGAGCTTTTCCGAACCGCTCCATGCTGCGTTTCTCTTTCTTTTTCCGCCGGGCTATTGCAGCAAGAAGGCGGAACGCCGATATCGCAGCCTCGCGAGACATGGTATTGGTTTCCGTCACTTTGTGGTTCAAGCAGTTACCACCTCCGTCACGAAACTTCATGTTTCTCGAAGTTTTCGGGTAAAAAAATTTCTTCAATCGGTTTTTTGAACTCTTTTGCAATAGCGAACATTTCACTCGCCTTGAATTGCGTAATGCCAAGTTCCTTGTTCTTGTAAGTCCTAACATCCACGCCGATCAAGGTAGCCATATCGCTTTGAGTTTTGCCGAAAAACCGACGAAGCGCGGCGAGCTTGTTCTGCATAACAATCATCTCCTTTCCGTAACTTCATGATACTCGAAATTATAGATGAGGTCAACAGAATTTTTCACATTCAGTGAAATTTAATGTTTACAATTTCATGAAATGCGATATAATAGTTATCGAATAGGAGGTAAATTTCATGAACTTCGACGTTGCTAAATATGTCGGGAACCAAATAAGGAAGTACCGGAAGATTAAAAAAATGACACAGAAAGAACTCGGGGAAAAGATTGGAGTGAAGCATAATACAATTTCTGGCTACGAGAGCGGAACCAATGAGCCGGAACAAAACACTCTCTTTACAATTGCCGATATTTTGGGTGTGAGCATCAACGACCTATTCCCACCTATCGACACGCCAGTTTCTAACATCATTCAGCTTCCCAGAGAGGTAAGGCCAGTGCCGATTATTGGAGAGATTGCATGCGGATCGCCAATCCTCGCAAATGAGAATATCCGCGGATATCACTACGAAACACTGGATAACCTTCCTAGCGGTCGTTTGTATTATCTGATCGCTAAAGGCGACTCAATGGAACCTACAATTCCAAACGGAGCCCTAGTTCTGCTTCGCGAGCAACCGTTAGTCGAATCTGGTGAGATTGCGGCCGTTCTCGTTAATGACGATACGGAAGCCACATTGAAGCGAGTCAAGATTCAAGATAACGCAACATTCTTAGTGCCGGACAACAATAAATATGATCCCATTCTGGTATCGCCTAAAAATCCCGTACGGATCATAGGTAAAGCATTGAGATTTACCGTGGATTTATAAGGAGGGGCCAATGAGGGCTGCAATCTATATTCGTGTATCGACACAAGAGCAAGCGTTAGAGGGCTTCTCGGTGCCCGCTCAACGTCACCGAGCGGCGGCATTTTGCGATTCGCAAGGCTGGTCAGTGATGGGGATTTATGCCGATGATGGCAAGTCTGCCAAGGACACCAACCGGCCAGAATTGCAGCGCATGCTCACTGATGCCGACGACGGTCTATTTGATGTGATTGTCGTTTACAAACTAGACAGGCTCACGCGGAGCGTACTTGATCTATATGAGATACTCGCCCGTATCGACAAACGCGGCATCAAATTTAAGTCTGTGACAGAGATGTATGACACGACGACAGCCACAGGCCGACTTTTTATTACGCTCGTCGCCGCACTCGCGCAGTGGGAGCGTGAGAACCTAGCCGAGCGCGTGTATTTCGGTATGGAGGAGATGGTCAGGCAGGGATCCCGTCCGGGAGGGACGACTTGTTACGGATATGATACAATAAGCGGGGAGATGCGAATAAACGAGGCGCAGGCACGGATTGTGCGCCACATATTTGACGCTTACGAGGCGACGCAGGGCATGCGTACAATTCAGCAGATGCTGGAAGCGGAGCGCGTACCGCCGCCGAATAAGCACTGGTCAACGACGACGATCAATTACATGCTGCGCAACCCCGTTTACATCGGTAAATTGCGCTGGAATCTGCGCAAGCGTGGAAAAGGCAAAACGGGAGCGCCGATCATTGTCGATGGACGGCATGCGCCAATCATAAGCAAGGAGCAATTTGATCGCGTGCAGCGCCTTTTGGATCGCCGTCGCACATTGCCGCCAGTTGCTGCTACGTCTGATTTTGCATACTCCGGTATTTTGCGTTGCGGCCATTGTGGCTATGCAATGAGCGGGCCAAGCCGCAAATATAAGTCGGTGCGTACCAAGTATTACGCCTGCGTCAACCGACAAAAAAACTTTAAATGCTCAATGCCCTACATACGCGAGGATGTGCTGGAGGACGCCTTTATGCAATACGTCAGGCGTCAGCTTGAGGAGCACTCCGAAGGCGTTGAAATCGATCCAGATGATGAGATTGATATTGATGCAGCTGTGACCGATCTTAACCGGCGCTTGCAGCTTGTCGCTGATCGCAAGCGCAAATTCCAAACAATGTATGTAGACGAGCTCATCTCACGTGATGATTTTTTATTGCGCCGCGCAGAATTAGATGCGGAGGAAAAAAGCTTGCGTAATGCATTGGACGAGATTGCAGCCACTAGCGAAGATGATAAAATCGAAGTAACGGCAGCCGATCTACTGGAAATGCTTGCAGGTTGCAATGAGGCTGACAAAAAGGCAATCATGCACGAAATGGTTAAGGAGGTCAAAATAAAAAATGCCGATCGCATGGATAATGGTCACATGACACTCGACATTGAGGTTACCTATAATTGATGGTGCCGGTGGAGGGATTCGAACCCCCGACCTACGCATTACGAATGCGTTGCTCTACCCCTGAGCCACACCGGCATTATCGCTGTGTAGTCCGCTTCTATGTTACACGGTCTACCGTGTATTATAAAACACGACAATGTGAGAGTTCCCGCAAGATCTGCATTACCAAATACACTTACGGTCAAGCACAATCACAACCCCACGATTAACGTTTGAGTCCTCGGCGTAGTATTCATGCTCTCCATCCGCTGCCGCAAACGTTATGTATGCCGGCAGCTTATAGTCCAGACTAGACTCTAATATCCGCTTAACCGCCCGGCGCTCATTAGGCCCGTCATGCTCAATCCGATAAGTGTGCATGTCTACCCCTCCTGTAATTTATGAGCGATGTCCTCGATGTGCTTTGTCAGCCGCAAACGCATTTCCGTCCGGATGACTTCTTTCGTGACCCCAAACTCGTTTTGATAGCCCCGGCAGTTGTATTGCACATAAATGATGTCATCCTCTTGCCGCTCGTCCCACACCTTGATTTTGCGGCGCTGCATCTCCATCCGGAGCTTGGAGCACTCTCGGTTTACCGCATAGATCAGCGCGTCGGTTGCGGCCTGATAAAGCGGCTTGAGCAGTTGCGTCGAATACTCCATCTTTTGCCGTTGCTGCTCGAGCATTACGACCAGGTTGGGCAATACGATCATGTCTCGGATCATATCCCATTCTTCGATTTCTGGCATTCCTTTCGGGTTTTTCATTGGATGCGCCTCCACAAGAACATTTGTTCTTATTATAGGATGATAATGCGTTCATCATCAATGCAAATAATTTCTAATTTTAGTGTTGACTTTAACATACTTTTGATGTATTATAAAGACATCAGCAAGAGAGACAAGAAGAAAAACATATTGGGAGGATGAATCAAATGACGATTGTTAACAAGTTCGAAGTGGTAAAATCCGAGTGGGAAAACGAGGACGGGGAATACCTCTATACCATCACGGACGGAGTTGACGAAAAAGGTCAATTCCGCACAAGAGAAGAAGCAATCGAAAACATGGAGCGCATCATCCTTAACTGGCGCGCAGATTCGTAAAAACAACATAAGAGGGGCTTCTGCCCCTCTTGAAAGGAGAACAAATGGAACGAGACGAAGCGTTTGGTCGCCTGCTTGCGATCGCTAATGTATTGGGCGATCGGGTGTTTGAGAAGAAAAAGATCGGCATTGCGAATAAGTATGGATCTGCTTTTGCGCGAGAGCCACGCAAGGCGATCGAAAAAATCCACGAAGAACTGATGCAATACACCCACAAGTTCGGAGACGCCGAAATGGTTCTCCTCGATATGTTCGGCGAAATCATGGCCGGTCTGGATATATCGGACTTCACAAACAAGCCTGTTGGAGCAAAATATCTTCAAAGCTTCTACTCCCAGCAGCATATACTCAGCGACGAGATTGTCGGCTACGCTGAGGCGGCCTATATTCTAGGCTGGGATAAACGAAAAATCGGAACATACCTGCAACGAGGGGTATTTCCGGAGCCGATTCAACGGCTGGCGAGCGGCCCAATATGGACGCGTAGGCAGATCGAGGATTATAAAAAATCACGGGGTTAAACGCATAAGACCTCACCAAAAGGGAGGCAGCGGAAAAAGGAGAAGGACATGACGAAAATCGAAGAATCTGTCCGCGAGGCAGTAGCGGCCGCAAAAGACTTGGATAGTCAATGGCATGTCGACGTCCTGCAAAACCAACAAGGCATTATTCGGATACGGCAGCCTATCTATGGTCCCTACGAATCGCAAGCAGAGAGGGATGGTTTGGAGGCGGTATTGGTTTCCGTTGATGGCTGGGATTCCGGCGCTACGTTCGATCCCGCCGGATGCGATTCGGAAGAGGAAAGAGAAGCAGAGCGTTTCAACGCGGAACGCGATCTATTTGACGAGCTTGTTCACAAAGCTTTGGAACAGATCGAAAACAAGGATTGACGAGAGTGGCACTAAATAAAAGAGAGCAGCGAGGCTAACCCTCCTGCTCTTTTGCTTTCTCTAGCACACTGCATATAAATTCGCTTGTCGTACATTTATGTTCCTCTGCTTTTTCCCGAGCCCACGCTAAAAGCTCTGGAGCCGCATATATCGCCTCGCGTTCCTTCTTAATCGCTTTCGGCTTTCTTCCCCTCTTTACCATAGCATCAACTCCTCGTTGATACTAATTTACAGCATTTTAAAATAATTTGCAATTACATATTTACAGCATTTAAAAAGCATGTTATATTAGTATCAAGGACAAGCTCACAGGGCAGGGAGGTAATGTGGATGCAAGAAGGAATGATCGTGATTAAGGTAATTTACGACGACGGCGACCAAAGCCATACACGTTTCAATGGATCACCGGAGGAAGCGGAAGAATATTACATCGGCACGCCGTTCAACTTCGGATGGTTCAACGGTCGAGAAGTGTTCAAGGTTTGCACGGCAATCGAAATAATCACGGGAGCCTAACGGCTCCCAAGGGAGGATGATCGAGATGAACGAAGCAAAAGGAATTTTGGATTGCGAAAACGTCGAGGACTTTCTCGCCTTATTCCGCGAGAGGCAAGAACAGTTTGAAGAGAAGGGGATTTGGAGTCGGTCTTGCATTGATCTTCTGACTGTGTCGTGGACTGAGGACATTTTAAAATTAGCCAAATGCGGTGAATCAGAAAGGCTTAGCCGACTCCATTATCTGATGATTGCACGCCATCAATTTAATAAATTCCCCGCCTGATGATGGCCGGATGGGAACCGGCCGAAATCCCCGCAAGGGGATCGCGGGAACCCGCCACGAGTTGGCCCGGCCGGGCTGGCCTTTACATAGATGCTCTATGATAAATTCATAAGCGCTTGGGAATTTGCCAATAAAAATAGCCCGAGAGCCGAAGCCCCCGGGCTTTTTTGTTATTTCGTCGCGACGACAAACGTCAGCCACGACAACTCCGAAGTCGTCAGCGTCTTTTTATCGATCTTTTCCAGCCACGTCTTGTCCGTGATCGCGCCTTTGTCCAGCAACGCGGCCACTCCGGCTCGCAACGTTTGCCATTGGTATGCGCTCAACTCCAAGGTTTCTTCCTCCTTTTCGGCGATCAAGGCCGCCACCATGTTTTTAAATGCTGCCCAGCCTGTCCATTTGCCATCGTCGTACATCAGGCGGGGGCAGATTTTGCCGCTCCAATCAAAATGACGGCGAAGCCTGTCAACGCCCCATTCGCGCTCCCGGAGCATGGATGCGACGAGTTGCGCGGCATTTTGGAGAGTCCTCGCATAATCCCCGCTCTCGCATATCTCAATGCCGATCGATGTCCGGTTACCGCATCCCGGTCCGCTGCCGTCACCCGCATGCCATGCGTTTTCGTTTAGCGGTATGACCTCGATTGCTTCGTTCTCGTCGACAACAATGTGGTAGGACGCCGTCCGGTTGTTTGCGGTGTTTGTCAGCCACGCTCGCTCGTTTCTGGCGCTGCTGGACGGGTTTCCGGTGTTGTGGATGGTGATTGTCGTCGGGGCCATAGCAAGCCCCGGACGACGGTTAAATAGGGTGTTTCGGGGGATATGATCGACGATGTATTTCACGCCTTGTCATCCCCCTTCGTCGCCCCGGGCGGGTTCAGCGCCTTGTTTTGCATCTGCCCGGCCGCTGCCGCCACAATGAAGCCATTGGCGAGCGCCAGCAGATAAACCCGCCAGTCGCCCGCGTCGGCCCCAATTGCGAGCTGCGCGGCCGTCAAAATGAGCCACGACACGACTACCGCGTACAGGTCCGTCGGCAGCCAGCGGGCGACGCGATCGACAAGCCCTTTCGTATACTGCACAATCAAAAACGTCAACAAAGAAGCTCCCCCCATTGCGGAGAGAGCTTGCCATGTAAAGAGTTGTCCATCTTGCATCTTATGCACCTATTCCTTTCCACAACAGTGCGATTGCCCCGCCAATCACACCCGTAATGATTGCGCCCAATACGGCGCGCCAAAGCCATTTGATGTCGTCTTGTACGCTTTTCACTTGCCCCATGGTGTCGTCGATCCTATGATGTGCGGACTTTGCTTTGTCCAAAGCTTCTCGGGCAATATCGTCGGATTTGTCCAGCTTTTCAACGAGTCGATTGACGCTCGCCGTTAATTCGGTATTCGTTCGCACGTTTGCTTCCTGCAGGGCTTCAAGGCGCCCCAACCTTCCTTCGATTTTGCCGAGCGCTTGCAGCTCGTTTGCATTCATGCTCAATCGGACACCCCCATTAAAAGGCCCCGCGGTTATGCCGCAGAGCCTTCGTATTCCTCGCCAGTGATTTCTTGATATTGTGCCGCCGTGATCTTGTTTGCCTCCACGAACACCCTGACATTGTCGTTGGTGTAGTAGCCGGCGTCATAATATCGCTTGACAAGACTGTACCATTGCATTACAGGACACCTCCTTGTACGAGCTGCAGTAATAGGTCAGCTTGGCCTTGTTCGGTGGCCGTAAGCCGCGCTTGGGATTCGGCTAGGCTGAGCGCAAGAAGGGAATTGTCGGCTTCAAGTTGGGCAATTCGTTCGGCGTCGCTCGGCGGAGCAGGAGGACGAGCAGACCACTCGGCGTCAAGTTCTTCCTGCGATCGTTCGATTCGCTCCCCATCGATCCATTTGAAACGAAATTGACCGCGCTCGTTTGTCAGAGGATCGGGAAAGGCAAGATGGAAATGCCGCGGCCCTTCCTCCAATATGAGAATATCGTCCTCCTGCGGATCCTCAAAGGCAGAGGAAAAGCCGGCGATAATTACGCCGGCATCGTCGACTCTAATGTAGTGGCTGTACATTGTACCCCTCCCTTAAAGTTCGGCATCTGCCGTCCAATGAAATGCTCGGGACTGATCAATTGTAGTCAGTGCCTCCATATTAAATCCAGATGTACCAATATAGTTTATAATGCCGTCGGTTGCTTCGATTGTCCCCACAAAATATCTAGCGCTTGAACCGGTTCCGCCTGGATTGGTTGAAAATGGCGAATATGTGTAAACCGAGGGAATCGCCCGTTTTCTCACTTTGAAATCAACGTGGAAAGTTTGCGGGACTCCCGAATTAGCGCCGAACGCAACCATGCCTATAGGATTGTTCGATTGAGGTGCCACGTCGACCTCATAGCTTTTTTCAAAATAGCGCTGACACAATGCCAATTCTTCGGCGAACGAGCGCGGCTGAAACGGCAAAGCCGATTCGCCGGCGTTTAATTTGACTTGGGCGATGTCGATGTTGCCGGCTCCTCCAAATGTTTCCGGAGTTGTTGCCCCGAATCTGGATTGATAATCGGACCCCCAAATATACCAAAATCGAATCGCGACCGAATCATCGTTATTGGCGCCAAACGTCTTTCCTTCAAGCGAAAACGTGGTGAACGTGAAAGAATATTTGGTCCAAGCCGAAGTGAGCGTAACGGTGGTACCGGACATTATCTCTTCGGTAGTCGGCGAACCACCGCTTCCATATTTTTGTTCCAAGTGGAAACCGAGTCTTTTCCCAGCGATGGAACTGCGAGCCCAGAACGACAACGTTAGTTTTTTGCCCGCGCCACAGAGATAACGAGTTCCGTTTTCAACAAATTGATTGAGTGTGCAGTTAGCGCTGTTTCCATATCCCTCCCCTGCCCCATTGACGTTCAGTCGACAAAAGTAAGCCGATCCAGGAATATCCATTAACCTTTGTTGAGAAAGGACCATCGTGGGCATTGTTCCGCCTTCTGGGTTGTTGTCTAGTCGCCAGCGGTCTAGGGTATACGTCACCGAAGTAGGAGTGATATTGAAACTCGTTCCCCGCTGTGCAATGTCAAAATTGCCGTTGATGGTCGCCTGATGATAGAGGTAAAAGGGCATTTCGAATAGTTTTACAATGTCAAATGCATTATTATCAGCCTTGGCCTCCACCCAATCCAGCGCCCAATCCTGTACGGTGTCCTTTGTCTCGTTGTCGGCCATGCGTTGCACCAGGTCGCCCACGACGCCGCTCATATTGGCCTGATAAGTCACGGAAGCTTCGACCGCATTGGACGTCAGTTTGTAACGGTCCAGGGCGATGTACGTGACGGTGTATTCGGCGGTGGGGTCGTACATCGTTAACGAGATTGACGCTCGAACCAAACCATATGCATTTGCATCAGAGACAACCGACCAATTCGGATCAGGCAATCCATTTTTGTAGATTCGAATGATTTGCGACGCTCTGTTTTTTAATTGAGAAGACGGAAACGTTGTGTTATTGATGTGTGCTGTAGTCGAGCTCGTTTGCGGCGTAACTTTCTCCCGCACAATCACGCCTTCCAGCAGCTCGACCGCATTCCCGCCATCGTGCAGCCCGATCGATCCCTCAAAGCCCTCCACCGCTTCCGTGACCGTCGTCGCAAGCTGGTACGACAGCCGGTAATAATCATAAGTCCCGCTCGTAATCGCGCTGCTAGGCACGGTCGGGACGGTCGTCACGGCTCCGGTGTTGCTCGTCGCATTGAGCGGTATCCATGTCTTCGTGCCGCTGCCATTGTACGGCTGGCCGAATGTGCCGTTGTTCATCTTCCATCCGAAGAAATAGGCTTTGATCTCTGCCGTTGAGGGTTGAAAATCCTCCCCCCATCCGGAATCGGAATCGGAAATTGTAACTTGAAGTCCATTCGACCCAGTCCCGATTTGATTCGTACCATCTTGCGAATTAAAAGCTTTCGACGTTAGGGGTGAACCGTCGTTTTTTGTGCAATAGAATCTATCCGAATTTGGCAACCCACCGTAAGGGGTGGCAAACGGGAAATTGACTCTCTTGTACCCCGTTGAGTCGTCAGAAAAAACCCAAGCATATGAACCATCGAGAACGAAGTCCGTCCGCCACCGCCGCGTGACCTGTCCCGTCCGTATATCCACGCTATCCCTTACGGTGCCGTCGACGCTGGATGCGAGTTTGGTCGGGATATAGACGTAATCGTCGTTGCGAGGTTCGTAAGACGTTACGGTCGTTCCCAATTCTAGCTGAACCTGTTCGTAACGTTTCCTTTGTACCGTTGCTGTAGATTGGGAGGCATAAATAAAAAGCTGAATCTCCTTTTCACTTCCAACATTAAACGTGATGGATACCTTTCCGGTTCCGGTTAATGCGGTGGTGAGTGGACTTCCGTCACTACCCTTTCTGACGCTAATTGTTGGTGTGTTGGGTCCACTTACATTTGTTGCAAAACAGCTTAGTGTGTAAGTGTTTCCCGGAATTACGGCATACTTACGGATAGTCACAAAACGGAAAGCCACTGCATCCGAAGTTAAGTCCAAATCACCATTCGCTCCTAAGAGGATTGTAGGGACGGCTCCCGTAGCGACAATTTCTCCGTCATACAAATTTTTTCCGAACTTCCGGATCGCCGCCCCTTGAAGGTGCTGGATGCTGTCCACGTAAGGGATAAACCCGTCAATCTGCTCTCCGGTGTACGTCGTTCCGATTGCATTGTAGTCGGCGGTGGAAAGCTCATACAGACGGATGTCGTCGACATAAGCGACGAATGTCGTCGAGCTAAGGGTACCTATGACGAGACGGAAACCATTCCCGGCCAGCACATTAGCTGTCGGGATTTTTGTGTACAGAAATTGCCACGAGCCCACCGTTGCCATGTTTGCGATACATGAGTAACGCGAAGTATTTGTGCCAATGTCTCGCAACGATACGCTCACGTCGCCAGCCGTTTGGGACTCGACATATATCCAGCACGCTAAAATATATTGCTTGCTGCTGTCCAACGGGTAGTTGAAATCTTTAAAGGCATAGCTGGTTTGCCCGGAAACTGCCACCTTGATCGAGCTGGAACCGCTCCGCTTTTGGGTTGTCGAGACGGTCGGCGGCGAAGTCCCTGCCGTGGTAAACGGCGCCAAACTTTCGCACCCGCCGTCCTTGCCGAGGATATTGACAAGCGTCCGGCCGTACACCGTGCCGTCCATCGGTGACGCCTGATCGGTCGTGATCAGGTTTAGACCGTTCCGGAGGGTCGAGGTTATCGTCGGCTTTTGGATCAACGACTCTTCCATGTGATCGAGCCGTGCGCCGAGCGTAGGATAAACGGTGCCGTCCAAATCCTCGCGGGCTTGGACGATTTCCGCGTTACCATCGTTCGGCACGCTGACAATGGCATCGACTTCTTCTTGCAGTTTGTCTAAGGCGCCTTTTACATTGCTTTGCCCGGAGACAGAGCCGGAATAGGTGATATTCTGCGCCGGGTGGGCGGTGGTTGATTGTTGGTGTGCCGTATCCGCGGCGATGCGGGCTTGCTGCTCTGTCGTGATTTGCTGCTGCAGGGACGAGTCCGTGCTTGTCCGGTCGTTCATGTCCTGTTCGACGAGGGCGAAACCATCGTTGATTCGGCCGAACGTATCGCTGATCTTGGACGGTCCTGGGAGGTTACAGTATTTGTTGTCAGCCACTTTGCTCATCTCCTTTCAGTTGCTCAAGGCGATTCCCGATCGCATCTTGAACCCCCTGTAAAATGGCAGTTTCTTGGCCCGGGTGATATGGCATTATTGCACTTATGACGGCGCAGATTTCCGGGACTGGCCGACGAGGGTCGATTTCGATTTTGACGATTGGGTCGATTTTGGCCATTGGGAACCCTCCATTCAAGGAAAAATAAAAGAGCCCGTCATTTGACGGACTCTTGGTAAAAAGAAGGAATATTGTGTTCCTATGTCGAATGGACTATAAAACGACTATAGGTGATGCTATGAAAATAACCCTTCGGCATTATGCTTCCGGGCACGAAATTAAATGTAAAAAGGGATTCTCTTGGACTACCCTGTTTTTTAGTTTTTTCGTCCCACTTCTTCGCGGGGACTTGAAATGGTTTTTTGTTATGTTGATCACAAACGTCATTGTCGGTTTTTTTACATTCGGATTCGGCCTGATTATCACGTGGATAATCTTTGCCGTCATTTATAACGGTCGCTACATTAACGATCTTGGCAAAAAAGGTTACCTCGAAGTTAAGGACTATGTTCCGCCTCCACCTTCTCCCTATGACGACCGTTTGCCTCCTGGCGAATACCGGATCAGGCCGGAAGGCAGAAGATTTCTGTAAAAAAAAGAGTCCGTCGTTTGGCGGACTCTTGGTTTATGTGGTTATTGATTTTGCAATGCATTGAGTTTAGTTTCAAGATCAGATTTCTCCTGCTCTAGCTTTGAAATGGATGTCTGTGCTTGGTCAACCATCCATTGATACATCGACACAGATTCCGCAGCCTTTGGATCACTCAAAGCACCATTGAGCAAATTTTGAGCAGCTTGGAGATTTTGGCGACCTCTAGCTAACGCTTCATCAATTTCAGAAATTCTATTTTGTATTAGAGTTATTTGGATGTGTCTTTGTTCCTCATCCTCGTTCTCCGTAACTTTGGTGCTGGTAGTCAACAATACTTCACCGCTTTCGTAAGATGTTGACGCTCCAAGGATATTCGCAATCGTTCTAACTGGGAGATATGTTCTTCCATCTACAACGGCTCCGCGATCAGCAATTTTCGAACCATTTACATTAACATCGACTTCTGATGTTACCTTTTTACCTATTAATCCACTTGATGCTGCATATGCACCGGCCGATATGGTCAGAGATACGCCGATAAAAATTCCAAGTGCGATATAAGCAAGTCGTTTCATCGGAACTCCTCCTGATTGACAATATATCTCAATTTTATCATGGTATATTTACCGATGCCACTTGCGCACCAAATACATTGTAAAACTTTAGGTTGCGGGTTGGAGTATCAAATGCCGCATTAACAATCGCCGTCGATGCATTAGCTTTGGCATTAAGATGAGTTTGCAGTGATTGTCCACCTTGTTCAAACAAATTACTCCATCCACCCCATATATAAATCCCTCCGGAAGCAGATAGTCCCAATTGATTTTGAGATGTTATTGTCAATCCAAAACCATCAGCGGTTATACTACCGATTAACCCGCCGCCCCTATAAAACAAATATGACGGGCCTCCCCCATATGCAGGGTTGATTACATTGTAGTTGCTGTCATTAAAGTATGCTGTAAGCAAATTGCCTGTTGCACTAAGCTCGATCCTTGTACCAGAATCCTTTGTTCTGATGAGTGCACCGGTTATTACCGAGCCATCAATCGTGCCGCCGACAATAGAGGATGTCGTGATCGTACCACTGAACTGACCATCCGTCGCTACCATATGGCCCGACATATCTACCCTAAACGGAGCAGATGAAAAATCGGTATGTCCAAGCCATATCCCGGAATCGTTGGCCATAAAAACATTATTGCCACTACCTATAACAATCTCTCCGCCTACAAAACGACCGCCTTGAACGGTTCCCGTGAAGGACCCGGTTGCAGCTTGTAAGGCGCCGGAGAATGTGCCGCCAGCCGCCACAAGGTCGCCTGTGAACGTGCCGGACGCCGCTTGGAGCGCACCGGTAAACGTCCCGCCTGCGGCCTCAAGATCGCCAGAGAAAACACCGTCAACCGCTATCAGTGTCCCGGAGAACTTCCATTTCCGGTTCGGCACATCGAACCACAGGGCGTCTTCGCCGTCGGCCGTAAACCGGAATTCATCGCTGTTAAGCACGACACGGCTTGCGTGGTCGTCCCTCTCAACAATTAGGCCCTGATCCCTTGTGATCGTGACGCCGTAGTAGTTTCTACCTTGCTTGACCGCCGTTTGGTTAAGCTGATTAATTTGTCCGGACAATTTACCTTGCACCGGGAATTCTGATTGCTGAAACGATTGCGACGGCGCCGAGATGCCCATGCCCAAGCCGCCTTTGAAACGGAACGTCAAGCGCAAGGCGATGGTCTGATGATACGTTATGCCATCCCACGGAAAGTCCGCATCTTGCCACGCCATCGTCGCATCGATCCAGCGGTAACCCTCTTGTTGGCCGTACTCGATACGGTCCCCGACGTCGACCTGCGGATATCCCCGCGCATCCATCTCAACCGGAATGTACGAAAACCCGTTAAGATTGGCAAGCAAGTCATTGACGATCGCCTGCGTTACAAACGGATTTTCCATCGCGAGTGTTTTGCTCTCATCCCCCGTCCCGGCCTCGACCTTTAAATCGTCCTCTTTGTTGTAGGTGACGACGATCCGGCTAATTGACCGCTGCGGGTTGGTCTGCTTGAGCCGAATATAATCGGACAAGCCCATGTTAAAGACGGGCGTCTCCGCGGCCGCATACCGCCGAAACTTGATCGTGCCGTCTTTGCCGACAAAAACACTCGCCGAGTTGGCCCCGGCAATGTATCCCATAACCTCCCGGTAGCTGTAGCCTGTTGGGGCCACAGGGACCGTATAGGACGGATTGATTTGCACGGTGCTGTCGTAGGTGTAGCCGAGCCGCGTGCATATCTCGTCCCAAACTGCTTGTAGCGTCGCCGGGTAAGACAGCGACGATATATACGGCGCATTGGCAAACGTCAACTTGTCGTAACAGATATAGGTCCAAACGTTGTTTATTCGCTCGCGTTTGTCGATGTAAAACTCTCCGAGCGGCAGCCATTCGTCCTTCGTTCCGTCCCAGCTAAAATCCGCGTCTTCCCACGGATAAGTGGCTTCATCCCATTTCAATCCAGCGAGCGACATGGACAGATATGGGATGATCTTAGCGTTAACGGCGATCGGATCTGGCGCCCGAATCTTGATAATCATTTTGGAGATGCTTGCTGCCCCAATTGTAAAATCATCAGCTGGCGCCAGATTATTTTCGATGTCCAGACTGACGATTTTGTCTTTGCCGTATGTGATGCCGTCGATGTCGGCCCGGAGCAGCCACGTCCTCGCCCGCTTTTTTAGAGCATCTGCAAATGGTTGAGAAATTGGAAACATAGCATCACATCTCCGTCAACGTAAAAGATAGGCCGCTCCATAGTGGCAGTCCGTTTCGTTTCATGAGGACGGGGGCCGTACGGTCGCCGACGTACATCGTCCGCGTCTCCACTTGCCCGGTCATTGGGTCCGGGTATGTGAATTCGAAAAATTCGTCGCGAATCGATTGGAGAATAGTCGATAAGTTATCCCATGACATCGCCGGCCACCTGATTTCCAATTGTCTTTTTACAGCTATCCGATCCCGGGAAGCCGTCCCATCAGCCGTCCGTGTTGTTGTTTCAGCATCGTCAAGGTCCAAGATTTTTGCCGAAAACTCAGAGGGATAAACTTGCAACTCTATCCCGTTGATTGCAAAGTACACCGTCTATCCCTCCTTATAGCGACGGCAGCGGATCGTTCCCGCGACGATATTCGTTATTGATGTAATTCGTCGCCGCTCGTCCGACCTGGTCTTCTGTGATGATGACATTCACGTTCCGGCCGCTGCTCAAGACCTGGTAAATCTGCCGGAGCACCGCCAGCGTTTCGGGGTTATCAGCCCCGCTCATGATGTTCTCGAGATCGGACAGAGGTGCGATGATTTCCGGGTTCGTGGCCGCGCCCTTATTGTCGCCAACCATCGCCAGCGTCGGACCGTATACGATGGCCCCGGTCGCAAATGCCGGGACGGAAATTCCTGCCCCTTTGAGACTTTGAAGGAGTTTTTGCATCCATCCACTTGATGCCGCGGCTTTACCTGCTCCGGCAACCACGCCGCCGCCAGCCAGCAGGCCCATGATATCGAGCGCGACTTGGTTTTGCGTCTTGTTTGCCTCTCCCCTGATGGTGTCGATGACGCCGTCGAAGGTTTCTTTGCTAAAGACTCCTTTGACGTTCTCGGCGAAAGTAGACCCGGCTTCTCCGAGCGTCTTTGCGGTGCTGGCCGCAACTCCGGATATCGTCGTTTTCAGATTGTTCCACGCCGTCGATACGTTGTTTATGAGCGTGATAATCCCGGTCATCGTCGCACTTGCTGTCGCATACATGCTCGACAATCCGCTATTCCAATCCGCTTTGACCTCGGCGAGCGGGCTTTTCAATGACCGTATTGCAAGCGCAATAGACGCAAATCCTGCAACAAAAACCGATTGGCTGGTGGAAAATGTTGTTCGCATATCCGCCATCGTGGATGACCATGCGGATTTAAGCTCTGCAAGAGGCGTTAACGGGCTTCTGACGGACGTGACGACAGATGACCACGCGGAAGCATTGGACGTCCTAAACGCAAGCATATCGGCCAACATGGAGGCAAGCATTGCCTTCCACCCTGTAACGGTCGCCGTCTGCCCCGCTGTGTTTTGCGTCCGAATGTTCTGCCACAATTGCGACCACGTTGCCGCTTGAGTGGTGTAGCCGGCTTGAGTTTGAGCGTTCAGACTTTGCCACATCTTCGACCATTCTTGAGCGTTCCCGGCTGCCGAAGTTGCAAGCCCCGATCGGATGCCGGCCGTCATCCCATTGAAAGCGGTCGTTTGCCCTGCATATCCCGCCTGAGTCTGCGCCTGCAGGTTTGCCCACATGCTGGACCATTGGGACGCAAGCGATCCTGTGAGTCCGGGAAGCACTACGCCGGAAAGGTTACCGGCAAAACTACCCCACGACGCAAGATCACCGGCCAGTCCGGTCCTCGTCATACCGTTAAGCTCTTGCCACATTTGGGAAAATCTCGTTTTGACCTCTTTTATGAGGCCATTTATCGTATTAACTACCGCCGTCGCCACGGCGCCCATGCCGGCGTCTGGTGGATTCGGCGGGTCGAATTCAATGCGCCATTTCTTATTTAAGAACGGAGGGAAGGGCTGGATTCCGCCCCACTCCCACCCACCGTCCCCACCAGGAGGGGGAGGATTATCGGGGCCTGGCATCCCTCCGCCCGAACCGGAATTTCCGCTATCTCCCCCTCCGCTGGAATCACCCAATAGATTGAATTGGTCAAAGGATGCAAGTTCGCCGCGTGCTTTTTTCGCTGAACCCGCAAGCCCATCATAGGCTTTGCTTTGCTCCTGCACCGCTTGGGTTTGTTCGTTAACGCCTTTGGCCATCCCTTGAGTCAATTCATCGTAATCTTTGCGAAATACCCAATACGTAAATCGCGCGAACTGCTCGGTAACGTAGGCAATATTTTCAGCCAACGCTGTTAATGCAGGTAAAACAGCTTCCCATATAGGCAAAAACGCTTGAGATAGATTCAACTTAATATCTTTAAGTTGCTCCACCAAAAGCGTCTGTTTGGTCATGACGTTATTTTGCAGTTGATTCCCGTACCTCGCATAGGACTGTTCGAGGATCGCGGCGAGCCGGATTTGCTGCTGCACCCGGAAATCGAGCTGATCCCAATGCTTGCCGTTCGCGAACTTTTTAAAAGCGTTCGTGCTCTCGATCATCGAGATATTAACAAAAACGCCGAGGTCCTCAATGGCCTCGGTGTTGCCCAGCAAACCGGACCGGATACGCTCGGTTGTGTCCTCGATCGTGCGGCCGGTTGCCGATGCGACTACCCTTGTTGCTTGCACGATTTCTTTTGTTTGTTTGGTCAATTCGTCGTTATTGCTTATAAAGGACGAGAGGAGCGTGCTGTATGTCGCCCCCATGTCGGCGGCCGTTGATTTAGCTAGGCCCATCCCGCGGGCCCAGGTCATAAACTCCCGGCTGCTGCCTTTGAGTTGCATGTTCAGGCGCCCGAGATTGGCCTCGAATCTGACGGCCTCCTGCGATGCGGAATAGATGCCATACGTCGCAACGCCGAGCGCTGCAGTAAGCACACCCAATCCGATACCAAGGCCGCCAACCATGCCCGCCGCACCGCTTGCGGCCGTCCCAAACCCTTTCAGGCTGCTGGAAGCAATCCCGGCAGCCGGCCGAAGGGCAGCGAGCCCGGAGACAACGCCCCCGAGCCCTTTTGCCCCCCGAATTTCCGAGAGGGAGGCGGTAACCGACGCCCCTGCATCCCTGAGGCTATCCCGAAGCCCGCCGAGTCCCTTTTTGCCGCTTATGGCGTCCGTGGATCGTTCGGTATCCTTTCGAAAACGCGACAGTTCCCTCGTCGCGCCGTCCATGCCTTTTTTCGCGGCCGAGTAATCGGCGCCAATGCGGATCATTAGGTTGCGAACGACAGCCAATGTCTACCCCTCCCCTCTCGTAATGGCTTGGTGCATGCGCTTGACGACCGCAAGCATTTGCTCGGGTGTCTGAGGCATCTGCGACTCTTTCGGCCGGGAATTTTCCAGGACCTTTTTAAGCGGCGGCATTTTCTTCGACCGCTGCCACGCCGCCGTATAATAGGCATAGGTCAACGATTCTTCTTTTGCCGCCTGTTGCCGATGATTGTACTCATCGACGAGCATGATCAATTCTCGCGGGGTTAGCTCGTTGTATTCCGACACAGAGACCCCGACGCGCATGGCTACTCGGAGGCTTTCGTCCCAGTCGTATGGGGTTCGCTCTCCGGCTCCCCCGGCGTTTGGTTTCCCTCCGGTCGTGATCCGAATGCCGCGGCAAATGCTGCTTGAATTTGCTTAACGATATGGACGTATGTCGGAGCCTGGTCGAGCAGGTCCTCCATTTGCTCCAATTTGAGCGTTTCGTTATTGTCGCGGGCATCTTTGAGCAGCCCACAATAAACGAATTTTTCAACGTAATCCAAGTCGTCGAAGCCGGAACTCTCGATTTCTTCGAGCGATTTCCCGGTCAGGGCGACCAACTGCTTCAACGCTTTATGGCCGAAGCGCAATTCGCGCTTACGGTCGAGTTGGATATAGACGACATCGTTATTCATTTTGATTGCTCCTTTTTAGGTAAAGTAAAAGGCCCGGAGATCCGGGCCCGAATGATTAGGATACTTTGACGACAACGACCTCGTAAGTCACCGGCGCTTTGCCGGCCTCACTCGCGACGATCGTTAGTTTTTTGCTGCCGACCGACATCGGGATTGCCGCGGAAGCTTGTCCGCTCGTCAAATCCTGCGAATAGGTGCCGTCGATGTAAAGCTTGAGCGTATGACTCGCGGCCGTCGCCGTAATGGTGAAGCTCGCCGCGGTCACGCCGTCGAAGGTGTAATAATTCGTGCCGGTAGCAAAAGCCGGCGCCAATGCGCCGCCTGTGCCGGCCAAGGCGAGCGCCGTAAGGCCGCCGCTGGCTCCGATATTCATGCTCGGTTTGCCGCTGACCCGGATCGTGCCCTCGAAGCCGATCGCCTCCTCCGTTTCGGAGGTGACGCTATACGCCGTCACGATGCCCGGGAAGCTCCACGATGCCCCGAGAGACGCCGGATAGATAATTTCAAACTGCTGGACTTCGCCGGTTTCTAGGGCGTCGTAAAAGGCCGCTTGCCCAGCGTCCCCGGGCACGAAAAAGCCGGAAATGGCGACTTCTCCCGGGTCTTTAAAGCCCGCGATAAATTCGCGGTAACCGCCCTCGCTGTCCAGCGTCGTCACGTCGATTTCTTCCTGCGTGATCGACGGCGATCCAATGGACGAAAGATCACCGATGGCGTTAAGGCCAATCAAAATCTTTGTGCCGATGGACCTTGTTGCTCTTTTGGTCACTGGTCATCATCCTCCCCAATAAATGCGCTAAATTCGACAACGCACCGATATAGATCCGGTTGGTTCTCGTATATTTCAACAGGTGATTGGTAAATAATCTCCTGGATAAACGGTCCGTCCGTGCCGATCGCACGACCTTCAAACCCAACAAGTAAGGCGACCGCCTGTTTGGTGATCGCCTTCATGTCGCTGTACTTTTTGGCTATGATGTTGAGCTCTGCGCGGACTTCCTTGGATTCCAGATGCCCGCCAAGCGTCTTATCGCGCAAACCCTCGCTGCTGGCGTAAATCAGGTATGGAACGCCGCTTGAAGCCGTCGCCTCCGGCGCGGTGAGCGGGTAAATCCGGTTCTCAAGAGCCGTGATGGTTTTCAATTCCTGCACAAGTGCCGGTTCGAAGCTCATTCTTTGATCGCCCCGATTTCCAACAACCGGTCAACAATGCATTTCCGCTTCTCTTCCGGAATACTTTCATCGTTGGCGATTTCTTGGAACAGATTGAGCATGTTTTGAAACACTTCCGTATCCGCTAACTTAACAGTGACTTCCAATCCCGCCACCTCACTCACCGTCCTTTCCGCAAAGCCTTGTCCACTTCTTTTTCGGCGACTTCAAGAACACGCCTTTCTATCTGTTCCGCATTCTCGTCGATTGCTCGGCGCAAAAAGCGATAGCCCGGAACATACCCGCCATCGACCGTGAGAAATCCGTACTCCTGCGACGCCGGGTAATAGTACCGCTTGCCGTCTTTCGAGATTTTCACAAACACGTCATTCATGCCCGGGTCCATCATCACGTCATACACGGCCTTACCCTTGACACGGGACCGCTCGCGTTTCATGATGATACCTTCCCGGAGTTCTCCGGTATCAACCGGCGCCAAGGCTTTTGCCGTTTTGAGAGCGATCCTGCCGCCCGCCCGCGCCGACTGTGTTGCCGCCGTTTGCGGGACTTTGCCGAGTTCTCGTAACGCGCGTTCGAGTTCCTTCATGCCGACGATTTCCGATTTCCGCGCCATCATTGCCGCTCCAATTGAATAATGAGTCTCCCTGGAGCAAATCGTCTCCAACCGTCGACGGGTGAAAGCTCAATTACTTCCCGTTTGATAATAACTCGCATCTCACTGTCGCTCCTTACACATCAATTGGAGTTCCTTTCTTCTGAACTCCGGGTGAATGATGTGCAAAATTTCAAATTCGCGGAATTCAGGATCTCCCGGGTCTTTGTACCGGACGATCATAGTGCGGTCGATATCCACCCTGTACCGAATACGGATGCGCGTCGTCACTTCGGCGTGTTCGGCCATTGCGGCGGTGTATTCCCGGCCACGCAGGGGCTCAATGGCAGCCCAAACCGTGCAAACTTCAACGGGATTGTCCAGCGGCTGGCCGTATTCATCCGTTTCATCAGGCCCGGGCGGGCGAAGGATGGAAATTCGCTTATCCAACCGGTTTACAAGGGCGGTCATGGCGAAACCCCTTCTTCCGGCGGCGAGTAGGCATGCTGCAGTTGTGCAAGCATGGATTGGATTGTAAACCGCACCTTTTCGGACGGTTGAGAGCCGATCAGTTCGCGATTTTCGTACCAGTCGGCGACCAAGACGAGGCAAAACAGTTTCGCAAGTTGATTGGTGCTGTCAAATTCAACTTCGACTGCGTTGAGTAGGTATGTTTCTGCAGCGCCGATCAGCATTTCAATCGCTGCGTCTTCGTCCGATCCGTCCACGCGTAGCCAAGTTTTCGTTTCGTCAAGCGTCAGAATCGCCATCGTCGCTCACGCCCTTTTTGCGGCGTTTCGGCTTTTCCTCCGGTTCAGTCTCCGACCCCGATTCCTCCGGCCGCTCCGGAGACTCCTTTGATTCCAGCTCCACCGACAAAAAACCTTGTTCCGCCAAATACTGCACGCGCTTTTCGTCGTCTTCCGGGTAATCGTCTCCGATGTTATACAGCTTAAAGTTGTGGTATCGTTCGCGGAACGCTTGAATGACTTTCGCCACAATCTCACCCCCAATGGAAAGAGGCCGGTTCCCCGGCCCCTCAATTTGTGATTATTACGGCGTCGGCGTAATGTCCAGTTGGCCGTATACGGTAGAAGCGCCATCCCATTGCACGTAATCGTCGCGCATAATGGTCCGCAACTCCGTCGTATCACGACGCCATGCGTCGCCGCCCTCCCGAGTAGATGCGAGTTCAAAGAACCGACGGTTGAACAGCACCATGAACTGTTTCAGGTTGCCGATAAAGAGTGGTGCATTCGTACCGCTCGACGGCAGGTTGCGATTGCTGACGACAGCGATCGGACGACCCTTGAACAATTTACGGCCCGGTTGTGTAAAGTCATCCATCAGAATCGGTCGGCCGTTGCCGTCGACTTGGTTGTCCAGCCAGTTGAATCCGTCTTGGTTGGTCAGCAGGATCGCCGAACGGCTGATTGCCGGGTCAAGGTCTACGTTGAGGACCGTATTGATTGCTTTAAGATCAGCCAGCGCCTTCGGCGTCAGCGTATTCAGCAGCGCCAGGATATGCGTGTTCCGCGTATGCGCGGCCTTACGGGCGATCCAGTTGGTGACGTACCCGATCAGGTTTGCGTCGTTATCGGCCAGCAGTTCGTTGGTCAGCGGCAGATAACCGGCACGCTTTTTGACCTTGTACGAGATCGGCGTGAATTTCGGGTTGTCGGTAGCTTGGATTACGCCATATTCGTCCACGTCCGCGAACGGTGTCATATCGGCATCCGTTTCAAGCACGCGGCTTCCAGACAATGCTGTGACATTTTCAACCGTTACGTACTGCGACAGATCGTTCCAGTCACGCATGAGCGTGTTGATCCGCGTTTGGATGTCTTGCGGCACAACGATGCCGACATCCCCATCCGGGATGGCCGGATTGGTTTCACCCTCGTTCATGACGGCGCGCTTTTCGTATTCGCGGATAACCGAACGCATTTCTTCGCTGATAGGCCGACGGCGGAGTGCTCGAAGAACGATGCCGGTATACTCTTTTTCGAGTTCCTGCATGTCGCGTTCTTCTACTTTGCCATCGTCATTCAATTCGCGACCGCCGAGCGAGCGAACTTCGTTTTCTTCCAATTCGCGCTGCAGATCAACCTTGGTTTGCAGGGTGCGAACTTCGTCCATTTTTTCTTTTGCTTCAGTCGTCTTGTCCTCGGCCAAAAAGCCCCGGACTTCCTCCTTTGCTTTCTCCAACTTATGGAGCAGCGCACGCAGTTCCTTGGTCATTTCATCACCTCATGGGATATTTGGAAAACAAAAAACTCAACCGTAAAGGTCGAGTTCGAGTAAAAGCTTTTCTTTTTCAAAACGATCGGCGGCACGTTGTTCCTCGGCTTTGAATTCTTCGAGGGATCTCGCCGCCACTTCGTTTGCCGGGTATGCCGGGAAGGCAACCGGGCTGATTTCGTAAAGTTCAGCGTTCAAGATATTTCGCCGATAAATCCGCCCGTTGTCGCGCTTTTCACTGGACCATTTGTCCTTTGTGACCTTCATCCCAAAGCTTACTCCATCCACATCGCCGCGCTGTATCAGCTCCCAGGCGTCGTTGCCGACGGTAGTGTTCGGGATATCGAGTTCAAACCGAAGTTCGTTCTCCATATTGGTTAAACGCAACGTTCCGGATTTCGTGTTTCCAAGTACCTGTGCGGCATCATGGCTCCACAACCCAACAACGTTACGCGCCGCGAGGCTGTCCTTAAAAGCTTCCTTGTCGATGGTTTCCACGAAAACGTCGCCCCAATAGTCGCGCATTTCCGCGCTTTCAGTGTTGTATTTGATGGCCCCGGTAATGGTTCGCTTCCCGTCTTCGCTTTCATTTTCCCGGACCTCAAACGTCACCGGCAGCGCCCGGATCTCCTTCGTCGGTTTCTTCGTTTCCAGCTCCTTCACCCCCTCTCCCGGCGTATGCAGCGCCGGCTTGTGTAATAGGGACGTAACTTCCGTTTACGAGCAGTTGGTCGCCTCCCTCCATCGGCGGGAGATTCTCGAGCGCTCGGGGCTCGTTCGGCGTCAGGAATCCCCCTTGAACACCGATGCGGTACGCTTCATACCGAGTTTTTAGGTCTGCCCGCAGAATAGCGTCGACGTTGAAGCGAACAAACACCCCTGCTTCGATTTCGTTGTCCAAAAACAGTTTCCAAGTCAGTTCCTGCTCATACCCGGTTAGCTTCGGCTGCAAAGTGTCCGTGTAGAATTCACGTTGAGTCTCCGTTACGTTGGTGTGCGTTGCCCGGCTCAAGTCGTTAAGCTGGTGCATCTTAACGCCATAGCCAGCTGCAATCTGCCGGATGGTCAATTGGCTATTCTCCAAAAACTGAGCATCCGCTAGATTGAGCGCAATTTGTTGGTATTGATAACCGATCGGCAATAACGCGATCCGATGAGCATTGTTAAGACCGCTCGCCATAGACTCGAATTTTCTACGGAAGTTCTCCTTTGCCTTCTCGTCCAAATCTCCTACATATTGCACGATACCGCGCGCCTGCAATCCCTGTTTGAAGAACTTATTAACGAACTGATTCGCCGACGCACCGTTTTCAAGGGTTGACCTAAGGCAATCAAGCGGAGATAGACCAACAATCCCGTCGAGGGTCACGCCCCCTTTGAAGTGAAGAATTTCATGCGGCATGAGTTTCCTTTGCTCGTACCCGAGATTGACCTGATAAGCCAAACTGGAACGGCTAGTAATGACGCCGCTGGCCGCTGTGTCATTGTCAACCACGATCTTAACCCGTGACGAATCCATAGGCCATAGCCCCACGATCCGCCCACGACGATCAAATTCGATTGATGCGTATGCATTCCCATAAAGATCATTCTGCGCCTCAATGCACTTCCAGAAATCGTAGGCGCTCATGTACGGGTTCGGCCGCAACTTGAGCAACTGGTAGACTGGGTGCTGTGTCGCACGCTGAACACCGTTCTCGTCCTCCTGATAAACCTTGATCGGAAGTTTGGCAACGGACTCCGACAGAATCCGAATACAGGCATACACCGTATCGACCTTGAGGGCGTTTTTTCCCTTGACGTTTATGGTGTCCAGATCAATTCCGAGCACTTCCAGCAGGCGCCGATCATCGACATTCAGTTCTAGCGTCTCTCGTTTTTCATGTTCCGCAGTATTAACAGCTCTCCGGAAGAACATCTATGATCATCACTCCTTTTTCGGAGGGTTTCGGGCTGTCGCAAAACCGACTAGCAATAGCGTCACCCCCAACCCGAAAAGTCCCGCGATTTCATGGAGCCGAAAGGTAGCAATGTTGATAATAAGAAGCCCGGCACCAATTAAGATGTCCTCCGCATAATCGCGAAGAACGTAAAAGATATTTTTCATGATCTACCCCCAAAGTTTATCTAGGAATGCTTCGTCCGCGAATTCGGATACGTCCAAATTAATTTCTTCGAACAGCATGGCCGTCGCCATCGCGTTGATCATTGCAACGATCAGGTCGATTCGCTCTTTGGACTTGTTTTTCATCGGCTTGATGTTCTCATTACCATCAACAGCAATGGCGATATTACCCCAGCACCACCGCGCCAAGGGGTTAGTCTCATGCGTCATGAGTCCTCGTTTAAGCAGTTGCTCGACGAGCTTCATGGCCGGGCTCATGTTTTTCATGTCCTGGGCGATCTCCACCACATCCATCCCACCGCGCATTAAGCGCTGCGACAGCATCCGGCTATTCCACGGGTCCGTGCCGACGGTGTGGACTTCGTACTGTTTGGACATTGACAGTAACCTCGCCTCGACAAAGTCGTAATCCACGACGTCGCCCGGTGTGGTCAGCAAAAACTTTTGATCAACGTACCGGTCATACGGCACTTTGTCCTTTCGGACTCTCTCCCGCATGTTATCTTCAGGTATCCAGGCATCAAAAATGACCCGCCAGTCCGACAAGTCATCTTGCGGCGGGAACAGGTAGCATGCCGCTGTAATATCTGTCGTGCTTGACAAGTCCAGTCCAACATAACACCGCTTGCCGACCAACTCGGATAGCCCCCACTTGCCGTTTGTCTTATCCCAAAGGCTGAGCGGCTGCCAGCCTACCGTTTTGAGGCTGATCCACTGATTGAGTCGGAGCCAGCGGAATAGTTTTTCGGACGCCGCACTATTGCGAGCGGCTACAGCCTCCTGCCGGACGGACTCAATGCTAATCGTGTGCCCCAAGCTTGGATTGACGCGATACCAAAGCTCCTCGTCGTATATATCTTCTTCGGGCTTGTCCGGGTCCATGCCGTAATCATCCGGTATACCGTAAATGCGAACGTACCATGTCGGGTCAACCAATTCTCCCGATAGGATTTTTCGCGCTCTATCATGCACCTCGAAGCCGATCGAGTGCCTGTCCGGGTCATCTCCGGCCGTCGTAATGACCCACCAAAGCGGCTCCTTACGGGCGGCTCCGGCACCGAATGTCATAACGTCCCACAGATCCCGGGTCGGCTGCGCATGCAGCTCGTCAAAGATGACGACTGTCGGGTTGATGCCGTGTTTGGTGTACGCTTCGGCCGAGAGCACTTTGAGCGTTGTTCCGGTGAGCAGATTCTTGATTTCCTTCTTGCTTTCGGTCACCTTGAGGATACCTTCAAGCTCCGGCTCCTGCTCGATCATCCCGACGGCCGCGCGATAAACTAACCCGGCCTGCTCACGGTCAGCGGCACAGCAATATATTTGTCCGCCTGGCGGATCGCAGGTGAGATGGTACAAGGAAAGCCCGGCGATCATGGTCGTCTTTCCGTTCTTTTTCGGCATCTCCAAGTAAGCGTATCTGTACTGCCGATACCCTTGATCGTTGACGGTGCCGTAAACGTCCCAAAGTAAACTGTGCTGCCAGTCGAGCAGCGTTAACGGCTGCCCGTAAAAATCATCAACCCCGTGGAGCATGCCCATAAATTCGATAGGTTCGAGAGCTCTTTGCTTATCATGTGGCATGGCCGCCACCCGCTCGCCGGGTCATGAATTGGGCCATTGCCGATTTCTTCGGCTCCTCGTCCGGTTGCTTCGGTATGGATTTAATACGACCCGTCGGATTCAGGAACAGACGGTCCTCGATTTTGAGGAGCATTTCCCGCGTCTTCATGGTCTTATCCGTTACACCGGCAATCGACTCGTAAATGCGGATCCGGTCCTCCACTTCCTCAACCTCTTCGATATCCTGGCGCATCCGCTCCATCATCTTCGCGAGCGCTTGTTCCTGACTCATCAGCATGCAGTACCGGTTGATGATCTGCTCGTCCAACCCGTCGATGTACTGGATCGACTTGTACAATTTTTTGAGCCGCAAAAATTCTCGATGCGCAATCGGGTCCGCCTTCACGGCGGGAGCCTCCTTAAAAGTTGTTCCCGTGTATAGAGATTTTTCCGCCTCTTCCCGGCGCTTTAGTTCTTTCTTGGTCCGGTGGCTCTTCCCTTCCAGTTTGAGCAGTTGGACCGGCTTGGATGGTCTGCCCGCCATGCGCTTCACCTCATTTCGTAAAAATTTTGTTGGATGGTGACCATCCAAAAAACCTCCATTTTGGGAAAAAATCTTGTGTGAAGGTGGGGGCGCGGTCTTCAAAGAGTCGATTTAAAAATTTTGACCCTCCCCCCGGGGTCGTGGGAGACTACCTACCGCCCTCGTTTGTGGCGGATATATGAAGCCCCAATGACGACGAGCCACACCGTCAGCCATAACGGCCAATAATGAACCAGCTTCTCGCCTTCGGTCATATGAATCATGTCATGAATGAATTGACTCATTCGCTATCACCTTTGCGTTGCGGGTTAATATGTGTTGGCTTCAATGCATAACACCCTCCGTATTTCCGTTTGTCCGCCGCCGTTTTGATCGCATGGTGCCAGTTGCACAATGATCGAAGATTGCTCAATGTCAGCCGCAAATCCCAGCGGATCCGTATAGGGATGATGTGATCCACAGGAACGGCCGGCGTGATCCGCTGATCAAGCAGACAATCTTGGCATAATCCGTGATCCCGGATTAACGCCTGTTCTCTCGCTCGTTCCCATTCGACTGATCGATAAAATGCCGCCGCCTTCTTGTCCCTTTGCTGCTCGTCGTATCGTTTGTGTCTCTCCTTGCGGGACATTTCGGCTAAATGCGCATGGTCTTCACAATAGCGGCCCTCCGTCAAATTCCGGCACCCCGGCTTGCTGCAAGGCCGCTTAGGCTTTACCGGCATAGTCCGCACCTAAAGCGATCCGGTCCCGAAATCGCTTGGCCCACTTGGTGGCCGCTGGTATGTCGATATGCGTATCGCCGTAGCAGGTGTGCAGGATGATCTCGGTCTCGGTCTCCTCGGCCCTCCACCATGTCAGACCGGTTTGGAGGTAACCATCTTTCGGCTGCCGCTCTCCGATCCCGGCGCTCACCAAGCGCTCAAGCTCCTGCCAGCCGATCGGTGCCACTCTTTGGCAATACCGATCGAAGGCATGTCTTGTTAACCGGATTTGCTTTTCAATCGCCATATCCCCTTTCTCCTTTGCACTCATTTACACTGGTTCACGGTATTTACCCCGCGAATTCGATCATTTCCTTTGCACTTTTTCGATAAAAGATAGCCGCCACCCCGCGGCGTACAGGATGACGGCCAATAATCAGCGATCTGTGGGTTACTGGCGCCACCTCCTCGCATGACAGCCAAAATACAAAGAGGCCGCCCGCATTGGCGACCTCTACACTTTGGCACAGTACCATTTTAGCATGGGTTGACACGGCTGAAAAGCACTCGTCCGTGCCAACTTTGTGCCATCATCGTGCCAGTAGTTTATACTCCCTTTCGGCCTCGCTCATCCGCCTCCAAAATGTGCGGACGGAGACATTCATTTCGTTCCGGAGTTCACCGGCACTCTTACCGTCAACATAGACTGACCGCAAAAGGGTAGCGTACTCCGGCTTGTATGCTTCGAGGGCTTCTAAAACAGAATCTATGTGCGCGATTTCCGACTTGAGGTCCTGAAACTCGGCCACCCGTTCAAGCACATCGTCGATATCATCCCGCAAATCCCAGCCGCGAGCCGCGATCACCTTACGGATCGCATCACGGATCTGCCGCAGCTCCTCGTCGTCATCCGGATCGGCTCCACGGTTCGGCACGGCCGCCAGCTGCGCCCGGGTCCCCGCCGGGTACTTGGTCAGATATGCGTGTGCCGTCGTCTCCAACCGCTGCTCGCGGCTCGACAGGTACAGATAGCTTGGCAAGCGCCGCAGCTTCCGATGCAGCTCCTGCAGGTGATCGTCCTCATTAAGCCGGCTGACGGTAATGCCGGCGCCGACGCTGTATTTCGACAGCACCCGAAGACGGGCCTGCTTTTGCCGATATTGGGTCAAACGATCAATCGCCTGCTGTTCGTTCATCGTTGTCCACCTCGCTGATTGATCTTGTAGCCTTGCATGTTCGCACGTTATACGCCGTCTTCCGCAGGCTTGTCCGCTCGGAAAAAATTGCCGAACCGGTCCTGTTCCGGCACCCCGTCAGAACCAACAATACCGGCGGCTGGCCGCACCTGTAGAACATTTCCGCACTCGTGGCACTCCGTCGTTGTGTCCGTCAGCTTGATATACTGGTTGCCTTGATGCTTGCACCCGGGATTCTGGCACCAGTATCGGGTTCGGTAATATGCAACACCGTTCTTATACTTGATTCCAGTCTCGTACCATTCCGGACGTTCAGGCTCCATCCGCTGTCCTGCCTGCAGCGGTCCTGGCCCGTTCATCTCCCGGCAATAGCCAAAAAATGCGGCGACCGTGTACTTCTGGACATCCTCCGTCGGGTCAAAAAGCCGAAGACGGTCCTTCCCGTCCGAATGTGCAATTTCAATTCGAATTTCCACGAGAACTCCTCCTCTGGTTGTATACTTCCTCCAGCCATTCGGTCATCATGATCATTTGCTTAATCACCAGCCGATTGTCCTGGTACTTGAGGCAGATCGTACCGCATGAATCAGCGACCCACTTCCAGAAGTCCAGATTCTCCATGCCATACCGGGCAGCCGCCTGATTCGCCTGGCTGATCCAATCGACTACGTCCGTGAAGAACGCCTTGTAGTCCATCGCCTACAGCTCCTCGATCCTGACGTAGATGCCCGGCAGCTTGGCCCAGAACTTCTCGATGATCTCGCTGGCGACGATGGCGTCATCCTTCCAGAATCCCAAATCGGTCATGATATCGAACGGCAGCTTGTTCAGATTGTGCGTGTCGGGCTTCGTTGTCTTCCACTCGCCGTCGTAATGATTGCTACCCTCCGGGATGGGGAACAGCCATTTGACGATCACCCGCAGCGCTCCCGTGTATTTTTTCGCCGGCACATGCTTCCCGAGGTGAGTTGTCAGCTTCGCCCGGGCCGCCTTCAGGTCGTCGGGCTCGTAGAAGATCGGTTTGCCGTTCTGGCATGAAACCTGCTTTTCTTGATGCGTCGCGGTCGGCGGCTTCATGGGCATGAAGAATTCAGTCGTCATCGCGTTCACCTTCGAGCATCTCTTCCCAGTCATAGACCAACTGTCGGAGATAGCTGGGGGCTTCATCGCTGCTGAATAATTCCTTGCGATCGAGGACGAACTTGACTTGAAACACTTCGTTACCCGTGTTCTTGCTCTTGTACCACACACCGAATTGCAATTTTCCGGCCTTATCAAAGCATCGCATGAAGTACGTTCCAAACTTGATAGTTTCGGCTGGTTCATTTTCCCAATATTTGTTATCGTATTTCTTCGCCATTTTTTTCTTCCTCTCTCTTTCTCGCGCGGGAGACTGTTGTGCTGAGAAGGGGTTGCCGCTCTCCTGCGGCGGCAACCTTCTCTCAGTCTTACAGACTTACATAGTCATAAACATAATTACTACGGGCGCGCGTTATATCGCGATATATTAATATATAAATATAAGGCGCATTTTTCGGCGGCGGCGACCATGGTTTTATGGTGTCCGCCGCAAATGTAAGCCATTTTCTACCACGGCGGGAACCTTGTTTTTATGATTGCCGCCGCATTTTGTTCGTTCGGCGAGAACCATAAATTTATGATCGCCGCCGTAGTAATTTATGGAATAACGATCACTCATTGTCACCGTCATCCTTGACGATCACATTGCCGTTCTCCTTGTCGATTCGGTAACCATATCTCTTGATCCAATCTCTCACTGTCCGATCGGAGACCTCATTACCCGTCTTCCCAAACCATTCGACAATGTCCTTCACCGTCGGAGGCTCGCCGAAATTGCAGTTATTCACGGCGTCCTCGAACTGTGCTTCCTTGCTCTGCCGCTCCTTCTTCGCCGACTCCCGTCGCTTCCCCGCCGCCTTCCGCCACGCCGGCGCCTCTCCCTCCGGCTCGATGTCTTTCAGGCTGCCGACGTCGTCCACGCGGTGGACTGGATAGGCGAACCACATATTGACCGGCCGGAATTTGGCATACTCCCGCAGTGTGCCCTCTACACGCCATGCAGAACGATTGCGCACCGCCTCCAAGACGCGCTGAATCTCCTCCTGGGCGGCCGCCTGCTCCGTGTTGTAGATCGCCCGCCGGGCATGCTCCTCCATCGCCTTTGCGCTGAGCTCGTCGTCCTGCGACACCGATTGCTCCAAATATTGCGGGTTGTGCTGCTGGAAGTAGCGCTTGTACACGGCGCAAATCGCCTTGTTTTCTTCCTGCTTGAGCAGCGCCTCTGTCACCTCGAGCTCGACGAGGTCAATCAGCGCGTCCGGATCCCGGGCGAAGACGCCGCTGCCGCTGGCCCGGTCCATCGACTTCTTGCCGCCCTGGGCGCCCTTGGAGTGATGGTGGCAGTAGATGACGCTGGCGCCCAGCTCGGTCGCGATCTTGTCGAACTGGTTCGTAAAATGGGCCATCTGATCGGCGCTGTTCTCGTCTCCAGTCAGCACCTTGTAGATTGGGTCAATGATGACCGCGATGTAATTTTTCTTAGCCGCTCGCCGGATCAGCTTTGGCGCCAGCTTGTCCATCGGGACAGACTTGCCGCGCAGGTTCCAGATATCGATATTGGCGATGTTCCGCGGCGGCAGTCCAAGCGCCCGGTATACGTCCTTGAAGCGATGCAGCGCGCTGGCCCGGTCCAGCTCGAGATTGACGTAGAGGACCTTGCCCTGGGTGCATTGCCACGCCAGCCATTTGACGCCCTCTGCGATGGCGATGGAGAGCTCAATCAGCGCGAACGACTTGCCAGCCTTCGATGGCCCGGCCATGAGCATTTTATGACCCTGCCGCAGCACGCCCTCGATGAGCGGCGGCGCCAGCTCCGGCATGTTGTCCCAGGTGTCGGTCAGGCTTTCCGGGTCCGGCAGGTCGTCGTTGACGCCTTCGATCCATTCGTACCACTCGGCCCAACTCGTTTTCCCGATGTTCGTGTCGACGATAAACTGCTTCTTGCCGTTCCGGACGACACCAGGCATGCGCGACAGTCGCGATGGATTGCGGTTCTGCTTGTCAATGGTGATCCCGTTGCGGTTACAGACGTTGTACAGATAGTCGACACGCTTGCGGTATTCGTCATAGTTGGGCGCCTCGATACGCACGATGGCGTGGAGACTCTTCCCGCCGCTATAGACAAGGACGGCGATCGGCAGCTCCAGCTCCCGCATGATGGCGTGCTGCTTCTCGATGTCCATCGTGTCGGACTCGACGAGCGCATAACGGAATTCGGTCACGTTTTCGTTCTTGACGCCCTTGCCGTCGAGCGGATTGAAGCGGATCCAGGCGCCCGCCTCCGGGTTGTAGTCGCCCAGGACCGCCCCAATGTCGCCGTTGCATTCGTTCAGGCGTTGAATCAGCTCGCCGGCTGTCCGGTCCCATGCGCCTTTCGTCGGCTTGTATTTCCCATCCTCGTCTTGCCACGAATCGACGACATAACCGACGTTCTCGGCCGCCTCGAACAGCGTCTCGAGGTACGTGGCCAACTGCTGCACTGGGTTCCAGACGGCTGGCTCGTGGATCTCCTTGCCTTCGATCCAATTGCGGTCAACGACGACATAATCGCCGGCGATCTCGTCGTCCCAGCCGAGTTCGTGGTGATCCCGTTCATCGCGGCCGCCCCGCGGCGTCCAGCCGGCGTCTTTGGCCAGCTGCGTGATCGTGGCCCCGGTGACCGGCGTGCCGGAGCCCTCAAAGGAATCCCACTTCCGGAAACATTCGCCCGGATGGTAGCGACCCGGATCTCGGCGGCTCCACGCGTCCCAGTCGCTGGCCGTGTAGCCTTCATATTTGAGGGCCATACCCACATTCACCCATTCCTGATAGGATAGATAGGTCGGGTCAACGTATGCGAGGAGTGCTATCAGGTCGACTTTATGCTCCATGGTGGCAACTCCTTACTATTCTCTGAACCAATAGATTGACTTCGAAAGCACGTCATCAACAATCGTATAGCGGTCTTCGTCTTCCATCTCTTCATCTTTGTCCAAGTAACATGGCGGATTGAATCCATTCGGACTTTCGGCAGCGATTATTAATCGGAAGTCACCGTCAGAATCAATGTTGTACCGCTTGATGATGGCCGGCTGCTCGCGCCAGTAAATTTTTCGTCCCGTAATGTACTTCCCGAAATCTTGTTCGAAGAAGTTAAGTGGGTGTTCTTGGATTTCATAAAGAGTGCTCCGAGCCATTGTCAGCGCGAAGTCAAGACTTCCCGCTGCAATAGCGTAGAACGGTTTTCCATTACGAGTAATGAGGCATTTACAAGATTTGCGAACTTCAGCCTCGTCCCATTTGGACCTAACGTAATTATTCTCTTGGACCTCGATGCCCCACCGAACGCTATATCCGCTGAATTCGATCAGGTTCTCATAGGTGGGTTCTTCACCTCGCGGGCATGCCCAGAGATTGTTTTCTCCGTACTCACCGCCGATCGTATGAATGAACCCTTCTATCCGATATACGTCATACAGGCGACCATTAATGTCTACATCCCACCCGTACTTGGTGCGCTTCGAAATGTCAGAATCTTTGTCGATCAAGTTGATTTGTCCCATAACAGGATTGGCCTCCATGTTTCGTATTGGGTTATACAGGTCGATAACCCTTAGGATCGATGCCTTCCGGCACGCGCCAGCCGTTGGCGGCGATCCGATCAATCAGATTCTTCGCCGTCTCGAACGACCATGTACCGACGTGCTCGAATCCCTTCCCCTCGAGGAAGCGAATCTGCTTCGGCGTCGTCAGTCCTTCCGCGCGCCGCTTGTCCAAACGCTCGAGCAGTTTCGTCGCCTTTCCGGCGTTGTCGATTTCGTCTGGGAAGATGCCGAGCTTCTCGAGCGTTTTGATTTGCTTTTCGCTCGGCGGCGCCATTTCCCAGCCGAACGCGGGCACGTAGTTGGCGAGGTCTTCGGCTTGAATGCTCATTTCAAACTGCAAGGGATCGACCAGCGCGCGCTTACGGCGCTTCATTTCGGCCAACTGCTTGGCCAACGCTTCCTCCCGCTGCGCGACAACGTCATCCATCGCCTGCTTTTCGACCGCTTCCAGATCGAGTGGGACCCCCGCCTCCTCGATCTGCTTGGTCATGGCCTGGGCAATCTCCTCGCTCTCGGCGATAAGGTGAGCCGGATGGCAAAGCTCGTGTCGCTCCGTGTGCCACAAGAAATCAAGCAGGAGCAGCTCCGTCTTGCCAGGAAATAGCCGGGTACCGCGCCCGACCATCTGGCTGTACAAACTGCGGACCTTGGTTGGCCGCAAGACGACGACGCAGTCGACGCTCGGGCAATCCCATCCCTCCGTCAGCAACATCGAATTGCAAAGCACGTTGTATTTGTCATTTTCGAAATCTTCTAATATCTCAGCGCGATCCTGCGATTCTCCATTGACTTCCGCGGCGCGGAATCCGATCTCGTTAAGGATCCGGGTAAACTTCTGACTGGTTTTGACCAAGGGAAGGAAAACGACGATCTTCCGGCCCTTGGCTACCTTCCACATTTCGGCCGCGATCGATTCAAGGTACGGGTCCAATGCCGTACCAAGGTCACCGGCGGAGAAGTCGCCGGATTGCTGCCGGACAGCGGACAGATCCAACTGCAGGGGGATGGTCATCGCCTTAATCGGGCTGAGATAGCCTTCCTTTATCGCCTTCGGCAGCGTGTACTCGAAGGCCAGGCTCTCGAAGTAGCTGCCCAGGTTCCGCATGTCACCGCGGTCCGGCGTGGCCGTGACACCGAGCACCTTTGCGCCGGAAAAATACTGCAGCACGCGCTGATAGCTGTCAGAAATGCAATGGTGTGCTTCGTCGATAATGATCGCGTCGAAGTGGTCCGGAGCGAACTGTTCGAGACGTTTCGGGCGCATCAACGTTTGGATGCTGCCCACGACGACCCGGAACCAGCTGCCGATCGATGTCTGCTCCGCCTTCTCTGTCGCGCACTTGAGGCCCGTTGACTTCTCAAGCTTGTCAGCCGCCTGTTCCAGCAGCTCGCCGCGGTGAGCGAGGACAAGCAACCGCTCGCCCAATCGGACCCGATCCTCGATGACTTTGGAAAAGACGATCGTCTTGCCGCAACCGGTCGGGAGGACAAGCAGCGTCCGACGGACGCCGCTCTCCCATTGCGCTTGGATGGATTCCCGCGCTTGCTGCTGGTAGGGTCTGAGATTCATAGGCCCTCCTTAAAACTGTCCGGCGTTCCACCCGCCACCTTGCTGTGCCGGCGGAAACGGCGGTTGCTGCTGATTCGCTGGGCGTACTTCGTCGGCCGGGTAAAACGTCTTCACTTGGTTGTTCGTGCGCTCCTCTCCGTCGCGGCCCTTAAACTTGTTAATCTCCAGTTTCAGGCGTCCGCGCGCGCCGACTACCACGTTCCAATTCATGCGCAACGGCTCACCCTTGCGTTTTTGCCCGATGCCGGCGAAGAAGTTGGACAGCAGTCCTTCCGTTTTCGTATGCAGGAACAGGTTATGGAAGACGACAACGTCGCCATGCTCGGGAGAATGGACGGTTAGCTCCAGCTTGGCTTGGTTGCACGGCGGCATCTTCTCGCTTCCCGGGAAGCGGCCGCGCTCGAATTTCGTAACCGTAAAATCATAGTCCCCCGCGGGAAGGACGACGAACTCGCCGCCATCCTTTTCAATTGTGTCGTCCCAGCTCAGTTCGCGTTCTTGTTGGTTATTCACGTATGATTCCTCCTGATGTTAAAATGGCAAATCTTTTCTTGCTTCTTGAATCATTCCAAACACTTGCGGCCAAGCGCCGACAAGAACACCTTCGATAAAACCGGGATCATAGTTGGCGATCGGCGTATCCGCAGTATAGTAACCCCTTTTTCCGACTACCGTTTGAATCTCCAACTCGCTGACCTGGTTTGCCTCCATCAGATCGCGCAAGGAACGCGGAATATTCGGGCTCAACTGCGGTCCGGTGGTGTCGATCCGCGGTTGTGCTTCTTGCGGCGGCGTCGACGCTTCGGCGGCCGCCGGAGGCGTCGCTGTGGACGGAACGGCGCCGGACGACGACGGGGTCGCGGATGGCGTCGCTGGCGTGGATCCGCTAAAGATATGCGCAATATGCGCATAGTCCAGCGGAAACTCGTCGGGCAGCCCCTGCCGGTTCTTTGCATCCCACGCTGGATGGTGCGTGGCGAACACCGTCCGCTGTCCACCCTGTGCCTTATGCTTGTTCCCATTCTTATCCGCGGCCACCGAGAACGTCTTATAGTTGATGAACAGCACCATGTCCGCCCACTCCTTGACGAGCGCCGCCGTCCGGCTACCGGTCTTAGCGCCCAACTTGAGCTGATACCGGTCATAGGCTCCCATCTCGTCCGGCTGCTCGAATTTGACGATCTGAGAATGGGCGACGAGCACGACATGGAAGCCTGCCTCGATGACGTCGCTTAGGAGATTCAGAAAGCGTCCGAACTCTTCGGCCACGAAGATGTATCCTTTGCCGTAGCCGAAGTCCTCGACTCCGGTCTTCTGGTGAGCTGCGCAGATACTTTCCACGCAGAGCATTTCAGCCCAGTCGATCGTGTCGATGACAAGAGTCCCGAAACGTTGTGTACCTTGCTGCTTGACCCATCCGATTTGCTGTTTGAGCATTTCCCAGCTCGTCGGCTTGGGCAGTCTCCCGACATCCATTTCGGTGGTCGACCCCTCTGTATCAATAAAGATCGGCCGCGGGAATTTTGCGGCGAGCGACGACTTTCCGATGCCTTCGGGGCCGTACAGGACAACCTTTTTCGCCTTTTGAACTTTGCCACTGATGACCTCGAACATGATTAGAATTCACCTGCTTTCCATGTTGGCCCCGGGTCAATCTCGCCCGGTGGTTGTTGTAATGTGACGCCTTCCTGGCCGGCGACATAACCGTCCTCAATGATGATCGAGCACTCCTCGCCGGTGCTGACGCGCGTCGCGATCGCCTGCAGCCCCTCCTGCTCGAGCCACTGGCCGAATTCGCGCAGCGTCTCCAGATCCATCTGCTCGAGTTTGTCCAGTAGAATAAACCCGCAATTCGGCTTCAACCGGCGAACGATAGCCGTCGCAACTCGGAGCTGTTCGGATCCGCTCATGTTGTCCCAGCGCTGGCCGTTGTAAATCAGCTCGCCATCCTCTACGGACAGGCCCGGGAGAGGCAGATTCGCGTTCGTCAGAAGGTCCGTCTTTTGCTGGCGAACGGCATTTATCTCGGCCGTCAGCACGTCGTATTGCTGGCGGTATTCGTTTGCGTCCGTCTCGGCCTTGTCCTTGTCCAGGTTCGCGCGGACCTTCCGATTGATCTCGTCGATCTGCCGGATGTTGGCCTCCAGCTCCGCGGTTGACTCATCAATCAGATCGAGTGCGTCCTTTTTGGCGATCTCCAAGTCCGCAGCGAGCTGTGCATATTTGGCCTTGGCCTCCTCCAGCAGCGCAGACAGGCGTTCAACTTCCCGCGCCTGATTGTCGTGCGCGGCCTGGATCTGTGCCACACGCTGACGCTTGCGCTGGTTCTCACCATTGCGGGCGAGGATTTCCTGCTGCTGGCGAATCAGCTCCGAAGCGGAGATAGGCTCCTTCGGCGCGTCCGGGTAATATGGCTGCTCCTTTGCGAATTTGGCCTTCTGGTCCGCGATCTGGCCGATGGCATGGCGCCGGTTGTAAAGCTCCTGCTCCTTCACCTCGAGTTCATGAAGCTTGTCGCCCACGCCGATAATTCTCAGTAGGATTCCGGCCTTTTCCTTGTTTGTCGCGTTCAGGAACTTCGGGAGATCGATCGCCAACTCTTCGACGAAGCTGTCGAGCAGTTGCTGGCCGCCTTTCTGGCCATTCGGGTCGATGACCTTCAGGTCGCTGTTCTTGCCCTTCCGCTCGACGATCAGGCCATTCGAGAGGACGAGGTGCAGGTACGGCGGAACGACCGATCCTTCCCGTTGGGCCTGGGAAGGGCGGTATTTGTTCCCGCCGAGTGCCCAGGCGATGGCGTCCAGAACGCTGGTTTTACCCTGATTGTTCTTCCCGCCGACAACCGTCAGGCCCGCGCTGGACGGCTCGATTTTCACCGCCTTGACGCGCTTGACGTTCTCGATTTCAAGCCTATTGATCTTAATCATGTTGCTCCCCATCCCTTTCCTTTCTTGTTGAAATGCCGTTTTACGATGGATTCAATGTGTTCTGTCATTGCGTACACGGCTCTGCCGTCGTCTGTCTGCAGCTTGTACCACGAGCGAGCGACGCCCCATGAATCCAAGACCTCCGCGGTTTCGCCGGATTTCAGTTTGACCGTATCGCCTTTAAGGCAAATCATGATGGTCCATCCTTCATCCGAACAAATCGCCCGTAACCCTTTTTCTGCAGGCCACCATCTCCGCCGCAGATCGGGCAAGTCGCGACAGAAAGGTCGACTTCTTCGTAATCCTCAATTGCAAACGAGACGAAGCAGTCGTCGCACTCATAAAAATGCATCATGAGTGGCGGATCTGTCGAAATGGATGGGTTAATACGATGCGGCCACTTATACGGATCTCGCTGCCGTTCCTGGTAGATCATCGTCCGGATGCTCCCGAGTGTGCTGCCGAATTCCTTCGCAATTTCCGCCAGTGGGGTCCCGGACATAAAAAGCTCATGCAGACGCTTTTTGTCGACGACAATCGGTTTCGTGCTCATGGTTCGTCGTCTACCATTCATAGCTCTCTCTTCTTCCGCTCATATCTTGCCCCAACAAACTTGCCAGTCCCCCACACATCAAGCCGACTTAGACGCCGTTGAACAGCTTCGCTGCTACGGCCCAAAATTTCACCGATTTGCTGATAGGTCATCGTCCCTAGTTTAAAAAGTGCAATCAACCGCTTGTCCTCATCACGGGTCCACTTCCGTCCTTCCGCCGGTGGCCGAGCGCGGTCTGCCGCTTTCTTCGCGACCAACCAATCCGGATCCTGAAGCCAGAGTGATCCTACCATCTTGCGACTGTCCCATAGATTTGGGTAAGACTTAAGAAACACCTCTAGGTCCTCCAGGGAGATCATTGTTGTCGTTCGATTCCTATCCGAACGTGAGGGAAACGGAGCACTTTTATATTTCAAGTAGCCCTTATCCAACCAGCGGAGAACGCTATGAATATCGATGCCCATTAAATTGGCGACGTTTTGACCGGTAAGAAACTGGGAGTTCTTAACTATGCCACCTAAGCCCAATCGTTTGGCTTTCAATTTGACCGCGACTGTCGTACGCTTTAAACGCTTAGCGCAATAGACGAGGCCCTTTTCGCTCCAATGTTGAATGAGGAATTGCGTTTCTTTCTCCGTCCAGTTTGGTTCCTTTTTTCGAGCTACACCGCATTTCTTGGCGTAATTTGTAATCACATAACGAGGAACCTGAAACTCGGCCATGAGTTGATTTGTAATGGTCGGATTGCCGGTATATCGCGCCTTAATTGCCTCTATTAACGCTTCGCTGTACCATTTCCGTGCACTCATGGCTCCCTCCCCGAAAGAACCATCATTCGGTATTTCTGATGAACGCTATCCTCACTACGCCGCAGTTTAATAGCGATCTCTTTGCCGGTCATACCGCGGGCCTTGCATTTGAGGAGAAGCCGCTCTTCCGATTCGGTGTAAAATTCACCTCGTTTGTCGATCGGCAAATCACCACGAATTTTCAACCGGTCCACTTTTCGCTGAATTCCGAATTCTGAGCGCTGCAGAAGACAAGCAATTTCCTTTTTCGATGTCCCTGCAGAAACCAGTGCGACTAAACGCTGCTCATCCTCAATCGTCCAAGGACGTGCATATGCTCGTGGCTTTACCGAATCCTGTTTGCGCTTTGCGATTAACCAGGAAGGCTCCTTTCCCAAATTGGTTACTTTGAATTTTCTTGTGTCAATTTGGTCCTGTCTGGATTCGGCCCATTGATAAAAATCAGACATGTCGATCATTTTGTACGAAAAAGATTTGCGAAGCTTCACCCATTTAAAAGGTAAGCCCTGATCCTCAGTCCAATTGATGACTGTCGACGATGCCACGCCGAGAACTTTTGCGAGTTGATTTGCGGTATACAGTGGGGAGATCAATTTTCCGTTAGCGACACCGAGCTCGCCGGCTTTTACCACAGTATAGGCGTAGGAGCGTCCAAGTTTGCGGGCAATTTGTTCAAGCGACTTCTTGCCTGCATTGTTCAGAAGGTATAAAATCTCAGTTTCTGACCAGCGAGACCCCTTCTGTTTCATCGCGCAAGCTCCTTTATATAAAGTGCTCGGAACCTCATGAAAGCTGCCTTCAGACGATTCGCTTGCTGCTGGCTGGATACGTCTTTTACAACTGCCAGCTCCTTCATCGTGAAGCCGTCAACGTAAGCGAAAATGTCGTCACGCTGCTGTTTAGGGATTCGTTTCAGCAACTTCTCCAAAAGCAGCCTGTCTGCAGTTTCCTGGGTGAAAGTCTCCTCTTCCCCAATCAATTCGTGCAGCTCCGTTCCTTCCCCACTACCGTCATCCACAAGATCAAAGAGACTGCACAGGGATCGGATTTGCGAGGTTTTTCGGTCAAATTTGGGTTTGTTCTTTTGGTGGTACCCCATCAATGCATATTTGATATAGCTTGCGGCCATCGCCCCGAAAGGGATCGGGAAGGCTTCGGCATCATAGCGATCGTAAGCCCTCCATAAAGCAATAGCGGCAACTTGGCACAGTTCATCGAATTCATATGCAAAGGTCCAGCGGGCGGCCTTAGAACGGATTAACCCTTGAAACCGCTTATGGATATCGTCGAATGTCAGGAGCTCTGGTTCCGAGCCGTTAAGAAGAATCGGCTTTGCGTTGACAACAAAATGTGCGTTCCCCGCCTCGTCATACCAGTAGGCTGCCAATGAGATCAGTCCTTTCTAGATTTTCAAGTTCCGTCACCCGAATCTGAGCCACCGTCTGGAAAGTCATACTCATCACATTCAGCTTCGGACCAGTCCGGTGAATCGAGATTCGAATCGTAAGGTTCATTTTGCTGGATTCCGTGTCGGCGGAGTCTGTAAATGATATCGTCGACGGACTCAGCACCGCACTGCGCAGTATCAAGCACAGCGTTCAAGGCTTCTTGGTTCATGTCGTCGGGAATCATGACCGGCACTTCGCGCTGATACCGCAGTGTTTCTTGGATTTTCAGAACGACTTTTTTCATATGATTGCTCCCTCCGGCGTCTTTGCACCAAGAACTTCCAATGCCTTTTCCGCAAGTGCGCTCGCATTGCTCATGGCTTCGATATCCTCCTGTTCCCGGTCGTTTGCGATCAAGTGGACGCGGGCGTTTTCTGCCAGCTCCTTTGCTTTAGCTAGAGTCCGAACAAGTGCGTCCCGGCGGGCCAGGTCATGTTTGTTCATATTGCAAGATCCTCCTTATCAGTCCCAGGGACCAGTATGATATTTTTCAAGCTCCGCACGGAGTCGATCGACTTCGGCCTCCACGGCAAGCGCGCGCCGGATGGCGTACGGCCAGCCTTGGCGGGCTTCGACGATAAACTTGGCGATATCCCTACGTCTGACTTCTTGGATTAACAACTCCCCGGAAGTAGACACCAAATCATCATATTTTGGGTCAATTTCCCATGGCCCCGGCGTCTTCCAGACGCTTCGTCAGATTGCGCAGCCGGGCGTTAAGATCGCAATGCCCACGTTCTTCCAGCAACCGGTAGCTTTCTGTTCGGAGTTCCCGATACGGCGTTCCGGACCGGTATGCGGCCCCATTAAGCATCGTATTGATGGATGATCGCCAATCTTCGTCGCGCTGGGTAAAGGTTTCTTGGATCGTCGTGACGGCCGTTTCAACGCGTTCCACGCGCTGCTCCATTTCAACGAAGCTCTTGGCGTACATCAGCAGCAATTCGGCCTGCGATTTGGGCTTGTCCACCGAGTATGATCCGGTTCGTCGGATCGTCGGCAGGATTTCTCTGGTTACCCAGCGTTTGAATTCCTTTGCCTTTGCTTGAATGTCTGCATTGTTGCCCTGCTTGGCTGCTCCGAACACCAGAGAGTAAAGTCCGGATTCGTTGATGAACTTTTTGTTCTGCTGACCCCCATCGGTAAGGACTGGACGGACCGTCGAGTCCTCTTCATCGACATGATTTGTGATTGCTTTGTAAGGATCCGAGAACGAAAGCGCCCTCGCTGCCTCTGTTGCTCCGAACCACTCCATGCCATTGATAACGATGACCGGAAGCTCGCCGAACGTTTGATGATTGAATATTTGGTGATTGCTCATTCATCTTCCCCCTTTGCCGCGTTGATAAGGTTAAGCAAAAACGACTTGACCGTTTCCGCCTGCTCCTTATTCAACTCCTGAATTCGACTAATCCCGAAGATGGGGTATTGAACTTTCGAGGTGAAGATAGTGGGATTAACCACTAAAATTCATCATGCTCGAAAATTTCATTTTGTGCGGTGAACAGAGCTACTGGTGAACTTTTAGGGTGATAATCGTTGCCAGAAATTCAAGGTAGTTTGTCTGCTTCTTTTAGCCTTTTTCGTGCAATATAGCCAATATCAACACCAAGATCATCCTGTTGTAAGCACATCTTTTCTGCGTAATACTCCAAAGCTTCACGGCATATTTCGTATTTCAATTTGAACGAATGACGGTCTTGCATCAGCCGTACATATTCTTCGTTCGAATATTGATGACCCTCTGGTCCGTGTGAATTAAGGATGCGATACAACTTGTCGTGCCGTTCCATCAAAAATTTCAGATCATCAATGTGTGTTGGATAACTTGTGTTATCCGCGATGCGCTTGCGTATCCTTTCCATGCGGCACGAGTCACATAAATAGTTACTGTGCTTGCTTTCAAACTGTCTTCCACAACTATGGCAATTGTTTGTCATTCCTGCTCAACCTCCGTTCGTCTATTCGCCTTTCAACGTCCTAATTGCTCGTCTGAAGTTGTTTCTCACATATCCTCTTTCTGGGATGTGTAGCAGAGGTTCTAAGTTCTCAAGCTGATAAACAGCATCTTCTATGACCTCTAATAGTTCTCTGACATCGCCGTAGTAATAAGATTCAATAGATTTTTGCGTATTCATCAAACGTTTTTCATTTGATTCGTCTGCTTTCGGTAGTTCTTTCAACGTTTCAATATAAGCATTAAATCGTCTCTTTACCTGATCCAACGAATGCGTTTCAATCAATGCCACTTCCTCACAACCTCCGTTTCTTACAGATCGATTTAACATTTCGTTCACCTCGATCGTTCAAGAAAGTTTTTCATAGCTAATCTATCAATTGGTGAGAGTTTCACCCTGAAAGTTGCATACCCCGAAGATGTACCGAATGACCGGAGACAAGCCGCTGATAATTTGATAGTGCTCAAACGTCCGCTTGTGCGGGTAAGCGTCGATGATTAGCTGCTTAACGCCGTCCCATGCGGTCGTATCCCTAACGATCTTTACAGGCGATTCGGCTTTTATCTCTGCCATGATTTCGGCCTTTAGCGTCTCTTTCAATGCCGCAAGTTCTGCGTTGTTCATCGGGCTCCGCTCCTTTCTGGTTATTGAGCTTTTCCGAACCGCTCCATGCTGCGTTTCTCTTTCTTTTTCCGCCGGGCTATTGCAGCAAGAAGGCGGAACGCCGATATCGCAGCCTCGCGAGACATGGTATTGGTTTCCGTCACTTTGTGGTTCAAGCAGTTACCACCTCCGTCACGAAACTTCATGTTTCTCGAAGTTTTCGGGTAAAAAAATTTCTTCAATCGGTTTTTTGAACTCTTTTGCAATAGCGAACATTTCACTCGCCTTGAATTGCGTAATGCCAAGTTCCTTGTTCTTGTAAGTCCTAACATCCACGCCGATCAAGGTAGCCATATCGCTTTGAGTTTTGCCGAAAAACCGACGAAGCGCGGCGAGCTTGTTCTGCATAACAATCATCTCCTTTCCGTAACTTCATGATACTCGAAATTATAGATGAGGTCAACAGAATTTTTCACATTCAGTGAAATTTAATGTTTACAATTTCATGAAATGCGATATAATAGTTATCGAATAGGAGGTAAATTTCATGAACTTCGACGTTGCTAAATATGTCGGGAACCAAATAAGGAAGTACCGGAAGATTAAAAAAATGACACAGAAAGAACTCGGGGAAAAGATTGGAGTGAAGCATAATACAATTTCTGGCTACGAGAGCGGAACCAATGAGCCGGAACAAAACACTCTCTTTACAATTGCCGATATTTTGGGTGTGAGCATCAACGACCTATTCCCACCTATCGACACGCCAGTTTCTAACATCATTCAGCTTCCCAGAGAGGTAAGGCCAGTGCCGATTATTGGAGAGATTGCATGCGGATCGCCAATCCTCGCAAATGAGAATATCCGCGGATATCACTACGAAACACTGGATAACCTTCCTAGCGGTCGTTTGTATTATCTGATCGCTAAAGGCGACTCAATGGAACCTACAATTCCAAACGGAGCCCTAGTTCTGCTTCGCGAGCAACCGTTAGTCGAATCTGGTGAGATTGCGGCCGTTCTCGTTAATGACGATACGGAAGCCACATTGAAGCGAGTCAAGATTCAAGATAACGCAACATTCTTAGTGCCGGACAACAATAAATATGATCCCATTCTGGTATCGCCTAAAAATCCCGTACGGATCATAGGTAAAGCATTGAGATTTACCGTGGATTTATAAGGAGGGGCCAATGAGGGCTGCAATCTATATTCGTGTATCGACACAAGAGCAAGCGTTAGAGGGCTTCTCGGTGCCCGCTCAACGTCACCGAGCGGCGGCATTTTGCGATTCGCAAGGCTGGTCAGTGATGGGGATTTATGCCGATGATGGCAAGTCTGCCAAGGACACCAACCGGCCAGAATTGCAGCGCATGCTCACTGATGCCGACGACGGTCTATTTGATGTGATTGTCGTTTACAAACTAGACAGGCTCACGCGGAGCGTACTTGATCTATATGAGATACTCGCCCGTATCGACAAACGCGGCATCAAATTTAAGTCTGTGACAGAGATGTATGACACGACGACAGCCACAGGCCGACTTTTTATTACGCTCGTCGCCGCACTCGCGCAGTGGGAGCGTGAGAACCTAGCCGAGCGCGTGTATTTCGGTATGGAGGAGATGGTCAGGCAGGGATCCCGTCCGGGAGGGACGACTTGTTACGGATATGATACAATAAGCGGGGAGATGCGAATAAACGAGGCGCAGGCACGGATTGTGCGCCACATATTTGACGCTTACGAGGCGACGCAGGGCATGCGTACAATTCAGCAGATGCTGGAAGCGGAGCGCGTACCGCCGCCGAATAAGCACTGGTCAACGACGACGATCAATTACATGCTGCGCAACCCCGTTTACATCGGTAAATTGCGCTGGAATCTGCGCAAGCGTGGAAAAGGCAAAACGGGAGCGCCGATCATTGTCGATGGACGGCATGCGCCAATCATAAGCAAGGAGCAATTTGATCGCGTGCAGCGCCTTTTGGATCGCCGTCGCACATTGCCGCCAGTTGCTGCTACGTCTGATTTTGCATACTCCGGTATTTTGCGTTGCGGCCATTGTGGCTATGCAATGAGCGGGACAAGCCGCAAATATAAGTCGGTGCGTACCAAGTATTACGCCTGCGTCAACCGACAAAAAAACTTTAAATGCTCAATGCCCTACATACGCGAGGATGTGCTGGAGGACGCCTTTATGCAATAAGTCAGTCGTCAGCTAGAGCAGAACTCCGAAGGCGTTGAAATCGATCCAGATGATGAGATTGATATTGATGCAGCTGTGACCGATCTTAACCGGCGCTTGCAGCTTGTCGCTGATCGCAAGCGCAAATTCCAAACAATGTATGTAGACGAGCTCATCTCACGTGATGATTTTTTATTGCGCCGCGCAGAATTAGATGCGGAGGAAAAAAGCTTGCGTAATGCATTGGACGAGATTGCAGCCACTAGCGAAGATGATAAAATCGAAGTAACGGCAGCCGATCTACTGGAAATGCTTGCAGGTTGCAATGAGGCTGACAAAAAGGCAATCATGCACGAAATGGTTAAGGAGGTCAAAATAAAAAATGCCGATCGCATGGATAATGGTCACATGACACTCGACATTGAGGTTACCTATAATTGATGGTGCCGGTGGAGGGATTCGAACCCCCGACCTACGCATTACGAATGCGTTGCTCTACCCCTGAGCCACACCGGCATTATCGCTGTGTAGTCCGCTTCTATGTTACACGGTCTACCAGCTGAGCTACATCAGCGAGCACTTTTATAGAATACTAAACAGAGGCATCAAAGTCAAGCGTTTTTTATTAATTTTTTTGCGGGACTCGGGATGCCAAAATTATCCTCCGAGAAGGACTGCCGATCCAGTTCTCCGATCATGACATGCAGGCATCTTTTCAGGTCGACCTCGAACGGGCGGGCGACAGGCTCGCCTCTTGCGCCGCGGATAATCCGGACGACCGGCCGCTGCTTGCTGTCCTCGTGCAGGCGGGAGACGACGCCGATCTCGCCGGTATTCAACCGGACGGTCGTTCCTACCGGAAACAGCGCCAGCTTATCGCGCAGCCGGCGGACTTTGTCGATGTCGTACAACGTGCCGGCCCCGCCGTAAAGCACTTCCAAAGCCTCGTGAGGAAGCATGGGACAGCCCTTGTTCCGCCCGTGAATCAGCCCGTCGAATTCGTCGATCAGCCCGACCCACTGGATGTTGTCTGGCAAGCGGGCTCCGGCCAGTCCGAACGGGTATCCGCTGCCGTTCATCCGCTCGTGATGAAACAACGCGCAATGGGCGGTCAGCTCCGAAAAACCGCTGTCCTTCAGCAACCGGTATCCCTCTTCCGTATGCGCCCGGTTCTTGCCATCTCTTCCGGAACGAAAAAGCCCGATGTCGTGAAAAATCGCCCCGGCGGCCAACGCCGCCAGCTCTTCTCCGTGCAAGCCCTCTTCCATCGCAAGCCTCGTGACGCACACGCCGACGTTGACCGCATTTTCCAAAAAACGTTGGCGGCGCTCGTCCGAAAAAACGGCATAGTCATGAATCGGCAAAATCAGCCGATTGCGCCGGTCCATCCCTTTGATCAGCAAGGAGACGGCGTCGCTGCAAAAACGCACCGTTTCCGGACTCAGCGACGTTCGTTTCCCGTCGTTCAATTCGTTTATGGCCTGAACGACCGCGCCCCGCAGCACGTTCATCGCCTCTTCGCCTACCGCCTGATCGGGCGAAATATCTTCCGTCCCTTCTTCCTCGACGTGAAGAAAGGGATGTCCCATTTTATGCAAACGAACGATAACATGCTCCGACAACACGAATCCGCGCTTTACGAGCACTTGTCCTTGCTCCGAGTACACGGATCGTCCCAACTTCATGCCCGGCCGGCATTGAAACGTCGGCATAATGATCATAGGTGTGGTCCTCCTTGGTATTCTTCCCGGTTCGTTGCGGAACGAAACGTTTCGTCCCGGCGATTACCTCTAGAATACGGACCGTCAACGTCATATGACCAGTGACGGGCGTCATCCATATTGTCATGACATGCGGCAGGTTCGTACCTTATAATAGCAGTAGAAGAGAGGGGATGCGGCCATGCTCAGAATCATCATCGCGGACGACCAGACGCTCATGCGCGACGGTCTGCAAACGATTTTACAGCTGGAGGACGACATGGAAGTCGTTGCGACCGCCGAAAACGGAGCCGAAGCATGCCAATTGGTTCAGCAATACGCGCCGGATTTGGTGCTGATGGACGTTCGAATGCCGGTCATGGACGGAATCGAAGCCGTCAAGCGGCTGCGAACCGAATCGCCGCAGACGAGGGTGCTCATGCTGACGACCTTCGACGAGGACGAATATATTATCGAAGCTTTGGCAAACGGGGCCGTCGGATTCCTTCTCAAAGACATCGCCAGCGACAAGCTGCTGCAGGCGATCCGCGACGCCGCCGCGGGCGAAATGATGCTGCCCGCCAGCATCGCCGCCAAGCTGGCCGCAAGGTTATCCTCCGCCTCTTCGTCCGCGCGGCTGTCGCCCGCCAAGGCGCGTTCGCCGGAGCTCGGAAACGTCCGGTTCACCGAACGGGAGGCGAGCATCGTCGCCCTGATGATCGAAGGCCGGACCAACCGCGAAATCGCGCAGCTGCTGTTCATGAGCGAAGGCACCGTCAAAAACTACATCAGCACCATCTACGATAAAATTGGCACGAACGACCGCACGCTGGCGGTGATTTGGCTGAAAGAGATGACGGTCACATGACGAGGGTCACTGGACATTTTTCCCCTTCGGGTTACAATTAATCTCGACTGTTTGCCCGAAGGGAGCCGCGAGACAAGTGAGAGAAACCGGATGGCGCGTTCATTTGCCGCTGCTGAGAATTTTGTTGGGATTAGGCGTGCTTTTGATCGCTCTCGTCTGGCCTCTGTCCTCGTTTTCGAACCGCGAAACCCCTCCCTTGAATACCGGCGGCTGGAGCTGGGCTCCGGCGCTTTCCGGCGCGAATGCCCCTGCCCTTGCTAGCGATGCCTGGAGCTCCTCCGGCGATAGCGGCTCCGTCCCCGCCTCCGAGCCCTATTGGCTGCGCATTCCTTTGCCCGAATCGAACGCTCGGGAACCGCAGCTTTGGATTTTCGGGGCTTACGGCTTGAAAGTATACGTTGATAACGAGCTCCTGTACGCCTATTCGCCGGAACGGTCCGGGCATCGGCTGAATCCGTTTTTCCACTGGAATCTCGTTCCCCTTCCCGCCCCCGTTCCCGAAGAAGTCCTGCTCTTTCTCGATAACGGCAAGTTGTCCGGCACGATGCCCTCCGTTCGTCTGCTGGACAAGCATGAGATGGTGACGGAAATTTTCAGCGAAGGCGCCGTTTCGATAACGATTGGGGCGCTGCAGCTTTTTTGCGCCATTATCGCGTTCGGACTTTACCGATCCCGCCGCGACCGTCTTTACTTTTACTTTTTTTTGCTTGCCGCGTGCGGGGCTTACGGCTCCTTTGCCCGCAATCGTTTTTTGCAGTACTTGTGGGACCAGCCATGGATCGGCTACCTGGAAAAAGCCGTTTTTCCGCTCGGCGTGTTTGCGTTCATCGGCACGTTTTGCGTGCTGTTTCATCCCCTCCACTCCCGTTTGCTGAACCGCCTTCGACGGACGACGTTCGGCTTTTTCGTCGCGACGCTTGCCGCGGCGCTGGCGGACGAGGCGATTTACGCTTGGATCATCAACTATCTCGTGCTGCCGGCCTTTCTTATCGTCGCGGCCCAATTGTTTTACGCGCTCGGTTCGATTTACCGGAGACGCCGGGATATCGAATCCGTATGGATGCTGTCCGGCAGCTTCGTCGTCACCTTCGTCGCTCTCGTTCACGTCATCCGGTATTATTCGCCGGAGTTGGCCGCGGAAATCGTCCGAATCGTTCCCGCCGCGAGCAAGCTTCCGGGAGACCTCATGTCCTTCAGTCTCCTGTTGTTTTTGCTCTGCCTTGTACGGGTCATCGCGCATCGCTTCGACGAGGTCAACCGGGAGCTGTCGGAGTTCAACCGCACCCTTGAACATAAAGTGCGCGAGCGCACGGCCGCGATCCTGGAACGGAACGCCCAGCTTCAAAAGACGAATGAAAAACTGGCGGCTTCGATGAGGGAGAACGCGGAGACGATGGCCGAAGCCCTCGTGCTCGAGGAGCGAAACCGCATCGTCGGCGAAATCCACGGCCGCGTCGCCCACGTGCTGTCCGCGTCGATCGATCAGATGGAACAAGCCGAACAGGCGATGGACGACAATGCGGAGCTTGCCGAAAGCCGGCTGGAGAAAACCCAGCAAACGGTTCGCCAAGGACTCGAAGCGATTCGGAAATCGGTGCGCCTGCTCAAGGATGACGCGCCGCCGCCGAATTCGGAATGGAGCAGAAGCCAGCCGGGAGGAACGGAAAAATGAAAAACAACCGCCTGAGCCGCCATCTCCCTTTGTTCCGGATGATCGCCGCTCTTTTCCTGGTCCTTGTCGCCATCGGCTTGGCGCTGTCGTCGGTGCGGGTTCCCGACTCGGTCGTCAGGCTCGACAGGGAAAGCTGGGAATGGGCCGCAGCCGCCGGCTTTGACGAGGCGGCGCCCCCTTCCGACGGCTGGACGCCGTTCCCCGCGGGTCTTCCGAAGGAAAAGGAGGCCGACTATTACTGGGTGCGAATCCCTCTTCCGGACATGCTCCTTCACGATCCGTATTTATGGATTACCAATACCGCGAGCGTCCGGGTTTGGGCCGACGGAGATTTCACCTATACATTCGATATTAAAGCGCGAAATGACAGAATCAATTTGGGCGCCCGATGGAACCTGGCCCGAGTCCCCGAGCCTTTGCCGGAGGCGGTTTATTTGCTGACGACGAACCGCTCGAGCATCGCGAAGCCTCTCGTCCGTCTCGGCGAACGTTCGGACCATATCCGTTGGATGATCCGCAAAGACACGGACGATTTGGTGCTCAGCGCCCTTTTCCTGTTTTGCTCGTTCGTGTCGCTTTCCCTGTATGCGGTCCGCCGCGAAAAATTGTACGGCTACTTCTTTCTCCTCTGCTTTTCCGGGGGGACCGCTTGCGCGATGCACAACTTCTCTTTGCAGCTCCTATGGGACTACCGGTGGATCACCTACTTCGTGGACGTGTTCATGCCGTTGGGAACGGGCGCGTTCCTGGGGGTCATGACGGAACTGTTCCCCGGCATTTACCGAAAAACGATGATTTTCATGCGAAACGCCATGCTGATTGTCGGATGCGTCATTCTCGTAGCGGCCGTCTGGAGCCCGTACTGGTATCCGAAACTGATCCTGTTCCCTTTTCTTCCGTCGTTCCCGGTCACGGTGATCTTCATCATCTGGACGCTCGGGACCGCCTACCGCAAACGAAAAGACCTGGAATCGATCTGGCTGTTGTCCGGCTTCGCCTCGATGGCCGCCGTCTCGCTCGTGCACGTCTTTCGGTTCATGATCATTCCCGGATTTTCTCCTTTGCCCGGATGGATGTCGGCGCCGATGCGGTATTTTCCGGAAGACATGCTGTTTTGGGGGCTGTTCGTCTTCGTCGTTTGCATCGTCAGAGTGATTCTGCACCGTTTCGGGATCATGAACCGGGAGCTGGAGGCGTTTAACCGTTCCCTCGAGCAAAAGGTGGCCTATCGGACGCAAGAATTGAAAGAACGCTCCGACGAACTGGAAAAAGCCAACGCGCTTCTCGCGGCATCCGCCAAAGAAACGGCCGAAACGATGGCGGAAACGATGCTGCTTCAGGAAAGGCGCCGGATTACCGGATCGATTCACGATTCGGTCGGGCATGCCCTGACGGCGACCATCGTGCAACTGGAAGCGGCCAAAAGGCTGCTTCGCCGGGACCCGAAGACAGCCCTGGACAAATTGAACGCTTCGAAACAGCTGGTTCGCAAAGGACTCGAGGAAATCCGGCTTTCCTCCCGAATCGTGGAAAATCAGACGCCGGAATTTCATTTGCTTGAAGCCATCCATGCCTTGATCGAGGAGACGAAGCAGTCTACGGGAGTCTTCATCGGCTGCCGCCTGGAAGCCGTCCCCGATTCGCTCAGCATGCTGCAAAAGCGGGTGCTTTACCAGGCGCTGCAGGAAGGGTTGACGAACGGCATCCGCCACGGGGAAAGCCGCCGCTTCGATTTTTCGCTGACGATGGCCGGCGGGGAGATCGTGTTTCGGCTCGCCAACGACGGCAGAACCTATTCCCCGACGGAATTCGGCTTCGGTTTGCAGGCGATGGCCGAACGCGTCGCCGAATTGGGAGGCCGAATGGAGCTGGGTCCCGGCAACCCGGGCTGCATTCTAACGCTCGCTTTGCCTGCGTAGCCGTTTCCAGCTTTCTCTCCTTTACACGGGAACGTATGTTTGGTAAACTCCCTTTATCACAGGTTACAGGGGGAGAGCGCAAGTGGCCAAGACGCAATACGAACCGATGAAAAGCAAAACGGTGCTGAACGCGGTCCGCGCCCCATCCATGCCTTTCGACTGGTCGATCAATCCGTACCGCGGCTGCCAGCACGGATGCAGCTTTTGCTACGCTCGCAGCACCCATGTCTTTCTGGGACAGCCGGCAGACGACGCGTTTCAGCATCGCATTTTCTGGAAGGAGGATGCGCCGTCGCTGCTGCGCCAAGAGCTTCGCCGTATGGCCGCCGCTTCAAGGCTTCCTTCTTCGGTGGCCATCGGCACCGCGACCGACCCTTATCAGCAATTGGAAAGCAAGGCCCTGCTGACTCGCGGCTGCCTCGAGGCGCTGGCCGAGTTCGGCGTCCCGGTCAGCATCACGACGCGCTCCCCGCTCGTGCTTCGCGATCTGGACCTGCTCCGGCGGCTCCCTGACGTCTCCGTCAATATCAGCCTGCATACGCTCGACCCGCAAATATGGCGCGCGTTCGAACCGCAAACGCCCGCCCCTCTCCAACGTCTTCGCTGCGCCCGCGCGCTTCGCGAAGCGGGAATCGAAACTCACGTCTTCATGGCGCCGATGCTTCCCTACCTGACCGATCGGCCGGAAGCCGTGGAATCGCTCCTGTCGGCATGCGCGGATCACGGGATTCGGCAGGTGATGGCTTCGTTTCTGCGTTTGTCCACCCCCGAAGTGAAAAGCTGGTTTTTTTCCGTTCTGAGACAGGGCTACCCGGAGCTGGCCGAACGCTATGGCCGATTGTACTGGCGTTCTTCGCGCCTGCCGGATTCGTACGTCCGCCCCGTCAAAGCCCGTCTGGCCGACTGCTTCAGGCGGTACGGGATGAACGGCGGGAATTTTTACGAACCGGAACGCGACTCCGCTTCCAAGCCCTCCGCTGAAGCCCCTTCTGCGCACGCTCCGAGCGCTCCTTGCGCTCCGGAACAGCTGACCTTGTTCTGACGGGAATTTGCGGCATCTCCCCTCGCGAACGCCCATCGCCGATCGCGCATATGCTGAGGCGACAGCCCATGACAGAAAGGGGACGACGGGATGAACGGACAAACGCTGATGCTGCCGATTTCCGTCTCGCAAATCGCGGAGCCGAATATCAAAATCAACGTGCCCGCCGTGGCCGGCGGGACCAACGAGGAAGCCCGGGAAAAGATAAACGCCACGATCGTCGAGGAAACCCGCGCCTTAATGAAAGATCAAGGCTATCCTAGCGACGATATTCAGGAAATGGACGGCACCTTCGAAATCAAAAACAACCAGCGCGGCGTCCTTAGCCTATCCTTGCTGAACTACGCCTTCACGGGCGGCGCCCACGGAAATACGCTGCAGAAATCGCTCACCTTCGATGCGGCAACCGGCCGAAGCTACTCGCTCGACGAATTGTTCAAGCCCGACAGCGATTACGCCGAGCGATTGGACTCCATCATTCGGGCCCAGATCAAAGCCCGGGACCTTCCGCTTCTCGGCGAATATCCGGGAATAACGGAGGATCAGGATTATTACATCGCCGACAAGGCGCTGGTCATTTATTTCCCCCTTTATGCCATCGTCCCCTACGCCTGGGGCTTCCCTTACTTCCCGATTTCGGTATACGAAATCGAAGATATTATCGACGAGGAAGGGCCGCTCGGGCACATGCTGTATTGACGCGGTTCGCGCTCGTTCCCTCCTTTTCTTCCATGCGCCATGCGGAAGTTCTATAATAAGGGAAAAGGAGGGAACCAGATGACGGCATCCAAACCATACGAGATCGATTCCTACGACGATACTTTTCTTATTTACGAGCTGAAGGAGGATGCCACAAGCTCCAGCGTGAAAATATGCCCGGAGCGGGGCGGCATCGTCATCGGCTGCAGGTTGAGCGGGCAGGAGCTCTTGTACCTGGATCGGGACACGTTCCTCGATCCGAAAGCGAACGTCCGCGGCGGCATCCCGATTTTGTTCCCGATTTGCGGGCAGCTCGAAGACGCAAAATACGAATGGGACGGAACGGTCTATTCCATGCGCAACCATGGCGTCGCGCGCACATCCGCCTGGGAAGTCGCCGAAACGGGCACCGACGGGGAAGCGCTTCTGACGCTGAAGCTGCAAAGCAGCGACGAGACGCTTGCCTCCTATCCGTTCCGGTTCGAGCTTTCGTTCTCTTACAGGCTAAAAGACGGAAAATTGTCCATTCGCCAAGCCTACCGCAATCTGTCGGACCGCCCGATGCCCGTTCAGGCCGGCTTCCATCCGTACTTTGCCACCGGCCCCGGCAAAAGCTTCTACTACGAATCGGACGCCACGCGGCTGCTCGATTACAACGACGGGCAAATCAAGCCGTTTGCCGGAACCGTGAATCTTGCCGGCCTGGTCGAATCGGTCGCCCTTCTCGATCCCAAAACGCCGACCATCGCGTTTCCGTTCGGCGACGAAGGCCGGATCCAACTGGATTACAGCCCGCAGTTCAAGACGGTCGTCCTCTGGTCGGTGGAGGGCAAGCCGTTCATTTGCGTGGAGCCGTGGACGGCGTTGAACGGCGCGCTGAACCGGAAGGAAGAGCTGATCATGCTCAAGCCGGGAGAGACGCTGGAGTTGGATTTTGTCCTTTCGTACCGCTAAAGCGAAACCGATGCAAAAAAACAAGGGCCTCCGTCAAGTCGTCGACCGACTGGACGGAGGCCCTTTGCCGCTATGCCGCTACCGATTAAAACTCAGACCCGTTTCGAGACGTTTGACCATCTCCTCCCACTCGGGCGGGATCAATTCCTTGATGTAAGCCAGCATGCCGCGAATGATAATGCGGTCCGGAATCGGCTTCGCGTATTCCTCCTCCAGCAGGGTCAAGCTCCCGAGCAAATCCGCGTTCCGCTCGTCCGGCCGCTTTTCGTGCGATTTCTCCGCGGCCAGGCGGAGGTCGCGCAAGGCGATCCGGACTTCGTAGCCGGGGTCGGACGCATCCTCCTCTTCTTCGGAGTGCGGGATAATGTCCTCGCGGTTTAGCAGCGGCCGTTCCCCTTTGCCGATCATGCCCTTCATGACGTCATCCAGCCGATCCATCAAAAAATTGGCCAGCCGATTTTCGTTCAACGGAAGGTCGTCCTTCAAAATCCGCCCCATGTACGCCGTCGTCATCCCGCCGAACAGGGACGCGCCGTCCCAGGCGTAAGGCTCCCCCTCGTCGCCGTAAATTTCGACGATGTGCTGGCGGTACCACAGGATGAACCGGACCTGAAAAGCCTGGAAAATTTGGCGAATTTCCGCGTTCGAACCGATTCCGGGATTCCGCAGCAGCATTTCCGCGAACCCCCGCTCCTGCCGAAGGGTGACCAGGTTGCGGATAAGCTGAAAGCGAAGCTTTTCCCGAGGGGGAAGCTGCCGATCCTCCGACAGCTCCCTCAGCCCCGCCATGAATCTTTCCGTAAAAAAGCTGATGACCGACAGCAGCAAATCGTCCTTGGACTTGAAATAAAAGTACAGAGAACCTTTGGCCATCCCGAGCTCATCCGCAATGTCCTGCATCGATGCGGCCTGAAACCCCTTGTGCGAGAAACACTTCAACGCCGCTTCCAGCACCTGTTGCTTTTTGTCGCTCATCTTAATCTTCCCTTGGTTTGCGGCGGAATCTCATCAGCACCTCATAAGCGATCGGCACGATGAACAGCGTCAGAAGCGTCGAGCTGATCAAGCCGCCGACGACGGTAACGGCAAGCCCGCGAGAGATGATGCCGCCTCCGCCTCCGATTCCGAAGACGAGCGGGAGCAGCGAGCCGATCGTCGCGAGCGCCGTCATCAAGATCGGACGAAGACGCGTTCCGGCCGCTTCCAGCAAGGACTCTCTCACGGTCATGCCCGCCTTCTCGTTGTGGATGGCGCGGTCGATCAGGACGATGGCGTTCGTGACGACGATCCCGATCAGCATGAGCGCGCCCATCAGCGCGGATACGCTGAGCGTTTCGCCTGCAAGCCACAAGGCTACGAGGCCGCCGATAATGGCGAACGGCAAAGAGAACATGATCGCGAACGGAGCGAGTCCCCCGCCGAACGTCAGCACGAGCACCAGGTACACGATCGCGATCGCCGCGGCCATCGCCAAGCCAAGCTGGCTGAACGTTTCGTTGATTTGTTCCGTAACGCCGCCGATTTTGACTTCGACGCCGGTCGGCAAGTCCATCTCGTCCACTTTATCCTGAACGGCGGCGGATGCCGCCCCCACGTCGTTGGACGTAATTGCGCCGCTTACCGTGACGACCATCCGGCCGTTTTCGCGCGTAACGGTGCTCGGCGCGGTGCCTTCCTCCACGGTCGCGACATCCTTGATCGGCACTTCCACCCCGAGCGGGGACTGAAGTGTCGCATTTTCGATGTCCGCGATCGAGCCGAACGTTTCATTGTCTACCTGCACGTAAACGTTATACGTTTGGCCTTCTTCCTCGACCGTGGTCAAGATCGGTCTCTCGTGGTTCGGCATAAGCCTCATTGCCAGTTGCCCGGCCGTAAGGCCCAACTGGCTCAGCTTGTCGTGGTCCGCCACGAGCGTATATTGGCCGAACGTTTCGGACAAGCTCGTCTCGACATCCTCGAAGTTGGAATCCTGCTTCATGATTTCGGCGACTTGATCGGCGACGGGCTTGATTTGCTCCAGCGATTCTCCGTATACGCCGAGACTGAAGCTGCTGCCTCCCATGCCGCCGGTCATATCCATTTGGCTCCACGTGCCTTCCGGAACTCTCTGCTGCAGTTCGGTTACGATCGCTTCCTTTTTCGCTTCGAATTCCGACACGTCGGGATCGAACTGGAGATAGAACAGCCCCGAATTGGACGAAGAGCCCATCGCGAGCGGATTTCCGCCTCCGCCGATCGAATATTGCATGCTCGTGACGTCAGGCTGCTCAAGCAAGAAGCTTTCCGCCTGCAGCGCCCGATTCGTCACATCGTCAAGCAGCGCTCCCGGCTCCGGGCTGTACGTGATCATCATATATTTTTCTTCTTCTTCCGGCAGGAAGCTTGTCCCGATGAGCGGCACGAGGAAGAAGCTTCCGACGAGCAGCGCGACGGCCGCGACGACGGTCACGACTTTGTGGCGCAAGGTGGCGGCAAGCATCTTTTTGTAGCCTTCGGCCATTTTGCCCGGCTTTTCGTGGTGGTCGGCTTTGCCGGCTTTGACGCCGTTGCGGAACATCGAATGCGCCATCATCGGCACGATCGTGATCGCCACGAGCAAGGAAGCGAGCAGCGTGAACACCATCGTCAGCGCGAACGGCAGGAACAGCTGCCCGACCAAACCGCTGACGAGCGCGATCGGCAGGAAGACCGCGATCGTGACGATCGTCGACGACATGATCGGCATGAACATTTCGCGGGTGGCATCCAGGATAAGCTCTTTGCCTTTCAGCTTTTCGCCGGAGAGAGCCATTCGCCGGTAAATATTTTCGATGACGACGATCGAGTCGTCGACGACCCGGCCGATCGCGACCGTCATCGCGCCAAGCGTCATTATATTGAGCGAAATATCGAATTGCTTGAGCAAGAGGACGCCCATAATGAGCGACAGCGGAATCGAGACGACGGAAATGATCGTCGAGCGGATATTCCGCAGGAACAAGAGGATGATAATGATGGCGAAAATGGCGCCGAACAGCGCTTTTTCCAGCATCGTCAGGACCGATTCCTCGATCGGCTTGCCTTGGTCGAGGAGAACGACCAATTCCATGTCCGGATACTTCTCTTGGAAACGTTCGGCTTCATCCTTGACCGCATTGACGACTTCGACCGTGTTGGCGTCGTTCGCTTTGACGATTTGAATGCCGATCGATTCCTTGCCGTTCGTGCGGGATACGGATTCCGCCTGGCCGACCAGCTCCAGCGTCGCGATGTCGCCCAGCTTGACGGTCGGCAAGCCCATTGGCGCGGCAGGCGCGCCCGCGCCCGTCCCCGCCGCTCCGGCGTCCGTCCCCGGTGCGCCTGCGCCCGCTCCGGGCGCTGCGGCTCCCGTTCCGGCAGCTCCGCCGGCACCGCCCGGCGCGCCGCCCGCGGAAGCGGCTCCCCCGACGGCCGGGATCGTCAGGTTGCGAAGCTCTTCGATCGAGGTCACTTGTCCGTCCACGACGATCGATTTTTCCGAATCGTCCAATTGGAACAGGCCGAGCGGAGCTTTGACCGCCGCCGCCTGTACGAGGCTGGACACCGTATCTTCGGTCAAGCCGTACTGGGCCATTTTCGCCTGATCGAACGTCAGTTGAACTTCCCTCACGTATTGACCCGCTACCGATACCGACGCCACGCCTTCGATTTCTTCGAGAGCCGGCTTGATTTCGCTGTCGACGATGTTCGTCAAGTGCTCGAGATCCTCTCCCCCCGCCGCGCTCAGCGAAAGGATCGGAAAGGAATTGATCGAAAACTTGGAAATGCTCGGACTTTGCGCCCCGGAAGGCAGCTCGACCAGATCGAGCGCTTCGCGAACGTCGGTCACCGCTTTGTTCATATCTTGACCGAATTCGAATTCAATCATAATGTTCGATGCGTTCTCCATCGAGGTGGAGGTGACGTTGTTGACATTATCCAGGTTGCGCAGCCGTTGTTCCAACGGAGCCGTAACGTCCTCGACGACCGAGTCGGGAGCAGCCCCCGGATAGACCGTCGTCACGCTAAGGAACGGCAACGACAAATTGGGCATGCTCTCCTGCTTCATCGTCAAGCCGGAGTACAAGCCCGAAACGAGGACAATAATAGTGAACAACCAGATGGCGAACTTGTTGTTCAATGAGAACTTGATAACGCTTTTCATCTCTCCACTCCTTGTCTTTTAGGCTCACCTCGCCATCGTATCAAACGAACGGTCGAATTACAAATGAAGCGTTCGATACAGATTGGGCGTGAGTTTTATCCTCATATACGGCCCATTCCGCTTGGCGTTTCAAAATTTTTTCGACCGATTGTTCGATTCGGAGTTAGGGCGGAGGTCAGAAACCCGCTTGCCGTCCTCCACGGAATCGGCCAGCGGGCGGCCGTATGCGCATGGAGGGCTAAGATGAGTCCCTACGACTCATTTGAATCGAAGGCGCGCAGGCGGAAGCGGCAAAATGGGTAATTTTTACCCAACTGCGGGCGGCTGTATGCGCATGGCGGGTCGAGATGAGTCGCCACGACTCATCTGGATCCATTTCACGCGTGCGGAGGCGGCAAGATAAAGGCCGCCCGCTCTTCCGGGCTAAATCTTCCCCGTTTTCCGCTCCGCCGAAGCGAATTTCACGTATCGATGCATTCCCAAGCCGAGCAGGCCGTAAATGACGGCGCCGACAATCGCATGGAGGGTCAAGTGCTGGAACGGGAACAGGATGACGAAGGCGTACCCCCACAATCCGTAAGGCAGCCGGTCGATGCGTTCGGACACGAGCGTCAGCCACACTCCGGCGAAAAAACCGTAATAAGCGATAACAGACAAGGGGATCGTGTAAAACAAAAAATTCAGCGTGTCGTAGACCGAATAAGGCAAAATCTCGATCAGGAATTTTTCCAAAAACAGCACGCCAAGCCCGCCGAACAATAAATGCAGGTGAAGCGGCAGCGCGAGCCGGACAACGGGAAAAGAAAGCAGCCACATCCTTAAACTTCGCAGCACAACGGAAAAACGGTTCATTCGCAGCGCCTCCCGGTTACGTGACTCCCCCTCATTGTAAAACTTTCGTTCCGCCGATCGTCGCGAAGCTTGTCGTCCGCCCAAAAAAATAACCCCGGCTTCGCGCTGCAGCTTTCGCTGCGACGCGAGGCCGAGGCCCGCGTGCGGAAACTTCGTCCGCTTTGTAGCCTCCGATTGTCAGCGGTGCGCCGAGGCCCGCCTGCGGGAACCTCGTCCGCTTTCCCGGTCATCCGGCTACCCCTTGGCGATTGACCGGCGCGGCCGGATCGGTCGGGTGCTTGCGTTTGACGATGTGGCGGTAGGCGCGTTTGATCCAGGGCAGCAGGTAGTAGTCGAGTCCGAACTTGCCCGCGTTGTTGCCGGCGAGCAGGACGACGATGCCGAACAAAATCAGCCACGGATTGCTCGATACGGTGCCGGCCAGCAGGAACATGAAGTTCATCATCATTCCGAAGAAGGCGGCGGTAACCGTCAAGCCCCCCAGTATGAGGCCCAGGCCGACCAGAAACTCTCCCCAGGGAATGAGCACGTTGATCAGTTCGACGTTCGGAAGCGCGAAATGCTTGAGGAAGGCCACGAAATTCGGGTACATCGCATTTTCCGTGCCGGTCGCGAGCACCGGCGTTTCGATCGCTTTATTCAGGAAGCCGGCGGCGCTGAAGCCGTCCACGATCTTGTGCCACCCCGCCTCGATCCACTTCCACCCGAGATAAAACCTCACGACGACGAGCAGCACGGCGGCGATCCGGTTTGTTCTCATCCAGTTTGCCATTTGAATCCTCTCCCTTCTGATGTCTTCATCATAGCTCTTCTTCGTGCCGTCCCCCATCGGGAGAATTCCCGATCCTGACGGAGGCGGGCCCTGATTTTTTCCTAAGAACGTCGGCTTCGCTTCCCTTACCGCAAATTAGGGGAATTCCCCGACTTACAGCCCCCGCAAGAAAGAATACAATTAATGAGAGGATGACGACCGGAAAAGCGAGGCGAGGTGAGAAAGGATGGTTGAAAAGGTGCGCGAGCTGATGGAAAAAGAGCTTCATCTATTGCGCGAGCTCCTGTCGGCCGATGTTGCGGCATTGGCATGGATGCAGGACCGGGAACGCCGGCTGGACTGGGCTATCGCATCGGGCTGCGGCGACGACAGATACCGCATGCTTTCCATTCGGATCGGACGGGGGCTGGAGGGAACCGTTCCGAGAATCGGCCGGCCGCTCGTATTGGACCCCTGCAATCCGAGCGCCTCGCGGATGAAGGAACAGTCCCCGTTCATGCTGCTCGAGAAGCTTCAGACCGCGGCCGGTTTGCCCGTCAACGTCCATGGACAATTAAAAGGCGTGCTCCTGGCCGGGTTTCGGTCCGTTCGCTGCTTCACGCCGGAAAATCTGACGGTGCTCCAGATGTCGGCCAAGTGGCTCGGGCAGTTGGGAGAGTACGATTCGGAAGGGGGCAAGGTTCATTTCGGGGAAATCTCCTGATAAGATAGAGAGAACGAGAGGGGGAAACGGCTTGGACAACGTACGCATTTTGCTCGTCGACGACCACGCTGTCGTCCGTTCGGGCTTGCGGATGCTGCTCGAGAGCAAGCCCGGCATCGAAGTGGCAGGCGACGCCGCGGACGGAGACGAGGCGATCCGGTTGGCCCGGGAGCTTTCGCCGGACGTGGTGCTGATGGACCTAAGCATGCCGCACGGCAAAGACGGCTTGACCGCGACGGGCGAACTGAAAAAGCTGATGCCCGACATTGCCGTGCTCATTTTGACGATGCACGATGACGACGAGTATTTATTTCGCTCGATTCATGCCGGGGCATCGGGCTACATTTTGAAAAGCGCCCCCCACGAAGAACTGCTGGCCGCGATTCAATCGGTTTCCGAGGGCAACGCCTACTTGTACCCGACCGCCACGAAGCGGCTCATGAACGAATATATGGAGCGGATCCGCCGCGGCGAAAGCGCGGACGCCTACGATCTGCTTTCGGAACGCGAGAAGGAAGTGCTCGGCTGGATCGCCAAGGGCTATTCCAACAAGGATATTGCCGAGCACCTCATCATCAGCGTCAAAACGGTCGAAACCCACAAAGCCCACGTCATGGAAAAGCTCGGTCTCAAGACGCGGCCCGATCTGGTCAAATACGCGCTCAAAAAGGGGTTGCTGAACTTTGACGCCTGAAGAAGCCAAACGCGTCGACGAACTGGTCTCGAGCCTCGACGATCCCGGGTTTCCGATGACCGCCGAATTTCGGAGCGAGCTTAAGCAGATGCTCCAGCAATTCAACCATCTGAAGCTTGCGCTGGACGAATCGTCGATCGTGGCGATGACCGACCGCAAAGGGATTATCCGCTATGTGAACGGGAAGTTTTGCGAAATTTCCAAGTACAGCCGCGAAGAGCTGCTCGGGAGCGATCACCGGATCATCAATTCCGGCTACCACGGAAAATCGTTCATGCGCGAATTATGGCGGACCATTCAATCCGGCGAGGTGTGGCGGGGCGAAATTCGCAACAGGGCAAAGGACGGCAGCTACTATTGGGTGTACACGACGATCGTGCCGTTCGTGGACGAATCGGGAAAGCCTTATCAATATTTGGCGATCCGCAACGAGGTCACCCCGCTGAAGAAGGCGGAACAGGAGCTGCAGCGGATGATGACGCGCGTCATGCGCATCCAGGAAGAGGAGCGCAAGCGGTTTTCCCGCGAGCTGCACGACGGCATCGGCCAAAGCCTGTTCGGCCTGGCGATCCACCTCGACCGGCTGCTCGCCCAGCCCGGGCATGCGCCGGAGCTTGCCCAGCTTCGCCGGGACGTCACCGGCATCATGGAGGAGGTGCGGGAGCTCGCCTGGGAGCTGCGGCCGTCCGTGCTGGACGATCTCGGGGTCGCTCCCGCCCTGCGGAGCTACTCGGAGATGTTTTCCCAGCATTACGGCATTCGCGTCCGCTTGACCTGCAAGCTGGCGGGCCGCATGGACCGCCAGACGGAAACCGCGCTTTACCGGATCGTTCAGGAGGCGCTCACCAACATCGGCAAGTACGCGGGGGTTGCGGAGGCAACGGTCGACGTCTGGGAGTCGGAAACGCATGTCTATGCGCGCGTCGAGGATCGGGGCGTCGGCTTCGTCCCGATGCCGGAAAGCCAGGGGGTCGGACTGTTCAGTATGGAAGAGCGGGCACGCGGCGTCGGAGGCCAGGCGAGCGTCCGCTCCGCCCCGGACCAAGGAACGGTCGTTTCGGTAATTTTGCCAAAAAATGTGGAGAACCCTTGACATAGTTATCCAGATGAAGTATAATTCATTAGTGATTTAAGTGTGACCCTCTGATTTTTCCTCTAAAGGGATATCGCCTCCGTTCTCTTTCACATTCCTTTAATATAATGGCTGCTGGGAAAGGAACACGAATTCTCGCTGGAGCGGTCAAGGAACCGCAAGAACGATTGAGAGGCAGGGCTTTCGTTGTTTTCGTGCAAGTGAGTTTCAGGAAACATCGCGCGGTTGCGCTTAAACGAATGACCCCCGCTGGGCTTAGCCTGGCGGGGGTCGACCAATTTTCGGGCGTTTTTCGTCAGTTTCGTTCGGGGAGAGACTCCACGTAGCTGTCGGACATGCTGATCAGCTCCAGCGCGTTTTCGTACTGTTCCTCGGTTACGTCGCCTTCCGCGGCCTCGCCGCCGGAGAACGGGTAGACGACGCCGTCCTCGAACCCGAGGCCGGGGACGAATACCGCCCCGTCGTTCACGAACGAACCCGACGGCAGGTAATACCTTTGCGGCAGCACGTTTTCCGTTTCGTTCAGGATATCCTGACCGAAGTGGATATGATCGTCCAGCGAAATGCCGGCCAAATTCGCGATCGTCGGAAACAGATCGGATTGCCCGCCCGTTTGCTCGAGCACCTGGCCTTCGGTTTGGCCGGGCAGCTTGAGAATAAGCGGGATGTTCAACATGTCCGGAGACTCGTAATCCCGGCCGTAGATTTCTTTCATAAGGCTTTTCTCTTCTTTGGTCAGCGAGTATACCGGCAATCCCTGGTGGTCACCATAGATGATAACGAGACTCTCGTCCCAAATGCCGCTGCTTTTCAGCCGTTCGATAAATTGGCCGAGGGCGAGGTCCGCGTAATTTTGCGCGCCGATATAATGGCCGACCAGCGTATCGTCGTACTTTTCCGGCAGCTCCATCCGGATTTTGCGTTCCGGCAGATTGAACGGATGATGGGCGGACATCGAGATCACCTGGGCGTAAAACGGTTTGCCGCTTTGCCGCATCGTTTCCAGCACGCCGGCCGTTTTCTCGTACAGCACTTCGTCGGAAGCTCCGAACATGACGAAATCTTCCTCGCCGAAAAAAGCGGTGTCGTAATATTGGCCGAAGCCGAGCGCCTGATAAAGCTCTTCGCGGTTCCAGAACGAGACGTCGTTCGTATGGAAAGTGGCGGTGTCGTAGCCGTGCTCCGCCAGCGTCTTCGGCATGCTCGGCAGTTCCTTGTCCGCGTACACCTGGGAAGCGGCGCCGTGAGGAGGAATAAAGAACGACGTGTTCACGACGAATTCCGCATCCGAGGTGTTGCCTTGCCCGACCTGCTGGTAAAAATGCGGGAAATAAAAGCTTTCGGAAGCCAGCTTGTTCAGGTTCGGCGTCACTTCCTTGCCGTCCACTTCCATGCCGATCAGGAAGTTCTGGAACGCTTCCAGCTGGATAATGATGACGTTTTTGCCTTTGGCCGCTTCCCAATAGGCCGGTTCGGCTTTATCCTCGATGCCCTTGATCTCGCGAATCCGCTCCTGCGTCACTTCGCTCGTATCGACCGGCTCGTCCTTCGAAGCCCCGAACGCGACATAAGCTTCATAGTTGAGGATTCCCATTTTTTGAGCTTGCAAAATTTCGTTCATTCCGTCCTTGTACGGATAAATGCTGGCCGCGCACATCACGATCGAAAGCGCGCCGACGGAAGCCGATACGGCCCTCGGTTCCCGTACGGCAAGGCTTCTCCCCCAGGCCCGAACCTTGCGACTGGAAAGCAGTAAAATAAACAGGACGACGATATCGACGTAGATAAGCAGAAAGTAAGGATGCAGCAGCGAGAACACGCTGCTTTTCACTTCCGTAACCTGTCCGACCTGCTGCAAAGCATGGTAGGTGACGATGACGCCGAAATATTTGTAATACATGATGACCGCAAAATAGACGGAGGTCAAAATCAGATTAACCGTTAAATAAGCGCCGAGCTTGCGCTTGTAAAACAGCAGTTCTACAAGGCAGAACGCGACCCAGACGGACGGAATGCCGGTCGCAAGCGGCATCCAGACATGCCCTCCGTCGAAGATGACGAAGCGGGCCAAATAAATTTTGAGCGCCATCATTATCGTAAAGAAAACAAACGGTTTGGATAAGATTCGCGCGATACGAGGCCAAGCCGCCACATGCATCATCCCCTATTTTTCTATCCGTGCGTCTTGCTTCAAGTACCCATTATAGCGGATTTGTCATCCGTAAATAAAGTTTATGCAACACCTGGCATTCGCTATAATGAAACTTACGAAAGGATGTGGTCTCGGTGGCGATCCGGTATACGCGGGAATACGACAAAATTTTGGACGATTTATCCAAGGCGCTGACCGCCATTCCCGATTGTTACGAAACGTTCGAAATGACGAAGGGCGAGTGGGAGGAACTGGAGCAGCCGGAGCGGGACGTCTGCCTGCGCACGCTCGCGGACGACCTGTTTTACGTGCTCGGCTCCTCTCCCGCTTCGTCGGCCGGCTCCGGCAAAGTCGAATACGACAAAGCGCATCACGTCATTAAAGTGATCGTCTCGCCGCAGCTTACGCACCTCGTTCCGCTCAAGGAACAATAAAGGCCGAGGCAAAAAGAAGGGCCGATCGCCGGTTCGAGAACCGGCCGATCGGCCCTTCGGTTCATCTGCCCAGCACATGGCCGACGATATGAACGACCCGCTGTTCGATAAACGGCTTGGTGATGAATTCCTTCGCTCCCGCCCGAATCGCCTCCGCGATCGTCTCCTGGCGCTCCATCGTCGACAGAACGACGATTCGAGCCCGCGGATCGAATTCGCAAATGTGACGAATTGCCGCGATTCCGTCCATTTCCGGCATCATGACGTCCATCGTCACCAGATCCGGCCGGAAGCGCTCGTACATCTCCACGGCCTCCCGGCCGTTGAAGGCTTCCGCGGCAATCGCGTGTCCGGCTTTCGTCAAAATGCTCTTCAGCGTAGCTCGCATCACCGCCGAATCGTCGGCGATCAGGATTCGGGCCATGGCTCTTCCTCCAGCACGAGTTCGATTTTATTGCGACATTATACCCATCATACATGATCGATGGTGTCGTTTCGATAGATCGAAAGTCCCGGTCGCGCAAGTACAATCGTTTATCCCGCCCCCCGTGTGGTATAATGAAATATTAACAATAAGCGGAAGGAAAAGAAGATGATCCATTCCCTATCGCTTCAACAAATCAAGCTGCTGTGCGGTTCCATTTCGTACGAGCGCGGGCGGAAATACTACGAGCAGCACCGCGTGACCAAAGTCGAAATCGACGAGGGGAAACGGACGGTTCGCGCCGTCGTCGTCGGCGAAGAGGAATACGACCAGCGGATCGTCATGGACGACTCCGGCGTTCAGGACGCCCGCTGCACTTGTCCCGCTTACCACAATCAATACTATTGCAAACATATTGCGGCCGTCCTTGTCCACCTTTACGAATCGCAGCCGAAGCCCGATCGGCAGACGGGCACCGTGCCGTTTACCCAGCCGCCGGCGCCGGCGTTCACGAGCCGGGATATCCAATTTGCCAAAAACATGATTTCCCTTTTCGACGGCCCCGTCTCGAACGCTCCGTTCCATGACGAGGCTCCCGGCGTACAGGCGCAGTTTCTGGAAACGGAATTTATCTGCTCGCCCGTGAACGAGCACAGCCGCTCGCCTTTGTTCGCGATCGAGATGAAGGTCGGACCGAAACGCCTCTACGTCGTGCAAAAAATCAAGGATTTCCTGCAGAAGGTCGATCAGCAGCTGCCGGTCGCGTTCGCCAAGCTGTTTACCTACGACCCGACGGCGCATGCGTTCAAGCCCGGGGACGAGGCGATCGTTCGCCGCCTGATCGATATCGGGCGCAGCGAGGAGGCGTACCGGGAGGCGTTTCGCAGCAGCTACGGAGGCTTCGGCTTTCAGCACGAACGCTACATGATCGTTCCGCCCTATGCATGGGAAGAACTGCTTCCCTTGTTCGAGGCGGCGAACGTCCGCTTCGCGCACGGCATGCGCGAGGTCGACCGGATCGTCGTCACCGACGAACCGCCGCCGCTGCAATTCGAGCTGAATCAGGCGCCGGCCGAAGGGTTTCAGCTCGATATCCGCGGTCTCGACCGGACGCTCGTCATGGACAGCTACGGGGTCGTCGTCGCGGACGGCATTCTCCACCGGATGGAAGAGTCGTCCATGCGGCGGCTGGAGGAAGTGAAGCGCTTGTTCGCGTACAAGCCCGGCAAGCATATGCTTATTCCCCCGGAGCAGATGGAGCCTTTCATGGACCGGGTCATCCCCGGTCTTCGCCGAATCGGGGAGGTGACGATCGCCCAGGCGATCGCCGATCGGATCGTGAGCCCGAAACTGCAGGCCAGAATCGGGCTCGACTGGCTGAACGGAAGGCTGCTCGCCAGGCTGACGTATAAGTATGACGACATTGAAATCGATCCGATGCAACCGGGAAAAGGCAGAGCCGGCGACTCGGAACGCATTTTGATGCGCGACGTGGAAGCCGAAGGGCGCATTATGAGCCTGATCGAACGGGCCGCCTTCAAATACAACGGAAGCGAGCTGTACCTGGACGACGAAGAAAGCGTCTACCGGTTTCAATACCGGCTGCTGCCCCAACTGGAGAAGCTGGCCGAAGTGACGGCCACAGGCGCCATGGACGCCATGCTGCGAGAGCCCCCGCCTCCGCCGCGGATGACGATCGACATGGACCCCCGCACGCAGTGGCTGGAAGTCCGGTTCGATATGGAAGGCATCGACGAGCGGGAGATCGGTCTCATTTTGAAAACGCTCGTTGAAAAAAAATCGTACTACCGGCTGCCGGGCGGGGCGTTTCTGTCGCTCGAGGACGAAGGGTTTCTCGAAATCGCCCGCCTCATGGACGAAATGGGCATCCGCAAAAACGACATCAAAAGCTCGCGCCTCGACCTGTCCGCCGTGCGGGGACTGGCGCTGATGGAAGAGGGGCCGCGGACGGCGAACGTCAAGCTCGGGCGCGCCTTCCGGCAGCTGCTGGACAATATGCGAAATCCAGACAATCTGGATTTTGCCGTGCCGGAACGGCTCGCCCCGATTTTGCGGGATTACCAGAAATTCGGCTTTCAATGGATGAAAACGCTGGCCAGCTACCATTTCGGCGGCATCCTCGCCGATGACATGGGCCTCGGCAAGACGCTGCAGGCGATCGCGTTTATCGAATCCAACCTGGAGCGGATTCGCGAAGCGGGCTTGCCCGCGCTGATCGTCTCTCCGGCTTCGCTCATTTACAACTGGCGCAACGAAATCGCGCGCTTTGCCCCGGATTTGAACGTCCGGATGGCCGCCGGCGCCAAGCAGGAGCGGAGCGGGGCGCTGGAGGACCTGGGCAGCGTCGACGTGCTCATTACGTCCTATCCGCTGCTCCGCCGGGATATGGAGCTGTACGCGGGACAGCGGTTCCACGCGCTGTTTCTCGACGAGGCGCAGGCGCTCAAAAACCACGCCACCCAGACGTTCCAGGCGGTCAAGATCATTCGGGCGGCGCATCGCTTCGCCCTGACCGGAACGCCGATCGAAAACTCGCTCGACGAGCTGTGGTCGCTTTGCGACGCGGTGTTTCCCGAGCTGTTCGGCAGCCGCAGCCGGTTTGCGGAGCTGTCCCGGGAAGCGGTCGCGAAGCGGGTGCGCCCGTTCATTTTGCGCCGGCTCAAAACCGACGTGCTGAAAGAACTGCCGGACAAAATCGAAACCCTGCAGCTGTCCGAGCTCACCGACGAGCAGAAGAAGCTGTACGTCGCGTATTTGGCGAAGCTTCAGGCGGAGACGATCGACCATTTGCGGACGGAGGGCTTTCAAAAGAGCCGGATGAAAATACTGGCCGGACTGACGAGGCTGCGCCAGCTGTGCTGCCACCCCTCCCTGTTCGTGGAAAACTACGAAGGCGACTCCGGCAAGCTGGAACAGCTGCTCGACATCGTGGAGGAAGCGCTGGCCGCCGGCAAGCGGCTGCTCATTTTCTCCCAGTTCACCTCCATGCTCGGCCTGATCCGGGAGGAGCTCGAGCTCCGGGGCCTGCCTTGCTTTTATCTCGACGGGCAAACGCCCGCGAAAGACCGCGTCGAGCTGTGCAGAAGATTCAACGAAGGCGAGCACGATCTGTTCCTGATCTCCCTGCGCGCCGGAGGCACGGGGTTGAATTTGACCGGCGCGGACACCGTCATTTTGTACGATTTGTGGTGGAACCCGGCCGTCGAGCAGCAAGCGGCGGATCGCGCGCACCGGATCGGGCAAAAAAAGGTCGTGCAGGTGATCCGGCTTGTCGCCCAGGGTACGATCGAGGAAAAAATCGTGGAGCTTCAGCAGCGGAAAAAAGATTTGATCGCCGAAGTGATCCAGCCGGGAGAAGAGGCGCTGTCGGCGATCACCGAGCAGGAAATCCGCGAGCTCCTGATGATCTAGCCGGAACAGCTTACGGAAAAGTAGAAAAGGACTGTTCCGGCGGCGAATTCTGCCCTCTGCGGCAGAGCTCCCGCTCAAAACAGTCCTATTTCTAGTTGCGGCCCCGTTTCGCAGCCGAGTAGCCGCGCCCGGCCGCGATCACGTTACGATCACAGCTCTTCGCTGGCGAGCTCCGACGTGTAAGGCTCCAGCAGCCATTTTCCGTCCACCTTCACCGCGTCGTTAAGCATCGTCGAGCGAACGGTGTACGAAAGGTCCTCCATCGTCACTTCCGAAACCATGACGAACGCGAGCGTCGCCCGGTCCGCTCCGTTGTATTCGACAATCGCTTGCTGTTCCACCGTCGCTTTGGTCGAATAGGAGGCAAACAGCTCCTCGATCGCCGCCGAAGCATCCGCCTTCAGCGTTTCGTCCTCGAAATGCATCGTCGCCACGTAAGCTCCCGTGTCGCCCTCGGAAGCCGCCTTCATCTGCGCGCTCAACACGGCTTCGATCGCCGCCTTGTCCGCATCCGGCACCGTTACGGCTTGATCGAACAAGCGATCCAGGTTCGTGTAGTCGGTGTAAGGAACGTAAATGTCGTAAATTTTCCACTGGCCGCTCGCATCCGGCCGGAGCGTATATTCGACTTCGCTCTCGTTGTCGAGGAAAAAGCCGCCGCTGACTTTGACGGACTTCTCCAGCGTGACGACGAGCGCTTCCTCGTCGGTATAATAGCCGACATATCGGTCTTCGATCGTCGTTTTCGTCTTCGCTGTCGAGAACTGCTCGCGAATGGCGGCATCCATGGCATCCTTGATCTCGGACTCGTCGTGAAACAGGGCCATCAGCGCATCGGCGTCCGAGGCTTCTTCCGCCGCGAGCACCTGATCCAGCACGCCGAACAGAGCCTGCTGCTGCTCGGCCGTCGGCCCGCCGTCGACGATGACGACCGTTTTGGCCGCGGATTCCCAGCTCGCTTCTTTGCCGGACAGATCCGCCAAAAACTTCACGCCGACGAGCGTGCGGCCGTTAAGCGTCGTCAACTGCTTGTTGACCTCGACGGCCGTGCCGTTCACGAACGCGATATCCGCCCCGATCGTCATTTCGATGTAACGGCTGTCGGATTCCGCCGTAATTTTTTTCGTGGCATTTTCATAGAAAACTTCATAGCCGAACGCTTCGAACAAAGTCCGGAATTCGACGAACGTCCGTCCGTCCATCGCGACCGGATTTTGGTTGAATCGAAGCGGCTCTCCGTTAAGCAGAACTTTGATCTCCGGCTGTCCGCTCGCGGCGGACGCCGTCCCCATCATGGAGGCGAACAAGAGCATTGCGGTCACGGCCAATCCAACGAAGCGTTTCAATAGAGCACTTCCCGTCTCCCGATTTGGGTATTTTTCCTATACCACCTCATCATATCGGAAAATAGCGGCAGAAGTTAAGTCTTTTCTCGTTTTTATTCGTCGACCATGCGTTTCTTGTAGACGAATGCGGCCAAAATATGAATGGCGACCGCCCATGCGAGGATGATGCCCAGATGGCCCGCCGTATCGGCGAATCCCGCGCCCGCTTCCACCCGTTTTGCCAATTCGAGCAGCTGCAAATTCGGCAGCGCCTCCAATACGGACAGAAACGGATACTGCTCGATGAAGAGGGTGACATAGGAGCCGAAGCTGAAAATCGCGAAAAACGGCAAAACCGCGACCGACGCTTCCATCACCGATTTCGTAAACAGCCCGATCAACGTCCCGAGGCCCAAATAAAAGAGGACGGACAAAAACAAGGCGGCGATTACGACCGGCATATTTTGCGGATTGTACTCCTGCAGCGCCATGCAAACCGTCACGATCAGGACGGTCGCCAGAAAGCTCAGCAAGTTTTTGCCGCAAAAAATCTCGAGCGTGCTGGCAGGCGACAGCATGAGCCCGCGCAGCGTGTTCTTTTCTTTCTCTTCCGCGATCAGCGACGCTTGCACATACGCGGTTACCAGGACGAACGTCATGTTGAAAACCAAGTAGTAGGTATCGATGCTCCCTGCGCCCATCCGGCCATAAATGACCGACAGCACGATCGGCATCAACAGCGTCGTCGAGACGTACAAATTGCGGGACATGTCTTTGTAGTCTTTTTGTAAAATCGCGAAAACCCGCTTCATCGATAACGTCATGCCAGCTTCCTCCCGGTTACTTCTACGAAAATATCGCCAAGCGTCGGAAAATTCGTTTGGACCGACGCAATCCGATCGGCGCTCATGTATTCGAACAATTCCCGAGCCCCTTCCGGCCCCTTCGGCACGATGACGGTGGACCCGTCTGTCAGCTCGACGGTCAACGTCGCGTCTCCGCGCTGCCGGCGCAGCTTTTGCGGGGAACCCAGCAATTGTATCTCTCCGTTGTTCAAAAAAGCGACCCGATCGCACAGCGTTTCGGCTTCGTTCATATCGTGCGTCGTCAAAAAGATCGTCGTTCCCCGCTCTTTTAACCGATTCAGGCCCTCGTAAATATGCTTCGTGTTTACCGGATCGAGCGCGGATGTCGGCTCGTCGAGGAACAACAGCTCGGGCTCGTGCAGAAGGGCGCGCGCCAATACGATTCTTTGGAGCATCCCTTTGGACAGCTTGGAGACGGTTTTCTTGCTCTCGCCTTCCATGTTCACCATCGCCAGAACTTCGCCGATTCGGCTAACGGGCACATCGTACAAATCGCAATACAGCTTCAAATTGTCGTAGACGGACAATCGGGCGTATAAAGCCGTGTTATCCGTAATGATGCCGATTTTTTTGCGGTATCGGGCTTCCCGCAGCCGGTCCGCGCTCGCTCCGAACACATAGGCGGTCCCCGAGGTAGGCTTCAGCTGAGCCGTCAGGATTTTGATGGTCGTCGTTTTTCCCGACCCGCTCGGTCCCAAAAAACCGAAAATTTCTCCCTTCCGTACGCTAAAGGATACATTCGTTAAAGCCCGGGAACCGGAAAACGATTTTTCCAACGCCGTCACTTCGATAATATTTTCCATCGCGCTTTCAACCTCCGCATATGACTTCGCTATGCCCTTATCCTAGAGCAGATCGGGCCGGGGCGCATCATCATCCCGTCCAAAGGAGCGTCCCCGGGCGCGAACGGAGCATTTCCGGCCGCGAACGGAGCTTATTTAAGGCCCATCATTTCTTTTAATTCCGCCATTTTCGTCTTGGACAGAGGAACCGACGACTTCACCCGATCGTCCAACACGAGACTGTAGCTGTTGCGGGTGAACGTGACGACCTCTCTTACCTTTTGCAGATTGACGATGTAGGAGCGGTGGCAGCGAAAAAATCCGTGCGTCCGCAACCGGTCCTCCAGCTCGTTGATTTTGAACGTCGACGGATACGCTTCTCCGTCGATATAAAGATGGGTCTGGCCCTCGTTGCTTTCGATGTAATCGATCTCCGGCGGGTTGAACAGGATCATTTTGTCGTTCATCCGAGCCGGGATTTTCTCGAACCGCACGAGCTGCTGAACGGACAGTTCTTCCTCCGGAACGTCCGCCTCCGCCTCGGCCTCCCGCCTTTCTTGAATGTCAAATGCTTTCAGCCCTTTTTCGTCGAGACGGTATACCTTGTCCGTCATGCCGAGGGCGGTTTCCATGCTGCCGGTCAGCACGAGAACGCCCTTGCCGAGTTCGCGCAGCCTGGCGACGATTCTTTGGAGCACGAGCCTCGTTTCGTTGTCGACGTTTTGATCCGGCTCCTCGAACACGAATAGGCTCGGGTCCTGCAACAGGATCCGGGCAAATTGAACCCTTCTTTTCTCCGACGGGTTCAATTGCGAAATACGCGTTCTGGCCTTCGTCTCCAGCTTTGTCGAACGGATCGTGTCCTCGACGTCCAAAGCGGACCCGTACAATTTTTTGCAGAAAAAAAAGTATTCCTTTACCGTGAGCCGTTCGTAAAGCCCATCGTTTAAAAATAAAAAGCCGATTTGCGAAAAATACCGCTTTCGATTGCCGGCGCAGGTCTCCCCGTTTACCCGGATCTCTCCGCTCGAAACGGGCAGCTTGCCCGCCAGATTCGCCAGCAGCGCATGGCGCACGTTCATGCTCGTATACAACGCCGTCACATCGTGCGGCCCCACTTCCAGTTGAAACGCGGGAAATACAAGCGTATGCTCCGCAAATCTCTCCAATCCGCGGATTTCGAGCAAATTCACGACATCACCCAATCTGTCCGTTGTTCCAATTTCGTATGTTCGGTTGGACTTGTCTATTATACAACACGAAAAACGGCAGGAGCTTCCCCCTGCCGTCGCATGAACGCGTCCGATTACAGCTGCTCGTTTTCCAGCGAGATCGCAACCGGATCGAGCAGCCATGTTCCGTCTCTTTTTTCGGCGTCGTTGGCCATGACCGAACGGACTTTAACGGTCTGTCTGGCCACTTGAACCTCGGTAACCGCTTCGAACAGGATTGTCGCTCTGTTCGTATCGTAGTAGTCGGCGACCACAAACTTTTCGATCGTCATTTTGGAATCGGAGGTGTCGAACAGCTGCCGGATTTGGGCCGACGCCGCCTCTTTCATTCCGGCATCGTCCAAATGCATCGTAGCCAGGTAATCGTCCAGGTTTTCTTCCTGGAGGGCCTGAATTTGCCGATCCAGAACCGCCCTCAACGCCGTCGCTTCCTCTGCCGGGACGTCGGCGGCTTGCTCGAACAGCTCCGGAACGTTCGTTGCGACGAAGTTAACGACCTGGAGATTGTAAATTCTCCACTCTCCGTTCGCCGCGGGGCGCAGCGTATAGACGTAATTTACCTGAGCGTCGGGCGAAAAACCCGCTCCTCCGGTTTTAACGTTTTCCTCCACGGTTTCAAGGACCGTCTCCTCCGCCGAATAGGACACGATCTTTTTCTCCAAAATGGTTGTCTTCGTTCGAAGCCGATCCCACGTTGCCGCAAGTTCCTCGCTATAGTCTTCCCTTAACGGAGAATCGTCCGAAAAAAGCGCGATCGTCGCGTCGTAATCCCATGCCTCTTCGGCGGCCTGCATCTTGTCCAGCAAAGCGAACACCGCGGCCTCCTGCTCGGCCGTCGGCCCGCCGTCGACGATGACGACCGTTTTCGCGGCTGCGTCCCAAGCGACATCCTTGCCGGACAGCGTCGCGATAAACCGGACGCCAACGAGCGTGCGGCCTTTTTCAATTCGGAGCTGGTTATCGATCGGAACGGCGCTGCCGTCTACGAACGCGGCATCCGCGCCGACCGTCATTTCGATGGTCCGGCCGCTCGACGTTGCCGTGATTTTTTTGATCCCGGCGTCATAAGCCACCTCGTACCCCAGCGCCACGAACAGCGAACGGAATTCGACGAACGTCTTGCCTTCGATAGCGGCCGGTGCCACGGCAAATTGAACGGGCTCGCCGTTCAGCAGCACCTGGATCGGTTTTTGCTGCGCGGCCGCTCCGGCCGTTCCCGCGTACGCAAACAGCATCGCGGCTGATGCAATCGTTGCCAAAAATCGTTTCAACCTGACACTTCCCTTCTTCCTTTTAGATGAAATAATGGATATGCAAGTGTGTGCATTTCTATTTTAGACCAGCCCTGTCGAGAAATTTGTCATAATTTGTAGAACTAAATACCGAAATATCCCCGCTTCATCGCTTCAATTTCTATGAGTTTAAGCTTATAATCGATTGCCGCTTGTTTACGCTGCATTACAGCCTTATGATAACTTAACGCGGCTTTGTCCCGCTCCGTCTGGGAAATTAGCCCGAGATCCCATTTCTTTTCCGCCAACAGATTTTCGTTGCGCGCAGCTTTCTCCTGCTCTAATAACTGCTTTCCCTTCGCATAAGACTGCTCCGCTTCCATATGGGCGGCAACCAATATGCGGTACAATTCCTGATACAGCTGATCCCGTTTTTGAACGGCCGCATTTTTTTCCGCTTCTTTTTGCATCCGCGTGTGAAAGCTTTCCGAAGCTGCGGCCTTTTCCGCGTATTCGGCCGATTTGACATCCTCCTGGGCCAGCCGATAAGCATAAGAGTTTACCAACCATGAGCGGTAATCGGCCGGAAAGGAGAGTTCCCGGAATTCCTCTTCCGCTTCGGCTACCAGCTCTACGTCGCTAGAGTCCCAATTCATTTGAAAGGCCAGTTGCCCAAGCAACGACGCGTATTGGGCTTGCAACAAATGCAGTTCCAGCTCCTTCTGGTCTGCTGCAGCAGCCGCACGATCGACCGCCATTTGATCCGACAGCCCTTTTTCCTTAAGGAGGCTGATCCTGACCCATTCATTGTTCAAGTATGCAGTCTCTTCTTTCGAAAAAGCGAGTTGTTCCTTCACGCTCACAATCTGATAAAACAGAGTTGTCAAATAAAGCTCGATCGCCTCTGTTTCGGCTTCCTGCTGCAGATTGGTCTTCCCTTTTTGAATGTCGATTTCGTCGATCAGCGAAAGCAATTGCTTCCTTTGTTCGCTCAGCTGCTTGGCCGTTTGTTCGCCTTGGGCCTTGATGATCTCATTAAGCGTTGAATTAATCTGCACCTGAGTCAGTACGATTCGAAGCCATTCTTCCTCGCTCAGACTTCCGTCGTTCGGCATACCGGCCGCTATCGTTCCCGGATCTGTCGGCAACAGCGAAAAGTTTCCGGCCTGGTCGATTTCTTTGATATCGTCCTCGGCATCCATCTTCTGATACTGCAGCATTTGAACCGTATAACGCAGCAGTTGCAAATTGCGGCTTCCCTTGATTCCGGTCTCAACGACTTCATCAAGCGTCACTTTAACGGGAGGCGTAGCGAGGAAAGGGGTTTCCGCGTAGCTTGTCGCGCCAAATGAAATAACCAAGCAAACCAAAATGACAATGGAAAAACGAATCCTGTTTTTCACCATTTGGAGCTCCTTTATTATTCTCGCAAATCCAGCTTCTCGAGCAGAAAATACAAGATTTTCTGGGATTCCGTTACGACGTACGCTTCACAAATCATGCCGACCTTAATGGAGGCTTCCTCGCCCTTATAGCTGTATAACGGCTTGTTTTCGATCGTCGCCTCGACGGCATAGTAACTTTGACCGTCCGCCTGGTTGTAGCTTGCATCGGTGCTGATCTTCGTGATTGTCCCTTCCAGCTCGCCGTATTCCTTGTACGGAAGCGCAGGGAAGTGATATTTGATCGGATCGCCGACGCGAATATCGGCAATATCTTTATTTTGCACAGTAAGACGAATCGTAAATTGAGAATCGTTCTCCGGAATGATCGTTAAAACCTCGGTTCCGGAAGCAACCAAGTCCCCCTCGTTAACTTCCGAAACAACATTGACGATTCCGCCTATCGGCGCTTCGATAACATAGTCGTTCACCCCGAGTTCCGTCTGTTCGACCTGATCTCGAAGGTTTCGCAATTGGTCTTCTACGGCTTGAATCGAAGCTCCGATTTCCACCAGCTTATCTTGCTCGAACTTGCCGACCGCCGCTTCAAGCTGCCGCTTCCCTGCCTTTGCTACCTCGGAATCGTAATCCTTTTTGGCCAATACGGCTTCGAGATCCGCCAACTTCTTCTCCGCATTGTAAATTTCGGTCTCCAGTGCCGTAATCGTTTCGTTTCGGTAACGTTCCAATTCCAATTTGGCGCTCTCTAAAGCTTTCCATTCATTTTCGATTTGCCGAGCAGGGACCAGGTCGATTCCGAGCGTCATTGAAGTTTCGTATTGGTTTTGCTTCTCCGACACGACCTCCTCCAGTTGTTTAATCTTATAGTTGTATTGAATGTATTGACCGACATATACTCCGCCGGCGCTCTTGAACAAGTTTTTATTTTCCCGAACCGACTGAAGCAGCAGTCCCATTTCTTCAAGTTCCTGAGTCAATTCGGTCTTTTGCTGACGCGTCACCTGCAGGTTGTACTGATTTTCGCCTTGCAGTTTCCGAACGTCCGCTTCGTATTTTTGAATCTCGTTCTGCAACTGTTCGTAATCGAGAAGATATTTTTTGAACTGTTCATAAATTTCCGATCCATGGGCAGCTTCGGGAAATTGATCTTTGCCGGACTGAACGCTCGTCTTAAACCAGCTAAGCTGCCGAAGGTCCGCCTCCTTTTGCTTGATTTGCTCTGCGTATATTTCCTTTTGCTGTTCAAGCGCATCCGCCTTTAGCGACATCAGTCTTTGCCCTTTTTCAACCCGTTGCCCGGCATCGAAGCCGATCGACGCGACCTGTCCGGTCACTTTCGTTTTCACCGTGCTGATCTGCGAATTCGGCCGAACGATGCCTGCCGTTTTGACCACGACATCTCTCTCCCCAAAGTAAGTCCACATCAATGCTGCAGCCAGCAAAGCGATCAAAATATAAATAAAAACCGGAATGACGGGAGACGCTTTCGTTTCCAGAAGCTCCCTGCTGTCGGACAAGTCCTTCAAATCTCTCACAATCACGCTCATGCGTAAACCTTCCCCTGTCTCAATTCGCCGGCAGACTCCGCATTCTCGCGCCGATCTTCATGTTCGGGCAGCTGATCTTTCCACAGCTCGTAATACTTCCCTTTGCGGAGCATCAATTCGTGATGGGTGCCGGTCTCGATAAACTCCCCGTTCTCCATGACAAAAATGCGATCGCAGCGCATAATCGTGCTTAAACGATGGGCGATAATGATCGTGGTTACTTCCCGGCCGATATTTTGAATGGTGTCGGAAATCGCCTTCTCCGTCGTGGAATCGAGATTGCTTGTGGCCTCGTCCATAATAAGGATATCGGGATTTTTAAGAAGCGCTCTGGCAATCGCAAGCCTTTGCCTTTGTCCCCCGGACAAGTTGGCTCCATTCTCTTCCAGCATCGTTTGATAACGAAGAGGAAGCCGGTTAATGAATTCATGCGCCTTCGCCATTTCCGCCGCCTCGATTACCTTCTCGAACGGAATTTCTTCCCGCAAGCCCAGAACCAGATTTTCCCTGATCGTGCCGCTGAAAAAGAAGTTTTCCTGCGGAATATAGGCAATCTTGCTTCGCAAAGCATCGATATTCATGTCCTGGATATTGTAACGATTGACGACGATGTCCCCTTTTTCGTAAGGGTAGAAGTTCATAAGCAGCTTGACGAGCGTCGTTTTGCCTGATCCGCTTTCGCCGACAAACGCAACCTTTTCCCCCGGAGCGATATCCAGATTGATGTTCTTAAGCACTAGCGCCCGGGTTCCGTAGCGAAAATCGACATTCCGAAACTCGATGTCGCCCCGAAGACTTGTTGGAAAAATCTTTTTGTCCTCGTCGGCGGAACGCTCCAGCTCCAGGTCCAAAATCTCGCCCAGACGATTGGAAGCGACTACGGCCGTCTGCATCATCGGCTGAAGATTAATAATATTCTGTATCGGTTGAAGGAAGTAGGCGAGCAGAGCGTTGTATGTAATGAGCTGACCGACACTCATTTGCCCTTGCATAACCTGATAGGATCCGATCCATAAAATGACCACGCCGCCAACCAGCTCGACAAAGCCTTTGAAGGAGCTTTGCAAATTATTGATCCAGCCGAACTTGAACAGCGTACGCAGAAGTCGGACAAACTTCTTTTCCGTCTCGTAGTCGGACTGCCATTCGGCGTTATAGGCTTTGACGGTTTCAATACCGTTGATAGACTCGACAATATAGGAAGTAAGCTGCGCGTTTTCTTCCATCTGCTTTTCGTTGACCGTTTTGAACGGTTTATGGAATACCCAGACGATGGCGACGTACAGTGGAACGAGCGCTGCCGTAATCCCGAACAGAAACGGACTTTGGGAATACAGAATCGCCCCGCCGACAACAACCATCAGCGTATCGATCATCATCGTCAGCGTCGCGCCCGATATCGCTTCCCGCACCTTGGAAGCATCCATCAGACGCGAAATGATCTCGCCGACCTTGCGAGTACTGAAAAAGTTCATCGGAAGCCCGAGTACATGCTGGTAATAGCCAAGAATGAGGCTTAAGTCGAGCTTCTGGCTAAGATAAAGCAGGAGATGGGACCGGAATGCGTTCAGAATGATTTTAAACAGATAAAGGGCGATAATGCCGATCGAGACGATATGCAAGGTTTTTTCCAGTGCATAGGGGAGAATATCGTCCATTAAAAACTTGAAATAAAACGCTCCGAGTATCCCGAGCACGGTAAAAAGAACGGAGGCGAAAAAAATATGGACAAGCAGCTTTTTTTGCGGCTTGAGCAAGCCGAAGAACCGCGAAAAAAGCCCCTTTGTCTCGTCTCCTTTCTTGAACTGGGGAGTCGGAACCATCAATATAAGAACCCCCGTCCAGATCTTGAAGAAATCATCCGGGGGATATTTGACAATGCCTTTGGCCGGATCGGCAACTATCACTTGTTTCTTGGAAATCTTATGTATGACGACATAATGCAGCAGCGACTGGTCGATGACGACATGGGCAATCGCAGGCAGGGGAAAATCACTGAAGAAGGCCTCTTTGTCGCCTTTGACTCCCTTGGCTGTAAAACCGAGTTTTTCGGCGGCCTTGATGAGGCCGAGGGCGTTGGTTCCTTGGAGGTCGGTGCCGGCGATTTCCCTGATTCGCGATAAATGAATTTGTCGTCCGTACTGTTTCGTTACTACGGCAATGCATGCGACTCCGCAATCTTTTATATCATTCTGTTTGATAACGGTATACTTTTTGTGAAAAGCCATTAAAACACACTTCCTGTGTTTTTGATTATTGATACACGATTAAGGATGTTATAAGCATGAGTATGGTCAGCATAGAAGAAGCTAAAAATACTTTTTTTGTTTTATTTAAAATTTTGTTTTGCTGGTATTCCCGAATTTAAATTTAATAGATTAATTATTTTTGAGATAAAACTCCAATAATACTCGTCAATTAAATAGAACCCGTAGTCGAAAGAACTCACTCCATTTTTTCACCCCTTTCTCAAAAGCAAGTCTCTCAGACTTCACAATTCCGCTTCACATCTTAATAACTAATATTAATCCGGAACAAATAACAGAAAAGTACACTCTCCAAAGCTGAACTTTTTCAGGTTGTTGGGTTATTTTATTTAGCTCAGCAACTATAAAAAGATTTAGCATAACAACCACGCCCAACACTAAAATTGTCGTATCCGTAAATGTTGGGATATAATAGATAAAACTAAGAACCGAAAAAATTAATGTTATAATTAAACAAAATATGATTGTTTTTTTTCATAAAGTTCACCTGAATTTTGATATTTGTAGTTTACGGTTTGATAATTCGGCAGGTTACGAAACGGCACGATTTATGTTAGATTTTTTTAATTTTTTTCGAATAGAAGCGACATTTTCAAAGCGAATGCTCTTATTTAATTCAATTCTTATCATCTATATTGACCTCATAAGTTAGTTTTTATCATACTAGATAAAGAGGACCAGGCTACCTAGTCCTCTTTTTGTTTAATCAAGGAGTTGGAGCTAATGCTCCAAACGACATTCCAATTCCTGCGCTTGCCATCATGGAGTCTCTCATAACAGAATTAAAGCTGCTTGTAGAAGTATTTCCTGTTAGTCTTCCTGTTGTGTAGGCAACCATTCCGACACCAACTCCGATAAGACCACCGATTACACCGCCAGCGATTGCACCTAAAAGGCCTCCCCCGTCAACTTCTTTCAATTCCTGTTCATTAAGTTCAATAAATTGAGTCATGTTTTATCCCCTTTCTTAGGCACGAAATAAACGATAAATCCAATTTTAGTGAATTTATATAATTCATTATTTTGGAGTTCCGGCCAATAGTTTAACAAAATAGTATCAATCCCCGCCACAAACACAATTGATAAAATAATTGTAAGAAGTACGCCGACCTTTTTAACAATACGCTTTCGAATATGAAACTTGGCTTCGATAACAAAATCCAAGATCACAAGAGCAATAATTATGATAGAAATGTTAATTAATGTTTGTATCATCGAATTTTAATGTGCTGCATCCCAAATTAGGTCTCCTACGTAAGCTCCTATTCCTCCGCCTACAACGGTCCCAATTCGCCCTCCAATCACCCCTCCAACAGGACCGCCTATTGCCGCTCCAGCTGCCGCTCCCAAAGCACCCATTCCACCAGTAAATGCGTAGTAAGCAACGCTTGACCAAAATCCTCCTCCGTCAACTTCCAATAATTCTTCTTTGGAGAGATCATAAAAACCTACAGCTGTCATTAAACACGACCTCCTTATTTTATAGAGCCACTTCTAAAATAGTGAATTTAATCTATTAATGGTAGTTCTAAATTTTTTGGATCTTTTTGGCGCGAATTCTTATCTACAAACAGCCTGATCTTCTTGTTTATCTTCCTACTCCACGCGTTTCGACCTTACGAACTGCTTCTCTCGAATTTGAAACCTCCAATTTCCGGAGAATGCTGTTAATTTGATTCTTTATCGTACTAGCTGACTTAAAAAGTTTCTTTTCAATCTCGGAGCGGGTATACCCTTGGTGCAATAATTCAAATATTTCTTGTTCGGATGCAGACAAACGTGAAAGTAGTTCCTTTTTCCGCAGCTCCCCGTATTCCTCAGCCAATATGGCATGCGGATTGAAAACATCCAATGCGGCACGGATAATTTCGGGCAATTGCCGGTACCTGGTTTTTGGAACAAAATCAATCGCCCCTGCCGCAAACGCACGAAGAATTATGTCTTTATCTCGGCGGGATGACATCATAATGATTTTCACTTTAAGCGACTCCAGAATTTCAATAGTAGCCTGAATGCCGTCATCTAATTGGTCCGACAGAACGACATCCATTAAAATCAAGTCTAGAGGCTTCAGTAGTATCATTTGCAAGGCTTCGGCACGGCTGGCAGCGGTTCCTGTAACGTTCATATCGGGCTGGGAATTTAAGTAGCGAGACAACGCCAGCAGGAACAGCGGATCATCCTCGACGATCCCAATACGAATAGGCATATCGCTCAAATGCAATGACTTCCTTTCCTTCGTATTTCCTGTCGATTCATTCATCTATGGGCGCAGTTACGACGATAATTTTGCTGCACTACTTCAGCCATTATTAAACGAGAACAACGAGTGCCGCAGACCGAACAGTTTCACAACCCGCAGCAGCTAAGTTTCGACTTCCAATTGCCAAAAATAGAAATCATGGAAGCATTCAGAAAATATAGTAAATTAGTCATGCGCACATTTTACACCTTTGAATCGCTGTTTTTTGTAATAATTTGTCGAATACCTTAAAATTTAACCAAATATTTTCAGTATGTTGGGAACGGATCCTGGAATTATGACCTTTGGCATGGGAACTGATCGCGGTCGCATCGGAGCCGCCTTTGATTTCCTCAAAATCTGCGGCACAGGAAGGAGCTGCAAGTCAAAACCCGACCGGCGACCGGGTATTCCTCCTCCTCCGACCGGCCATAAGCCCGGATCGGCGGATAGGACTGAGCGCAAGTGCGCTAACGGCTGCCAGACGTCTTCGTCGAATTTCGGGATCAGGAAATTTGCAAAGCGATTTCCTGAAGAAAAAAAACCGCCGGGCGGCGGTTTTTCGGAAGGCGCAAGGGGTTGACGACGGCCAGGGTCGTATCGAGTTCGACACGGACGGGCAATACGAAGCGATCGGGACCAATTGGGGATGGCCGCCGATCGATTTGTGGCGCTTCTACAACCAGCGTTTCATTCATCTCGCTAACATTGTCATATCGGAGCTCCGCAAAACGCCTATTCAATATGCATTCCAACCGTCACGAAAGCCGTTAATAAAGTCGCTTACCCTTCCAAACACGGTGGCCAAAGCGCAAAGAGCAAACGCAACCAGAATCATCCAGCCTATAGCCGGGCGTTTTTGTACGAGTCGATTTAACGAGTCGAAAATCGTTTTTACATTCATCGTTCCAGCCTCCCGTCTCTGATTCGCTGCAAGAAATAAAATCCCGAGGAAATAAAATCCAGAAAACATTTTATCATGAAATCGGAATGTGGATAACTCAAGCCTGTGGATAACCCGTCATTGTCCGCGGAATCCCCGTTTCGATGCGGGTTTTGGGACTGGATTTCGAATCTTCTTGCTTTCAGACGGGAGTGCTAATCGCTTTTGGGCAAACCCAAAGAAGACCCTGATTTTACAGGTTCCAATTTCGTCATGTTGAGGCGATGAATCGATCCGTCATGCCACTGGCTGAACGAGTATGAACCGTTCAGCCAACGCTCTAAGCTTGTGTTGCATGGTGTCGACGATGCCAGCGAGCGTCGGATTCGGCGCAAGCCGGATATGCTGGTATCGGCCGGAACCGACCACATTGGCGGGCACCCGGATCACCGTCCGGCGAATCGTTTGGACTTCGCACCGGTTGAGCGATTCCGGCATCAGCGTCTGTTTGAACCAGACCATCACGTTGTAGGCGATGGCTTTGATCCAGCTGAACAGCAAGTTCCGGAGCAGGGAATGCTGGCTGTTCTGCTCCACCGCATAACCTTCTTTCAATTCATCGATGCGATTCTCGATGTTGGCCCGCTTGTTGTACGAGCGAAGCAGCGGCAAAGGCTTGAGTTCGGCATTCGTGACGATGGCTTGGAAGGAATAGGTCGTAAGCGCCATCGTCAATTGGTCATCGGTCGTACGCTCGGTTTCGTGGGCTTCCCGGTAGATGACGCAGCGCCGTGCTTTCTCCCAGTTGGTGAGGAGAATCGGGATGTCGGCAGCAGCCCAACGATCGTCTTCGGTCGCAAACGTGATGTCCTCTTGTTTTTCCGCCAGCGTTTCCCAGAACGCAGGATGCTGCTGAAGGTAAGAAATGGCCTTCTTCACAGTGGCCTTCTTCGGCAGTTTGAAGATGTACTGCCACCCACGTTCTTCAGCGTACGCCATGACAGTGTCATCGGCAAAGCCGCAGTCGGCCCGGATGCCTTCGATGATCCATTCCGGCGGCAGCATCGCCTCGATTTCTTTAACGAACGAGAGCAGATCCTTCATGCCGTTCGTGTTGCCGGGATTCACTTGCAAGTGGATGAGCTCGCCGCTTCCGGCGATGAAGGCAACCCGGATTTTGTACGAGGGGCGTCCGTGGTAACGCGGATTGTAGCCGTTTGTTGCGCCTTCTTGTTCACCGAATAGCGTGATGACTGTATCGTCGATGTCGATCCACACCAGACGCTTTTCACCCATCCGAGCATGGCGAGCCAGCAACTCCCGGCTGAAGGCTACAAGCCGAACCCAGTGGCTCCAGGTGAGCTTGCTCAAGAAGCCGCGGAAGGTGCTTTCGTCAGGAAAGCGGTCGATACCGGTAACGATCTGGTAACCTGGGTCCGACTGCAGGGCATTCATATGCGAAAAACGCGTGTGGCCGAGCAGCGCGCAGTCCAGCAAATGATCGACAAGCTTAGAGGCCGGGTAGACACAGTTGGCTTTCTGCTCCAGATGGAAGTGATCTTCAATCAGGGCATCCAGACCGATGAGTTCCTTGAATCGAGCGAGGAACTGGAAGTTACCGGCTTCCGTGACGGTGTTGTTGTCGAACGTGACCGGTCTCAACTTCTTCACGATCTGTTTGATTCGGCGACGCTCCGCAAGAATTTCCATTCGGCGTTCGCGGCGTGTTTTTTGTTCTGGCGCATGGTTCGTTGCTTGTGGTACCATGTTGCTAAGGACACTCCCTCTCGTCGGTTATTCTGTGGTGGTTTAACCTTTGACAAGAGGCATGCAGTGTCCTGTTTATTTTGCGAAAAAATTAGCAACTTCTTATGACGGAAAAAACCTGTCACGGCCTGGATCTTTCACTTTTTGACGAGGTTACTTTCCGATTTCATGTTTATACCATTTTTCGATTAGGCAATGTCGGTTAATGTCGAATTTCTCTTAATTTTTTCTACCCTAGTTTTAAAATGAACCGCTTTCTCCTTCTTCCCGTTATTTCTATAATAAAAGTTGTCACGCCATTTCCGAAAAAAAGGAGCGTTGCCACGATGACGATGATCCCGTTGCGAAAGCGCGGCATCGAAGCCAGCCGGATCGCCCTCGGCTGCATGCCGCTCGGCGGCGGCTGGAACCGCGATCCGATCGAGCCCGCGCACGTCAAGGAAGCGCACGAAGCGATCGAGGCCGCCTTGTCGATCGGCGTCAACTTTTTCGATCATGCGGATATTTATACGAGAGGCAAGGCCGAGGCCGTGTTCGGTCAAGTGCTGAAGGAGCGCCCCGGTCTGCGCGAGAGGATGCTGATCCAGTCCAAGTGCGGCATCCGGCTGGAGGACGGACCGGACGAGCCGCAGCGCTACGATTTTTCCAAGGAGCATATTTTGAACAGCGTGGACGGGAGCCTGAAGCGGCTGGGCGTCGAATACCTCGACATCCTGCTGCTGCACCGGCCGGACCCGCTGATGGACCCGGAAGAAGTAGCCGAAGCGCTGACCATCCTGAAGCGGGACGGCAAGGTGCGCGCGTTCGGCGTATCCAATATGAGCGCGGGGCAAATTCGGCTGCTGCAAGCTTCTCTGGACGAGCCGCTGATCGTCAATCAGCTGCAGCTCAGCCTGAAGCATTGCGGCTGGCTCGATCAGGGCGTTCATCTGAACCGCCTCGTGGCGAAGGACGACACGTTCCCGGAAGGCACGCTGGAATATTGCCGCCTGGAGGGCATTCAGTTGCAGGCATGGGGCCCGCTCGACCAGGGGTTGTTTACGGGGCGGAACATCGACGGCGAGAGCGAATCGGTCCAGCAGACCGCGGCGCTGGTCGCCCGGCTCGCCGAGCGGAAGGGCACGACGCGGGAAGCGATCGTCCTCGCCTGGCTGCTGAAGCATCCGGCCGGCATTCAGGCGATTATCGGCACGAAAAATCCGGAGCGGATTCGCGCCTGTCAAGACGCCGAGAAGGTCGAACTGTCGCGCGAGGAATGGTACAAATTGTACGTGAGCGCCCGCGGGCAGCGGATTCCTTAAGCCGCCCCGCGATGAAGGGTCCAAGTTGAGTCGCCACGACTCAACTTGATCGTTAGCGGGTGTGCGAAGGCATTCAGATGGGTAAATTTTACTCAACTGCGTACGGTCGCATGCGTTTGGCGGGTTGGGATGAGTCATCACGACTCAACCGAATCGCTGGCGGGCGTGCGGTGGCGGGCAGATGAGTCATTTTTACTCAAGTTCGTGGGGCCATTTGCGCATGGAGGGTTGAGATGAGTCGCCACGACTCAACTGGATCGGCAGCGGGCGTGCGGTGGCGGGCAGATGAGTCATTTTTACTCAAATGCGTTCGGCTGCATGCGGTTGGCGGTTCAAACGAGCAGCAGCTTTCGCACGGTGAAGAGTTTAAACTAAAAAAGAATCGCTCGGCAGGCCCCGCGCCCGTCCTGGCGATTCTTTTTAATGATCCCGCCTTGGCGGAGAAGGTTTCGTCAGATATTCTCCTCATCGCCGTCCGGCTGCAGCACCGAGTGCTGAGCCGCCGTGTGCAAATCCCGCCACGTCCGGTTGAGCGGGTGATCCTGCCGCAGCGCCGTCATGCCGAGCTGCGGGAACAGCGCCTCCGCCGCGCGGACGGCGGTTCGGGCCGCTTCCCGGCTGCGGCGGCCGACAAGCCGTTCCGCCTCGGGGGAAAGCGCGCCGGCCCGCAAAAAGCCGGCCCATGTCTCGGTCGCCGCCGCATGGAAGCGATCGGCAGCCGCGTCGACCTCCCGCCGCCATTCGGCCAGCGACGACAGCAGCAGCTCCAACTTCCGCGGCTTGACGGCCTCCCAATCGGCTTTGCGCTCGTCCGCAAATCCCGCGCATTCGTCCAGAAAATGCCGGCCGATGCCCAGGACGACGGCGGCGAACGACGTTTGGGCAAACGGCAGAAACGGATACCGGTAAATCGGGTCCGCAAGCCGCGGCGGCTCCATAATGTCGAACGTCATGTCGTCCGGGACGAACGCGTCGTTCACAACGATCGTATGGCTGCCCGTCGCCCTAAGTCCGAAGGCGTTCCAATCGCGAATCACTTCAACCTGCCAGGGCAGAAAAGCGAACGAGCGAACAAGCGGCGGTCTCCCCGCATCGGCCCCACCGGCCCCGTCTGCTTCGCCAACCCTATCCGCCCAGGCTCCACCGGCCCTGCCAGCTCCGTCATCCCTTTCTGCCCAGGCTCCACCGGCCCTGCCAGCTCCGTCATCCCTTTCCGCCCCGGCCCCACCGGCCCCGTCAGCTCCACCTACTCTATCCGCCCCGGCCTCGCCGGCTTCCGCCGCGACAACGACGCAATTCGCCGTAAAGAAGCTCGCGTACAACGCCCCGCTGCAATAGCTCCAGCGCCCCGACACCCGATAGCCTCCTTCCGCGCGCACGGCGCGGCCGGTCGGCAAGCCGCTTCCGGCGATGACCGCCTCGCGCGCCGAAAACAGCTCCCGCGCTCTCTCCTGATCCATCGTCGCCGCGAAAAAACCGCCCCCGGCCCCGATCGTCACCGCCCAGCCGAACGCGCCGTCGATCCACGCCGCCCGTTCGAACGCGCGGAGCGCCTCGGGCAGCGGCGTCATGGCGCCGTTCATCGATTCCGGCACGAACAGCTTGAACAGCTTTTCCTCATAGATCGCTTCGATCAAATCGGAATCAAGCTCGCCTGCCCTCTCCATCGGCCCGGAGCGTTCCCGCACCGAGCGTATCCAACTGTCGTCCTCCAAAAACACCGGCCTCACCCTTGTCGTTATAATCTGCAAAAAAACAAGCCTTAGCCCAGTATAATACCGGGCCAAGGCCGATGTCATTTCGACATATTCCCGAGCGTCGACATATTCCCGAGCGGCGGCCGCATCGCCGCCTGCCGCATTTTCCCGTATTCGGCGGCGACGAGGGCGTGCAGCCGGTTTTTTTCCGGAATTCCCGTCACTCCGGTCAGCGCGTGGGAGACGCCGTATTTGCGGATAAGCTCCTGCAGCCTTACCGCTTCCGGATCGCCCTCGTAATCGAACATCAAGGCGGAGGCGATGGCGGAGACGAGGTGCGGCGCCTCGACCCCGAGCGCCAGCGCCTGGAGCGCGGGGCGAACGAGGCGGTCGTTCGGCGCCAGCTTGCGCAGCGGCGACCTTCCGACGCGAATCACTTTGTCGGCCAGCGCCGGATTGGCGAACCGTTCAAGCGTTTTGCGGATGTATTTTCGATGCTCCAACTCGTTAAAGCCATGCTTTCGAATGAGCATTTCTCCCGTTTCATGAAGCACTTTCTCGACTTTGGAGCGAAGGCGGGCATCCTTCAACGCTTCCTGAATCGTCCGATAGCCGGACAAGTAGCCGAAATAAGCGGCAACGCAGTGACCCGTATTTACGGTGAACAGCTTGCGCTCCGTATACGGCTCCAGCTTATCGACGACCTGAATGCCCCGAATATCCCCGATATCGCCCATATTGCCGGAACGATGAACGACCCATTCGAAAAAAGGCTCGACCTGCACCGCGAGCGGATCTTCGTTTTTTTGCTGCGGAACGATCCGGTCGACGATGGAGTTGGGAAAAGAAACGTAACGGTCCGCCCGTTCGCGGGACTGCTCATCCAGATGGCGGTACACCAGCTTCTTGAGCTGGGCGCTGCCCCCGACGGCGTTTTCGCAGGCGATGACGTTTAATGGCCGTTTGTTTTCCCGCAGGCGGAAAGCGATGCCTTTGGCGAGCGACTCCGCGATATGAGGCAGCGAAGAAGCGCCGACGGCCGTCGTGACCAAGTCCGCTTCGGCGATCGTTTGCCGCAAGGCTTTGTCGTTTTTGACATGGACGGCCGATACGTTGCGCACGACGTTCGTATCCCTGTTTTCGTTGGCCAAGGTGACCGTGTACTGTTTTCTTTGCTGCAGCAGCTCGATCTGTTTCTCGTTGCGGGCGACAAAACAGATCTCATACCCCGACTGCGACAACAGCAACCCGACGAGTCCCCTGCCGATATTGCCCGCTCCGAAATGGACGGCTCTCCTGGATTTCAATATCGTTCTCTCCTCTCCCTTATCAAAAACCCCAGCCTTTACGGTGAAAATAAAATCTGAATTTTCAATTTATTGACGGTGCGGAGCTTTCGCCCCCGCCTCTAGGACAAGTTCGCCGCCGCCGGGTTTAGCGGACGGGCGAACCGGTCAAAAGCGACTCGAAGACGACTTCTTCCAGCGATTTGGCCCAGATGGCTCCCGGAAGCTCCGGAAACTCCAGGCTTTGCGTGATTTCGTTCGGGACGACGACGCAGCGCAGTCCTGCGGCAACAGCGGCACGCGCGCCGTTGGGCGAATCCTCGATCGCGACGGCTTCGTCGTTTGCAATGCCCATCGCTTCAAGCACCTGAAGGTACAATTCGGGATTCGGCTTGACCTCCCGGACATCGTCCTTCGTTCGAATGACTTCGAAATATTCCTTCAGATTAAGCTGCTCCAGGTGCCGGTCGATCCAGGCCCGATCCGAGCTGGAGGCCAGGCCGATTCGCAGGCCGGCCGCCTTGGCGGAATCCAGAAAATGCAGAATGCCGGGCCGGACGGCTTCCTGAAGCATAAGCGCCGCATGGCGTTCCTGAACGGAAACGCGAAACTGGTCCCGATCGATCGGAAGCTTCAATTCCGTCATCAAATATTCGTAAGGATTAAAGGCGTGCAAGCTCGTTCCGATGCATCCGGAGTACATCTCCAGGCTGAGATCGACTTCATACCGCTGGTAAGCTTCGCGAAAAGCGACGTACCAAGCGGTTTCCGTGTCGATGATCGTTCCGTCGAAATCGAAAATAAGAGCTTTGATCATGTTTCGCGGTTCCCTCCTTCATTTTCGCTTATCGTCCGAGAGCGGCGGAAAACGGCGGGAAACGGATATAGGAGAAAAAACAGGGGCCATCATAAAACAAAAAGAGCCCTACCGTGCGGGGGCCCTCACTCTACTTGGTTATAAGCAAAGAAATGACCCATCTCCTGCTGACGAGGTTAGCTGACGGACTCGGGTAGATGGTACCCTACGTTCATCGAAAAGACGAACGACTCGCCCCAAAAACTGGTTCCCCCGCTTCCCGACCTATATAGCCGGAAACTAAGCGTAGTACCACTATACCGTCTTATTTATCATTTGTAAAGGATTGTAAACGCTTAAGTCAGATTTTCTTACATAAATTTATCGCGGCAGTACAAGCACGGCCGCCTGCTTTCCGCTCGTTTGCACGGCCGTTTTTTTCGTTCCGGCGCCTTGCAAATCCTTGAGCATCGCTTCGAGCAGCTCCTTCGCCCGCTGCCCTTCCTTCGCGTTCGTCAGACGAACGACAAGCTGCACGGAGCGGCCCGACTGCAGCAGCTTCTCCGCCTGGCGGAGCTTCGTCTCGTAGTCGTGGTCTTCAATGTGCGGAGTGAGGCGAATTTCCTTCGTTTTAAGCGATTGCGCCTCCGCCCGGTCCTGCTTTTTCTCCTGCTGCCGCTCCTGCTTCGCCTGCCCCCGGGCAACCAGCTTGCAAGGGGGCGGGCTGCTGAGCAGCGAGGCGCATACCAGGTCCGCCTTCAGCCGCTTCGCCAGCTCCAACGCCTCCGCGCGCGGGACGATGCCCAGCGCCTCTCCGTTCAGGCCCGTCAGCTCGACTTCGGAAGCTTTGATTTTCTCGTTCATGATCAGCATTCGCTCGTTCCCTCCGGCCTCGATAATGACCCGATTATAGCACCTATAACATCAAATTGATGCCCTCGAGCGCCAGCCCGATCAAAAAGCCGCATACCGCCCCGTTGACCCGAATCCACTGCAAATCTTTGCCGAGCTTGTCCTCCATCATCGCGATGAGCGTATCGTTGTCCAGCTTGTCCAGATTTTCCTGCACGAGCTTGCCGATTTTGGAGTGGTTTCGCTCGACGATTTGGGAAATTTGCGTCTGGGTCCAGTTTTGAAACGCATTCAACAGCTCCTCGTTGCCTCTTACCCGCTCGATCAGCTTCGCGAGCAGCGGCAGCGCGAAATCCCGCTCGAACCGCTCGCTATGGATCCATTCCAGCGCCCGGTCGCGAAGCTCCTCGATCCAGCGCCGAAGATAGGCTTCGGCGTCCCATTGCTCCAGAAGGCGCGACTTGGCGCCGTCAAGCTCCCGGATCAACGCTTCGTTGCGGTCCAGATCGATCAGCGCGCGCCGCAGCTCGTTAAGCAGCAGCACCCGCAGCGGGTGCCCCTCGTCGGCGGTCATCTCCCGCAGCTTGCCCAGAATCGCGCCCTGCAGCATGTAGCCCAGCTTGTCCTCGCTCATAAATCCGACGAACGCGTTGACGGCGAACCCCATCAAGCCGTTCACCTGAAGGTTTCCGAGTGCCGAAGCCGCCATGCTTCCGAGCTGGTAGCGGGCGGTATCCGAGGAAACGAGGTCTTCCGCCTTGTCCAGCAAAAAGTCCAGCGCCCGCTCCTCGTACCCCCGCTCCAAAATCTCGTTACGCAAGGCCCGCAGAACGGCGGCCGCGTCCGCCTTCTCCGCGATTCGCCGCAGCTCCCCCGCCGCAAACGCGGCCAGGCGCTCCGCAGGCAGATGCTTCAGCCCGTAGTCGCCGAGCAGGACCGCCGCGCGGACGATGTCCGGAAGCCGGCCTTCGGCGATTTCGAGCAGCTTCTCCCCGATGCGGAGCTCTCCCGCCTTTTGCTTGATGCTCTCTTTCGTCAAAAATTCGTTCTCGATGACATGAATCAGGGAACGGACCACCTTGTCCCGGTTGCGGGGGAGCAAAGCGGTGTGCGGAATCGGCAGGCCGAGCGGCTTGCGGAACAGGGCCGTTACCGCAAACCAGTCGGCCAAGCCGCCGACGAGACCGGCCTCGAAACCGCCGTGCAGCAGCGCCCCCGCCCAATGTCCGTCCGCCGGGAACGTCGCGAGAAACCCCGCCCCCATGATGCCAAGCGATATCGCCGCCGTATGTTTCGCTTCTCGTGCCATCGGTTGCTCCTTTTATTCCGGGATGTATAACTTCTATTTTACCCGGAATAACCTTCCATGATCAAAGGGCAAGGAAGAAGCCGCGACAGGGTCGTCCGCATGCCTTCAAGCCGCCGGCCGCCTCAAACGAGAAACATCGCGACGACGGTTGTGACGGCCAGGCCGATCAGCATCGGCTTCAGGTTGCGTCTGGCCAGCTCGAACGGGCTGACGCCGCAAATGGCCGCGGCGGGAATGAGCGCCCACGGCACGATCGTGCCGCCGCCGACCCAAATGGCGGCCACCTGGCCGAGCGCCGTCAGCGTCGCCGCGCCGGAGCCGATCGCCGTGGCGAACATGTTCGCCACGGAGCCCGCGAGCGAGATGCCGGAAAACCCGGAGCCGTCGAGCCCGGTGATGGCGCCGGTGACCGTCAGTGTAATCGAGCCGACGATGCCGTTGACCGGGACGGTTTCGGCCAGGGCAACGCCGAGGTCGTTGACGATGCCGTGGGAACCGGCCGGCAAGTGCGAGCCGAGCAGCTCCGCGAACGCCGCATCGCCCAAATAGAAGAAGGCGGCGATCGGAATGACCGGACCGAACACTTTAAAGCCGAATTGAAAGCCTTGCACGAGGTAGGACGTCGTCTCCTCCAGCCCTTTGCCGCGGTGGGCGAGCAGCGCGAGAACGATGAGGATGATGACGGCGGTGCCCCCGATCAACGCGGTGGCGTCGCCCCCCTGCAGGTCGAAAGCGAACATCGCGGCGACATCGGCCGCGAACAGCAGCGGAATGATCGCGGCCGCCCATCGCCGGACGCGCGGCGGCAGGGCGATCCGCTCGTCCGACGCCTGGATCGAACGGTCCGCCGAAGCGACCAGGCCGTCCTGCCACTTCCCGTTTTTCTGATCCCGCAGCATCATCCAGAATGCGGCGATCGTCGTGACGGCCCCCATGACGATGACGAGCGGCACGCTCGCCTCCATCACCTCGGATACCGGCAGACCCGCGGCATCCGCGGTCAGCTTCGGCGCTCCCTGGATGACGTAATCGCCGGAAAGCGCGATGCCGTGGCCGAACAGGTTCATCGCGATCGCGGCGCCGAGCGCGGGCAGCCCGACCCGCCGAGCGACCGGCAGCAGCACCGCCCCGATCAGCGCCACGCCGGGAGACGGCCAAAAAAAGAAAGAGGAAACGAGCATAATGATGCCGATTCCCCAAAACGCGATCGCGGGCGTTCGAATGAACCGCGTCAGCGGCGCGACCATCAGCTCGTTGATGCCGGTCTTGATCATGACGCGGCTCATCGACACGATGATGGAAATGATGAAGATCGTCCCGGCCAGCTCTTTTGTCGCATAAATAAAGCCGTTGAAGATGCCCGATACGGATCGAGTCAAGCTCTCGGTCGCGATCAGACCGAGCGCGAAGACGCCGATTACGCAAAGCATGACCGTGTCGCGCCGCCTGGCCATCAGCACCAGAATGAAGACGATGAACGCCAGATACACCCAATGCAGGGCCGTCAGTTCAATGTCCATCCTCGCATCACGATCCTTCTTCGGAAAGTGATACAGTGTATGTAGGCGAACAAAAATAAATGTATTTCGATAGTCGCGATGCTCGTATCGCGAAGGATCAAGCGGATCTCCGCGTACAGCTTGATTATGGAGCTGGTTTGGCGACTTGCGGGCCTTGTGCATCCGCCCGGAAACTGGTATTCTCCTGTTACCGATTCCTAAGGAGGCAAGCCCGGCCATGATCAATCGCAAGCTGCTGACCGATCCCGACTTTTCCGAGGCGCAAGAGCGGCGGGCCGCCGTCCGCGTGTTCAAAGACGACCATATCGTCGATTCCGGCGGCGTCATCGTTCGCTTTGACGAACGGACGGTCGTCGTCCAGTCCGGCGTCGGAGATCTGGCCTATCATTCCCGGGCCGGCTGCGAGTTTTTCGAATTGAGAAAAAGATAGGCACGCGCCCGGACAAGCGCTTGACATCCCGTTTTCGATCGTCTAAACTGAGAACAATAGTTCGCATCACCTTACGAGGAAGCACCTGTAGGGAAGCCGTTCGGCTTTTCCGGCAGGTGCTTTTTGCTTTGCCAAATTCAACGAATCGATTGGAGGAGTCAAGCATGAACTGGAGAAAATGGATTGCTGCAGCACTTTTCGTTTTCGGTTTGGTCAGCGCGTTCGCCCCCTTGTCGCACGCCGCGACGGTGCAATTTACGGCCGCGGCCCAAGCCAAGTGGGACAAGCTTCTCGCGGTAACGGAGAAGACGGAAGCCGCCAAGCTGCAGGCCGCGTATAACGGATTTCTTTCCTTGCAGAAGCAGACGGACAGCTGGGATGCCAGAATCAACGCGCTGCATTATAGCAACGATGAAGCGGTTAAAGTGGTCAAAAGCCAGATCAAGCAAATCAACGCCTCGCAGCTCGGCAAGCTGGAAGCGCAATTGAAGCAGGCGGAAACGAAGCACGACCCGCTGCTAAGCCGATATTCTTCGCTTAACAAGCAAATCAGCGCGGCCAATGCGATGAAGAGCAAGGAGCTGAAGAAGCTGCTCCAGACGCAGGCCAATTTGCTGAAGCCGCTCGTCCAATTGGCCAGGGAGGATATTAAAGCGAAGCGGGACGCTTTGAAGTCGCTCAAGGATTCGACCGGCAAAAAAGCGAAGCAGATTCGGGCCGTGCTGGCCGAAATCGACCCCGTCAAGGTGAGAATTCAAGCGGAGAAAAAGGCGATCGGCGCCCCCAAGAGCTCCGTTTCGACCGTGATGAAATCGCTGAATGCGGCCGTCAAGACCGGCAGCGCCAAGGACGCCCGCAGCGCGCTTGCCGGTTTGAACTCCCTTCAGCAGCAGATCGTCAATCGCAAGGAGAAAATTTACGGCTATGAGGAACAGATCGCCAATGTTATCGCGAGGGCCAAGCTGCGGCTTGCGGCTTCCGCCTGACGGAACTGCCGCGTTAAGACGACATGGTCCGGTCAACCGCATTCCAGCAAAATTTGTACCCGAATCCCCGCACCGTAACGATATAAGAGGGATTGGCCGGATCCGCTTCGATCTTTTTCCGGAGGTTGCTGATATGAACCATGACCGTTCTCAAGTCGCCTTCCTTGTCCCAGCCCCAAATATGCTCGTACAATTGCTCGACGCTGTAAACCTGATTATGATGGGAAGCCATGAACAGCAGCAGCTGCAGCTCCTTCGCGAACAAGGAAACCGGCTGATTATCGATTGTAACGACGCACCCGACCGGATCGATGCGGAGCCTTCCGTCCTCCCAGGTGTCTTTCGTCCGCGTGCGGCGCAAAAGCGCCTTGACGCGGGCCACGACGACGCTCGGTTCAAACGGCTTCGTAATATAATCGTCCGCTCCAAGCTCGAGCCCTTCGACGATGTCGTCCGCTTCCTTTTTGCAGCTCATCAGAATGATCGGCATATCGGAACGTTTTCTGACCCATCGGGTCAATTCCGTCCCCGTCGAGTCCGGCAGCAAAATATCGGCAAGCAGCAGGTCCGGCGTCGCGTTCCTGCATATGATCATGGCTTCGGCGATGCTTGCGGCGGCGGTGACTTCGAAGCCTTGCTTGCTTAAATAAAGGGAGACAATTTCGCGGATGTCTTCATCGTCTTCGACGACGAGTATATGACCGTTCATGCGTTTACGCTCCTTCCTCTTTCGGCGAATCCGTTCCTGCGCGCACCCATCGGACGGGGACGCCGAAACGGAAGCGGCTCCCGGTTCCCGGCTTGCTTTCCGCCGCGATCCAGCCCTTGTGCCGGATCATGATTTCCCTGCAAACCGCAAGCCCCAATCCCGTGCCTTGCGCCATTTGACGGTGGCGGTTCGTCCGGTAAAACCGTTCGAATATTTTTTCCGTCTCCGTCTCGTCGATTCCTTCGCCGTTGTCGGCCACGCTGACGACCGCCGCGCCCCATTCTTTGCCGACGGCCCGGTATTCGATCGCCATCCGGATCCGGCCGCCTGGAGACGTGTATTTGACGGCGTTGGACAACAGATTGGACACGACCTGCTCGATCCGCATCGGGTCCAGCTCCGCTTCGGCGCTCCATCCGTCGATGTTCGCGCCGTCCGGCTCTACCCATTCGAAATGGCGGCCGCTTGCCGTTATCTCGGATTCGTATTTGTAAAAAAGCTGCTTGAAAAACACGCCCGTATCCGTCGGCCGGAACGCAAACTGGATCTGGTCCGTTTCCAGCTTCGTCAGTTCGGTCAAATCATCGATCATCAGCTCGAGCATCCGGGTACGGTCGTGAATCTTTTTCGCGTATTTCAAATAGTCGTCGGTTACGACTCCTTCCATCATCGCGGAAGCGTAGCCTTTGATTGAGGTAATGGGAGTTCCCAGTTCGTGCGAGATGTTGGACAGCAGCTGACGGCGAAATTTTTCCATTCCCGACAGCTTTTCGTTGGCCGATTCCAAACGCAGATTCGATTCGCTCAATTCCGCCGTCCGCTCCGCGATTTTGCGCTCCAGCGATTCGTTGGCCGACTGAAGCTGCGCCGAAAGCTGTTCCGCCTCTATCGCGGTCCGGGAAAACCTCAACCACATGTTGATCGACTGCGTCAACAGAAAAGCCAGCAATCCGTATGGAGCAAACTGCCCTTTGGGGATGATTTGGTTATAAAATAAAATGTCCAGGACGACGGCAATGCTGAACAGAATGAAACCGGCCAGGTTGATCGGAAAGGTGGCCTTGCGTTTGTACGTCCCGATGACGAAAAACGCGAGACAATAGAAAAATACCGGCAGGACGATGCCCAATTGAAAGTGAAGCATGAACAGGGTATATATTTTGGCGGGCGTCAGCAGCACGAAAGCCGTAAACAAGATGAGCGCCGCGAAAAAAATCCCCGCCGTCACGGAACGCGCGCGCGTCGCGTATTCGTTGCGCACGAACAAAATCATCATGAATAAAGCGACCGAAACCGATATGTATTCCGCTTTTACGGACCATTCCCAGGCCAGCCAAGGGAAAGCGACGCTTGCCACATGCTCGCCGAGCACGACCGTCCGGACGGCGATGGCCAGGCAAACGATTCCGAAATACAAAGACGACCGTTCACTCCTCGATACGGCGAACAGTCCGAGATGAAAAATCCCCATAATGACGAGAATGCCCGCGCTAAACGCCTCGGCGCCGAATTTCGCCGTCCGGCTAGCCGTCATTTGCGAAGCGTCCCCGAGCCGTATTTCGTCCCAGATCCCGCCTTTGCGCTGAACGAAATTGGATACTTGCACAAGGAGTTCGTTGCGGCCGGCTTCCGGGCGAAAGGACAGCACTTGCGGATTTTCATCGGGGGACATCAATTGTTCGGACGGTCCCACGACGCCCGCTCCTCCGATCGGAACGCCGTTAACCCAAACACGGAAGGCGCTCGCTACGCCGCTCGCGTATAGCGCCAGCATCGGCGGCGGTTCTTCTTCGGCAAGCTCGAAGGTCAGCCGGTAAGTCGCAACCCCCTGATCGGGCAGCGGATTGCCGTCGGGCAATCGGTTGCTTCCCCACGTGGACGGGACTTCGACCGCAAACGGAACGCCCGCTCTGCCCTCGGCGATATCCTGCGGCGACAGCAGCTCGTTCCAATAAAGCTCCCATTCCCCGTTCAAGGAAATCGCGCCGTTCTCCTTCGGATTCCACGGCGACAAATCCATGAACGCTCCGTCGGCTTCCATCTCGGCCGAAGCGGCCCGGGCGGGCAAGGACCAAACGGCGATGGCAAGCGTGCAGACGAGGAATGCGATAAGGACGCTACGGTTCATGAACGCATGTCCACCTATGCAAATAGAATGTCTGCTACCAGCTTACCATTCCTGCATTCAATCGACAATCACCGCGTATGTTCAAGCCTATTCGACTTATTTTCTATTTATTGTTAATATTAAATGATTCTTACTTTTAAAACCGAAAAACCCAGACCGTGTTATACTTCCACTCGTACAAGCCGTCAGGCAAAAACACCAATCGGGAGGAACGTATGACACATACAGAAAAAAGCAAGACGCACGTAATCAAGAAGACGGTAATCGCCTTTACCTGTTTGTTGACCTTCACTTCGGCTGTCGCCGTCGTTCCCGGCGCGATTCCGACGCACAAGGCGGAAGCGGCCTCGGCAACGAAAGCGGACAAGATCGTTTCCCTTGCCCAATCGTTGAAAGGCAAAGTCACTTATAAATTCAACGTCAACAACCCGTCGAGATATATTTTCGACTGTTCTTCGTTCACGAAATACGTTTTCGGCAAATACGGCGTATCCCTCAAATGGAGCTCCAAAGCGCAAAGCAAACAAGGAAAATACGTTTCCAAAAGCAATTTGAAAAAGGGCGACCTGGTGTTCTTTAGCGTGAGCACCCCGGGACAGGTCAACCATGTCGGCATTTATATCGGCAACGGCAAATTCATTCACAATACGATCGGCAAATCCTGGAACGGGGTTCTCGTCAGCAAGCTGAGCGACTATTCCAAGCGCTACATTACGGCCCGCAGAGTGCTGTAATTCCCCGCGGGCCGCATCGAAGCCGACGCGCCTTACAGCGCGATTTGGCCGGCCTTTTCCGCGCCCGTCGCTCCTGCATGATAGACGTCCAGCGCGCCCTTTTCGCCCTTAACGACTACGTACGGGCAGCAATCGTACAGGATCAAGCCCCGCAATTCGCCTTTGAGTCTGTACGATTCGTGGTAGCCCTTGGACAAATCGTCGAAATCGTTGGCGGTAAACACGACGACCGTGTCGCCGAACTGCTTGGCATAGTTATGGTTGGTGCGGTTGGCAATTTTCTTTTGAGCCGTCGTAAATACCCGGCCGCTGAAGTATTCCTCCGTCGGATCCGTTTCTTTGCCTTTGGAGAACTCCGGCCACAAGTCGCTGAATACGAGATAGCCGTTTTTCTCGTTATGGACAAGCACGAACGGAATTTGCTCCGGACCGAACGGCAAAATGAACAAATCCTTCAGATCGCCGTCGTGCTGGGCTCCGTTCGTTTGAAACAGCTGCGATTTGGCATCGTGCACGAACACCCGCTTGCCTACTTGCAAGGCCGCGAAGTCGCCTGCCGTTTTCAGCGCCGTTCCCGGCGCCGAAGACGAGGCGGCTTCTTCCGCCTGCGCAACCATCGGGAACATCGATACGGCGGCGATTGCCGTCGTCAAAACCAGTTTTGCAAATCTCTTGCTCATTTTTCATAACTCCTTTTCCACCGAAAAATAAATTTCCCCTGCTTTCCTCCGAAATTATACCCGCGTTCCGGAACGCTCCGGTAGTTACCCCCGTCATATGACTGATCACCGTTCTTGTAATTTCCCCCGGACAGCTTCAAAAAGCGCCTCCGGCCGCATATATTGCAAACACGCGGGGAGGCGATAGGGTGAAAAAGTGGTTGGCGTTCGCGGCGCTGCTGGCGCTTGCGAGCTTGTTTGCGCTTCCGGCCCAGGCGGCTCAAAAACAGACGGACACCGCCGTGCTGGCCGAAAAGTACGTCAAACATGAGCATTTTATTGTCATCGACAAGTCATTGAACAAGCTTTTTTATTACCAGGAAGGAGAATTGATCGACACGTTCGCCGTGGCCACGGGCAAGAAGCCTTCCTATACCCCGGAAGGCCTGTTCGTCATCCACGAGAAAATCAAAAATCGGCCTTACTACAAAGAGAAAATCAAAGGAGGGGACCCGAAAAATCCGTTGGGCGACCGATGGCTCGGACTCGAAGTCACCGTGAACGGCAAAACCTCTTACGCCTACGGCATCCACGGCACGAACAACGAGAAATCGATCGGCAAATACGTCTCGGCCGGCTGCATCCGCATGTACAACAAGGACGTCCGGTGGCTTTTCGAGCAGGTGGAGGACGACACGCCCGTGCTGATCCGGAAATAGGCAGGCGCGCCTGAAACGCCGCTGAATTGCAAGCCTTGGCGCTTACAGCTGTTCGATGATGTCGCTCGCGATCAGCGAAGCGGGCGACGTGCGCCCCGCAGCCGCGCGGTCTCCCGCGGCTCCGTGCCAGTAGACTCCGAGCGCGGCCGCGGCCGCGGCATCCAGGCCTTGCGCGAGCAGGCCGCCGATGACGCCGGCGAGCACGTCGCCCGTGCCGCCGGTGGCCATGCCGGCGTTGCCCGTCGTATTGACGAAGACGTCTCCGTTCGGCGAGGCGACGACCGTTTGCGCGCCTTTCAGCACGAGGACGACGCCGTGCCGGCCCGCGAATTCGCGAGCCAGCCCGATCCGGTCGCGCTGCACCTCGCGCACGGACAAGCCGCACAGCCGGGCCATTTCGCCGGGATGCGGCGTCAGGACGGTCGCGGCTTCGCGCCGCGGCCACAGGGCAAGCGGCTCCCCGGCCGGAGCCGGCCCGCCGCTTGCCGCCGCGCCGGCCGCGACGGTCGTCCCGGCGGCGGCGAGCATGTTGAGCGCGTCGGCGTCGAGGACGAGCGGCGACGCGACGGTTTCCCACCAGCGGCGAAGCCAGCCGGTGTCGCCTTCCCATCGGCCGAGCCCCGGGCCGATGACGACCGCCTGCTTGCCGGCGGCGGCAAGCAGCGCGTCATCCGCGTCGGCGCCTCCCCATTCGCCGCTGCCGCCGTCCGCGATGCCCCGGATCATCGCCTCCGGCAGCGCTCCGGCAAGCGGAAGCGCGAGCGCCTCGGGCACCGCCCACGTGAGCAGGCCGCAGCCCGCGCGCAGCGCCGCTTTGGCGCAGAGCAGCCCCGCGCCGCTCATCCGGCGCGATCCCGCCACCGCAAGCACGTGTCCGTACGTGCCCTTGTGCGAATCCGCGGCGCGAACCGGCGGCACGCCCGACAGCGCGAATTTTCGGCGCAGCGTCTCTTCGTTCAGCTCGAACGTGCGAACGCCCTGCCGCGCCGCGGCATCGCCGGGAATGCCGATCGGCCGGACGACGACGGTTCCGGCCGTCTCCGCCCCCGGCTGCAGCCGCAATCCGCGCTTCGCCATCGCGAGCGCGACCGTAACGGCCGCCCGGATGCACGGCTCGTTCGCCTCGCCGGTGTCCGCGTTCAGCCCGCTCGGAATGTCCGCCGCCACGATCGGCAAACCGCTGGCGTTCGCCTCCCGGATCAGCGACGCGTACGGCTCCCGCGGTTCGCCCGTCGCGCCGGTCCCGAGCAGCGCGTCGACGATGCCGTCGAAGCGGTCCCATTCCAGCTTCCCCGGCTCGTAAACGGCCGAGGGCAGCCGCAGCCGATCGGCGATGTCGCGCTGAACGGCCGCCTCGCCCTTGAAGCCTTCCGGAGCCTCCGCGTACACGATGAGCGTCTCCCAGCCTTGCTCGTTCAGGCGCCGCGCGCAGACGACCCCGTCCCCGCCGTTGTTTCCTTTGCCGGCCAGCACGAGCCAGCGCGGGCGGCGGCCCCGCGCCCCCTCCGCTTCCGCAAGCCGAATGGCCTCCTCCGCGATCGCCCGTCCGGCATTTTCCATCAGGACGAGCGAGGGGATGCCGATGACATCGATCGCATAGCGGTCGATATCGCGCATTTCCTTCGATGTGACGAGATACATGGCCAACCCCTCCGGCAATTGATTTTTTGATCCGCGCGCCGGCCGAACTCCAGAGACCAAGCGCCTCTAAGGGCATAGCGCACTCCAGTTCGTTATATTTTCCCAACCCCGATTTCCGACGAAATAACGTCGCTGACAGCCGTTATCGCGCTTGAATCCGTCCAAATCCGCCGATTCCGGACCTTATGGCCGGTCGAGGGCCTGTATTTCCGTTAACTCCATGCCAGGCGTTGACCGCGAGGGATCCAACCGCCCTGCCGGCCTCTACCCCGTACTTACACTTTACCCGAATTCCTGACGCGACGCAGCTTCCGCATTACGAAAAAGCCGAAAGAAACCGCTCCACCGCCCGCTCCTCGTCCGTTTCCACGCAAAAGCAAACCTCCCGCCCGACGCTTGCGCGCGCCCGGCGGTCGGCGACGACCATGCCGGCGGTCAGTCCGGCCTGCGTATCGACCGAAGCCCGAAAAACGCCCGTTCGAAAAAGCCCCGGCTCCGCCGCCGCGACCAGGGCAAGCGCGGACCCGAGGGGGGCGGCTTCGAGCCAGCGCTCCGTCCGGCGATAATACGCGAACGAATGGTTCAGCATCCGTCTCATGAACGCGACGATCCGCTCCCGCTCGGGCGGGCTGCCGCGGCTTAACCGCTCCAAATGTTCCCCGCGAATCCGCGCCCGCATCGTGACATCGAGGCCGACGACCGTCAAACGGCCGCCGGCCGTCGCGAACAGCCGCTCCGCCGCCTCGGGATCGGCATGAAAATTCCGCTCGGCGACGGGCGTCGCGTTGCCCGCGGCGAAGACTGCGCCTCCCGCGACGACGATGCGCTTGAACTTCTCCGCGAGATGCGAATCCATCTCGAGGGCCCGCGGCCAGTTGGTGACCGGCCCGGCCAAGACCAGCGTCAGCTCGCCGGGAAAGGCGGCCGCCTGGCTCGCAAGAAACGCCGCTGCCGGCTCGGCTGCGGCCTTGCCCTTCGGCGGCGGCAGCATCGCGCCGCCGAAGCCGTTGCGCCCGCTGCCCGCGATCCACGGGCCGTCCCGTTCGCGCGCCAGCGGCCCGGCTTCGCCGACGGCTACCGGCGGCGGTTCCTCCGCCTCCGGAAGACAAAGCCCGATCAGGCGCAACGCCTGATCGGCCGCCTGATCCGCGTCCGAATCGCCGCTCACCGTCGTAATGCCGTGCACGGCCACGCCGGGATCGCACAAGGCGAACAGCAGCGCCAGGGCGCCGTCGATTCCTCCTCCGGTATCGATGATCAACCGCGGCACCGGCTCCATAGCCGCCCCTCCTTCGAACGCGGAATCCGCGCATGGTATCGTTCCCTATTCAATAGATATGGATTTTCGCGCCCGGCATTCGCCCGCAATCCGTCTTTCCTTCGCGCGCGGAGAGGTCTATAATAACAATATTGAATAAGGGTTGTTATCCGAAGGAGTTTCTTGCAATGAACGTTAGCATCGGCAATTCGCCGCCAGGGTCTTCGGACCCTGGCTTTCCTGTTGAAGGACGCGTCCTCGTGGCCACCGCCGTCGAGGCGGAACGGGACGCCGTGCTGCGCGGCTTGCGCGGCGACGGCCGCTTCGACGTCGTCGTCGTCGGCGTCGGCCAGGCCGCGGCGGCCGCCGGCACCGCGGCCGCGCTTGCCGCGAGCCGCTATCGCCTGGTCGTCAGCGCGGGCATCGGCGGCGGTTTCCCCGGCCGGGCCGAGATCGGCTCGCTCGTCGTGGCGAGCGAAATCGTCGCGGCCGATCTCGGGGCGGAAACGCCGGACGGCTACCTCAGCATCGACGAGCTCGGCTTCGGCTCCGCCCGCATTCCGGTCGAGGCGGCGCTGGCCGACCGTTTGACCGAAGCGATCCGGCTCTCGGGACGGATCGTTCGGCTCGGTCCCGCGCTGACGCTGACGACCGTGACGGGCACCGCCGACACCGCCGTCAAGCTGGCCAAGCGCGTGCCCGGAGCCGCCTGCGAAGGAATGGAAGGCTTCGGCGTCGCGACCGCGGCGCAGCGGTTCGGCCTGCCCGCGCTCGAAATCCGCGCCGTTTCCAACGCGGTCGGCCCGCGCGACAAATCCGCCTGGCGAATCGGCGAGGCGTTGGCCGCGCTCGAGGCCGCCAGCAATCTTTTTCCGGAGGTTTTCCAATGAGAATCGCGTTTTCCCCATGTCCCAACGACACGTTCGTCTTCCACGCCTGGGCGCACGGACTCGTTCCCGGGGCTCCGAAGCTCGACGTAACGTATGCCGATATCGACATTACCAACCATCTTGCGCTCCGCGCCGAAGGGCCCGAAGTGCTGAAAATCTCGTATGCGGCGCTGCCGTGGGTGCTTTCCGACTATGCGCTCATCCCGTGCGGCGGCGCGCTTGGCCGCGGATGCGGACCGCTCGTCCTGACCAAGGATAAAGCCGCCGACCCGGCGGCGCTGGCCGGACGCAGAGTGGCGGTTCCGAGCGAGCGTTCGACCGCCTATCTGCTGTTCCGCCTGTGGGCGGCGCAAAACGTGCCCGGAAGCGTGGGCGAAATCGTCGTCATGCCGTTCCACGAAATTATGCCGGCCGTGCGCGACGGCAAAATCGATGCCGGCCTGGTCATCCACGAAGCCCGTTTCACGTATCCGTCGTACGGCCTGACGATGCTTGCCGACATGGGAAGCTGGTGGGAAGCCGATACCGGCCTGCCGATTCCGCTCGGCGCCATCATCGCCCGCCGATCCCTTGACGCCAAGGCCGTATCCGGCTGGATACGGTCGTCGGTGGAATATGCATGGGCGAATCCGGAGGCATCCCGCGATTACGTGATGGAGCACGCCCAGGAGATGGATCCGTCCGTCGCGCAGGCGCACATCGATCTCTATGTGAACGACTTCACCGCGAATTTGGGCGAGGCCGGATACGCAGCCGTCTCCTCGCTGCTCGTCCGCGCCGCAAAGGAAGGCCTCGTGCCCGAGTTCGATCCGGATTTGCTGAAAACGAAAGGCTGACGGTTCGAGTTTATCCTTTTCTGCCTTTGGAATGGGGGGCGCAGTTTGGAGGCCGCTTCTCCCCCTGCCGCCGTTTCGGCTCCGGCGTCCGGCGAAGCGGCGGCCCCGGGTGCGAAGCGCCTGAGCTAGCTTACGGGGCACAAAATGACTCATCTCGCTGCCTCCCCACGCATGCTGCCGATCCAGTTGAGTCCCGGCGACTCATCTCGACCCGTCCGACGCTCGCAGCCACACGCATTTGAGTAAAAATGACTCATCTCGCTGCCTCCCCACGCATGCTGCCGATCCAGTTGAGTCGTGGCGACTCATCTTGACCCGTCCACGCTCGCAGCCACACGCATTTGAGTAAAAATGACTCATCTGATCGCCACAGCACGCATGCTGCCGATCCAGTTGAGTCCTGGCGACTCATCTCGACCCGTCCGACGCTCGCAGCCACACGCATTTGAGTAAAAATCACTCATCTCGCTGCCTCCCCACGCATGCTGCCGATCCAGTTGAATCGTGGCGACTCATCTCGACCCGTCCGACGCTCGCAGCCACACGCATTTGAGTAAAAATGACTCATCTCGCTGCCTCCCCACGCATACTGCCGATCCAATCGAGTCGTGGTTACTTCTCTTAACTCGTCATTCGCATGTCTGCGGCGGTCGATGTCGGTCATTCGTCGCCGGTTCGAAGGGGAGCGTCACGTCCAACGAAAGCTTGCCCATCCCGCCTGCAACAAGCCGTTTCCATTTGCCGCACCGTCAATGCCAGCGCGCCAGCGCAAAGGCCAGCTTCCCCTCCAGCAGCCGCAGCAATTCCTCTGCGGTTCCCGCATACGGCGTCGGCTGCCAATTGCCCCGATGATTCGCAAGGTCGAGCGCATAGCGGCCCCCCTGCAACGGAGTAAATGACGCCCGCAAAGCCGGGACATCGTCCTCCGTCGAATATAAAACGAGCCGGAGATCGTCTGCCGCCACCGAAAGATGGGCAAGCTGCCGCTTTTCCAGCCAATCCTGAATCGCCGATCGCGCCCGCTCCAGCGACTCGTTCATTGTTCTCGCCTCCCTCTAAGCCGACCCGTCCCGAAAAAGACAAAAACACCGCGCATGCAGAACGTTTCTGCAGCACGGTGCTTCCGTGAAATAACCTATGCGATTAAAAAGCTTGAGCGTTCGCCGCCGTTCGGCCGTCCGCGTCGCGCGCCGAGGCTATTCCAGCTCTTTCAGCTCCGGATCTCCGAACCAAACTTTCGCGACGCTGAACATGCTGGCCATTCCCATCATGGCCAAAGAGAACTTCTGGGCTAGTTTCTTTTTCAAACCGGTTCGCTCCTTTTCCCTAATTGCAGTCAAGATTCGACTTTTTGCGAGTTTCTCTATTTTTTTATTTTAATGGTTGAAATGCTCTGAAACAAGATGGAATACGTGACGGCCGACCAGGTTAACCCCGTTCCCAGTGCGGCGAGCGCGATCGAGATCCACCTGTAGCGGGCATGCTTCCCGGCCGGCAGTTTTTGCCTGAGCGCGCCGGAAGGCGAAAAAATCGCCAGCAAAACGACGCATGCCCCATGACAGACGATCGTAACGGGGACGGACAGATCGGGCAGCATGGCGCACAGGACGGCGGTCGCAACCGTGACGGCCACGCATTGCTCGCTTGTCCGAAAGTGCATTCCCCCGGAAAAATAACGCAGCGCCGCTAGAGAAACCAAACTGAGCACCCCCTCCCCCGCCCGGTCCGTCCATGCCAGAATGAATACGGTGAAGCCGACGATAAGCAAGGTCGTAAGCGAAATGATCAATCCCAGACGCAGGCGGGGATACGCGTCCTTGCCCAATTCCCCCCACCCCATCAACCGAAGGGCGAAACGTTCCGCAAGCCGGTCGATCATTGGTTCTTTTCCTTCAGGATCGAATAATGAAAGATGGCGATGAACAAGCCGAGCGTCAGCATCACAAGCGGGACTAAAATATGAAAATGCTCGACGTACAGATAATAGCTAATCGCCAAGACCAAAAATCCGACCATGATTAAAATGAACAGCTTCAAGTTTTCCCGCTTCCAGGGAAAGGCGGAGGACGGGCCGTTCGGAACGAACGTGAATCCGCGCCCCGAAGACTGCAAGTACCAGGCGAATGCGATGTTGGCGGCAGCGCATATGATCTGCATCGAATACGTCTCGGGACTTTCCAGGCTTTGCAAGCCGATCTCGTCGAACCATGGCGCGGCGGGCAGCATAAGGAGCAGGAGCGCCTGCAGCAGAATGTATACGACAAAGTAGGTAATGATCATGATGCACGAATAAATGAACGGCACGCGAAACATCAGCCAGAAAAGCAAAATCAGGACGACAAGCTGAATGACCGGAGCCATTTCGACCTCATACTTGATCCGCAGCGCATGGGAAAGAAAAGAGCAAACCAGCGAAATAACGACGATCGGAGCAATCGAATACCGGATCTGAAAGCGATACAAGGCCAGAATCCCCAGTAGCATGGCACTATATTCGACGGTCGACACCAATACAAACGACAAAAATCCCATTATTTCGATCCTTTCCGACTAAATGCGATTACCACTTTTATCTTATCATTCATTTTTCGACATGAGGAGAGGCACGGCCAAAACATTTTACATCTTCTCTTCCGAAAAGGTAAAATAAAACGAAATGAATCCATGACGGGAGACGATACCTTTGAGCCTTTCCGAAAATCGTACGTTAATCGTGGCAGGATCTTATGCCGAAGCCGCCTCCGCCGGGGTTTACGTGTATGAATTCGATGCCGGCCGGGAGACGCTGACGCTGCTGGACCGGAAATCCGGCTTTCAAAATCCGACCTTCCTTTGCCTGGATGCGCCGCGGCGCGCCGTTTACGCGTTGACGGAAACCAAAGCCGAAGACGGCTCCAAGGCGAGCGATGCCGTCTATATGAAGCTCGACCCCGCAAGCGGAACCTTGACGGAGGTCAACCGGTCGCTCGCGAACAGCGGTCCGACCTGTCATATTCAAAAAAGCGCCGACGACCGTTACCTGACGTTAACCAGCTACCATGAGGGTTTGGTCAGCCTCGTCGAACTCGAAAAAGACGGCCGTATCGGCCGTCTGCTGGACGAACGGCGCCACGAAGGCAAAAGCGCGCATCCCGAACGGCAGGACAGGCCGCACCCGCACTCCTCGTTCTACAGTCCGGACGGCAGCTACCTGTTCGTTTGCGATTTGGGGCTCGACCGCATTCGCGCCTATAAGGTCGATAACGGCAAGCTGCTGCCGCACGGCGACACGGCGCTTCATCCGGGCGCCGGGCCGCGGCACTTGACGTTTCACCCGAACGGCGCCTTTGCGTTCGTCATCAACGAGGTGGACAGCTCGATCGTTTCGTTCCGCTATGACGCAGTAACCGGGCGGCTGGAACGCGTCGCGACCGTGCCGACGCTTCCGCCCGATTTCGAAGGCGAAAACACATGCGCGGAAATCGCGGTCTCCCCCGACGGCAAATTCCTGTACGGCTCCAACCGCGGGCACGACAGCATCGTCGTATACGCGATCGACGAAGCGACCGGCGAACTCGCGTATGTCGAACACGCGTCCGTTCAGGGCGGGCACCCTCGCCACTTTTCGATTTTGCCCGGAGGACGCCATTTGCTCGCCGCCAACCGGGACACGAACAACCTGACGCTGTTCCGGATCGATCCCGTTTCCGGAAAGCTGTCGTACACCGGCCTTTCCGTATCGGTATCCAAGCCGGTATGCGTATGGGCGGCGACCTTCGCCATTTGAGCCGGGCGGCAAGTAACGGACGCGCCGGGATTTGGTGTTCCGGCGCCTAGCAAGGCGCGCAGAACGGCAGCCCGGGAACGACCCTTCGGGGTCAGTTCCCGGGCTCTTTCGTTTCCGCGGCCGCCAGCGTCAGCGAACGCAATTGCTCGTACCGGGCGTGCAGCTTCGGATTGACGTAGCTCTCCCAGAACGCCCTGTCGCCCGCCAGCAGCGCCTGCCGCAAATCGGTGGCGTGAATCGGGATGCGGGAGCGCGGCACGATCAGCTTCCCCAGATCCGCTTCCTCTTCGGGCGGAAACCATCGTCCCCGCTCCTCGTCGTTGCCGGTAATCATCAAATCGAGCGGCGGCCATCCCCGCTCCCGGCCGTAGCTCCGGACCGCGTCGAGCAAATAACGCCCCCAGGCATGGCTGTGATCGTCCTCGTTCGTATAATCGGGTAAAGGAAGGATATGAATGCGGTCGCCGAAAAGCTCGGTCAGCATCTCGACGCGGAGCTGCGCCGGAAACGGATTGCGCCGCGTGCCTTGCAGCTGGGCGGAACCGACGAGCACGAGCAGGCGCTCGCAAACGCCGATCCCCATTTCGATAATTTGTTCGTGCCCGATGTGAAGCTGTTGAAACCGGCCGAGCACGAAGCCGAATTGAAAAGGCCTTGCCATCGTTATCCTCTCTCTTTCTTTTCCTCCGTCTGCAAGTACAGATCGGCAAACCGTCTGATTTTACGTTCGATTTCCGCCGACAGCCTTACGTTTTGCTGCTCTGCCGTCTGCTTGCGCATCCGCTCGCGAACGGCCGCCCAGTGGTCCGGCCCCGCCAGAAGCAGCGCAGGCTCGCCGTCGCCGTCGTGACGGTAGACGGTTTCGTACAATCCTTCCAGCTCGCTCTCGTCCGCCGCTTCCACCGTCAGCTCTCCCCTAACGAGAACCGGTTTGATTTTCCCCGGAAGGCTCCGCTTCAACTCGACCATCGAAAACTTCATCCGGTCCTTCCCGTTGCTGAACGCGGTCTTCATCGCCCATCCGAGCGTATCCCGGCTGACGTTCTGGTAGAATCCCGCCCCGACTCCGTACGAGACGAAGCTGATCGGCACGCCTTCGCGCTCCAGCTGCTCGTCGTATTGCCGCACCCGCTCGAAGTTCATGCCTTCGCCGATGATGACGCCGACGACGTCCAGCAGTCCGTGGCCGCGAGCCGCCTCGTAAATGTCGATCGCCTGCCGCAGCACGTCTCCGCTGTCCGGACGAAGCACGATGCGTACCCCTCGCTCCCTGGCCCGCGCCCCAAGCTCCGGCAAATATTCGCGAATGACCCGGTTGGCGTCGTAGGTATCGATGACGAGCGCGACGACCTTTTCCCCGGCTTGGGCGGTCGCGTCGATCGCGTGTCGGAAGCAATCCAGCTCGTCGTCGTATTGCTGCGTCACTTTGTGGGCGAGCGCCGAAATGCTGCCGATGAACGCGTTCGGCGTATGCAGGGTCGTATGGAAATCGTCCGTTCCCTGCAGCGCCAGGTTCCAGGCCGTTCCGGCCCAGTACGCATCCTCGAGGCTGCGATGTCCGCGAAAGCCGAAGCTGTGGAGTTTCCAGAAAAACGAATCGTCATAGCCGTACTGCCTTTGCTTTTGTTCGAGATAGCGGCGCATGCGGAACGCCTCCGTCGCGCAGCCGCTCGGGAAATACGCGTGCATGAAGACGCCTTCCCACCAGGTGACGAGTTCTCCGAAGCCCATCTTCGTATTGTACACTTGCGCGAACGGGGTTCCCGCCGGGCACCAGGTTCCTTCCGGCAGCGATTCGACGGCGATCGGAGCGTAGCCGTTGCACTCGTTCACGACCCGCTCGAACAGCTCCGACGGGAACTTCAGGCCTTGCATGGCGGCGCCGCGCTCGGCCTCCCGAATGTGCTCCTCGGTTATCCGGATCGACAGCAGACTCGCGATCGTCTCCCGCAAACCGTACAGGATCATCCCCTGGCTGCGGTTGTACAGATGGCTGACCTCCCAATCGACATTGCATTTCAGGCGGGTATGCGACAGGTTATAGCTGTCCGTCAGCAGCAGAGGGTTTTGGCGAATTTGATTTAACATGGGCGTTTCCTCCCTTGATTGTAACCGATCGGCATCGGAAAATGTTGATCTTTTTTATAGTCGAATCGACCATCTAAATAGCAAAAACAAGGCCTTTCGTGCCAAAACCTTCGTCGTCCCCCGGGACGGAGAAGGTCGTTTTGACCGGAATTAAAATAAACCGGAGTTGTAGATGGATATGTTCGGCTCGTAATCCGTGAATTCGTACAGTCTGGCCGGTCGGTTGGAGTTTCGGTCCGTCGTCATCGGCCGGCCCTCGGCATCCGCCGCTTCCCGGATCAGCCCTTTGCGCGTCTTGGTCGCAAGCAGGTTCCTCTTGAAATTGGCGATGTCTTCCTCGAAGTCGGGGACGACCGTTTGAATGACCTGAAACAGTTCCCGGATCGTAAACCGGTCCGGCAAAAACTCCTTGGCGATCGTAGTCGTCATCATCTTCTTCCGGACATGGGCCAAGGCGTCCAGCAAAATGTCGTTGTGATCGAACGCCAGCTTCATTCCGAGCGCTTCTTCGATATCGAACAGCCCGACCTCGTCGGCATCGGTATCGGCCGCCAGGTTAAGCAGGTACTGCTCTTTGACCAGAGCGCAGTAGACGACGGAAGGCATCCATCCTCTGGGGTCGCGTCCGGGGTAGTACACCGTCTTGATCTGCTCGATCATGACGTCCCCGCTCACGTTCGTCTCTTCCTTCAATTCCCGGTAAGCGGCTTCCGTCAGCGTCTCGTTCTCGTCGGAAAACCCTCCCGGCAGCGCCCAACAGCCCGGATAAGCTTCGGACTGGCGGCTGCGCCGCACAAGCAGGACGCGCAATCGGCGTTCGGCGAGCATTTTGTAATTGCCCGGTTTGGCCAGCGAAGCGATCGTAAAGATGGCGATATCGACCGGCAAACCGTCGGGCGTGCGATACGAGTGCGATTGCGTCATGCGGAAAACCTCCTTGTTGATTCCAGTATATGCCGGAAATTTTATATTGTCAATATGACAATATAAATAATTTAAAAAAACGGTTTTGCCGTTCTCTGAGAGAGGGGACTTTGTTGGCCCGGCCCGTCGAGTTCGGCTTTCCATATTGCCCGGTCCGGCGATTGGGCGGACGATTCCCGGCCTGAACGGAGAGAAAGGAGGCAACGATGCGCGTGACGGGGCAGAGCTACAGTGGATTTTATCCAATCAAAACCGGCTTTTTCGCGAATCCCTTGCGCTTGAATGGATTTTGTCCAACCTAGAGGGAACGTTTCGTTCATTTCGGCCGATACGGCCGCTTTTCGTTGGATAAATTCCACTCTGGATCGAAACCTCGTCGTTTTTCGCTCCGACCGTTGGATAAAATCCAACATAGGCTCGTCAAACGGGGGGCTTTCCCACTGCCAGGGCTTCCGACGTGAGCGTATTCCGTTCATCGGCGCCCCGACGCTCCTTATTGCAGCCAGCGGCGCTCCGATGCCACCATGCCAAATCAAATCGATGGGGCCGGTGCTGTAACGAAACAGCCCGGCCTGAAGGCCGGGCGGAATCATAGCGTATCGATAAACCGTTCGAGCTCGTTCGCCGCCGCGAACAGGTTGGCGCGGGTTTCGAACTCTTCTCTCGTTTCGGGCAGGGGCAAGCCTTTGTGGTATTCCCGAATCCCCCGGAGAGACTCGTAAAAATTGTCGTGACGGTCGCCACCCGATTCGCCCTGCCGCTTCATATGTTCGGAGAGCCGCTCCATGAACTGGCCGATGCGAAGCCCCTGTTCCACCTGGGCGGTAATTTGCGATACGTGAGGGAGCATTCTCTCCAGCAGTTCGTATTGTTTGCGTTTGTTGTGAAAATAGGTCCGATAGCCGCCCTTCTTGCCCGGACGGTAATTCTCTTCCTCCAGCTGCGCCATGCGCAGCGCCCGGTCGAGCAAATCGGACAGCTGCAGCATCTCCTTGCCGTCCCAAAGCGTGTAGCCGTTTTTCAAATAGACGGAAAACTCGCTCAAAATAACGGAGATCAGCCGGTCCGCTTCCGCCTTCATCCGGTTCAGCTGCTTGTCGATGCTCGGCATATACCAATTGACGAGCAGCGCCACGCCCAGTCCGATCAGAACGACGAGCACCTCGTTGAGGAAAAACGACGCTTCGATCTGCCGGTTCATGTAGACGTGCATAATGATGACCGAGCTGCTCGCCAATCCCTCCTGAATGCGCAATTTGACGCACAGAGGAATAAACAGAAGCATCAGCACCAGAAACGAATACGGGGCGTAGCCGATGATTTCGAACAGCGCCGTGGACGTGATCATGCCCAGCATGCAGGCGACCAGGCGGCTGAAAACGGCTTTATTGGATTGCTTCCGCGACTTTTGAATGCACAAAAGCGTCAATATCCCGGAAGCGGAGTAATATTCGAGCTTGAGCGCTTGCGCGATCAGCACCGATACGCTTACGCCGACCGCCGTCTTGATCGTGCGGAATCCGATGTTTACTTTCAAGTGCGTCCACCCTGCCGCTATGTAATAGCTAAATGATACTCTTTGACTACCGCGCAGGCAATGACGGGAGTCACTCCCGTCAGGTCCAGCCCCAGAAAAAGCCGTCGCGGTCCCAGGCGATCCTGCCCCGGTGGAGCTTGCGAAACGCCTTTTTCACTTCCTTCGACAGCGAAGCGTTTCCATTCTCGTTTACGAAGACGAAGCGTTCCCCGAAATGGGCTTTCACGTATTCGATCGCCTCGCTTTGATGCAGCATGCCCCGGAACCGGATTTCCCGGACCATCCATTCCGCCACTTCCTGCTCGGTTGCCTCCATCGGCCCGCCCCTTCCTTCCGGCCTTGCCGCCCGCCGTCTCTAGGAGCGCGCAAAGCCTTCTTCCTTCAAGTAGTCCGCGGCTTCATCGTACGTTTCGTAAACCCCGTCCAAGTTCAACCCGCAAAAAACGTACCACATCGCGTCCTCTTCGTCGTACTTCAATTCGAGCCTCTGCCCTTCGGCGTTGCGCCATAGCTCCTCGCGAGCCGGCCCGCCGCTTGTCCGAGCCTCGCCGGCATCACCCAGCAATCGGATCGACAGACCGATTACCGTCCGGAGGTCGTTTTCCGAGAAGCCGCGAATATTGACGAAGCCCTTGTCGTCCGTTTCGTAGCCTTCCGCGCCTTCCGCATAAACGTAGCCGTTCCCGTTCGGATGGAGATGGTAAACGACCGTTTTTTTGTCGCGGGCGCTCGCTTCATAATGATAATTGACGCGACCGAGCGATACGTCCTTGCGCCGCAGCTCGGGGAACGAATCGGCAATCGCAAGCTTTTGTTCGAAACTGAGCATGTCACGCCTCCAGTCGGCTGTATTCTTCGTCCCATTATAGCCCGCGGCACGGCGGGCCGCAACGCGGGAGAAAGCCGCCGGTCCCTGCGACGTGGCAAGAGCCGGCGGCTTTCCTTTGCTTTTTTAACGCTGATTTATTGTTCGATGCCCTGAATCCAGGCGTCGACTTTGCCGCCGTTGGTTTCCACCCATTCCTTGGCGGCTTCCTCCGGCGACTTGCCTTCCTGGATGGCGACCATGACGGAAGCCATGTCGTCCGGAGTCCACTGGAACTGATCCAGGAACGTATAGGCATCCGGCTTGTCTTCCTCGAGGCCTTTGCGCGCGATCGTATGAATTTGCTCGGCGCCGCCGTATACGCCCTTCGGGTCTTCCAGGTACTTCAGCTCCATCGACCCGAACATCCAGTGCGGCGTCCAGCCGGTGACGACGATCGGCTGCTCGTTGTCGTACGCCTTTTTCAGTTCCTGCGCCATGGCGGCCGACGAGCTTTCGACCAGCGTATAGTCGCTCAAAGCGTAATCCTCGAGCGCCTTCTCCGTCGCCATCATAATGCCGGCGCCGGGCTCGATCCCGATAATTTTGCCGTCCAGCGCGGCGACCGTATCGGCGTTTTTCAAATCTTCGATCGACGAGATGTCCATATAGGCCGGAACGGTCAGCCCCGTCTTCGTGCCGTCCAGGTTCGGACCAAGGTCAACGATGTCTTCCGCGTAGGTTTCCATATAGGAGGCATGCGTGCTCGGCAGCCATGCGGCAACCATCGCGTCCGCGCTGCCGTCGGCGATGCCGGTCCACATCGGGCCCGCGTCAACCTGCAGCATTTCCACCGTATACCCGAGCTTCGATTCAAGCACTTCCTTTACGACGTTGGTGCTCGCGATTTCCGAGTCCCAGGCGACGTACGCCAGCTTGATCGACTTCGCGTCCCCGCCTCCCGATCCGGAATTCGAACAAGCGGCCGCGACCGCGACGACGACGATAACCGACAATAAAGACAACCATTTTTTCAAAAACAGCACCCCATTTTCAGGATTTTTTTCGGAACGCGTTTTGCGTCAGGCGGTCGAGCAAGATCGCCATAATGACGATCGCGATCCCCGCCTCGAATCCGACGCCCGTCTTGGCCTGGGTAACCGCCCGATAGACGAGCGCCCCGACGCCTTGCGCGCCGATCATCGAGGAGATGACGACCATGGACAGCGCCAGCATAATCGTCTGGTTGATGCCCGCCATGATCGAGGGCATGGCGATCGGCAGCTGCAGCTTGAACAGCTTCTGCGCCGGCGTCGAGCCGAACGCGTCCGCCGCTTCTACCAGATCGGCCGGAACTTGCCGGATCCCGAGGTTCGTCAGCCGGATCGTCGGCGGAATCGCGAAGATGACCGAAGCGATAACCCCCGGCACGACGCCGAGCGAGAAGAACGTAACCGCCGGCAGCAAATAGACGAACGCGGGCATCGTTTGCATGAAGTCCAGAATCGGCGTCACGACGTTGCGCACGCCGTTGCTCCGGGCGCACAAAATGCCGATCGGCACCCCGAACACGAGCGACAGCAGCGACGCGGTCAGCACGAGCGACAGCGATTGCATGGAAGGCTCCCACAGCTCCAGGTTCCAGATGAGCAGCAGTCCGATCAACGAAAACGCCGCAAGCTTCCATTTTCCGATCCAGTAGGATAGAGCCGTTATAAGCAGAATCAACACGAGCGCGGGAACCGACAGCAGCACGGACAGAAAGCCGTCCACGATCCCCTGGATAATCGAATTGATTATATCGAAAAAAGGGCCGAAATTCCCCGTCAGCCAATCTTCTACGCTTTCCACCCAATCGCCGAGAGGCAGCTTCGCGATATTCATCGTGCACCTCCCGCTTCCGGAACCGTATTGCCCGCGAGGGCGGACAGCACGGCTCCTTTGATGATGACTCCTTTGAGCTTCAGGTTGTCGTCGACGACCGCGACCGGCAGTCTCGTCTCCGCCATCAGCTCGAAAAACTCGTTCAAGTGGGCGTCCGGCGTTACCTTGGGCACGTCCCGTTCCATGACGTCCTCCAGCGGCAAGTTCTCCTTCAGCGCCCGCGACGCTTCGTCCGCCGTGACGAGGCCCAACAGCCTCTTTTCCTTATCCACCACGTACAGCGTGGACACCTCGCTGTCGCGCATCAGCTGCAGGGCGACGCGCGGCCCGCGCTCCGGCGCGATCGTTTCGGCCTTGTACATAATGTGGGAGGCCGTCAGCACCTTCGACATATCGACGTCTTCCACGAACCGTTGCACGTACTGGTTGGCCGGCTGCGTCAAAATTTCCTCCGGCGTGCCGATCTGCACGATGACGCCGTCCTTCATCAAGGCGATCCGGTCTCCGATCCGCAAGGCTTCGTCCAGATCGTGCGTAATGAAGACGATCGTCTTTTTCATTTTGGACTGGAGCTCCAGCAGCTCGTGCTGCATATCCTTGCGGATAAGCGGATCGAGCGCGCTGAACGCTTCGTCCATCAGCAAAATGTCCGGATCGTTGGCAAGCCCTCTCGCGAGCCCGACCCGCTGCTGCATTCCGCCGCTCAGCTCGTCCGGGCGCTTGTTTTCCCAGCCTTCCAGGCCGACCAGCTTCAAAGCCTCCATGGCAAGCTCTTTCCGTTTCTTCTTATCTATTCCCTGCACTTCGAGGCCGTACTCCGCGTTTTCAAGCACGGTCCGATGCGGGAACAAGGCGAACTTCTGAAACACCATGCCGATGTTTTTTCTCCGATACTGGCGCAATTGAGCCGGATTCATCTTGACGACGTCCGTTCCATTGAACAGAATATGCCCGGCCGTCGGTTCGATCAACCGATTCAGCAGCCGAACCAGCGTCGATTTGCCGCTCCCCGAAAGGCCCATGATGACAAAGATTTCGCCCTGTTCGATAGCGAACTCCGCCTTGTTGACCCCGACCGTCATTTTCGTTTCTTTTAAGATGTCGGATTTCGACCGCCCCTGGTCGAGCATCGCCAAAGCCCTTTTCGGATCCTGTCCGAAAATTTTGGTCAAGTGCTTCACTTCAATGATCGGCATTCGAGCCCTCCTTTCACCGATTTTTGCGGCGCTCGCCGGATCTTCTTCGCGATGCACATGATACAAGTCTAACTTTTTCACATTTTGGGGGTCAAAATTCATATACCAAAATAATGTACGTGCAGTTTTAACTTTACGCACTTTACGTAACGTATGCTCTGTTTTTCTTAAAAATCCTCCCGTTGCGCATCCTTTACTTCTGACGACGAGTGTGCTTACAATACTTTGAAGAGTTGTTTTTCAGCGATTGCATCCTTGGGAGGGAACCTCCATGAACGAATATGACGATCTGCCGCCGGAGCTTGTCCTTAGATTGAAGAAAGCCCGCGAGCGCGTGATCGATTCCATAGGCAAAAACATGGACTTGTACGGAATTACGCTATCCATCGGGCATTTATACGGGCATATGTACTTCAGCAGCGGTCCGGTCACGCTGGACGAACTGAGCAAAAAGATGGAAATGAGCAAAACGTCGATGAGCACCGGCGTTCGCACGCTGGTCGACCTGAAAATGATCGATAAAGTGTGGGGAAAGGGCTCCCGGAAGGATTTTTACGAGGCGACGCCGGATTGGTACCAGAACTTCTCTGATTACTTCTCCATCAAATGGCGCAAGGCGGTGGAAGGCAATACAAACGCGCTGAACAGATCGCTCGCCGAGCTTCGGGCGCTTCGGGCGGAAAACGAAGACAACGCGCCGTTGTCCGCCTATATCGAACAGGATGAAGCCAAAATCATCGAGGCTTTGAAATATTACCGCTGGCTGCTTCGATTCATCGAAACGCTGGAAACCGGGAAAATATTCGAGCTTGTCCCGAAGGAGCCGGAACCGTAAGCGCGGGGGGCGAATCGGCAAAAGAGCGTTCGGAGGATCGCCAATGCCGAGCGCGGTCGAGCGGCCCAGTCCGTTCGCCGGGCTCGGCATTGGCATTCTTGCTTTCTTTTTTAAGAGTTGACGCGATGCGGATGGGCTTCCTCTTTCGAGTTTATCCGTTATTTGTCCATGTCGCGATATACCAATGGTTCCCGAACGGATCTTCGACGCCGCCCGAACGTTCGCCGTAATCGTGATCCTGGGGCGTGTACAGGGACCTCGCTCCCGCCCGGATCGCCCGGTCGTATGCCGCATCCGCATCCTCCACGTAGACGTGAAGCGCGTTGCGCATCGACGGAAACTTCTCGTCGCCGCTTCCGCCCAGCTCGACGATGGAATCTCCGATCCTGCAAGACGCATGGCGGACGACGCCGTTCTCGTCGGCGTGTCGTTCGAGCAATTCCGCGCCGAACGTTTCCTTCATAAAATCGATCAGACGATCCGCCTCGTTCGCGATCAGATACGGGGTGACGCTGCGATACCCTTCCCTCTTCCATGCCGTCATGACAAAACCCTCCATCCTTTTATTTCCTTCCGTAATCGGCCTTGATTTCTCCCCACTGCTTCGTTTGCCACTTTTTGATCTTGTTCGGATAGGCATTCGTCCTGAGCCACGACTCGGCGCGGTCGATCAGCCGCCAAATCTCCTCGGTCGACTCGTCGCGCGGAAGCGTCGTGGACACCTTTTTTTCCTTGATCCATTTGATCGCGTTCACCGAGTCGCTGTACACCGTTTTGACGCTGCCCGTCTTCTGCAAATAAGCCAGCGCGTGAACGATCGCCAGAAACTCGCCGATATTGTTCGTCCCCTTCGCGATCGGGCCGTAGGCGAACAGCGTTTCTCCCGTTCGCGTGTCGACCCCTTTATATTCGACCGGGCCGGGATTGCCGCGGGTGCCCACATCGACGGAAATGCTGTCATAGTCGATTTCTTCCGAAGCCGAAGCGGCGGCCGGGCCGCGCGGGGCGCTTTTCGCCGGCTTGCCTTGGCCCCAATGCTTTTTCCAGCCTTCCTTGAACGCCTTCTCGGCTTCCGCCCTCGATTCATAAGATTTGTACCTGGCGTCCTCGAATTTCTCGATTTGCTTCCGGCATTCGGGCCAGCTCGCATAGATCCCCGGATTCCGGCCGGCCCATACGACGTAAAATTTCGACTTTGCCATCCTCTTCGCTCCTTCAATCGACCTCTCCCCATTATATCGCCAAGCTTTCGGGATGAAAAATCGTTGGTTCCTATATTTCCAAAAGCTCTTCATTGTTGAACGTTCGGCGGCCGATATAAAAAGGAGGAGCACGATCGCAATGCCAAATCCGCAGCGAGGAAAGGACTTGACCATCCAGATGAACATTGTCGAAGCCGTCATTCAATGCATGCCTTATATCCGTCAAATGATCCGCGAAGATGTGGCGATCAGCGTCATGGACCACGAGAAGTTGCTTTATCACAGCGACGGCGAAAGTTTGAAAATCGGCGCGAAGGCCGGGGACGCTCTCATTGAGGAAGCCCGGGATTTCAAGGGCCTGAACGGCGGAAAAGTCAAAACGATGGTTCACATGCCCGAGGAGGTGCTCGGGTTTCCTTTCGATATCGTGTACATTCCGATATTGGACGAGAACGAAGAAGTCGTCGCCGTCATCAGCGTCGACTACAGCATGGAGAACCAAAGCAAGCTTGCTTCGCTTATGGAGGAAACCGAAAACACCGTTTCCAGCCTGCTGAGCGGCATCCAGCAAGTTGCCGCCCATTCGGAAGAGCTTTCCGCCACGTCAGAGGAAATTTTGCGCAATTCGAAGCATGCCGTGCAAAATTCGGAAGGCATCACGAACGTCACGAGCGTGATCCGGGAAATTTCGGATCAGACGAATCTGCTCGGACTGAACGCGGCCATCGAAGCGGCGCGCGTCGGCGAGCTCGGCGCCGGGTTCGAGGTCGTAGCCAAGGAAGTTCGCAAACTGTCCGTCAGCACCAAGGAGGCAACGGCCGAAATCGAAAATTCGCTCGGCTCCGTTCAGCAATCCATCAAGCAAATGGAGTCCGAAATTTCCCAGATCGCGAACGCCTCCCGCGACCAGGCCGAGCTCGTCGCCCAATTCATGTCGGGCATCGAGCAGTTGAACGAGACGAACCGGAAGCTGAAAGAATTTTTCGAAAAACTCGTTTCCAAAAGCTGAATGCCGGCTTCGAACGCCGGCTTCGAGAAACATCCCGCACGGCGAGCGAATAACGGCCCCTGAAGGCCGTTATTCGCGAAATTTCCCGTAAAGATAGCAAACAACGGCCCGCGAAGGCCGTTATTTCGTTTGAGTAGGGCTGGAAACGGCTCGTCATCCGAATTAACGGTCGCGAAAGGCCGTTATTTGCTTTTTTTCTCGCGCGGATAGCAAATAACCGCCTCTGGAGACCGTTATTCGCTTAATTTCTCGCACGGCGAGCAAAAACAGCTTCTTTGGCCTTCGGATGCTCGGTACAAGCCGGGCTTGGCCGACTCCTTAACCGGTTACGAGTTACCGAAACGGCTTCACGATCTCTTCGACCTTTTCCGGCAGGGTTCGGCCCGAACCCGGATCGATCGTATTGCCGAAAATATGCGGCATCACAAAAGGGATGTCCGTGCGGAGCAGCGCCGCGACAAGCTCGCGGACATTGCCGGCATGAATGCCGCCGGCCGGCTCGATGCCGTAAATGCCCCGCCGCGCGGCGGCCTGGGCGATATAAACGAGCTCGTCCAGATGATCCAGCCCTTTGACCGGCATCACCTTGATCGAAACGACGTTCATCATCGCCGCCAGCTCCAGCAGCGCGTCGACATCGATTTCGCTTCCGTTTGCGAGCCGTACGACTCCCTTTTGGCCGGTCGGGGCGATCAGGGCGTTGACGTACTGGGCGACTCCCGCCTTGTCGAACATGCCCTGCGCATAGGAAGCCGTATGAAACGGCTGGTTGATATGCCCCGGATCGGACGCGAGACCGATATCCAGCACCTTGCGCCACATGGACGTGTCTCCCCCGCCGCCAAGCCCTACGCTGACGATCGGTGCCGCTTCTTTCAGCTGCGCGACACGCGCGGACGCCTCCTCGGGCGTGGCGAAGTCCGTAGAGACGATACCCGGCACGGCATAGCCGCCGGAAGCCTCCATTACTTCTTCTGCATTACGTTTGTCGAGAGCAAGGAAGTTGAACAGCAGCCGGTCTCCGATTTTCCCCAACTTTTGAATCGATGTCACGTTATAAATCCCCCTCTACCTTCCGAATGAGCGCCACGATGTTGTCGACGGCCTTGTCGATGATCGCTTTTCCTTTTGCGGCGGTGGCCAGCGTCGCGTCTCCGAGCACGCCGGTACGGGTCACTTCCCGCCACGGCACGTTCATCACCTCGAACTCGGGGGGAAACGTCGGCGGGTCGTTCACGGCCTTCGCCATGTCGACCTGCTCGGGCGCCACGTACAGCATATAGGAGGTCTCGATCTCGCAGGCATGAAAATAAGACGGGTGCGCCCGCTCCGACTCGATGACCTCGGAGATGACGCCGCCGACGCCCGGATATGTCAGGTACAGCACCTTCAGCGGGCATTCCTCGTACAAGACGCGGGCTGCCTCCTTCATGGCGACCTGGTTGCCGACGTGGCCGTTGATGATCGCGAGCACCTTCACGCCCTGGCGGTACAAGCTGCGCCCGATGTCGGCGATCAAGCCGATCAGCACCTCGTTGGAAACGGACAAGGTGCCCGGAAAATCGCGCAGCGACCAAACCTGCCCGTATCCGATCGTCGGCAGGATGAGCGCATGGTCCAGCCGCTCCGCCACCATGCGGGCTACGCCTTCGGCGAGCAAGTTGTCCGTGCCGAGCGGCAGATGCGCGCCGTGCGCTTCGACCGCTCCCATCGGCAGCAGCGCGACCGGATGGCGGGCCAGCGCCGCCTCGGCCGTTTCCGCCGTCATTTTCGTCCATTCCATAACGATCGCCTCACTTTTTGAATGTGAAACAGCGGCGGGGATTGTGGACGAAGAAATCCTCGATGAGCGCCTTTCCGTCAAAGCCCGCGGCATCCGCTTCCTCGACGAACCTCGGCACCCATTTGCCGATGATGTACTCCAGCCCTAAGCCGTGGCCGTAATGCTTGTAATACGATTTGCGGGCCGTGTCGCCGCTCACGAGAATTTGCTTCCCGTACCCGCGCTTGACCAGTTCCAGAATGCAGCCGATCCGGACGCTTTCCGGCGCGTATTTGATTTTGCCGATGCCGTCGAAGGACAGGAACGCGCCCTCGTCGGCCACCTTCAAATGATAATACGTATCCGGGTTGCGGTCCAAGTGGCCGATCGACAAATGCTCTATCGGGACGCCTTCCTCCTTGAGCAAGGCAATCTGTTCCAATGCCATCGTTCCTGCTTCGGTGTGGGAGTGGACGGGAGCCTTCGTTTGAAGGTGCGCCCGCGCGACCGCTCGGAGCGTCTTCTCCTCCAGCGGCGAAATCATATTGTACCCGGTGCCGAATTTGACCTGCCCCGCTCTGACGTCGGTGCCTTCCATCCCCCGTTCGACTTCCGATACGACAAAATCGGCCAGCTCGTCGATCGACGAGCGCTCGATCCATTGCTCATACGTTTCGTTGCCTTGCGGCCGTTTCGAATCCCAAAGGAAGCTCTTGTTAAAGCCCGCCGTCGCGACGATATGAAGGCCGGACTGCTCCGAAATCCATTTGACCGCCTTTACGTCGCGGCCGTAATCGACCGCCGTCGCGTCGACGATCGCGTTGCCGCCCAGCCGTTTGAAATCCAGCACGTCCTTAAGCGATTTCTCCGGATCGTCCAGCAGCAGATCGTCTTCGTTGCGGTCGGCCCAGTGACCCGGGCGGCAGACGATATGCTCGTGGGAATACGTGAATCCCAACAGTTCGGGGGCAATATCCCCCAGCATGGTGCGAATATAACTCAAGTCGATTCTCTCCTTTATTTGCGGCGTTTATTTGCGGCGTTGGTTGATCGCCACCATAATCGCGATTATCAGACCCTGGCTAATGAACTTGCCCGCTTCGGGAACGTTCAGCATCGTCAGCAGGCTCTGCAGCAGAATCATGATCAGCACGCCCGCGAAGGTGCCCGCCACCCCGCCTTTGCCGCCCGAAAACGCGGTTCCGCCGATGACGGCGGCCGCCACGGTGTTCAGCGTATACGTATTGCCGACGCCGACCGAAGCAACCCCGATATAGGCCGACAGCAGCAAACCGGCCGCGCCCGCCAGCAGCGAGCAAAGGGTGTACATGAGGATAATCATGCGGTTCGTCCGGATGCCGGACAGCAGGCTCGTCATCGGATTGCCGCCGGTGGCGTACACCTTGCGTCCCCAGACGGTCTTATATAGAAGAAACGCGAACAGCGCCCATACGGCGATCCAGATCAGCGCGGAAACGGGAACCGGACCGAGCCATCCGTCCGACAGGTAACGAAAGCCGGGAGCGATGCTGCCCTTCGGCGATCCTTTCGAATAAACCATGTAGACGCCCTGGATGACCATCGACATCGCCAGCGTCACAAGAAACGGCGGAATGCGCACGCGGGTGATGAGTACCCCGTTGATCAGCCCGATCAAGCAGGAGACGCCCAGCGAAACGGCCACCGCCATGCCGATATTGCCGTTCTGGCCCATCATCATCGAAGCGGCGAGAATGTTGACGAGCGAAATGGTCGCGCCGACGGACAGGTCGATGCCCGCGACCAGCAGGACGAGCGTCTGCGCGATCGCCGCGATGCCGAGCGGAGCGGCCTGGCGCACCATGTTCAGCAAGTGCGAGGCGGAGAAGCTTTCCGGCGACAGCGCGGCGGAAAAGGCCAGAACGGCCAGCAGCAGCCCGAACACGCCGAGCGTTTGCTTGTATTTATGAAGCGATAGCCGTACGTTCATAATCGCCGTCTCCTTTTCAGCTGGAAGAAAAACAACGCCGCCACCAGAATGAGGCCTTTGACGATGTATTGATAATAGGCGAAAATTCCCAGCATATTGAGAATGTTGTTCGTCATGGAAATGATGAACACGCCGGCCAGCGTGCCGATGATTCCGCCGATGCCGCCGAACAGCGACGTCCCCCCGACGACGGCGGCCGCGATCGAATCGAGGGAATACGCGTCGCCGACGACCGGATCGCCGGAAAACAATCTCGCCGACAGCACGATGCCGCCGGCGGCGGCAAGCAATCCCGACAGCATATATCCGGTCAGTTGGATGCGCACGACGGGCACGCCCGATTTCTGCGAATGAACTTCATCGCCTCCCGCGGCGTAAATATAACGGCCCGTGCGCGTGCTCGACAGAAACACGAAGAAAAAGACATACAAAATCGCGATCAAAACGCCCGCGACGGTCACGATTCCCCAGCCGTCGGTCATAAATTCCATAAAGCCCATATGAACCGCTCCTCCTGGCGAAGGAAGCAGGTAGAGCGCGGCGCCTTTGACGATCGTCATCGTGGACAGCGTCATAATGAGCGGCGGGATTCGAAACCGCACGATGCCGATGCCGTTGACGAGTCCGACGAACGCCCCGGCGGCAAGGCAAAGCAGGATGCTCCCCGGCAGCCCGAAGCCCGCCTGGTCGCTGACGAGCGCCATGACGACCGTCGAAAAGCTGACGACCGAGCCGACCGACAGATCGATGCCGCCCAGCAGCAGCGCGATCGTCTGGCCGATCGCCACGATGGCGAGCGGCGCGACCTGGGCGACGATGTTGACGAAATTGTCGGTCGTCCGGAAGGTAGGGGAAAGCAGAGACGTGACGGCAAGCAAAACGAACAGCAACGCATAAACCGGAATCGCCAACTTGGCGTGTTTGGACAAAGACCCTTGAAGCAAGGCGTATCCCTCCTTTCCTAATCGTCTCCCGCGGCCTGCCCGGAGCTCATGGTCATGATTTTTTCCTCGGTCGCTTCCTCGCCGGCGATCGCGCCGGCGATGGTTCCCTCATACATGACATAGATCCGGTCGCTCAGGCCGATCAGCTCCAGCATGTCGCTCGTGAACAGCAGGATGCTGACGCCCCGGTCCGCGAGCTCCCGCAGCAGGCGATAAATTTCAACCTTCGATTGAATGTCGATCCCGCGCGTCGGTTCGTGCAAAATGAGCAGCTTCGGATCGTCGTACAACCATTTGGCGAAAATGACCTTCTGCTGGTTTCCGCCGCTGAGCGAACGGACGATCTGCTCCATCGACGAGGTTTTGACCGCGAGATTCGCGATGCCCCGCTCGACTTCCCGCCGTTCCGCCGCGGCGCTCACGATGCCGCGGCGGGCGATGTTGCCGAAATTCATCATCGACATGTTTTCCCGTACGGACAGGGGCAGCACGAGCCCTTCCAGCTTGCGGTCGTCCGGGATATACGCGATGCCCCGGACAATCGCTTCCTCCGGCTTCCGCAGCTTGACCGTCTCGCAGTCGAGCGCGATTTCGCCGCCCGCGAACGGGTCGATCCCGAACAAGCCGCGGGCCAAACTGGCGCTGGCCCTGTCCTTCGAGACCGCCGACGCCGACGATCGCTCCGCGCGGCACTTCCAGGCTTACGCCCCGGAGCCGGCCGCCGTCATGGACGTCCGCAAGCTTCAGCATCGGCTTGCCCGACGTCGTTCCCGCTGATCTCGGCGGGAACGTTTGCGTAATTTCGCGGCCGACCATCGCCTGGATCAGGTCGTTTTTGGTGAGCGCCGACGTCTTGTCCGTCTTCGTCATGCGGCCGTCCTTGAGGACGACCGCTTCGTCGCATATCTCGAAAATTTCATCCATCCGGTGCGTGATCAGAATGAGCGACGTTCCTTCGGCCTTCAGCTTGCGCACCATTCGGAACAGCCCCTCCGTTTCCGTCTTGGACAAGCTCGAGGTCGGTTCGTCCAGAATAAGCACGGAAGGACGGGTCAGCCAGGCCTTCGCGATTTCAACCATCTGCTTTTCGGCCGGCGACAAGTCCTTGACCAGCCGGTTCGCGTCCACCTCGAAGCCGATTTCCTTCAGCACTTCGCCCGCCCGCTCGTGCAGCTTCCGGTGGCGGATCAGGCCGAAGCGGGTCGGCTCCCGGCCGAGCAGCATATTTTCGCCGACCGACAGCTCCGGCAGCAGGCTCAGCTCCTGGTGAACGATCGCGATGCCCATCCGCTTGGCGGCCTGCGGATTTCTGAACGCGACCTTTTGTCCCTTGTAGGCGATCGTTCCGCCGTCGGGCGCAAGACTTCCGGTCAAAATGTTCATCAAGGTGCTTTTGCCCGCGCCGTTCTCGCCGACCAGCGCCAGAACGGTCCCTCGCTTGCAAGCGATGGACACGTCCTCCAGCACCGTGTTGCCGAAAAAGCGCTTCGTCAGTCCGGTTCCCTGCAGAACGACTTCGGGCTCCTTTATGGCTTCCATGGGTCGGACCTCCATACTCGTGACGTTATTCGCTGAACGTTGCTTTGACTTCCTCGTCGGTCATCCGGCTGTTCGCCCAGAAGCTGTCCGGCAAATCCTCGCGCACGAATTCGGCCAGATTGTCCGTCGTTATGACCGGAACCTCGAGAATTTGATCCTTCGGCACTTCCTTGCCGTCCAGCATATCCAACGCCAGCAGGAGCGCTTCCGATCCAAGCCAGGTCGGCTTCGCGACCGCGATGCTCTGGAACCCTTCTTCTTTCAGAGAATTCCATTTTTTCAGAAAACCGTTGTTGTCTTCCGACGTCATCGGCACGAGCGCGCGGTTTGCGGCCTGAAACGCTTCGATCGCGCCCAGCGTCATGCCGCCGCCCTGCGACCAGACGCCGTCGATTTGCGGATTCGCGGCCAACAGGTTGCCTACTTCCAGCTTCGCTTTTGCGTAATCCCAATCCGCGTTGACCGAGGACAGCACTTCGAGGTCCGGATAGCGGTCGAACACTTCCTTCGCGCCCTGCCATCTCTCGTCGCTTACGGAGATGCCCGCCATGCCGTTAAGCGCGATGATTTTGCCCTTGCCTCCGAGCGTTTCGGCCAGCCATTCCGCTCCCGCCTTGCCGAAGTCGTAATCGTCCACCGTGATGAGCGCGTCGTACGTATCGGCATTGATTTTGGCGCCGAGCAGCACGACCTTGATGCCTTTGTCCTGCGCTTTTTTCAGAACGGGCACGAGAGCGGTCGGGGAGTTCGGCGTCGTGATGATGACGTCGACGTCCTTGACGATCAAATCTTCCAGATTGGAAATCTGCTTGTCCACCTTGCCTTCGGATTCGGTATAGATGACGTTCTCGATTCGATCCTGGTGGCGTTTGACTTCCGACTCGAACTCTTTGTACAGCTGCACGGACCACGTGTTGGCGACGGAGTAAATATCGTAGCCGATCGTATACTTTCCGTCGCCGACGACACGGCTGTCGAGTTTGTCGAAAGCTACATCCGGGGAGACCGTTTTTCGCTGGACATCCGTTTTTCCGCGGAAGCGAAGGCCGACGAACCGGGAAGGGGGGACGTCGATGGCGCTCATATTGTCGTTGGACTTGGGAACGTCATCGGTTAAAAGCTTGCTCATGGAGGAAGACGGATCGGTCGTTTGCGTGGTTTCGCAGCCGTATCCGACCCTCTCCCCCCGTCCCGGGTGGTCCGAACAGCAGCCGGAGGAATGGATCGAAGCGGCCGTTCGCGCGGCAGCCGCCTGCATGGAGCGCTCGGGTCGCAAGGATATCGGCGTCATCTCCCTGTCCGGCCATATGAGCGGGCTTGTCCTCGTCGATAAAAGCGGCGAACCGCTTCTCCCCTGCATTCCGCTCGCGGACAGCCGGAGCTTCGAACAGTCGGAGCGGCTCGGCAAGACGCACGGCGCCCGGATTCGCGAATGCACGGGCAATCCGGCGATCGACGCGTTTCAGGCGCCGAAGCTGCTCTGGGTCAAGGAACGATTCCCCGAGCTGTACGACAGGGCCGCCCGGTTTTTGTTCCCGAAGGATTACCTCCGCTACCGGCTGACCGGGCGCTTCGCGACGGATTCGACCGACGCGGGCAACAGCCTGTTTTTCGATGCCGTCAAGCAGGCATGGGACAAGCCGCTCGCCGCGGAAATGGGCTTCCGCGCGGATTTGCTGCCTGACGTGCTCGGACCGGCGGAAATCGCGGGCGCGCTGGCGAAGCCGATGGCCGAACGGCTCGGCTTGCCGGAAGGCATTCCGGTGGCGGCCGGGGCGGCCGACATGGCGACCGGCGCGCTCGGCACCGGCGCAATCGAGCCGGGCGACACGGCGCTGACGATCGGCACGAGCGCCACGATGCTGTCGGTGACGGGCGGCTTCGACGATCGCGGATACGGCAAGGTCACGTTTCACCCGCACGCGCTTCCCGGGACGATGTACGCGCTCGGTTCGCATTTTTCGGGAGGGCTCAGCCTCAATTGGTTGGCTTCGCTGTTTCACGACACCTTATCCTATGAACGGCTGCAGGAGCTTGGGGCAAGCGCGGCGAAAGTGGCGCCCGGCAGCGACGGCGTGCTGTTTCTCCCGTTTCTGGCCGGCGGCGGCTCGCCCCGCTTCGACCCGCACATGCGCGGATCGTTCGCGGGACTCAGCGTGTCGACCGGGCGCCCCGGCCTGTTTCGCGCCGTCCTCGAAGGCATCTCCTACAATTTGAAGGAGACGCTGGCGCTGCTGGAGGGGATGAACCCGGGAGCGATCGGCTCGATCCGCGTCGGCGGAGGCGGCGCCAAAATCGGCCTCTGGCCGGGGATTTTGGCGAACGTCTTCGGGAAGCCGGTCGAGCTGCTGCCCCAAGCGGATGCTTCCTCGATGGGCGCGGCGATGCTGGGCGGCGTCGCGGTCGGCATGTTTCCCGACCTGAAAGCTATCTCCCGGAAGCTGTCGCAGCCGGCCGAAACCGTGCCGCCGGAGCCGGAGGCCGCTGCCGAGTACGAACGCCATTATGCGAAATATTTGAAATATTGCGACTTCATGGGGCAACTTTGAACAAAAGCCACGACCCTACGACCCTATTTAAACTTCCCCCGGAACATTCTTTTCCCGCCGGGAGCGCAAACCGTTAAATCCGCTGCAGGAGAGTGAACGAACGCATGCATTATTCGCTATGGACATACCCGTGGGACTTGCTCGATATCGGAATCGAAGAGGCGATGGCGGAAATCGCCGCGACCGGACTGACCGGCGTCAGCCTGACGACCAGTTATCACGCGGGAAGGTTTCTCCAGCCGAGAAGCCCGAAGCGCAAAGTTTATTTTCCGGAAGACGGCACCCTGTACTTTCCTTTCCGCGAAGCGAACTACCGCTCCTTGCGGATCCGGCCGGCCGCCGCTTCGCTTATCCGTGAAACGCCCGATTTCTGGGACCGCGCGTTCGAAGCGGCGGAAAAGCACGGGCTCGATATTTCCGGATGGACCGTTTGCCTTCACAACACGAAGCTTGGCATGGAGTATCCCGATACGACCGTGAAGAACGCTTACGGCGACGCCTATTATTACAATCTTTGCCCTAGCAACGAGGACGTACGGCTCTACATGACGACGATGCTGGCCGACCTCGCCCGGTATCCCTTTCGCGCGTTGGAGCTGGAATCGCTCAACTTCATGGGCTTTCCGCACGAATTCCATCACGAAAAAGACGGCGTCGGATTGACGGTCAAAGACGAGTTCCTGCTGTCGCTGTGCTTCTGCGACTCCTGCAAGAAGCGGGCCAGCCGGGACGGACTGGACATCGCCGGCGCGCAACGGATCGTTCGCGGATGGCTGGACGAGCTGTGCGAACGGGAGCTGCCGATCAGCGACGACGAGCGATTCATGCGGGAAGGCATCGGCTACTTCGAGGATTATCCGGACGTAGCGGATTATCTCCGCTGGCGCGTCACCGTCGTCACCTCGCTCGCCGGCGATTTGAAGGCCGTCGTGCCCGAGCGGACCCGGCTTTATTTCCTCAGCCTGCTTACGCCCGACTCTTCCTGGCTGTTCGGCGTCGATTTCGAAGCGATCGCCAAGGTGAACGACGGCATCGTCGTCTGCTGCTACGACACGGGAGCGGAACCGGTCGGAACCCAAATGGCGCTGTCGCGCCGGCACGCGCACGGAACCGAGCTGTTTACGGGACTGCGCGTCTTCTACCCGGAGGTGCGCGGCAAGCAAGAGCTTATCGACAAGGTGACGGCCGCCCGACGCGCCGGCACGGACGGATACGTGTTTTACAATTACGGCCTCATTCCCCGCAAACGCATGGATTGGATTCGGGAGGCCATCGATACGGTCAAAAGCGATAACGATTGACCCCGATCCTGGCGACGATCGGGTCCGGACGGGCGTTCCGGCCCGTTCGCCGCCCGGTTCTCGCGTTCAAGCGGCGGATGTACTCGAAATCCGGCAGCAGCACGAGATCTACCATATAGGCGGAAACGTCGCTGCCCGGCCGCCTCGCCCGGTTCAGGGCGGAGATCATCGTCTCGGCCGACCCGATCCCGACGCCGTGTCCGTAATAGAGATCGTCGCCCAGCTTGACCACGTTCTCCCCTTGCCACTCTGGGCGGTCCGGATCGTGGTCGGGATTCCGGAAATAAAGCACATCCCCCGGGAACGACTCCTCCCCGTCGTTGCGAATGAACCGCAGATCGTTGTCGTAATGCCAATCATACAGCAGCAGGTTCGGAAAATAAGCGTTGAAGATTGCGTCGCCCTTCATGTCCAAAATGGCCTTGTACAGCACGATCACGATCGCGGTCGCGCATTCGAAGGCGTAAGCCGGTCCGTTTACGAAAATGTCGCGCAGCCCTTCCGCCGGCGTCACGCCGTCCCGGAGCCGAAATCCGCCCATTTCGTTCCGCGTCCAGTATCGCTCGTTGCAGCGCGATTTTTCGAACGAGGCGAAGCCGACCCCGCTCTCGTTCAGCGCCTGCGCCTCGGCCACGATCGCGCTCCTCATCATCAGCTCGAACAGAAGGGCTTCCGCGGATGCATACCGGTAAACGGTCGCGCTCCGCTCCTTTTGCCTGACGATTTCCCTTTCCAGCGCGGAAAGGCCCGACGCATCGACCGGTTGACTGCCGCCCGCTATGACGATCATGCCGGTTCCCCCTTTACCCGTTATGGGTTATTGTACGGGGAAAAAGCGGCGCGGGTGCAGCCTCGTCAACCTTCTATTTTCTCAGGATGCCTTTCAGCACCGGCTCAAGGCCGTCGGCCATCTGCATCAGGCCGAGATCGGTCGGGTGAATGCCGTCCACGAAGCATTCCTGGCCGTGATGCAGCAGCAGCTTTTCCCCGTCGTGAAAATGAAGGTGCCGGTCTCCCGCCGCCCGGAGGGAACGGACAAGCTCGATTTGCATCTTTTTGCGCGTTTCCTGCTGCCTTCTCGCCTCCGCATCGAACAGCTGCCGGGCGAACATAATCCGGGACAGCACAAGGACGGGCGTTTTCGGTCGAGCCTCGCGATAGATTCGGATAAATTCGGGCAGCGTTTGGGCGTACAGCTCGGGAGAGACGCTGTTCGCTTCGTAGTCCAGCACCAGACAATCCACGTCCGGAATCGTCGCGATGATGCGGGACAGCTCGGGCTCGCCTTTGCCGCTGCCGGAGAAGCCGAGGTTGATGAATTCCCTGTTAAATCTGCGGCTTAAAAGATTCGTATAGCACATGCCCGGACGAGAGGCGCAAGCGCCCTGGGTAATGGAGGTGCCGTACACGACGACGCGCCCCGAATCCGCATACGCGGGAGGAGCTTCGACAACGGCGCCCGCCTCCAGACCGACCGACACTTCGACGACTCCCTGATACAGAGGAAAATGAAGCACGATTTGCCGCGGCTCGGTCGCTCCGTTCTCGAACAGCAGCGCCTCATATTCGGTTGCCGCCGCCGAAAAAGTCGCCGTAGCCCGGTAGCGCAGGTTGCCTTCCAGCTCTTCGTAACAGTCGAACCCGTTTTGGCCGGTAGCCGGCATGTGATACATATTGGCCGGACCGGAGAGCTTGACCCGGATCGACAGCCTGGGCGAATCGGTAACGAAACGGATTTGGCCTCCGGCCGTATGATTGGCGAGGTTGTCTACGGCCGCCGGAATCTCGTAAGGGGGATTCGTCGGCAGTCTGCGGTAATTGCCCTCCGTCCGAAGCCACGCAAAACCCGCGATCGCAAAAGGAGGCTGAAGCGGCGAAAACCAGACCAATTCGGATACGCTCATGGGAGTCCACTCCTTTTTTTCCAATCTGAAGGGTTAGACGCGGATCCAATTCCCAAAGTTGCGTATTTGCGCGAATCCCCTACCCTTTCATGACCGCCGGCTCCGGCTTGAGATCTCCGATTCCTCGTCTATTGAATGGCAAAATTCCGGATTATGAATCTTGGCGGCACTCAAGAGCGCGGCTTCGGGCGCTTGTCCGATCGGGATGGGTATTTTCTACTCATCTGAGCGCGGCTTCGGGCGCTTGTCCGGTCGAGATGGGTAATTTTTACTCAACTGAGCGCGGCTCAAGGCGCTTGGCCGGTCGAGATGGGTAATTTTTACTCAACTTAGCGCGGCTCAAGGCGTTTGGCCGGTCAAGATGGGTATTTTCTACTCATCTGAGCGCAGCTCAAGGCGTTTGGCCGGTCGAGATGGGTAATTTTTACTCAACTGAGCGCAGCTCAAGGCGCATGGCCGGTTGAGATGGGTAATTTTTACTCAACTGAGCGCAGCTCAAGGCGCTTGGCCGGTCGAGAGGGGTAATTTTTACTCAACTTAGCGCGTCGCGTGCGTCGGCGGGTGAAGCTGGTCTCACCGCCGTTAAAAAGGGAATTCCTCTGCCGTTCGCTCTTTCCCCCGGCTCTCCTGATCTCTAAGGGCACCGAGAAAATATGAACGAAAGCTAGCATTTGGGGGATTACCGCGAAAACAGTCGAAAACCGCCATCCATCCTATCGATGAACGGCGGTCCGAGACAAACGGAAGACCGAAATCTCAATCCATAAAGCCGGAGATTCAAATTGCCGTAAGGGAAGCTTGCTCCATAATCGCTCAAAAGCGCGGCTATTTTCTTTTCCGCAATCGCGGCAGGATCGCCGCCAAATCCAAGACCGCACCGACGACGATGCCGGCGGAGACCGCCTCCATAAACAGCAGCAGGCCGGCCAGATCCTCCCAGCCGATCGCGTTTCGGGAAGCCGTCGCCATCAGGACGAGTCCCGCGATCGTTCCAAGCGAAGCGCAGGCCCACAGCTTGCGCGCTCCGAGCCAGCCGCCCAGGCTGAACAAGGCAGCGAGACCCGAGCCGAGCAGCAGGAAGCGAACCGCGTGGACAAAGGTTGGCTCCTGGCCCAGAACGGCAAAGCGAACGATCCATAGCGCAACGGAATAAAAAATGGCGGCGGCGGCGGCAAGCTTCCACCATCCGCCGCTTTTCGGAGCGGGTATCCGGTTCATCGGATCATGCCCTCCTCCTCTTGTTTCTTTTGCCTAATTGACGCATGGGAGCCGGGAGAAGTTTCACGCCAACGCCAAAAATGCGCTCAGCCGGCTTCGTTGGATTTTGCCCAATCAAAGCCGGCTTTTTTGATAAGCTCGCTGCCGTACATTAACCGCCCGATTCACGGCCGACGACGCGTGCGTGCATATCGTCAAACTCGCGGCCGCCAACCGAGTTGTCTCGTCACGGAACGCGAACGCCCAGCTCCCTGGCGGGCGCTCCATGCCACCTCGTAACGGCGGGGCGCGTTTCCGAAATCAAGCGCCCGCAGCGGAAAACGTAACGGGGAGCCGGGCGCGCGCGAATCAATTCGCCCGCATCCGGAGCGTCGAACAGCAGAAACGAAGCGGGAGCTCCCGCCCGAAACGTCCCCTGGCCGTAGCCGTACGCTTCTCCCAGCTTCATCGCCGCCGCTCCGCCTTCCGTAATCATGCCGATTAAGTCCGACAGCTCGGCGCGGCCGCACATATGGGCGAGATGGGCCGCCATGTGCGCGGCGTCCAGCGGATTGCCCGTCCCGAGCGGATAAAACGGCGTCCGGATATCGTCGTGGGCCAGCGCGACGTTCACGCCCGCCTGCCGGAATTCTTTAATGCGCGTAATCCCCCTCCCCTTGGGGTAAGCGTCGTAACGGCCTTGCATGACGCTGTTTATGAGCGGGCATGCGACGATCGAAAGCTCCGATTGTTTGACCAGCCCGAGGATTTTCTGAAAATAGGGCTCGTTGTAGTAGGCGGCCGCATTGGCATGAGCCGCCGCGACGCGCGATTTGAGTCCGGTCGAGATTGCTAGCGAGGCGCAAACCTCGAGAAACCGCGAAGCCTCGTCGTCCGTTTCGTCGCAAAACACGTGAACGAACGCCCCCGTCCGCTCCGCCAGACCGAACGCCTTGCGCAAGGACAGCACGCCTTCTTCGCGCGTCCGTTCCAAATGCGGAACCGCAGACACCCCGTCCGCGCCCAGCCGCAGCGCTTCCGCCATTCGTTCCTCGTTCTCCGGGCAGGATACGATGCCGTCCTGGGGAAACGCGATCACCTGAATGTCCGCAAGCTCGCGATAGCGTTGCTTCAGCTCGAGAATCGCCCGCAGCGCCGTCAGCCCCGGATCGCCGATATCGACCATCGCGCGCAAATGGAGAACGCCGTAGCCCAAATAAAGGCGAATCGTCCGCTCGGCCCGGTCCGTCACATCCTCCGGGTCCAGGTTTTGCTTGCGGGAGGACCAGATGGCAATTCCTTCCGCCAGCGTCCCGCTTTCGTTCCAGACGGGATCGCCCGCCGTCAGCGCCGTATCCAGATGGACGTGCGGCTCCGCGAACGGCGGAAGCAGCAATCTCCCTCCCGCATCGAACGTTTCCGCGGAGACGGCGTCCGCCAAATTCCCGCAGGCGGCGATCGTTCCGCCGCTTATCCCCAAATCCGTTTTCGCCCCGCTGCCGGCCAATCGGGCATTGCGGACGATCAGATCGTAAGTTTGCGTCATTTTATCCCCGCCATTCATCGGATGCCTTTGGTCGCTTCCGCGAATCTCGCCACTCGGGCGCCAAGCCTGCCGGCCATCCTCAGCTCGCGCTCGTCCGGCGTCTTCGAGCTGTCCGGCCCGGCCAGCGTCGAAGGTCCGTAAGGCGAGCCCCCGATCGCGTCCGCCGTCAAATATTCCGGATTTTGCGAATACGGAAGGCCGACATAGATCAGCCCGAAGTGCAGCAATGGCACGATCGAAGTCAAAATCGTCGCTTCGTGGCCGGTATGAATCGACCCGGCGCTTGTCATGACGCCCGTCGGCTTGCCTTCCAGCTCGCCGCTCGCGCACAGGCTTCCCGACATGTCGAGAAAAGACTTCACCTGCGCGGGCATCGAGCCGTAATAGGTTGGAAAGCCCCACACGATGCCGTCCGCCCATCGGAGGTCGTCCGCCGTCGCTTCCGGCACATCCTTCTGCGCTTCCAGGGCCGCCATGTATTTTTCGAAGCGAGCCCCGACGCGGAATTTGCCGGACAGCTCATGTTCTTCCCGCCCGCTCCTCCGGTCCGGGCGGTCGAGCAGCGCCGTCACGTTGTCCGGTGACCGGAATTCCGGAATTCGCGCGAGCCGCGTTTGATGGCCGTCGTCTTCGGCCCCTTTCGCGGCCGCTTCCGCCATGCGATGAATATGTCCGTACGCGCTGAAATAAACGACCAACAGATTTGCCATTCGCACCTCCCCTTCCAGCACGGGCCAAGGTTTCTTCCCTTCTCGAACGAGCCCCGGCAAATCCGGACAACCCGGAACCGCGGCAAAAAAAACCGCGGCCCCGTTCCAAAGCCCGAAAAGACTACTTGCCCGGAAGGAACTCGTTCGTAAACACGTTCTCGAGCGGCTCTGCCTCCTTGAGCAAACCGATCTCGATCAGCTGCTGCTGCAGCCCCTTCCATATTTCCTCGTTCATATAGCCGACCCCGTACGTTTCCGCGTCGCCGCCGTAAACGAGCGGCTCCTGCGCCTGCGCGCCGTAGGCCATCGCTTCCAGCTTCAGGTCGGGGTTTTTCTCCTGCATCACCTTGTTGATTTCCTCGACGTTGTCTTTGTAGTAGTCCCATCCTTTAATGGAAGCTTCGACATAGGCTTTGACGATTTCGGGATGCTTTTCGATATATTCCTCGGTCGTATAAAGCACGTTGCCGTATTGCTTGTAGCCCAAGTCGTAGTTCAGGAAATAGTCGACCTCCACCCCCTCCTGCTGCATCGTGAACGGCTCGGAGGTAATGTAAATCTGGGTCGCGGAATCCGGATCGGCGACGAAATTCGCGAGAGAGCCCGTGTACTTCAGTTCCGTCACGTCGTCGAGCTCGTACGCCCTTTTCAAATACTCCCAATAGGTCACGCCGCTGCCGACGTAAATTTTATGTCCGTTCAGCTCGGACAGGTCTTTGAACTTGCCTTTGTGGAACATGATGCCCTGGGGATTTTTCTGGAACGTCGCCGCGATCGCGACGAGCGGAATGCCGTTCTCCCGAGCCAAAAGAATTTCGTCCGCCTGTCCCATGCCGAATTCGGCATTGCCGCCGGCGACGATTTGCGTCGAGGAAATGCCCGGTCCGCCGGCCTGGATCGTCATGTCGAGCCCCGCCTCTTCGTAGAACCCTTTGGCGAGAGCCGCGTACTGCCCGCCGTGCTCCGGTTCCGCAAACCAGTTCGTCACCTGGGTGACCTTGGTCAGTTCGGCCGGGGCCGATGCCGACGCGGACGGACCGGCCGACGCCGTCGCGGCCGCCGATTCCGGCGGAGCCGAAGACGCGGATTCGCCCGGAGACGGCGAAGCCCCGTTATTGCCGGAACCGCACGCGGATAGACTCAGGACAACCGCCATCGCCGCCGCCATAACGCCTAATCTCGCTTTTTTGCCTGCCCATCTTTTTTTAAGCATCGTTTCTCTTCCTCCCTTATCCTTTGAAAATCTGTATGTGCATCCGCCGAAAGCGGATCGGCACCGTTCATCGGGCAGCCAGGCGAAGGAACCCGGCGAAGGTCAGACCGCCGAATCGGCATTCGCGCAGCGAACGACCGCCTCGACGCCGGCGTCGGGCTCCGTCCCCTGACGGCTCAGCCTGGACGCGAACGTCCAGCGCGACTTGTTGTATACCCAACGCGTCGCCGGCAGCTCCTGGAACAGCTCCTCCGCGGATACCGCGTCCAGGACGACAAACCCCGCCGGGTTGCCCGGAGCGACGCCGTAGTCCCGCAAGCCCGCGATTCGGGCGGGAAGATGCGTCAGCATGCGCAGCACCGCGACGATGTCCTCTTCCCTGGCCAAGTGCGCCGCATAGGCGGTCATCAGCCCGACTTGCAGCATATCCCCGCGGCCGAACGGATGGAACGGGTCCTGAATGTTGTCCGACGCGGCGGCCACCGGCACCCCCGCTTCCGCGAGCTCCCGGACCCGGGTGACGCCGCGCCGGACGTTGCCCCGGTCCGAGCGCCCTTGCAGGTACAGATTGACGGCGGGGAGCGTGACGGCCCCGACGCCGCATATCGCCATTTTGGCGATCAGCCGATCCGCCTCGTCCTGGGCCATGGCCGACAGCGAGCACAAATGGCCTGCCGTCGCCCGGCCGGCATAGCCGTTGCGCATGATCTGATCGCAGTAAACGTCGATCGTCTTCACGGCCGGATCGTCCGATTCGTCGGCATGCAGATCGATCGGCCGGGCGAATTTCGTCGCGAGCCGGAACGCCCACGCGATGCCCGCGTCGGCTTCCGGGCATAGATGCGGGGCGCCGCCCACGCCGTCGACGCCCATCCGGAGCGCTTCGGCCGCAAATTCGGTCAACTCGCGCTCGGCGCTCGGATCGTAGAAAAACATCGGAAAATATTGAATGTCGACCGCCCCGCTCACCCTTTCCCTCGCCTCCAGCGCCGCCTCGATCGTGCGCATCGCGAGGTCGCGCCCGAGGTGGACGGGAACGTCCAAATGGCTGCGCAGCGTCGCCGAGCCGTAGGACGCCGCGTTCAGCGCCGCCTTCACGATCCGGTCCCGAATCGTCTCCTTCGCGAACGTCGGGGCGACCGCCCGGTAGTTCTCGATCGCTTCCAGCAGCGTGCCCGAACGATTGCGCACGCGCGGGAGCGAATACGCCTTGTCCAGATGCATATGGACGTCGACGAACCCCGGCAGCAGCACCCGCCCTTCCAGATCGAGCCGCCCGGCCGCCCGCAATTCGTCCAGCCCGAGAGCGGCGATCGGAACGTACCCGTCCTCGGATACGGCATTTTCCTGCCGCTCGATCGCCGTCCATTTGCCGTCCCGAACGCTTACCCGGAACAGGCCGCCTTCTCCCTCGAGCGGCAAACGGACGTTGACCGCTTCCAAATCCGCGTTTTGACCGTGCACCGGCCTCGCCTCCCTTTTTCGCGGTATTCGCGATAATCGCTTATCCTTTTTCCCTTATCCTTCGGAAGACTTCATTTCGGATTCGTGCCAGGAGCTGAGCATCCATTTCGAAAACGCGTTGACGAGCAGATAAAACACGATGCCGAGCAGGGAAGCGGCCAGCCCGCACGCGAACAGGTAAGAAGTTTGCAGGCGGGAGGCGGACACCGTAATCGCATAGCCGAGGCCGCCCTTGCCGCCCCCGATGCCGGCGATATACTCGCCGACGATCGCCCCGATGACCGCCAGCGTGCACGAAATTTTCAGGCCGGCGACGATGTACGGGAGCGCGGCCGGGATCCGCAGGCGGAACATCGTCTGCATCGGCGACGCGTTGTAGAGGTAGAACAGATTTTTCATGTTGTGGTCGGTGGAGTTGAGGCCGATCAGCGTATTGGACAGCATCGGGAAAAAGCCGATCAGGAAGGCGATAATGACGATGGCGTTCATGCCGGCGCCGAACCAGATGACGATGATCGGCGCGACGGCGACGATCGGAATCGTCTGCATGATGATCGCGTACGGGTACACGCTCCGCTCGATCAGCTTTGAACTCGCGAGCAGAATCGCAAAACCCACGCCGAGCACGATGCTGAGCAAAAAGCCGATGACCGCCTCGGTGATCGTCGTGTAGACGGAGACCCACAGGTTGGACGCGTTCTCCGAAGCGGCGCGGACGATGTCGGAAGGCTTCGGCAGCAAATACGGCTTCATGCCCGCCAGCCGGCAAAACAGCTCCCAGCCGCCGATGAAGATGACGAAGGCGGCGACGGGGGGCGCCGTCCGCTTCCACAGCTTCCGCAGCATCGGTTTCATTCTCCAAGCCTTATCCCGGGACGAATGGGACAGGGACGCAAGACTCGAATCGGTCAGCAGTTCCTCGCTCATCGTTCATCGCTCCTCTACTGTGCTTTGGACCGGAACTTGCAGCTTGCCGGGATTGAGCAGCCCTTTCGGATCGTTGGCGCGCTTGGCCCGAAGCATCGCGTCCAGTTCGCCGCGTCCTCCCGCCTCCAGCATCCACGTATGGGGGTCGTTAATGCTCACGCCGTTCGCACGGAAAAAAGCGATGATCTCGTACAACCGCTCTTGCGTCGTGAAGCGGACGATCGGCAGCGCCGCCGGGACGACGACGCCGCCCGAGCGCATAAATTCCAGGTGCATGAGCACTTCGTCGCCGAATTCGGCTTTAATTCTCGCGATTTGTTCCGGAAAATCGGTCGGATGAAACCCGGCCTGCAAATACGTCAGCGAAGGATCGGCCTTGAGCGCCCATAACGTCGTGTGATTCCAGGTGAAGTCGGACAAGCCGATGATTTTGCGGTATTGATCGGAAGGAATGGTATAGCCGACACGCCCCCCGGCCGCGGCGGCATGAGCCGCCAGAGCGCTTTCGGTACCCTCCGCGGTCTCGAGCAGACAGGCGCTGGAGCCGGATTCGAGCCGCTTCGCGATCGGTTTGAAAAAGGAGGGAATCGGCCATTCGACGGGAGCGACCAGGCGCTTGCGAATCGAATCGTCGACGGCGACCGCATGGGCGAACCGGCTGGCCGACGCAAAGTCGTCGAACTGCGCGACCGTTTGCGTCCATTCCGTTTTTTCGGAAATCGGAATGACCAGCTCGGTCAGCACGCCGGTCGTGCCGTAATTGTGGATGTAGGCCGCAAGCTCCTCTCCCTTGACCGCAAGCCTGCGGGGGACTTCCTCCATCGTCAGCACGACCGCCTCCAGCACGTTGCCGTCCCACAGGTTGCCCCAGGTGATGGAGCCGATGCCGCCCGAGCCGCCGCAGACAAATCCGCCCACGGTCGCCTTCATGAACGTGCTCGGATAAATCCGCAGCTCCTTCCCCTGCTCCCGAAGCCGTTTTTCCAGCGCGCCCAGCCGGACGCCGGCCTGAACGCGGGCATAGTCCCCGCCGATTTCGATCACCCGGTCCAGCTTGCTCAAATCGAGCACGATGCCGCCTTCGAGCGGAACCGCCTGCCCGTAATTGCCGGTGCCGGCCCCCCGGGTCGTCACCGGAATGCCGGAGCGGTACGCCAGGGCAAGCGCCCGCGCCGCCTGCTCCTCCGTTTCCGGCACGACGACGCCGTCGGCGCGCTTGTCGCGAAGCAGCGGTTCCAGCACGGGCGAATACCAGTAGTAATCCTTGGACAGCTTTTCGACCTGTTCATTCTCAAGCAGCAGCCGTTCCTCTCCGACCAGCTGCTGCATTTCCTTCGTCCATTCCATCGGCATGAATGGACCTCCTTCCGGTTTTCATTTGTCGATTAATGCTTGAGGGCTTGCGATACGGATTTGACGATTTGCCCGAACTCCGGAGTAGTGCGAAACGATTCGTCGCGGGGAAAAGGGACCGGCACGTCGATCAGGCTCGCGATCTTGCCCGGTCTCGGGGTCATGACGGCGATCCGGGTGGACAGAAAGACCGCTTCGAACACGTTGTGCGTGACGAACAGCACCGTCATTTCGGGATCGTGCCGCCACAATTCGAGCAGCTCCAGCTGGAGCGTCTGCCGGGTAATTTCGTCAAGCGCCCCGAACGGCTCATCCATCAGCAGCAGCTTCGGCTTGGACACGAGGGCGCGGGCGATGGAAGCCCGCATCTTCATGCCCCCGGACAGTTGCCGAGGCATCGCCTTCATATAATCCTTGAGGCCGACGAGCTCCAGCACACGTTCCGCCTCCCGCTGGCGGTCCTTGCGCGGAACGCCGCGCAGCGCGAGCGGCAGCGTCACATTGTCGACGACCGAATTCCACGGGAGCAGCGTGTGATCCTGAAAGACGAAGGCGGTATCGCTTTGCTTGCGCGCCTGCTTGGGCGAAGTGCCCATCACCTCGAGCGTTCCGCCGGTCGGGCCGGAAAGGCCGGTGATCATTTTGAAAATGGTCGATTTTCCGCAGCCGGACGGGCCGACGAAGCAAAGAAATTCGCCCTCGCGTATCGAAAGATCGACTTCCTTGACCGCGACGGTTCCGTTCGGATACACCTTCGACAGCCGCTCCATGCGGACCCATTCCTTGACCTGTGACGTTGCTTCCATCTTCGTGTCGCCTCCGTTTCCGATTTCATTCGCGCAGCGAATTCATATCGAACGCCGCGATTTCCATAAGCGCCTTGGCGAGCAGCGGCCCCGCCTTCTCCAGCATCGCCTCGCCTCTTGCGGCCGTCCCCTTGGTCGCGTCGCCCGCGATGCCGGTGCGGGAAATGTCGCTCATGACCCAGGCGAACGATCTGGCGCGGAAAGAGAGCGAAGGAGACCGGGGAAAACGCGGCATTTCCCGCGGCGCTAGCTCGGGCTTCACCCAGTCGGGGCAGGACGCCATGACGAGCGACGTCTCGACGTCCCCGGCGTGAATGCCGCACGCTTTTTCTTCATCGTCGGTGAACGATTCGCTGTAGCCGACCGCGCCGGGATCGAGACGGTAGACGTCAAGGCCGGTCGCGATGCGGATTTCGCGCGCCATCATGCCGAGCAGGTCGGCGTTGCCGCCGTGAGTGTTGAAGAGGAGCAGCTTCCTGAAGCCGCTGCGGGCGAGAGAGGCGGCAATGTCCTGCAGCACCATCATGAGCGTCTGGGCCGAGAGCGTGATCGTGCCGGGGTACGCCGAGTGCTCGGTGCTTTTGCCGTAAGCGACGGCGGGAAGCAGCCAAATCGGCGCGTCTTCGGGGAGATGGTCGAACGCCGCCGCCATAAAGGCTTCTCCGAGCAGCGTATCCGTAAACACGGGCAGATGGGGTCCGTGCTGTTCGACGGCGCCGACGGGAAGCACGATCAAGACGTCTTCTTTCGGCATCGCTTCGATTTCCTTGGTCGTCAGCCGGGGCAGAAAACGGCGGTCGAACGCATTGCCGTCATAGCGAAACCGCATGCTCCTCACCTCTTGCGCAGGTATTTGTAATGAAAACTGACACACCTTGATACGAGTCTACTCCCTGAAAGACGGAAAATGACTTCGGAAAGACCATTTTTCACAATTTTCAGTCATTTAAAATCACGCCAAGCTAACACAAATGATCATCATATAACCCTTATATCACATAAACGAAAATTTGCATAGCTATTTTTCACACGAAAATAACATAAAACGAACATGTTTTTACTGACAATCGTTCGGAGGGTCGCTATAATGGATCATGGGGAAATGTCGCCGGGCGCAGCGCCGGCGTTAATAAGGAATTGCCGCAAGGAGGGAAAGCCGATGCTCATGGGAACGCGGCGCCACGAGATCATGAAGCTGCTGGAAACGAACCGGCAAGTAACGATTCCCGAACTCGCCGAGCAATTTAACGTATCGCAAATGACGATCCGCCGCGATTTGGACCTGCTGCAATCCGAGGGCAAAATCCAGCGCTTCCACGGCGGGGCGATGAAGGTCAAGCGGTTTATGGGCGCCAAATACGAGCAGCGGGCCAACGAGCATAGGGAGGAGAAAGCGGCCATCGCCAGGGAAGCCGCCAAGCATGTCGAGGACGGCATGAGCCTCATTCTCGACGCCGGCACGACGGTGGCGGCGATGGTGGACGAGCTGGAGAAGTTCAAGGGGCTGAAAATCATCACCCGCGATTTGCATACGGCGCTGATGCTCTCCAACGAGGAACGGTTCGGCAGCTTCGACGTGTACTGCGCCGGAGGAAGGCTGAGCAAGTGGGCGTACAGCCTGGACGGCATTTATACGGAAAAAATGCTCGGCTCGCTCACCGTCGACGTCGCGTTTCTCACCTGCGAGGCGGTATCCCATGCCAAAGGAGCGATGGCCTGGTCTCCCGTGCTCGTTGGCGCGCGGCAGACGACGATGAGCGCCGCAAGCAAAAGCATCCTGCTGGCCGACTCCACGAAATTCAGCTACAATTCGCTGGCCATATTCGCCGATCTCGATTCGTTCGACGAAATCATTACCGACGGCCGGCTCGACGAATACGAGGCGGAGGTGTACCGCAAGGCGGGCTACCCGCTGACGGTCGTCTCCGCCGGTTGAACGCGGCGGGCCGCTTGGGCTTTGCCCGGCGGCGGCTCCCGGCCGCCGATCCTGGCGCCGGGGCCCTTGCGGCGGGCCCCAAGGAGGTACGAGACTACGCGTTCTCCACAAGCTGCGTGCGTTTGCGGGCGAGCTCGGCCAGCTTCGCTTCCGCTTTCCGCCGCTCCGCTTCAAGCTCCGATACGATTCCGCCGATTTGCGCGCGCTTTTCCCGGACCCGTTCCTGCGACTCTTTGATCCGCCCTTGAACGATCCAATCGGAAATCACGCCGTCAAAGAAGTAGTCGGCGAACGTGAGCATGCCGCCGATTTCAATCGGGACGTTTACGTCCTTCTGCACGTCGGCCAGCTCGGTCTGAAACCGCCGCAGCCGGTTTTGGGCCGCATGGATGGCGGAGCGGGCCTCGTCGATTCGGCTGTGCTTGACGGAAGTGGCGATAAGGCCTCCGCCCAGCATATCGTAAGTGCCCCAGTTTTGGGCCGATTCCAGCTTGGCCTGGGCGCTGTCCAGCGCTTCGAGAACGGATTGGCCCGCTGAAGCCGCTTCCTTCAGCTCTTTGATGTCGGCCCCCGCCTCCGATTCCGCATCCGTAATCTCCTGCAATTCGGAAGCAAGGACGGGCAGCCGCTCCCGGATAAGACCGGTCTTCTCTTGCATGACGGACGCGATTTCCGCATCGACGCTTCGGACCTCGGCCAAATTGCGCTTCAGTTCCGCAAGCTCGGCTTCCAGATCGGCGACATGGTCGGCAGCCTCCTCGTAACGCAGCCGGGCCTGCAGCGCCTCTTCCTCTTCCCGGGACAGCTTCTCCTGCTTTTTGCCGATGAACGAATAAAACAAAGCCCCGAGCGACAGCGAATTTAACCGCTCGACATCCCTCTGCTCTTCCCGCAGCGCATCCGCCAACCGGTCGCGATCGCGGATTGCGAGCTTCAGCTCCTGCCGCAGCTCCTCCTCGCGTCGGTTCCAGTTGTCCCGCTGACGCCGCTTGCTTTTTAACTCGGACAGACGATCGTTCCATTCCTGAAACATGCATCTTCCTCCTTTTCGCAAACAAACCTTAAGTTATCCATACGGCAAGGGAAACGAAGCGTTTCGGAACTTCGGAAAAAGAGCAGGGCCTCTTCTCCCGATCGGAGACGAGACCCTGCCGCCAAGTATTCGATGCTATTCTTGCATGGCCAACCCGGCAAACCTTGCCCCGATCCTCTCGTAGCCCTCGGCATTCGGATGCAGCCCGTCCGGCAAAAAAGCCGCGTCCTCCGGGCCGAACAGCGCCAGGCCGTCCAGGTAACGGATGCCGCGATCGCCGCGCCTTTGCAGCAGCTCGACCGTTTCGCGAACGTCCTGCCGCATCGCGGGCAGCGTAAAGCCAAGCGCATTTTCCTCCGTTTCCCGAACCGTTCCGTAGATGGGGGAAACGACCAGCAGCGGCGTTTCGGCATGCCGGTCGCGGATCGTCTCCAGCATGCCGATCAGCGCGGGCTTGAAGGCGCGCGGGCTGAGCGTGGCGGCGCCATATACGTTGATGCCGACGCACAGCGAGATGAAATCGGCCGGCAAATCCCGGATCGTCCGGGCGACCATCGGCTCCAGGTGGCAGTTGCCCGAAAAGCCGAGGCAGGTGAGGTTGAACCCGAGCTTGCGGGCGGCGATGGCCGGCCACGTGCGGGACGGGCTCGACGCGTCCGCGCACTGGGTGATCGAGCTGCCGTAAGCGATCCAGCGCGGCCGGTTGTCGGGCCAAGGCTCGGCGTCGAAGCCGGACGATACCGACAACCCCGTCACGGTCATGCCGGCGTTTTGAGGCAAGTAAATTTCAAGGATATTCGCGCCTTCGGGAAATCCGGAGAAAACGGCTTTCGCCTCCCCTCGCCGGATATCGGCCGTAAACCGCAAGCTTTCGTTTGCGATGCAATCCAGGCGGGCGTCCTCCGCGAGCGGCTCGAACCGGACGGCGACGGCGTCGGAGCCGGTGCGCAGCCGCAGCCGCACGCCGGCGCATATTTCCGCTTTCCCGCCGATGCCGTCCGGCGGGAACAGCTCGTAATCCCGGTACGGAATGCGCCACGGCTTGATGCCTCTCCCCGTATGTTCAAGCGACACCGCTCCGTGAAAAAAAGCCTCGCTCAGCGGCACGCTTTTCATGCCCGTACCGCATCCCCGTCCGCGCCGGCGGCGAACGCCTCGCCAAGCCACGCCCCTTGCGCAAGCAGCTTGCGCTGCAGCTCGGGAACGGACACGCCCCGCGAGCCGGCGCCTTCGCGCAGCGCCATCGCCGCGGCCGTGCCGGAAGCCTGCCCCATGGCAAAGCAATTCGGCATGACGCGCAGCGAGCCCTGCACCGCCCGGTCCGCCGATGCGGCGCGTCCCGGGACCCACAGGTTGTCGATGCCGACGGGCAACAGGACGCGGTACGGCACGCCGTGCGACTCGCCCGGCTTCAAATGCGTGAACGTCATATTCGCCTTGCTGTTCGCGAGGTGAATGTCGATGTAATAGGCGTTACGGGCGATATCGTCCGGGAACGAGCGGGCCTCGACGAAATCGTCGACCGTCAGCACGTAATCCCCTTGAATCCGGCGGGTTTCCCGGATGCCGACCTGCTCGCCGCTCGCGACCAAATGCGCCCGCTCGAAACCGGGAACGAAGTCGCGGAAAAACCGGATCTGCCGCTCGACGAGCCGCCGGCCCTCGATGGCGCCGCGGGTCAAATCCTCGGCCTTCGTGCCGTCGATGCCGAACACGTGCCCGAAGTTGACGCCGACCAGGTAATCGTTCACCCAAGCCAGTCCGCTGATCGACTTGCGCCCTTCCGGCAAAGCGCCTTCTTCGATCGCGCGCTCCACCGTTTTGTGCAGTTGGCCGGTATCCCCGGTCCGCTCCAGAAACCGCTTGAACGCTTGCCGGTCGACGTTGGCGAGCAAATAACACATGCTCCCCGGCTGCAGTTCCCCCTGTTCCCCGCCCTTCTGGAACGGCACTCCCGCCAAGGCCGCGATGTCGGCGTCGCCGGTCGCGTCGATGCAATAGCGGCAGCGGACGACCGAACGGCCGGACTTGTTGACGATGACGAGACCTTCGATATTCCGTCTATCGTCCGACAGCAGAACGTCGTAGACGAACGTATGGAACAACAGCTGAACCCCGTGCTCCTCCGCCGCGTCGTCGTATACCCGTTTCAGCGTTTCCGGATCGATCGGCACCCAGTCCAGCGCGTTTTCGTACTCCTTGCGATAGTCCTCGTTGCAGGCGAGCTTCATCCGTTCCATCAGCTTCATGCCGATGCCCCGGACGATCGGCTTCTCCTTATCGGTAAACGGGCAAAACGCCGGGACGAGCGATACCGTCCCCATCCCGCCAAGAAACCCTCTCTGCTCGATCAGCAGCGTCTTTGCCCCGTTCGCGGCCGCGGCGATGGCGGCGGCGATCCCCGAGGCTCCGCCTCCGACGACCACCACGTCCGCTTCATGCGATATCGGCACGTTTTCCGCCGGCAAAGCGACGACCTTCGTCCGCTCTTCGCTCATCTTCATCCTCCTCATTCGGTCCGCGTCAGTTGCCTTCCAGGCAGAGCCGGACGAGATCGTCGACATGGGCGGTCGCGAGGCACTCCACCGTATCGGCGGCGCCGTAGTAAATTTTGACTTCCCCGGAGTCCTCGAGAATCATTCCGCCGGGGAAAATGACGTCGTTGCGGAAGCCGCCCGCCGTCTCGTACGGCGCTTCCGGCGCGAGCAGCGGCGACCTGGCCATGCCGACGATCTTGCCCGGATCGTCCAGGTCGAGCAGCATGATGCCCGCCGAATAGCGTTTTTTCCAGGCGGGCTCCCAGCCGTTTTTGCCCCGGCCCGGGTCGATGTCGACGGCGTGGAACGTCGTCAGCCAGCCTTTGTCCGTCTTGACGGGAGGCGCGCCGGGCCCGACTTTGTCGTTGGCGAACGGCACCTGCTCGACGGCCAGCACGAGCTTCGAGCCGCCCCAATATTTCAGATCGGGAGAGTCGCTGAGCCACATGTCGAAGCGGTCGACGCCGCCCCGGCTGTAAACGGGAAACGGCCGCTCGAGCCGCACGTAGCGGCCCCCGATCCGCTCCGGAAACAGCACCATGTTCCGGTTGTCCGGCACCGACAGGCTGAGCACCTCGAACCGCTCGAAATCTTCGGTCGACGCGATTCCGCCGCGCAGCCCGTGCTTCGTATCGACCGCAAAGCACATGCAGCATTTGCCGTCGATGACGGTCAGCCGCGGATCGTACACCCGGATGACCTCGTCGTCGTTCCACGACCAGCACGGGGTCGGCCGCACGTCCCAGTGGATGCCGTCGTCGCTGAACGCGAGCCCCAGATTCGTCGTGCTGAACGGCGCGACGGTTTGCTTTTCCTCGTCGCCGTAGTCGTTGCGGAACACCATGACATATTTGCCCTGGTATTTGGCGACTCCCGCGTTAAATACCATCGCCGGCCCGTACGGCACGTCCTTCGGAGCGAGCAGCGGATTGGCCGGGTGACGCCGGATGGCGGAGCTGGACGCAAGCGGCCCGATCGTGATCGGATTCATGATAAGGTGAACCTCCTTGTTTTTATTAAGCGGGTTGCGAAGCGATATCGAACGGCCTGCCGTTACCCTTTGACCGAGCCGGCCGTCACCTGCATGAACGATTTGTTCGCGACGATATATACGAGCAGCATCGGCAAAATCGACAGAAACGCCCCGGCCATCATCAGATTCGTCTGCATGGCGGCGGACGACCCGTAGCGCAAATTGGCAAGCCCTACGGTCAGCGTCTGCAGCTTCGGATTCGTCATCGTGAACACGAGCGGCAGGATATACTCGTTCCATGCGTGCCGGAAGGCGAACAGTCCGGCGACCCCGAGACCCGGCGTCAGCAGCGGCAGGATGATCCGGAAAAAGCTTTTGATGAAGCTCGAGCCGTCGATCATCGCCGCCTCGTCCAGCTCCCGGGGAATCGCCTTGAAGAAGCCGAGCAGGATGAAAAAGGTCGTCGCGTGCGCGCTGATCAAAATGAGAATGACGCCCCACAGGCTCGTATTCAAATGCAGCTTGACCATCAGGTCGAACTGCGGCCGCAGCACGACGGCGCCGACCGAGATGAACATCGTGGCCGACTGAAGCCCCACATACAGCGCTCTGCCGGGGAATCGGCGCCGATCGACGACATAGGCCGCCATCGCCGAGACAAGCAGCGTGCCGATCGTCGCCATCGCGCTCATGAAGAAGCTGTTCCACGTATATCGGGCGAAATTGCTCTGCTTCCACGCTTCCGCGTAATTGCCGAACTGCCACGTTTCGGGCAGCAGACGCCCTCCGCCCATCAGCTCGGCGTTCGTCTTGAGCGACCCGATCAGCGTCATCAGGACGGGGAACAGCGTCAAGACGGCGGTCGCCAGCAGGAACGCCCACATGAGCGCCTTTCCGCCGAAGCCGGCGAGCCGCAGGCCGGGCTTCGCTTCCCCGACGATTCGTTGTTTTTCCATGCCGCGGATCGCCTCCTAGAACACCTTGTTCATTTTTCTCGACAGGTATTGGTAAAGCAGGGTGATCGCCCCGACGATCAGGGCGGTCGCGAACCCGACGGCGCTTCCGTAGCCGAACTGCTGCTCGACGACGGTCCCGGTCGACGCGACGGGGAAAAGCAGCTTGTACAAATACAAATACATGACTTCCGTCTTGCCGATCGGCCCGCCTTCGGTGATGACCATGATGCTTTCGTAGCCTTTCAGCGAAGCGATGATGGCCAGCATGATAATGATCTGCATGACCGGACCGAGCATCGGCACCGTGATGTGCCGGAAGCGCTGCCTTGCATTCGCCCCGTCGATGGCGGCGCTCTCGTACAGGTCGTGCGGAATGCTTTGCAAGCCGGCCAAAAACAGCAGCATGTAATTGCCGACCGCTCCCCAAACCGCGACCAGAATGACGGTCAGCATCGCATGCTTCGGACCGAGCCATTCGATCGGTTCCCCGACGAGGCCGATCTGCATCAGCAGCTGGTTCACCATGCCGTTATACGAGTTGAAAATGATGTAAAACACGATGGAGATGACCGCCGTGCTGATAACCGTCGGCATGAAGTAAACGGCCCGCAGGAAGCTTCGCCCCCGAATTTTGCCGTTCAGAATGACGGCGAGCAGCAGCGACAACGGAATCGTCAGCACGAGCTTGCCGGCGGCGAACACGAGCGTGTTGACAACGGAATCCCAGAACAGCTTATCCTCGGCAAGCCTTCGAAAGTTGTCGAGCCCGACGAACAGCGCGGTGCCGTATCCGGGGTAATCGTAAAACATGTAGCGCAGCACCCATACGAGCGGATAGATGCCCAACGCCAGAGTCAGGACGACGCTCGGAAAAAGGAGCAGCGAGTTTTCCTGCAGTCTTTTCCACTTGGACACCTTTCTCTCCTCCTCTTCTCCGGGTAAAGTCAGCAGGGCTCTCGCCGATCGTGCACGAAAGCCCTGCCCTTGCCCTCGATTGGTATCAGCCTTTCAACGCCGCCGGATCGAACGACGGATTCGGAGTTACCTTGACGTCGCCTTTTTCCGCCGCTTTCGTCAGCGCATCGTTGTACCGCTTGTTCAGGTCTTCCGTAATTTTCGCCAGATCTCCGCCGCTCAGCATGTACTTGAAGAAATCGTCGCCGTAAGTGGCCCCTTCCGGCGTCACGACGGGCGACACCGGCCACAGGGAGTCGAACTCCCCGACCAGGAAGCCTTCCATGCCCGGAACGTCCGGGTTTTGGGCTTTTTCCGCGATGCTCGGCACGACTGAAATGCCAAACCCTTTTTCATGATACGTCGTCAATATCTCGTCGCCGTACATGTACTGCATAAACTTCCAGGCCGCGTCCTTGTTGGCGGATTTTTCGCTGATGCCGAGCCACGTGCCGGCGGAGACGATTTCGGACGTGCCCTTGCGCGTTCCGTCCAGCGTCGGCGCGAGAGCCGCCGCCCAGTCGACTTCCGTCGGGAACTGATCCTTGTAAACGCCCGGCTCCGTCGAGAACGACAGATACATGCCGATCTTGCCTGCCGCGAACTGCGCCCGCAGCGGATCGATGTCCAGCGTTTCCGCCCCCGGCATGATGCTGCCGTCGTCGTACATTTGCTTGAAATACTCGATCACTTGCGAATAAGGCCCGAAATCGAATTGACCTGTCTTATAGTCGAAGCCGAGGCCTTGGTAGCCGCTCAGCGACAAAATTTCCCGGACGGAGCGGTCGAACGCGCTCTTCGGATTTTTGAAGTTGAGGGCGAAGCCGTACGCGCCTTCTTTTTTGCCGGCTTCGGTGATTTTTTTGGCGGCGTCCGCCATTTCCTGCAGCGATTCCGGCGGCTTGGCGATGCCCGCCTTTTCAAACAGGTCCTTGTTGTAGACGAGCCGCAGCGTCTGGCCCGAGTTCGGCAGGCTGTAGAGCTTGCCGTCGAAAATGTTCACTCCGTCCAGCAGCACGGACGAAAATTTCGTCTTCATGTCCTCGGTGACGTACTCGTCGATCGGGGCCAGGTAGCCTTTCTTGACGAACGTCTCGGCATTTCCGCTCTTTATGCGCAAAAGGTCGGGTGCCTGATTGCTCGAGAACGCGATGTCGACGCTCTGGTTGTAGTTTTCCGAAAGCACCGTCATTTCGACTTCGATGTTGTCCTCGTTCGTCGCGTTGAATTCCGCGATCAATTCCTTGATGTACTCCTGGTCGTGACGGTCGTCCGTCCAATAGGCGATCGTTTTCTTCTCCCCGCTCGAAGCCGCGGGGGACGCCGAGGCCGAAGAAGACGGGGAACCCGAGCCGGACGGCGTCGGCTCCGCATTCGAATTCGAATTCGAACCGCCGCATGCCGCCAGGCTTCCCGCGAGTACCGTGACCAGGCCGATGCCCATCGCTTTTTTCCACATGTCGATTAGCGCCCCTTTTTTGTATTCGATGTCGTTTGCCATGCTTTCATTATGAAGGAAACCGCAAAAAAAGAGAGTGCTGCGAATTCACTCTCAAGGGCCACAAAATTACGCTTTTGGCTCGTTATCCCCGCCGGGAACGTAGCTCTCCCGGAATTCGGAAGGGGTCAGACCGGTCGCTTTTTTGAACATTTCGCTGAAATAGCGGCGTTCTTCGTAGCCGACGGCCCCGGCGACCTCCTGCACGGACATCCCGCCGAGGATCAGCGCCTTCGCTTTCTGGATGCGCTCGGCGGTGACGTACTGCGTAAACGTCATGCCGGTTACCCTCTTGAACAAGCTGGCGAAATAGCTGGAGCTCAGATGCACGTGCGCCGCGCATTCGGTCACGGCCACGTTTCGGCCCAAATGGGCTTTCACATAATCAAGCGCCTTGTAAATGATCGCCTGGCCCTCGGACAGGGAGTTTTTGCGGATCAAATCGGCCCCGTCCCGGCACAGCGCCAGCAGCTGCTGCTCGAGTCCCGTCAAACTCGCCCCCGACTCGCTCCGCCCCGCCTTGAAGCGGTCCACGAGCGGCTGAACCTCCGGCTGCGGCACGAGCTCGTACAGCTTGCGGATCGCGGAAGCGGCAAGCTCCTCGTACAGGCTCAGCAAATAATCGGGGTGAGGCTGCGCGGGCAGCCGTTGAAAAGCGGCCGTCATTTCCGAGACAATGCCGGCGGCGCGCTCTCCGTTGCCCGAACGCAGCGCGAGCAGCAGCTCGTCCTTTTGCTCCAGGCCGAGCGGCGCCTGCGAGTCCGAAGGCGGCAGCTCGTCGTAACCGATCGCTCCGTTGCCTTCGGTATACAGATGATAGGCGAGCGCCCGGTCCGCCTGCCGCAAGCTTCGGGGCAGCTCGCCGACGTCGTCGACCCTGCCGCCGACGCCGATGGAGACAGTGAAATCGGCGTACCGTTCCACGTTTTTGCAGATTCGTTCCGCGATCCGGGTCGGGGAAGAGGACGACGGCTCGTTGAGGACGGCGACGAATCGGTTGTGCTTCGCCGGAAACACGATGCAGCGGGCGAATTCGCGGATCGTTTCCTCCGCGATATTTTGCAGCGAGAAGCGGATCAGCTCGACCTCCTGGACGGGCCTGCGGGCGACCCGCTCCTCGAAGCCGTCGATTTGGAGCAGCATGACGACGAAGCCCCGGGGCTCCAGATCCACCTGCAGAAACTCCCACCGCCGTTTCGCCTGCTCCCAGGGCGTCGAAAAGCGAACGAGCAGCAAAAAATACTCCTGGCGAAGAAGCGGCAGGCTCTCCCTGACTTTGCGCTCCATCTCCTTCGCGCCGAGCAGCTTCGACCGCTCCTCCAGCGTCTGCTCCTTCGCTTTCAGCACCGCCCCCGCAATATCCTCCTCCGTAAACGGCTTGACGACGAAATCGAAAGCGCCGAGCCGGACGGCCTGCTTCGCGTATTCGAAATCGGTATAGCCGCTGACGAGAATGACCCGGCACGAAGCTTTCAGCCCGAGAACGGCCTCCAGCATCGCGAGCCCGTCCATTCGCGGCATCCGGATATCGGTAATGACGATATCGGGCTTCTCCCGCTCGATCAGCGCAAGCCCCTCCTCGCCGTTGTAGGAGACGCCGGCGACCTCGATGCCGAAGGCGGACCAGTCGATGGCGGTCAAGCCTTCGACGACGCTTTTGATATCGTCGATGATGCAAAGCTTGATCGGTTCGTGTTCGTGTTCGGGTTCAGGTTCAGGTTGATGCATCGGCTCGCTCTCCTTTCGCGGGCAGGTCGATCGTGACGACGGTTCCTTCACCGGACGCGCTTGTCACGGTCAATTTCGCTTCGTCTCCGTAGCAAAGCTGAAGTCGGCTGACGAGATTGCCGAGCGCATAGCCGTTATCCGGGTCCCGGCGCTGCGGCTTGGAGGCGGCCGCCTCCGGGTCCATTCCTCTGCCGTTGTCGGCGACGCGGATCGACCAGCGTCCCGCCCCTTCGTCTCCGCAGACGTCGATGGCGATCCGCCCGCCGCTCTCCATGCTTTCGAAGCCGTGCAAAATGCTGTTTTCCGCGAGCGGCTGCACGATGATGCGCGGCACCTCGAGCTTCCGAAGCCACTCTCCGTCCACCCGGATTTCGTATTCGAACAAATTCTCGTAACAGAACGCCTGAAGCTCCAAATATTGCCGGACATGCTCAAGCTCCTTGTCCAGCGTCGTCATCTCCCGCCCCTTGTTCAGCCCGAGCTGGAACAGCCGGGACAGGGACATGATCATTTGCTGCGACTCGTTTATCTTTTTCGTTTTCAGCTTCCAGTAGATCGCGTTGAGCGCGTTATAAAGAAAATGAGGGTCCATTTGCGCGGACAGCGCCTTAATTTCCGTTGTCCGCTTCCCGGCTTCCGCCTCCTTGACCTCGTCGATGAGCCGGACGATCTGCTCCAGCATCCGGTTGAAGCGAAAGCCCACCTGAGCGAGCTCGTCCTCGCTGCGGCTTTCGAACCGCGCCGCGAGGTCGTTGCCCTCGACCCGCTTCATGACATGGAGCAGGCCGCGCAGCGGCTTCAGCAAATACCCGGTAAAAGCGCTGGACACGAGCACCGTCACGAAAAAGCTGACGACGGCGATCAGCACGATCGCCCATTTGACGTGAATCAAGTCCTTCAGCACGTGATTTTTCGATTGGATCGCCATGACCGTCCAGTCGTTGATGCCGAGGCGGGCGTAGTTAAGCAAGTACGTTTCTCCGTCCATCTCGTACGTTTCGTACCCGGTCGTCCCCTCCCGCGCGATCCGCGCGACGGGCCCGCTTTCCATCGCCCGCAAAGCAAGTTCGTTCGACTCGTCATATACGGACGACGCCCCGGCGTTCAGCAAAAACCGGACCGAGCCGCCTTCGGTTTCCGCGCCGACCTGCTTCCGAAGCCCGTCCTCGCGAAGGTTGACGACGACGTAGATGTCATTCAGAGGATACTCGGATACCGGCTGCAAGATCAGCGAAAGCACGCGCGGGCTTCCCAGAAAAAGCGCGTCGTCGTGCCCTTCGATCCAGACGTTCCGCTTCTCCTGCCGGATGCGTTCGTAAAGCGGCGTTTCCGCAAACGGAACGCCGCGATTGCGGTTCATCGTCAACGGATAATACTCGCCGATCGGCGTCGAGATGAAGATCGAGTGAATGAGCGGCTCGGCCATTTTCGCCTGGGAGAACAGATTGTCCATATTCGTCATGTGGGCGAAATACCGGCTTTGGTTTCCGGCCGAAGCGTCCCTCAGCATGTCCTGAAACGAATGGCTGAGCATGAACGTCGAGGTGACCAGCATGAGCTTTTTCAGCTTTTCGTCGAGATTTTGAGCGGATTTTACGACCGTGTCCTGCGTCAGCTTAAGCGCGTTCGTCTGCATGATGGATGCCGTAATCGAGTAGGAAAAAACGCCGGTAATCAAAATGGAAAGCATCGCGACCGCCAGAAAGGCGGCTCTCAGCTTGCTGCGGAACGACAGCTTGTTCATGTTTATGCCTTTCAACAGAATCACGCCCCGACTGCCGGTAATCAAACGATACCCCGATTATGTCACGGCTCGGCCGGTCGCTCAATCGCATTTTTTCGGCAGGCTTCGCCCCGCGGCAGCCCGTGGATTGCTAAGGATTAAAAGCTTCGCGTCAGCTCGAACCAGTTCAGGCTTCCGAGCAGTTGGTTCGTCTGGGTGGAGCCGGTCGCCTTGAACACGACGTACAGATCGCGCACACCGCTTGCGCCCGTCGTCGGAATGTCGTAGCTGTTCCAGTCCAGCCACTGGTTGCCGTTGCCAGCCAAATCGACGCCGCCGATCATCGTCCCCATGCCCGTGCCCGCGTCGTTGCCGAGGTAAAGCTCGACCCGGACCGCGCGCGGCGCATCATACCGGATGCGGACGTTCGACGTATCGGCGCCGAAATCGACGTTCCTGTACAGCGCGTAGTTGTTGTGCGCGATGTTGCCGACCTGATAGCCGACGCCGGGCGCTGCCGTATCGTTGGAGGCCACATGCTTGATGATCTTGTTGCCGTTCCAGTCGACGCCGAACAACCCGTTGTTGTTTTCGGCCTGAATGCGGTAGACCGTCTCCTGCGACCGGTCCGGCACGAACGCGACATTGTCGTAAAAGCCCGTCTTCGTAATGTTCAGCTCGGCCAGGCTCGACACGGGCTCCGGGTTGCCGAGCTTGCGAACGTTCTCGAACGTGACGCCGCTGATTTGGATCGCGTCGCTGTAGCCCTTGAGCGAAGAAGCGGAGCCGCCGTGGCGGATGGTGATGTTTTTGACCGTGACGTTCGAAATCGGTCCGACCCCCTGGCCGCTTTCCTCGATGACCGCCTTGAACCAGCCCTCCTCGCCCGCGTCCTCGATGTCGATGTTGTCGAACGTGACGTTTGCGAACGCCGCGTCGCCGTAGACGTGTTCGATGCCGATGGCGCGGCCGGCGAAATAGGTGACGCTGTTTTTGAACGTGACGTTCGTTTGGTCCTGATGGGCGCCGTGCCCGAGCTTGAAGGTGGCGCAATATGTCCAGCCGAACAAGTTGTTGAATATGACGTCGTCCAGCGGCTCCGGCGAGCCGTACCAATTGGCGGACATACCGAGGCCCTCCCACGTCTTCGTGGAGAACGTATCGTCCAGCGAGATGCCGATCGAATCCCACACGCGCACATGCTGCGATTCGTTGATGTCCAGGCAATCGTTTTCGTTTGCGTCGAGAGAGTTGAAAAACTTCACGTTGCTGATGTCGACGTTGTCGGATCTGGCGACGATCGTTCCCCAGAACGGAGCGGCCCTGACGACCGGGCCGTCGAGCGTGAAGTCGCTCGTGCCCATCGCCATAATGAGCGTCGCCGCGAAGCCTCCGTCGGACGCCGGTTTGTCTTTTTGAAAATAGTGCCCGTTGCCGTCGAGCGTGCCGCGTCCGTACACCTTGATGTTGCTGGAGCCGTTCTCCGTATAGATCCACCACGTGCCGTTGCGGTTCAGGGACGCTTTGTAAAAATCGACGCTGTAATGCGAGTAGTCGTCCGTCATCCGGATAACCGAGCCCGGCGACAGGTAGAAGGCGACGTTGCTCCTCAGCATCAGATTGCTCATGTAGTACAAGCCCGGCGGCACGTACACGCGCCCCTTCGTGCCGCCGCCCGCCGCCGTGCCGTAGGCGCTCGCGTCGTCGACCGCCTGCTGGAACGCCGCCGCGACCGCGACCGCGTTGCCCTGGTTCGTCGCGTCCGTCGAGCCCAAATAGTCGGCGACGTTGAACGTTCCCGCCTCCCCCGGCACCGGCTCGTACGGCTCGGGTTCGTCCCGCGTGAGCGCCAGCTTGCTGCCGTTGATGTTGACGATCAGGTACGCCTGCCCGGTCAGAGTGAACTTGTAGGCGTAATCGTCCACCTTCGTCGGCACGATGCCCAGCTTGAGCGGGCTTACGCCGATCGAATTAATTTTACTCTTCGCGCGGATGACGATTTCCACGTCTCCTTGCGAAGCCGTAAACGTTGCGTAATCGTAGCCTAGATAGTCCGGCTTGATTTTGCGGGTCGCGCCGTTTTCGATAATCGTGGTCTCGTAAAGGCCGTCGACGACCGGCAGCTCGACGCCGTGGCCGTGACGCTGTAGCGGTCCGTCGTCCGGTGCACCTGGCTCGGAATCGGGTTCGGCGTAATCGTCTGCGCCGGGGCCGCCTCCGCGGTCCGGGGCGAAGCCGCCAGGCCGGGGACGGCTAGCGCGAGCGCCAGGCAAAGGCTCGTCCATTTCGCGATCGTTCTGTACATCCGTTATCTCCTCCTTCGGTTTCGAAAAAATGGATTGCGTCGGTAAGCGTTTGCATTTTGCTCGGATTCGATTGGTTCCCTTCGTTAGCGGCGCTTTGATTATAGTCCGAACCCAAAAAGAAGAGAGCGGGGCTAACCCACTCTCCAGGGATACAAATTCACTTTTATGGCGCCGATGCCGCTATTCCCGCTTTTTCCCGCGTTTTCTTTTCCCCGTCGCTTTCGCCTTCGGCAGGACCGTCTCCTCCCGCTCGTCGTCGGCGTCGTCAGCCTTCGCGGCGGCCGAAGCTGCGGTCGTCGGCGTTTCGGTTTTGCGCCGCTTGCTCGGCGGTTCCTCGGTTTGGTCGCGATCCTCGAGCAGCCGCTTCTTTTCCTCTTGTGAAAAGATCTGCGTTCGCGTATACGGGATCGCCTTTCCCTTCCCGCCGTAGGTCCAGGTTTTCGGCATCAGCTCGGCCGGCACGTACACATCGTCATCGTCCGAGGAATGCTCCCCGTCCGAATGCGCTCCGCTCAGCGTCTCCCGGTCGGCTGCGAGCTTCTGGTTCTGCTCGGGCCCTTGCCTTGCCGCCGCCGCGTCCTTCCGGGCCTCGGCGAGAATTTTGCGCTCCTCGTCCGTAAGCTTCAAACCCTCCGCAATGCCGTTGTTGGCGATGATTCGATTTCGCAAGTCCTCGTCCTCGATATGGTCGGTCATCCCCGAATAGTACGAGCCGAAATAATGCGCCTCCGGATTGCGGGGCGGATGGTGGTACCGGCACGACTCGCACTGCTCCCGGGAAGAGAAGGAGTACAGCTCTTCCGTTTCCTTCCCTTTAAAATCGGGATGGTTCGCCTCGAATTCGTCCGTGACGCTTTCGGAATGGTGCGTCATGCCGAGCCGGCTGTTCAAATAGTCCTCTTCCGGCATTGCGGCCCGGTCGGGAGGAAGGCTGGAGGGCGGAATGGAGGCGGCGATATGCTTGACCTTCCTGCCGTCCGGAAGCAGAAGCCGCTTCACGTATACGTTTCGATCGCCGACGCCGCGGTCCTCGTCGTTCAGCATCCGAAGAAAGCGCCGCTCCGTCCGTCCTTTCGGGTGCGTCAGGTAGTCGACCTTGGTGCCGACGGCGGCCCCGGTTTGCCTGGGGACGATCGGCACCTTTCGGCGCTCCTTTTTTTTCGATTCCGGCATCGGCGGGGTCGGCTCTCCGCTTCGGATCCGCCTGTCGATTTCCGCCTGCGCTTGCTCGATCGTATACGTAACCGCCGCGTCGTTATGCAAAAAGTGCGCCCAAGCCTGCTGATCCGCCTCCAATTCCCGGTACCAGGCGGCTTGCTTCAGATTGGCGTATGGCTCTCCGTCCTTCTTGCTGATGATCCGCTGGATCGGCGCGCCGGATGTGCCGAACGGGTTCCAGGCGACCGGGGACGAGGCATGGGATGCATTCTCCGCTTCGAAGGATAAATCGCGGCCGTTACGCATGACCGTGGCGCCGGGGACGACGAAATCGTCCGGCATGACGGATGCATGGCCGACATCCCCGTTCTCCGCCCGCATCATCCGGACGACGGCCCGATTGCCGAGCGCTTGCTGCAGCTGCAAGATGCCCGCGGCATTCAGGGCATGCGCGCGCCCCCCAATCTGCTTCGGGGCGCGTCGGTAACCCGCATCGTCTCTGCGGTCGGCGCAAGATTCGCTGGAGTACCGGCGACCGTACTTGTTCGCGAACATCGTTCCACCTCCTATCGTTCAATCCTATAATAGCCGGAGGGTGCGCACGAAAAAAACCACCGAATAGGTTGACGCTTGTCGGTGGGGGTTTCGCGGCCGCTTGTTCCTTTTATTTCGAGCGTTTTTTAGGCTCAAAATTTTTCCGGAAACGGTTTGACGATGCCTTCCGTCAAGATGTCAGCGAAATGGATCATATGGATCTCGTTTTTATCGGCTGCTGCCAGCGACATTTTTATATGCGCTTCCGTCCTTTCATGCGGAAATCATGCCCCGTATAAAAGAGCCTTCCGTCAAAAAACGGAAAGCTCGGAAAGTAAGCAAAATAACGTCTGCTGCCTCGGTTCGCGCGCCGAGTTTCCGTTCGTTGCGACAGAGAGAACGATGGGCGTTGTACGATAAGCAGCCGAAAACGCTAATTCCGATAAATATAGCTGTTCGCGGCTCTTCTCCGCTCTTTCATCAGCCGGTCCTGCTCGTACTCGTGCCGGATTTCCTCCTGCAGCCGAACCGTGCATTTGCCGCAAATTTTGCCCCGGCGGATCGGCTGGCCGCAGCAGTCGCAGGCGTCCGACAAGTTCGGATAGTCGTACAGCTTCAGCTTGCCTTCGCGGATGCGCGAACGGATCTGGTTCGGCGAAAGTCCGGTCGCCTCCGCCAGCTGTTCGTTATTTAAAAAACGATTCCGTTTCAAATGGCGTTCGATAGACTGCGTCAGCTCGTCCTCGCGGGCCGCACAGTCGGCGCACAGGTAGCGGAAGTTCTTTTGAAAAACTTTCCCGCATCCGGGGCAATGATCGATTTTTAGGCCTAATGTCACATAAACCCCTCCTGCGGGTCGTGGTTCGTTCGACTCAATATTATCACGAGTCCGAATTTTTATCACCTATTTTTCGCCAGCGTCCGTCAACTTCGCAAAATGCTATAATGATAGAAACCGATTAATGCGAAGCGTTTAACCGTAAGGAGCGATGAACATTGCACCAGGCAATGGACGAAACCCAATGGAATTTGCTCGTGCAGGATACGGCGGAGCATTTTGACGACGTCACGATCAAGCGCGGGTTTCAATACTTCAAGCAAGGAAGGGTCCGGTCGTTGGAATGGGCGGAGCCCCGCAGCTTCGAGGCTGTCGTAATCGGAACCCGCCGTTATCAGGTCCATGTCGATCTGGACTTTTTTCCGGTGAGCGCTTGTTCCTGCCCGGTCGGCGGCTATTGCAAGCATATTGCCGCCTCCCTGCTCGCCTACGCGGAGTTGCAGGGCCGGCCGTTCCACGCGCTTGTCAACGCGAAATCGGCCGCCGCGCTGCTTCAGACCGCTTCGGCCGCCCGCATGAATGACGCCGTTCGCCGCCGGATCCGGGAGCTCGGCGCCGGCATTTCCGAAGCGAACGCGGCACAGTGGCGCGAGCTGTTCGAGCTGTGCCTTGAGCCTTATGCGGACCGCACCCGCAATCCCGAATACGTGGAGCTTGCGCTGGGGACGATTTTTCGGTCGGTGCCGCCGCCCGAGCCGGAGGAGCTCGGCCGCCTTTACGAGCTGAACGCCCATCTTTACGTGATGGAACGGATGGCGGACGAGCCGCGCAATCACGGCTTTTTTTACGGCGGCTCTTCCCGTTTCGGCTACTATACCCATCTGGCCGCGTCGGAACTGCAAAAAAAACTGGCCCGGCTGCTTTCGCGCACGCCGGACCTTACGGCCGATCCCCGGCTTTGGCCGCGCGCCGAAGAGACGCTGGAGCTGCTGCGGAAGGCGATGGCGGAGAGCTCGCCGGTCAGCGAATACTTTTCGGATTTTTACCGTCTTTTCTGGATTTCCTGGCTGAATCCGAACGAAGGCGGCTCGGCGCTGCACGCGGAGGAATTGCGGCGGCTCGAGGCGGCCGAGCGCGAAATGGGACTCAATGAGGAAGGCAAGCTGGCCTGTACGCTCGCCCGGGGCTGGATTCATTTTTTTATGGGCGAGGACGAAGAAGCCTGGAGCTTGTTCAAACGCGTCGCGAGCGAGTCCGAGCTGCCCACGGGCGACTTCCATTACTTTTTTTCGTTTCTGTCCAAAACGGAGGATTGGTCCCGGCTTTGCGCCTGGCTGACCGAGATGGGGCCGTGTCTGGCCGGCGGCGATTACCGGTTCATGAGAAGCTACGCGGAATTTTGGGAGCAAACGGTCGAGCGCTTGCCCGAAGCCGAACCGCAAATGTGGGACACGATCGGACGAACGTTTCGGGTCTCGAGCCCCGTTTTCGAAAATTTGCTGCTGTCGCGCGGCAGGTGGCGGCAATGGATGGATTTGCAGCTCAGCCTCGGCCGGGAACCGCTCGAATTCCGCGTCTCCGATCTGGCGCCGATCGAAAAGAACGAGCCGGAGCTGCTGCTGCCTTTTTACCATCAGGCCGTCGAACGGTATGTGGCGCAGAAAAACCGGGACAGTTACAAGGCCGCGGTCAAGCTGCTGAAACGTTTGGCCAAGCTGTATAAAAAATTGAAGCGGGAAGACCGCTGGGAGCGGTTTTTTTCGGCGTTTGCCGAGCGTCACGGGCGGCTGCGGGCGCTGCAGGAGGAGCTTCGGAAAGGAAAGCTGATTTCGTGAAGATGCTGATGAACACCATCTCGGTCGACGTCGTCCTGACCGGCCACGGGGACGCCCTTGTTTTCGGATCGATGGCCGGATCCCCGGACATTCCCGGCCTTGCGATCAAGCAGCGCTTGTTCGCCTGGCATGAGGCTTCCTTTTACGGCACCGAACTGGAACTGAAAAAAACGGATAACGTCGAGGCCGTCGTGCTCCCGTCGGAGTGGGTCGTTCCCTTTTTTGCGGACGTTCGGGTGCCGGAGTACATCGATTGGAAATGGGGCGAGTCCGCCCGGACGCTGCTGGAAATCGCGCCGCCGCTGGCGGAAATGCTGGAGAACAAAGCGTATCGCCCCAGCTTCTCCGCTTACCGCGAAGGCAAGGTGGAGTGGACTTGGCCGGCGAACGAAGCGGCCGAACGGGTAAGCGAGGCGCTGGCTCGCGCGAAAGCCGGCGACGATTTCGCGTCGGGCGTGCGGGCGGCGTTCTCGGCCGCCGTATTCGACCGCTACTACGGCACCGAGGCGGCGGCGGCGGACCTGCGGCGGGAATTTCCGCTGCTGTTTGCCAAAAACAGCCCGGCGGTCGCCGGCCTGGACGAGCAGGCATGGCTGATCGCGCTCGGCTGGACCGCCGACCCGGCGCCGTTCCGCCCGGCGCTGCGGCTGTCGGAGCCGTACGGAGACAAGCCGTCCGGCTGGCGGCTCCAGCTTGTCCTGCAGGACAAGCTGGATGCGTCGAAGCTTGCGCCGGCGAAGCTGACGGCGCAAGGCGAAGTATCCGGCGCATGGCCGGCCGCCTGGTCGGCCCATGCGCAAGAGCGCGCCGCCGGCTGGCTGGAGCGGCTGCGCGCCGTCCTTCCGCCGGAGCTGACGGCCGGCGGAAGCGGCGATGTGCTCGGCGCGCCGCTCGGCGATGCGGCCGCGTGGCGCTTTTTGACGGCGGACAGCGTTCGTTTGCTGGAGGCCGGCTGGGAAGTGCTGCTTCCCGCCTGGTGGGAAGCGGCGCGAAAGCGCAAGCCGAGACTGCGCGCCAGCGTGAAGGAGAGCCGCAACGGCAAATCGCTGTTCGGGCTGGACGCCATCCTCGACTTCGATTGGCGCGTCGCCATCGGAGACGCCGAGCTTTCCGAGGCGGAGTTCGCCGAGCTGGTCGCCCGCAACGAGCGCCTCGTCCGGTTCCGGGGACGCTGGATCGCGCTCGACCCGGAGCTCATCGCGCAAATCGGCAAGCTGATGGAGGGCGTGGACAAGTCGCACGGGCTGACGTTCCAGGACGTCCTGCAGCTGCACCTGCTCGCCGAAAGCGGCGAACCGGAAGAAGGCGCGGCCGAGGAAAATCCGGAGGAAGAAGCTCATCGCGTCCGGCTGGAGGTGGAGTTGAACGAGCATCTTCTGAAGCTGGTCGGCCAGATCGGCCAGCAGGCGGAATGGCCGAAGCTGGACGCGCCCGCGGGTCTGGCGGCCGAGCTGCGCGCCTATCAGCGCGACGGCTTTTCGTGGCTCGCCTTTTTGCGGCGGTTCGGCCTTGGCGCGGTGCTGGCCGACGACATGGGCCTCGGCAAAACGGTGCAGCTGATCGCCTATCTGCTTCACCAGAAGGAGACGACGGGGGAGGCCGAACGGCTCCCCTCCCTCATCGTCTGCCCGACCTCCGTGCTCGGCAACTGGCAGAAGGAGCTTGGCCGCTTCGCCCCTTCCCTTGACGTGATGCTTCACTACGGCAGCGGGCGGCTGGCCGGGGACGCCTTTGCCGAGGCGGCCCGCCGGGCGGATGTGGTGCTCACCTCCTATGCGACGGCGGCGCTCGATCAAGAGACGCTGCAAGCGTTCGGATGGGCGTCCATCTGTCTGGACGAAGCGCAAAACATCAAAAACGCCCAGACGAAGCAGGCGGCCGCTGTCCGCAGCTTTCCCGCCCGGCACCGGATCGCGCTGACCGGAACGCCGATCGAAAATCGGCTCTCCGAGCTCTGGTCGATTTACGATTTCATCTCGCCCGGCTACCTCGGCACGGCCCGCGCCTTTCAGGAGCGGTTCGCGACGCCGATCGAGAAGGACCGCGACCCGCGGCGCACGGCGGACCTGCAGAAGCTGGTCAAGCCGTTCATGCTGCGCCGCAAGAAGAAGGACCCGGCCATCCGGCTCGACCTGCCGGAGAAAAACGAGATGAAAGCCTATGTCCATCTGACGCCCGAACAGGCGGCGCTGTACGATCAAACCGTAAACGAACTGATGGAAAAAATAAAGAAGCTGGAAGGCATCGAGCGAAAAGGCGCGATTTTGGCCGCGCTGACGCGGCTCAAGCAAATATGCGACCATCCGCTGCTGGCGAGCCCGGAGACGCCGCCGGATGCCGAGCGGTCCGCCGAGGAGATCGCGGCGCTCGTCGCCGGCTCGTCCAAGCTGGAGCGGCTGCTCGAAATGGTGAAGGAGCTCCGGGACGAGGGGGACCGCTGCCTCATTTTTACGCAGTATATCGGAATGGGCCAAATGCTGCGGCAGGTGCTGGAGCGCGAGCTGCAGGAGCCGGTGCTGTACTTGAACGGCAGCACGTCCAAAACGGCGCGCGACCGGATGATCGCCCGGTTTCAATCCCGCGAGCTGCCGCCGGACGAGCAGCCGAACGTCTTCATCCTTTCGCTGAAGGCGGGAGGCGTCGGGCTCAATCTGACGGCGGCGAACCACGTGTTCCATTTCGACCGATGGTGGAATCCGGCCGTCGAGAACCAGGCGACCGACCGCGCCTTCCGGATGGGCCAAACCCGCGACGTGCAGGTGCACAAGTTCATCGCGCTCGGCACGCTGGAGGAACGAATCGACGAAATGCTCGAAAGCAAAATGAAGTTGAGCGACGATGTCATTTCCGCGTCCGAAGGCTGGATTACCGAGCTGTCCGCAGACGAGCTGCGCAGCCTGTTCACGCTGCGTCGGGACTTCGGTTGACCTCGCATTTTCTTTCTCGAAGCCGTCTTTTGCAAGCCCGGCTTCCCGGAGCGGCCACTCGTTCCGGGAAGCCGCCCGATGTGCCCGATTCACATGGCTTGGCGGGCTGCCGGTTCCGTTTGCGCGAATGTAGCGCACCACGTGCACTACATGGCCGGTCCTCGGCTCCGTTTGCGCGAATGTAGCGCACCACGTGCACTACATGGCCGGTCCCCGGTCCGTTTGCGCGAATGTAGCGCACTCCGTGCACTACTTGGCGGGTTCCCGGCTCCGTTTGCGCGAATGTAGCGCACTCCGTGCACTACTTGGCGGGTTCCCGGCTCCGTTTGCGCGAATGTAGCGCACCACGTGCACTACATGGCCGGTCCCCGACTCGGTTTGCGCAAATGTAGCGCACCACGTGCACTACTTGGCCGGTCCCCGGCTCGGTTTGCGGAATGTAGCGCACCACGTGCACTACATGGCCGGTCCCCGGCTCGGTTTGCGCGAATGTAGCGCACCACGTGCACTACATGGCCGGTCCCCGGCTCGGTTTGCGCAAATGTAGTGCACCACGTGCACTACTTGGCGGGTTCCCGGCTCCGTTTGCTCGAATGTAGCGCACCTCGTGCACTACTTGGCCGGTCCCCGGCTCGGTTTGCGGAATGTAGCGCACCACGTGCACTACATGGCCGGTCCCCGGCTCGGTTTGCGCAAATGTAGTGCACCACGTGCACTACTTGGCGGGTTCCCGGCTCCGTTTGCGCGAATGTAGCGCACTCCGTGCACTACTTGGCGGGTTCCCGGCTCCGTTTGCGCGAATGTAGCGCACTCCGTGCACTACTTGGCCGGTCCCCGACTCGGTTTGCGCGAATGTAGCGCACCACGTGCACTACATGGAACCCGCGTCGCTAGGCAGAGGCGATCCGCTCAACGGGCTGCCCCTTTTGCTGTTACCGGCGTTACTTTTCCTATCCGTTCCTTCGGCTCGCACCGCCGCTTATTGGGCAAATCATTCCCGTTTAAATCCGTTCCGCCGCAAGCCGTTCCACGAACGGCACATCGGCCGGGGCCCAGCGGAACTCCCTCAACTCCCCGCGGCCGACCCATCTGCACTCGTCATGGTCCGCCAGTCGAATTTCTCCGCGCACGTACCGGGCCATGCAGGCCGTGAGACGGATCCGGACCGGGCCGTAATCGTGCTCGTTCACGGCAAACGGTTCGCCGGGGGCGATTTCGATGTTCATCTCCTCCAGCAGCTCCCTTCGCAAGCACGTCTGCACCGACTCGCCGGGTTCGATTTTGCCTCCGGGGAACTCCCAAAGCCCTTCCTGGGACTTTCCCTTTTTCCGCCTGGCGATCAAAATCCGTCCCGCTTCGTCCTCGATGACGGCGGCCGCCACCTCGACCATTCCGCTCACGCTCCTCGTTCATATTGGAACTTTGCCTTTCAACCTATCTTGTCCGATCTGCGCGACCCGGCAACGCAACCCCCGAACGGTTTTCGCCGTACAAATGATTCAAATGCTCGATATGCGCCACACCCCAATCGTTCAACGCCCGAAGAACGCTATCCATCCCTTTGCCATACTCCGTAATCGAATACTCCACTTTTGGAGGAACTTGCTGATAGACCTCGCGATGGACGATATCGTGGTATTCCAGCTCCCTTAGTTGCTGGGTCAGCATTTTTTTGGTGATATCCGGTATCGCTTTTTGAAGTTCGCTGAATCGCATGGTGCCATTTGAAAAAAGACAAAGCAAAATGACGGGCTTCCATTTCCCCACGAAAATTTCGAGCGCTGTCTCAAACTTGCAATATTTTGACATCGTTCGCCCCACTGATCCTTTCATTTCCTCATGGTTTCTTTTTATAAACTATGTTTAGTTAAAGTAACTACTTCCAGAAAGAGTTTCTAGAGCTTATTATGCACCTAGCGGCCAGCGGATTCAATAAAGGGGCGGCTGCGGTTCGGTTTACGGTTCGGTTCGCGGTTCGGTTCGCGGTTCGGTTCGCGGTTCGGTTCGCGGTTCGGGTTGAAAAATCGGATGTTTCAGCAAGCAAATTCACATGAGACAAGGAGTGGAGCAAGCATCATGAACGCGGCATTGTGGATCGTTCAAGGGATTTTGGCGCTGGGTTTTTTATATTCCGGTTGGATGAAGGCGTTTCAGGTCGAAAAGGCAAGGGCGTCCTGGGTCTGGGTAAAGGACGTCCCGAAGGGATTCGTTTTGTTTATCTGATTGGCGGAATTGCTTGGGGCAGTCGGGTTGGTTATACCGGAGTTGACGAACATTGCGCCCGTATGGACGCCGCTTGCCGCGATCGCTCTCGCAGCCGTCGTTTTGCTCGGAGCCCTGTTCCATATTCGGCGCAAGGAATATCGGGATATTGGCGTGAACGTCGTTTTCTTCGCGTTAGCTGCGATTGTCGCGATTGGCCGGATTTAAGCCGAGCCGCATTGAAGCGCCCAGCGAGCATGCCCAGGCGGCAAGTTGAGTCGTCACGACTCAATTGGACCCTTGCCCGCCATGCCCAGGCAGCAAGTTGAGTCGCCACGACTCAATTGGACCTTTGCCCGCCATGCCCAGGCTGCAAGTTGAGTCGCCACGACTCAATTGGACCTTTGCCCGCCATGCCCAGGCTGCAAGTTGAGTCGTCACGACTCAATTGGACCCTTGCCGGCTATGCCCAGGCTGCAAGTTGAGTCGCCACGACTCAATTGGACCCTTGCCGGCCATGCCCAGGCAACAATTTGAGTCGTCACGACTCAATTGGACCCTTGCCGGCCATGCCCAGGCAGCAAGTTGAGTCGCCACGACTCAATTGGACCCTTGCCGGCTATGCCCAGGCGGCAAGTTGAGTCGCCACGACTCAATTGGACCCTTGCCCGCCATGCCCGGGCAGCAAGTTGAGTCGCCACGACTCAATTGGACCCTTGCCGGCCATGCCCAGGCAGCAAGTTGAGTCGCCACGACTCAATTGGACCCTTGCCGGCCATGCCCAGGCAACAAGTTGAGTCGGCATGACTCAATTGGACCCTTGCCGGCTATGCCCAGGCGGCAAGTTGAGTCGCCATGACTCAATTGGACCCTTGCCGGCCATGCCCAGGCAGCAAGTTGAGTCGCCATGACTCAATTGGACCCTTGCCGGCCATGCCCAGGCGGCAAGTTGAGTCGACACGACTCAATTGGATCGTTGGCGGCCATGCGAGGATGGCAAGATGAGTAATTTTTACTCAAATGCATGCCGCTCGCTGTCTGCGTACAAAAATCCGGGAGGCTCGAACATGTTCGAGCCTCCCGGATCGGTTGACTGCCCGTTCCCCGGTCTCCGGCGAATTCCGGATGACACATCACCCGGCCTCCGTGGAAATCCGCTTCGCGCCGGCCGCCGGATTACGGCGCGTAATCGCCGTTGTAGCTGACGAGCGCGACGTCCGATACGCCGGGAATTTCCGACATCGTCTGGACGAACGCCGTGTTGTCGCCGTTGACTCGCAGCTCCACCGTCAGTTCGGTCACGTTTTTGCGGACCGTTTTCGATTTGAGCGTGTACTTCATTTTCCGCAAGGCGCTCTTGATCTGCTCGTCGGCCGCCGCATCCTCGTAATGGACGATAAGCAAAAACGGCGTCTCCTTCAGCTTCCGGCGCGACAACAGCCAGATGACGAGCGCGATGACGAGCGAGCCGCAAATCGCCAGCGGGTACAGTCCGGCGCCCGTGGCGATGCCCGCGGAAATCGACCAGAACATATAGACGATATCGAGCGGGTCTTTGACCGCCGTGCGGAACCGCACGATGCTGAGCGCGCCGACCATGCCGAGCGACAGGACGATATTGGTGCTGATCGTCATGATGATGAGCGCCGTAATGATCGTGATCAGTACGAACGATACGTTGTAATTATGGCTGTAGACGACGCCGCGATAGCATTTTTGATATACCCAGTAGATGAACATGCCAACGCCGAACGCGACGAGCAGCCCCCAGAAGATCTGGATGTACGAAACGTTGCCGAACGCGTCGAGCTCCAGCATGCTTTTTTTGATAATATCCTGAAAATTGACCGTTTCTCCCACTTTGCAAAATCTCCTTCCGAGCGCAAGCCCGGGTTATTGTGCAAACACTTTCCGCCGCTCCTTGCAGATGCAGTATTTCGAAATGCTCGACCGGTTATGGGAAGACAGCTGCAGCAAATCGCGAACGACGTTCGGAAGGAAGGCGTCGTATTTCACTTCCAGAATCGTTCGCGGCCCTTCCACCGTCTCGACGCCGACCAGCTCCCGGTCGAAAATATCGAACGACTGCACGCTCGCGGACAGCTGCTTGTCGAACGTAATCCGGACATCGCCCGTCGGATACAAGTACGCTTCCCGAACGTAGTCGACGACGACCGCCGGCTGCATCGCGCCGTTTTTCAAATCGTAATAAAAATCGCGCATCAGCTCGGACCCGCCGTCCAGCAGAAAGGCGTAGTCCCCCGTCATCAGGCGGTCGACCTGCTCTCTCGTCAGCGCCGCGGACTCTTTGGCCACGTAGTCGTTGTATTTGCTTTTCCGCTCCAGCTTGATCGTCCGGTCGCTCTTGTTGTAAATCCGGATCCGGTATTTTTTACGGGCAAAAATGCCGTTCAGCTTGTCGTACAGCGAAGATTCATGCGAATTGTCGAAATACAGGCTGCGAATGTGGTAGCCGCTCTCGTCGACGGAATTGCGGTCGAGCGTCAGCAGCGCGCCGACCCGCTTGCGAAGTCCGACGTACTCGTGATGATGGATATAAAATTTCAGCTCGTGCCTGAGCCGCTTGCCCGCGAACTCCATAAGGCGTCCCTCCTGCCGGCTAATCGATATAAAATTCCCTTACGCCGTAATGCTTGATATCGTCCGTACCCTCGTAAATATCGAAGGCGGGCATGGAATTGCCCTCGGCGTCGGTGGCCGTGACCTGCCAGAAATACCGGCCCATCTCCAGGTTTTCGATCGTAAGCGACGTGACGGTCAGCCCGTCCCGATCGACGAGGGGCTTCGCGAACGTCGGATCCTTGGCGATCCGGAACCGGTAAATCAAATCGTCGCCTTGCAGATCGTACGACGCGTCCCAGCGAAAGACCGCGTTCGATCCGTCTTGCTCCACGTCGCCCATAAAAAACGGCATCGGCTTTTGCAAGTTCGCGATGAACTGCTCCGCGTTTTTCTCCGGCAGGCCGGCGATCCGTTCCAGTTCCGCGTCGTAGTCCTTCACGTTGCCCGGCAAGTACAACATATCCGGCTGCCGGGAAATATAAGGATACACGACATCCCGGTACGTATCGAGAAAAGCGGCCGTCCGCTCCGGATGAATGATCGTTTGCAGTTCTTTGACTTTATCGATCAGTTGCTGCACGTTGTCCGGATTTTTGAAAAACCGGTTGGCGAGCACCGTTCCCCAATAGTTTTGAATGCCGCGCATCCACGGCGCTCTCGCCTGATCGAGTTCGTCCGCGTGCGCGAATTCGTTGTAGCCCCAGCCTCCGTCATAGTCCCACGGAAGGAAGAACCACGTATTCGAGTTCAACGGCGAGTACAGCAGAAAATTTTGCGAGATCGTATCGATGTTGTCCATCAAAATGTTCGAAGCCATCCAGGTCAAATAGTTGTCCCGGTCGAAATGCCGGTCGAACACTTCGTCGAAATTGAGCGACAGATTGTTCACGTCGTCCAGCATGCGCAGCAGCTTTTCGTGGTCCTTGCTCCCTTTGATCTCCAGCACGGACTCGAACGCGGCCTGGTCGTAGTCGGCGTCGTCGGCGCTGATCAGCTTGTCCGCGTACCGGAAAAACTCGAAGTTTTCGGCTTTGTACAGCTGGCCGTTCGGATCCAGGCCGCGGGCGCGGAGATAGCGCTTGTTCGGCTGCTCGATCTGCTCGTACAACCCGTAGTCGACAAAGACCGGATTGGTTTCGCCGCTCGTCATGTCCTTGACATAAAGGTGCACGAACTGCGTCCGATAGCTGGTCATATTCGGAATGAGTTTGAAGTAGTCCATGCTGAGCGTATTGCGGACGCGGGAAAAATCGTAAATGTGCTTAAGCAAATTGATCGTCGTTTGATCCCGCCACACTCCCGCTTCGTCGAACAGCTTGATTTTGTAGGATTTTTGCGCTCCTTGCAGCGTGGACTTGCCTCTGAGCGACAGTTCGCCGTTCGGTCGCGTTTCTCCGTAGCCGAGCATGCCGCTCGCCGGCCCCGTCTCGTTTCCTTCCTGGATCAGCACGTTCACTTTTTTCTCGTCCGTATTTTCCTGCGCATTGCGGATCCCGTTCAGTTCGTTCCACGTGAGGGCCGGGTCGCCCGTCAAGTTGTCTTCCGTAATCGTCAAGTAGAACGTCACGACCGAATCGGCCTTGTCATCGGCGTAAATTCGGCGATCCTCCATCAGCTTGTTCTGAAGGCTCGCCACGGCCGCGGATTTCTGAACCGGTTCGGCCGCTTGGGCCGTCTCCGCCGCTTGCTCCCCCGGCTCTTCCCAGAACGAGCAGCCGGAAAGCCCCAGGCAGACGGCGAGCGCCAGCAGCAAGGCGGGCGCGGCGCGAAATCGAAAGGTTGTTTTCATGTTGACTCCTCTCCGTGCAGAAGCTTCGCGAAGCGGTTCTTCTTTTCCCGATGGATAACCGGCTGCGCGCTAAACGTGTAGTAATCGATGTGATTCAACAAATGGATCAGGCGCCAGAACGCGGCGATCAGCGTCGCGAAAGACGCGAGAAAAAAAGAAAAGCCTTGTTCGTCGAACGCAAGGGAAACGAGCGAAAAACCCGTATTCGCTCCGAGAAACAGCACGGCCAGCCATACTACGCCCTTGCGATCGTCGAAGTACAAAAGCACGAGCCAGACGATCGTATAGATGATATAAGCATAAAAGCCCATGACCAAAATATTGAACAAATCGACCTGCGCGGCGGTAAACCCGATCCGGGGCAAAAAGCGGATGCCGAACGCGACCGAAACGATCGAGAAAACGAGCTGGATGCCCATAAGCAGCGAGAGCTGCTGCGCGAGCACCTGGAACATTTGCTGGCGGGCGCGGCGAATGTCCCCGATCGATCCTCCGTGCAATATCAGATCGTAATACTGGCGGGTTTTCGGATACAGATTCGTTTCCAGCGAAACGACGAACAGCACGAGCGACGGAATGACCGACAAAAACGCGTAGTAAACGGCCAAGTCGTATTTCGGCGCCATTAGAAACGTCCCGGCGACCAGGATCCCCTCGCTGCCGAACCATTGGACGAACTGGTGCGAATACAGGCCGAGCGCCGTCAAGCCGCCGACGGCGATCAGCGACGGATATTTGGTCAAATACGCCAGAAAGGCATAATCGGAACGAAGGCGCGGCGTGCGGAAAAACTTCTCGATCTGCACGAGCAGCGCGGAGGCGGTGAGCAAAAAGCCGGCGTCGACCGCGAACAAGGCGGCGGAAGCGCTGCGGACCGAAGTGAATTCGAACATCGTCCAGACGGCGGCGACCGTCACGAGCGCTCCTCCCATGAACGAAAAAGAGATCAGGCGGTAATTTTTCATGGCGGACAGGTAGACCACTTCGAACCAGATGACGATGAGCGTCATAAACAGCAGCAGCAGCGCGGCTTTCATCGGCCAATCGATGCGGGCGAAGGCGAGGAAGGCGAGCGCCGGAACCGCTGCCGTCGCCATCCCGATTTTCAGGCCGCCGTAAAAGGAAGGAAGCACCGCGTCGTATTTCCCCTGGTACAGAAAATCGGACACGCTCCTTGTCAGATACAGCGTCAGCGTGTTGCTGATGATATAGGAAAAAATAAACGCGTACACCGTCGCGGACAGGAATAGCTCCCGCTCGCCGAACGACACGCCGAACCGGAGCTGCAGCCACTGCACGACGACGACGAGGAGCATGCACGACAGCATCGGGCCGATCGTTACCAGCGAAGAATAGGCCAGCGCTTGAACCTTGTTGACGAGACCCGCCTTGGCGTACATTTTTTTCAGTTCAAAGCCGATTCCCGCCATTTGGCGCCACTTCCTTTCCCTCGTAACGGGCATACAGCTGCTTGTAGCTCTCGATAAACCGATCTCTCGTATACAGCCGCTCCACGCGCCGGCGGCCGCTCGCGCCCATTTCCCTGCGCAGGCGCTCGTTCCGGCAAAGCGTCACGATATGCCGGCTGATTTGCTCCTCGTTCATAACCGTCGCGATCAATCCCGCCTGTCCGTAATCGTCGTCCGTGCCGTAGAGCAGTTCCTTGCAGCTGCCGACGTCGGTCGCGACGAACGGCTTTGACGCCGCCATGCCCTCGAGCACGGCCAGCGGCTGGCCTTCGCTTATGCTCGTCAGCACGAGCACGTCCATTTTCCCGATATGCTCCCGGATGTCGACGCTCCCGGTGAATTCGACGTCCGTCAGCCCGATCGCCTCCATGAGGGCAAGGCATTCTTCGTAATATTCGGGGTCTTCCTCGTAGGGGCCCATAATATGGAACCGAACGTGCGGCAGTTCCCGCTTGACGAGCCGGAAGCTTTGCAGCATCGTTTTGATATCCTTGATCGGCACGACGCGCACGAGCGCGCCGACGTTGATCGGCTCCCCCTCCGCCTTGCGCGGCAAGCCGTCGAAATCGGACGCAGCCACGCCGTTCGGGATGATCCGGATTTTCTCTTCGGGGCAGCCGAGCTCGACTTCGATTTCCTTGTTGCGCTTGAACAGCGTTATCACTTCGTCGGCATATTGGTAAGCGCAGCCGGAAAGCGTGTAGAAGTACTCGATCCACAAATCTTTAAAATAGCCTTTGACCCAATCCGCCTTGATAATTTCCTCCTCGCGTTCGCGGGAGTAGATCCCGTGCTCGGTGAGCACCATCGGCTTGCCGAAGCGCTGCTTGCCGAGCGCGGCGACCACGCCCGCATAGCCGGTCGATACCGCGTGGTAAAGGTCCGCCTCCGGCAAAGGGCTCCGGACGGTCATGAGCAAGGGCAAAATCATGGAGCGAACCGTCCAGAACATTTCCGTGAACGGTACCTGGCTGTACTTTTCCTCGCACAGCGCGCTTAAAATGTCGTAAAAATCCCGGCTCATCAAAAACGTCGCCGCATCGGTCAGCTTGTCGCTCAGCAGCGCCCGGAAAATAAGCCGCCAATCCGCATGCTCGTCGCCGCCGATCAGCGATTTCATCGCCGCCGCTTCCTCCCGGGTCAGCTTGAACCGGGCTCCCCAGCGCCCCTCTTCCCTCAAGAACGAGTCGAGAAACACTTCCCTGACTTCCGCGATATTGGACGGCAGCGCGTATTTGAATTTGCCTTTCTGGGAAGCCTCCGCCGCGATCGCGTAGATGACGAACTCATGCTCCGGCATGCTGCGGACGAGCGAATGGATCCAGCTGGACACTCCCCCGGTTATGTACGGATATGAGCCTTCCGCAACCAAACAGATTCTCAAAGCGCATCATTCCAATCCAATGGTAAATTGGGCGCCGGTCGCTTTCACGAGATAGGCGAAATCGCCAATACGCGTTACCTCGGCATGTTTCAGTTCCGTCACCTTTTTGCCGGTGCGAACGACAAAATATAGCTCCCCGCCGGAAAAGCCGTTGATATAGCCTTCGATGCCTTTCTCCGTATGCCGGAAATGCGGGTCGGCGTTCGTTTGGCGGCTCAGCTCGTTCGCCGCCTCCGTCGCGGTAAGCGGGCGAAGCCAATCGTACTGCCCGCCGGCAAACCCGAGAAACGCCGTGAAATCCTCATACAGCTCTTCCCACGTCTTTCCCGGATTGCGGTCGGCGGAAATGACGTCGTCCGGGTGCACGAAGTGCGAAATGACGCCGAGCGCGGCGGCGGCGTTCATTAACGCCCAGCGCTCGAATTCGTCGTTGATGAATCCGGAGGTGACGCGCGGCAGCTCCGCCACGCCGTCCGGCGCGATTTCGAATTCCTGGACGTACGCGTTCCCTTCCAGATCCTCTCCGTAGACCGACGAGATCGCTCGCAGCTCGGGCCACGCCTGGACGAGCGCGTTCCGCCCCTCCGGTCCGAGCACGTTGGATGGAGGCACGTACGCATGCACGCCGTATTCCGGAAAGGCGCCGCGGATAAACGCATAAACGCTGCGGACCGAATCGGCCATGTCGGCCTCCGAAGCCCATGTTTTGTAGCCGAACGCGCGGCTTACGCCCGCATTCATCGTCAGCGATTGGTGATTGTAACCGTGAATGCCGATTTCCCCGCCCTGCTTGAGGATGTCCCGCCCGTACATGATAAGATTGGACAACGAATCTTCGGCATTGTCGTCGAACGGCGGCCGCATCGTCGCCTCGTACGTCTGAATGACGGCGCCCGTGTATTTATAGTCGTACTCGGCGGCCGCGCGGATCATATCCGGCCACCAGATGTCCTTGATGAACCGGGAATACGTCCGCCCGTACTGGTCGCGAAGCGACGCGACGACCGCGGGGTCGGACGGCGGATTGAACGGAGCGGGAAAATCGTCGATATACAGGAGCTTCGCGTTCAAAACCGGATAAACGAAATCGGGCGTCATGAGGCCGATGCCCGCGGCGATGAAGCCGCGGCTCGTTTTTTCCTGCAGCATCGTGCCGTTGAAGACGACGAATTTCCCGAGACCGTAGCTCCGCTCCCACAAAATGGGCACTTTTTCCGACGATTCGGCGCTTACGATCGACTCTTTGTCCAGCCGCACCTGCATCGCCGTATTTTCAATGATCGATCCGCCGAACGTTTGGGCGTCTTCGTTGAGCAAAACGCCCCTGCCCACCGTAATCCCCTTGACGTTCGCCTGATACCCGGCTTCCAGCACGCCGAGCTTCCGGTAGATGCGATAAAACGTGTTGTCCGGCTCCAGCACGGAGGCAAACAGCAGGCTCCCGCCTTCTTCCACATAGGTTTCGAGCCAGGCGTTGTCGGGAATGAGATCCAGCTGCGGAAACGTGACGATCGCCTGCCTGCCGGAAGCGTCCGTCTCCTTGACCGTTTCGACGGGCTTCGTTTCGAACGATTTCTTCATATATCGAAGCGTCCGCTCGACGTTGTCTTTCACCCGTACGCTGTAGTTGTCGGCCGCGTCGAAAATAATCAGGTAACGCGGCTCTCCGAGCCCCTCGATCTCTTCCCGCGACAAGACGGACCCGCCGGAAGCGCCGGAGAGCATGGCGGACGCTTCGTTTTTTCCGCCTATGCGAAGCAGCGCTTCCGATCGGGTCACCTGCAAACCTATGCCCAGCAGCAACACGAAAACGAGAATCATATAAATTTGCTTGCCCAGCTTGAACGATCTCTTCATCCTGCCGCTCCTTGATCCCTTTGATTCGACCAGTAGCGGATCATGCCGAGCGTGGCGTTCGAAATGCGGATACGCGACGCTTTCAACTGCTCCAGCAGCTCGAAAAACGATTCCTTCTGCCTCAGCTCGAAGCAGACGCCAAGCGAGGACAAATACGCCTGTTCGCTGTCGGGGTACGCCTTGCGAAACGCCTCGCAATCCGCGAGAGCCGCCTGCACCTCGCCGAGGCGCATGGCGCATTCGATTTTGTTTTTGAACACCGACTCGTCATGAAGCCCTCCGGCGATAAGCTCGCCGAGCACGCGCGAATAGGTCGAAAGATAGATTTTCTTCGTTCTGGCATCCGCAAATCCGCCCTCGATCATCCGGTGCAGCGCCTGCGCGTATTCGGCGGCAACGTCCAGGTTCCCGCGTTGCCGTTCGTATTCGACGGTAAGCCTCTGGAGGTTGGTTTGCAGCTTCCGCTTTCTTTCCATGACGGCCGATACCGCGTAGTGCGAAGTTTCCGTGTCTTCGTTCTGAATCGCCCGCTCCAGCAGTTCCGAATGACCGTCCGCGTCGTCCTTCAGCATATCGAGCAGCAGGCGGCGCCTCGTCCGGTAATCGTTGACGACCAGCGCCTCCTCGATCGGAACGATGTTCGTCTCTTTGCCGATATCCACCTGCCGGTAGATGCGCTCGCGAATGTCGTTCTCCTTGTCGGTCAGTTCCTTGAAACGGCTCGCGTCCGGCACCGGGACGTTCCTTTTCCGGACGTACCGGGCGAGCGCGGCCAGCGGAACCCCGCCGAACGGCAGCAGCAGCGCCAGGAGAACGGCGGCCGTTTCGTCGCCCTTGCGGCGAACCAAACGATAGACGGCGTAAATGACCGCCAGCGCGTAATAGACGACAAGCCAACGCTCAAACATACGCTTCTTCCTCGCTCATCAGCTTCGTTTCGATGCCTTTGTTCGCCAGCCTGTTCATGACGAAGCCGGCTTCCTCCGAGTTCGAGTTGCTCAGCAAAAGAACAAGGCGGTCGCGGATCAAGCCGAGATAGTCGGAATCCCTGAGCGTCTCGGCGATGCGGTCGGCGACCCGTTTCAAATTGCCGAGATCGGCCTTGACCTCGAGCAGCACGAAGTCGGCGTTATGCAGCCGCTTGGCGGCCGTCTTGCTTTCCAGCACCTGGTTGAACGACGTTTCCTGAAGCACCGGCGTATCGTCCACGTACCGCTCGCTTCGGGTCGCCCCCACAAACTGGAACGCGCGGGCGAGCGAGTCGGAAATCATCTCCACGCTCACCTTGAACAAGTTCTCGAAGCCCAGCGTCAGCCGCTCGAACTCCGTGACGTGAACGGATACGATCGCCACGACCGTGCCGTCGTGAACGATCGGCGCGGCGATGACGGGAGCGCCGCTTTCCAGGGAACGGTTCACGCGCACCGACTTGCCGTCGATCACTTCCGCGTACCACGGATGCTCGGAAAGCCGAATCGTTTTCGGCAGCAAAAACGAGCTGCCGCCCGATTTGACCATCAGACGCAAAAAGTTCGTGCCGTTCACGGAGTAAATCGAAATGCGCCTGGACTCGAGCAAATGCTCGAGCACGTCGACCGACGAGGTGACGATTTGCTCCGGCTCGAGCGTTTCCAGCTTCTTGACGATGCTGTAAATCCGGCCGATGCTGTCCTTGCTGCCGACCAATTGGCGCTGGAGCTCGTCCTTGACCAGCCGGGTATCCTTGTAAACCGCGTTCAGAAAATCGTATCTTTCGCGTTCCGCCTGAAGATCGTTCCGCATTTCCGCCGCTTCTCTCCGGTGCCTGTCCGAAACGAATCCGACAAGCAGGCCGAAAAACAAATAAATCGCCAGCATGAACAGCACTTCGGGGTCGTACAGCAGCGAAACCCAGTCCCGGCCGTTTTGCAAATGTTCGAAGAAATAAAGGCCCGAAGCCAGAACGGCCGAAATGATCGACTGCTTGCTTCCGTAAAGCACGCCGAGCAAAATAATGTAAACGAGCTTAAAATCGACGAGCGTCTGCGCGAGCCAGCCCGGATCGTTTAGCGAGAGCGCCAGCACCGCGCAAAAGGCGAGCGCGTTTTCCGCGTAGGGGCGCACGCGCTTGAACCTGCCGCCCAGGGCGAACTCGCGTTTCGCCCGGGCGGGTCGGGCTTCGGCCTGCCTGGCCCGCTCGGCCTTGAACCATTCGTACGTGCGGCGAAGCCCTTCGTCCAGCGAATACAGCGGCACCCAATCAAGCTGCCTCTTCACCTTCGCGTTGTCGAGGCACGAGCGGTAAATATCGCCTTCCCGGGACGCTTCGTAGCGAACGCCGGAAACGTCGGAGAAGCCCTTCAAGCTTTCGACCAGCTCGTTCAGGCTCGTTTCCCGGCAGCCGGACAAATTGTAAACGCCGGTCAGCTCGCTTTCCGCTCCCCGGTACAGCCCGTCCACGACATCCTCGACGTAAACGAAATCCCGCGTTTGGCCGCCGTCGCCGTAAATGGCGAGCTCCTCTCCCCGAAGCAGCCGCTGCATAAAGATCGAAACGACGCCGCCCTCTCCGGCGATTCCTTGCCTCGGGCCATATACGTTGGCGAATCGGAACACCAGCGTCTGAAGCCCGTAAAGCTCGCGCCATTTCTCGCAGTAATACTCGCCCAATTGTTTGTTGATGCCGTAAGGCGACTGCGGATCGCCCGGCGTCTCCTCCCGCAGCGGCACCTCTTCGTTGTTCCCGTAGACGGCGGCGGAGGAGGCGAAAATAAACTTCTTTACGCCGTGCCTGCGGGAGCATTCCAGCATGTTGACGAGGCCCATAATGTTCGCCTGCGTATCGGACTGAGGGAGATGGATGGACTGGGCAACGTCGACCTGCGCGGCCAGATGCAGGACGACGTCGGGACGGACGCTTTCGAATATTTCGTCGCATTTGCGATCCTCGACGTGAAGCCCGTACCACTTGTGCGGAACGTTCACGTTGCTCCTTTGTCCGGTGGACAAATTGTCGATGATCGTGACGCGATGCCCCTCCTTATGAAACCTTTCCGCGGCAAACGAGCCGATAAACCCGCAGCCTCCGGTAATCAATACGTTCATCCGAATCTCCCCCAATAGCCTGATCTGCAGGGAAACGACCGGTTCCCAAACAGCATGTACATAGCCCTTTTATACTATAATTATTACATTATTTACAAATAATTCTATCCAGCAATTTTACTCCAAATTTCGTTCAAATTCAACATTCCGTCTGGCACATCCAAGATTTTCATGCCGACTTTTGCACCATGATCCGCAATGTACGACAAACCGAATTGGGAATTAAGGCTGAGTTGCAATCCCTCGCGTCCTGGCCTATGATCATTTCATCAACCTAAAAACGAGTAAAAATGCGAGGAATTTTCGCCCGTATTTGCGTAAAGGAGCTTACGATGACACGAAAACGTCCCCTCATTTTTGTCGCCTTGCTGCTTGCCCTGACGATGACGCTGACAAGCGCCGGGGTTCAAGCGAAAAACGAGAACGGCTATCGGCTGCTCATTTATTACGGTATTCCGATCGAAATAAACGAAGCGAACGACGTCCGGAAAGCGGCCGAACAGTTCGCCGAATACGACTATATCGTGCTGGGCGCGGGGCTGGAGGAGAAGAGCCACGGCGATCACGAGTCGACGGCCGAAATCATCGCCGAATTGCGCGCGCTCCGACCGGATGCCGCGGTTTACGGCTATATCGACCTCGGGGTAACGACGGACAACCACAGCATGAGCGTGATCCGCAATAAAACCGACAAATGGAAAGCGATCGGCGCGGACGGCATCTTTTTCGACGACGCGGGCTACGATTACGGCGTGTCGCGCGACCGTCTCAATCAGGCGGTCGACTACGTGCACAAGCAATCGATGAAGGCGTTCCTGAACGCGTGGAAGCCGGACGACATCATGAGCAGCGCCGTGCACGAGAAGTGGAACCCGAAAGGGGAAAAAACGAAGATCGCCGGCGGCGATTTGTACTTGCTGGAAAGCTTTCTGGAGCCGACCGACATTACGCAAGCCGATAGCCCGAGCGCCTTCGGAACGGGATTTCGGAAAAAAATCGACGCCGCCCTCAAATACCGCAAATTGCTCGGCGTCAAGCTGATGAGCGTCAGCACGATCGATTACGCTTCGGTTTCCTCGACGGCCGTCCGCAAATTTTTTCGCATGAACGAGGCGGCGGCCGGCGTATTCTCGCTGGACGGCTACGGCATCGCGCCGACGGAATACAGCACGGGGGACGAGACGCATAACGAAGTGCGGCCGATGCCCTACATTTTGAACTATATGGATTTTTATTCGGCCGAAACGACGTATACGGCCAAATATAACGACGAGGATTTCGCCGCGCGCGGCTTCCGGCTGCATTCGTTGGACGGCGACCATTATTACAACTTTCCGGCGTCGACGGCATACGAATAAAGAGAAGCTCGAACAAAGAAGCCGCTCACGGATTCCGATCGGATCCGCGAGCGGCTTCTTTCGTCTATGGAACGCAAGCCATTCCGCCCGGCTGAACGCGCAAGTTCTTTTACGCCTTATCCAGCACCAGCTCAAGCTGCACGGCGATCTCGTTCTCGGTGTCCAACACGACGTTGTGCGGGTTCTCCATGCCGAAATCGGCGAACGTGACCGTCGTCGTGCCCGACAGAAGCAGCTGCCCTCCCTGGTAAACGGTTTTGCTCGCGAATGCGACTTCCTTCTCGATGCCGCGGACGCTCAGCGTGCCCGTCATGTTGAAGTCGTACGCCGTCCCCTCCGTCCACTCGGCCGGCAAGCCTTCGAACGACGTCGCGGCAAACGTTGCCTCCGGGAACTCTTCGACGTTGAAATAGTCGGCCCCCTTCACGTGACCGTCCCGCTGGCCGTTGCCGGAATCGACGGAAGCCATGTCGATTTGCCCGCTTCCCGCCGTTTGCGACAGGTCGTCCACGTTCAGCGTCCAACTGCCCCCGACGACGTCATTGACAAAGTTGACCGTTTCCCTGGACGTCGTGACGGAAAAGTAAACTTTGGACGCGTCGGTCAAGCTCCATTCCCCGTTCAGCTGCTCTCCGGTCGCGACCGTTCCCGCAGCTGCCGAGGGCGAACCTGACGCTTCCGCCGGGCTTCCGGCGCTTGCCGCCGCGGTCTGCGCGGGCGCGGCGCCCGCCGGAATGACCTGTTCGATTTCGATGTTGTTGCCCAAATAGTCGTTCGTCAGCGCGTAAGCGCCCGTTCCGAGAACGGCAACGGCGGCTACGCCCGCAACGATCCAAATTTTCGCTTTTCTTTGCACTTTAGTTTCCTCCTGTCCTATTCTTTTTTTTAGGGTAAAAACGAGAGTTCGATTCTAGCGTACCAGCCGAATATGTCGGGCGAATGTCAAGCGAAAATAAAGTCCGAATCTCTTAAAAGGCTCTTGCGGCAACGCCTTTCCTATGTAACAGTAACAGTACGAGAACGAAGGATATTCAAGATTCGCAAGGAGTGGAACGGCCGACATGAAGTCGATTTTGGTCGTGGAGGACGAAGAAGCGATCTCGCTCGTTCTGGCCGCCTACTTGAAAAAGGCGGGGTTCCGGGTCACCCGGACCGCGGACGGAAACGAAGCCGTCCGGCTGTTCGAGGCGGGCGATTTTTCACTCGTGCTGCTGGACATTATGCTCCCCGGAATGGACGGATGGGAGCTGCTGAAACTGATTCGGGAAAAAAGCGCCTGCCCGGTCATTATGCTGACCGCCCGCGACCGCATCCAGGATCGGCTCGGCGGGCTGAACGGAGGCGCCGACGACTACATGACCAAGCCGTTCGTGCCGGAGGAGGTCGTCGCCCGCGTCCGCGCCGTGCTGCGCAGGCGGCCGCATTGGACCGACGGGGAGAGCAAGCGCTACTTCGGCAATTTGCTGATCGACTACGCGTCCAGAAGCGTATATTTGAACGCCGCCGAGGTTCCGCTGACCCCCCGCGATTTGTCGCTGCTGCTGTTTTTGGCCGAATCCCCCAACCGCATTTTAACGAGAGAGCAGCTCATCGAACAAGTATGGGGAATGGATTACGACGGAAGCGACCGGGCGGTCGACCTGTCGATCAAACGGCTGCGCCAATCGCTGTCGCACTGGTCGGCCGATGCCGGCGAAATCCGCACGCTGAGAGGAACGGGGTATCAATTTTGGATCGGAGAATGAAACCGAAAAAGCTGACGTCGATGCTCTCCTACTGGACGATCCGGTACATCGTCATTTTGTTCGCCGGCTTTACCGTCATCGCGCTCTGCTCCTTGTACTGGATGCGGGAAACGACGACGGACAGCCGGCTCAAGACGGCGGGACTGCTTGGCCAGGAAGTCGCCGACCGGGTCGTCTCCGCGGACGGGGAGCTCGCCATTCCGCCGCACATGGACAAACTGCTGGACAGCCGGCTCCGCTATTTCAATTTCAAGGGCGAGCTGTGCCTGTTCGTTACCGATAAAGACGGCAACCTGCTTTATTCCAAGCCGGAAACCAGCGAGCAGGACATGAAAAAAAGGATGACCTCCGATTTGAAAGACTCGAAGGAGCCCGGGACGAAGGCGGTCACGACGCCGATCCCCGGGGGCGGGGAGGAAGAAATCGGCCAGGTGACGCTGCTGATGAACAAAAAATCCCTCGGCGCCAGCCCCAACGAACTGGCGCTCGTCGCCGTGCTGCTGGCGACCCTGATCCTCTCGGGGTGGCTTACGATCTACCTGCTGTCGCGCAAGCTGTCCTTGCCGATCCGGCGCGTCGCGGAAGGCGCCCGGCTCATTCGCGGCGGCCAGTATGACGTTCGCCTGGAAGTGGAGACGAAAGAACGGGAAATTCACGAGCTCGTCGATTCCTTCAAGGACATGGCCGGCCGTTTGAAGCAGCTCGAAGAATGGCGGGCGCTTTCGCTCGCCGGCGTGACGCATGAGCTGAAAACGCCCGTTACCTCGATCAAAGGGCTGCTGATGGCGGTGCGGGACGAGGTCGTCTCGCCGGAGGAGGGAAAGGAGTTTCTCGATATCGCCCTGCGGGAATCGGGACGACTCGAGCGGATGGTCGCCGACCTGCTCGACTATAACGCCTTGTCCGCCGGAAGCGTCGAGGTGGCCAGCGAGCGGCTCGACCTGCGCGCGCTCCTGTCGGAAATCATCTACCAATGGGAACTGACGCATAAGCGGCAAAATGCGGCGATCGCGGCGGATTGGCCCGACGCTCCCGTTTACGCCGCCGGCGACGCGCTCCGCATCCAGCAAATTTTGACCAATTTGCTGAATAATGCGCTGCAAGCCGCAAGTCCGGAGCGTCCTTTGCAAATCCGGATCCGGTTGGCCGAAACGGAAAACCGCGCCCTCGTCGAGGTCGCGGACAACGGCACCGGCATCGCCCCCGAGGATCGGCCGCATATATTCGAACGGTTTTACCGGGGAACCCGGAAAAAGCTGCAAACGCGCGGCCTCGGTCTCGGGCTGACGTACAGCCAGCTGCTGGCGCGGGCTCAAGGCGGGGAATTGGCGCTGACGGACAGTTCGCCGGAAGGCTCGGTGTTCGCGCTTACGCTCCCGGCGCTTCGCGCGGACCAGGGCGGGAAGTCAAACTCCGCGCGTTTCGCGGACTTGGGCGGCGCGTCAAACTTCGCGCGTTAATCTGCTTCTATCCGTGCGAGCCCGTGCGACCCTGTGCGATCGAACCGATCTTGGCTGCGCGCTGTATAGCCGCAAATTTTTCCACAAATAATAAACCGCGACTCCAAGCGAAAGGAAGTTGTCCCCTTGCTCGATCAATTGGAAAGCGACTACGACTGCTCCCGCGCAGGCGAGGATTTGCACCGCCTCCGGCAGGAGCTGGAACGGGTCGATGCGGCGAACGCCGGCGACGCCTCGCCCGAAACGGCGGAGGAGCGGAACCGGCTTGAAAACCAGATCCGGTTTATTCAAAACAAGTGCGACATCCGCTAAGGCGGCGCACGGCATAGAAGCACGGCATACAAGGCAAGGCGGTCCCGAATGCCCGTTTCGGCGGCCGCCTTTTGGCATAGTCGGAATCGCGCGCTGAATTGGAGTCGGCCGGACACGCGTTATGTACATGGTTTCGGGTCGTTACCGATGGCGCGCCTTGCGGATCGGACCGGTCATTTCGGACGGCTTTCGGGGAATAAACTTATAATCAATCCATATTGAAATGAGGGATTTCCGTGGCTATCCTACGCTGCGACCGCAACCCCGTCGTCAAACCATCCGACGTCCCGCCATCCAGGCCCGACTTCCAGGTCGTGGGCGCGTTTAATGCTGGCGTCGCCTCGCATGGCGGCGAAACGATTTTGCTGCTTCGCGTAGCGGAAGCCCCGATCTCCGGCGGCCAAAACGGCGAAGTGCTCGTTCCGCTGCTGAACGAGCGGGGCGACGATATCGCGATCGAGCGCTTTGACGCCGGCGACACCCGCTACGACTTCTCCGACTCCCGTGTCGTCTTCGAAAACGGCATCGTCGCCGCGCTCACCTCGCTCTCCCATTTTCGCGTCGCGCGCAGCAAGGACGGCGTTCATTTTACCGTGGACCGCGAACCAGCGCTGTTTCCCCGCTTCCCGTCCGAAGCCTGGGGAATCGAGGACCCGCGCATCACGCAAATCGGCGACGTCTATTACATCGCCTACAGCTCGGTATCGCCGCGCGGCGTCGCGGTCGGTCTGGCGGAAACGCGGGATTTCCGCGCGTTCAAGCGGCGCGGGCTGATGCTGCCGCCCGAAAACAAGGACGTCGCGTTGTTCCCGGAAAAAATAAACGGAAAATACGTCGCGCTGCACCGTCCCGTTCCCCGTTCGTTCGGAGCGCCCGAAATGTGGATCGCCGAATCGCCGGATCTGGCGCATTGGGGAAATCACCGCTTTTTGATGGGACTTAGCGATAACGGCTGGGATTCGGCCCGTATGGGCGGCGGCGCGGTTCCGATCCGCACGCAACGCGGCTGGCTCGTTTTATATCACGGAGCCAGCGCCGATTATCGCTATTGCATGGGCGCCGCCCTGCTCGACCTGGAAGACCCGGGCGTCGTGCTCGCCCGTTCGAACCGTCCCTTCCTCGAGCCGGAAGCCGATTACGAGGTCGACGGCTTTTTCGGCGGCGTCGTGTTTTCGTGCGGAGCCTTGACCGTCGGAGATACGGTTCGCATGTATTACGGAGCCGCGGACGAAGCCATGGCGATGGCCGACATTCTGCTGAAGGATATATTCGACACGTTGGATTGAGGTAGAGGAGCCGGTCATCGACATAGCCCTCCGCCGTGCCCTCCGCCGCCTTGAGCCTCTGATTTTTCTCCGCACCCACATCCATATCCATATCCCCATATAGCCGGTCGAGATGGGTAATGGTGACTCAACTGCGCGCGGTTCTAGGTGAACGGTAAGCGTCAAATAGCCCCCACCTAGCGGCGGGAGCTCAGTTCGACTAATCTGTAGTTACTTTTTACTTAATCGGCACTCAGCCGGTAGCTCGTGCGACCATGGCATGAAGGGTTCGAGCGCGTCGGCATCGAGCGGTCCAGAGATTTGCGGCAACTGCTCGAAGAGGTACTTTAAGTAGTTGAACGGGTGCAGACCATTCTCCTTGGCCGATTCGATCACGCTGTAGATTACCGCGCTAGCCTTCGCGCCGCGAGGCGTGTTGGCGAACAGCCAGTTTTTGCGCCCGATCACGAACGGTTTGATCGACCGCTCGCTCCGATTGTTGTCGAGCTCCAGCCGCCCATCTGACAGGAACGCAGTAAGCTTATCCCACTGATTCAAGCTGTAGGCGATCGCTTGACCGGACAGGCTCTTCGGCAAGGTTTTGGACCGTTGCTCCTTCAGCCATCCATGATAGGCGTTAAGCACCGGCAGGCTTTGCTCCTGCCTCTTCGCCTGTCGCTCTTCAGCGGAGACTTCGGCAAGGTCCCGTTCAATCGCATACAGCTGGTTACAGTAAGCCAGGCCCTGTCCTGCAACGGTTCCCAGCTTCCTCATCTCCGGCGGCCCTGCCTTCAGCGCCTCGTCGTACTTGCGCCGGGCATGTGCCCAACAACCGACGAGCTTCACGTCTGCCACCTTGTGGTACCCANATTTACGAGATACGCAGGAACGCAGGTTTAACTCCCGCATGTAGTTGCTTACCGTTCGCTCGGTTATTTGAAAGCCCTCTTCATGCAACAAGTGCGTGATCTTCGGGCTCCCGTACCGTTCTTTGTTGTCGTAGAAATGATACGTGATGCGCTCCATCACCTTCTCCTTCAGAAGGGCTTGGTTGCTTGGCTGCGCATCCTTCCAGTTGTAATAACCGCTCCGAGAAACACCGAGTACCGCGCACATCTTCTCCACAGGAAAGTCGGAGCGATGATCTTCAATGAATTGAAATCTTACTTTCTTGGGCTGCTGAAGATGTGCACTGCTTTTTTTATGATTTCAAGCTCCTGTTCGAGGTCTGCAACCTGCTTGTCTTTCTCGCGGAGAAGCCATTCCAGCTCACGAATCCGATCTGCGCTGTTAACGGGCTCGACCTCAAACTGACGATACTTTGCTACCCACCCGTATAACGTCTTTTCCGGAATATCCAATTCCTGCGCAATCTGTACGACCGTCTTCGTTTGTTCCTGGATGTACCTTACCGTTCTTTGTTTGAACTCCTCGTTGTAATGCACCCGTTGTCCACCCATGTGAACACCTCCCGTTAATCTTATTATTGGGTTTATCTTAACGAGTGTCCATCTTTTATTCTAGCTGCATGGTTACTCAACCGGGCGCGGTTCCAGGCTCGCGGTCGGCCGAGTTGGGTAATTTACTCAATTCGGCCGATGCGCATGGCGGGCGGAAGCCGAGTCGCCAAGGCTCCACCGGAACTCCGGAGGGCCAAGACGATTTCCGAGAAAGGCTTCTCGATCCTTCTCCCTATCGCTTAGGCAGGCCCTGCCGCGCGCAGGTCCGGGCGCTCGGCGGTGGCGATGCAATAGAATGCCGGTCGGCAAAGCCTGCATGCCAACGCCCGCATTACCCAACGGCGCCGCCGTCCTTGACCGGCACGCCGAAGTTCGGCGTGCCGTCCGCGTTCCAGCCGAACGGCTGCACGCGGGTGTGGCGGTTCGGGTCGTACAGCGGGTCGCCTTCGATCTCCTTGTAGCCGCGGGCGTGATAGACGAGCAGGTCCCGGCCGTCCTCGGAGACGGTGAAGCTGTTGTGACCGGGGCCGTACTGACCGTTTTCCTCGCTCGACGCGAAAACCGGCTCCGGCGACTTCGTCCAGGAGCGCGGATCGAGCAGATCGGCGGACGCGTCCGCGGCCAGCAGCCCCATGCAATAGTTGCGATCGGTCGCGCTCGCCGAATACGAGATGAAGATTCGGCCGTTCCGCTTCAGGACGGCGGGGCCTTCGTTGACCCGGAAGCCGACTTTTTCCCACGGGTATTCGGGCTTCGTCAGCATCGTCTGCTTGCCCGACAGCGTCCACGGATTGCTCATTTTCGAAATGTACAAGTTCGAGTTGCCCGGAATGTCCGGGTCCTTCTGCGCCCATACGTAGTATCGTTCGCCTCGGTGCTCGAAAACGGTCGCGTCCAGGCTGAACGATTCCCATTTTGTGCGGATTTGCCCTTTTTCCGTCCATGTCCCCTCGAGCGGGTCGGCGGACTCGTTTTCCAGCGCGTACATCCGATGGTCGAACAGGCCGTCCCGCGTTTCGGACGTGCGCGCGGCGGCAAAATAAATGTACCACTTGCCGTCCAGATAGTGAATTTCGGGCGCCCATATATTCGCGCTAAGCGGCCCCGACTCGTATTTCCTCCACACCGTCGCCGGTTCGGAGCGGCCGAGCCCCTGAATCGTCCGCGAGCGGCGCACCTCGATCCGGTCGTATTCGGGCACCGAAGCGGTAAAGTAGTAATATCCGTCCGCATGCCTGTAAATCCAGGGATCGGCCCGTCTCTCCACGACAGGGTTCGCATACCGGGTGCTCTCGTTCATCCGTTGATCTCCTTTCGGTTCCGGCCGTTCCCATCCTTCGTGCCGTAAATGATGAATGCCGAAAACCATTCATGCCGCAAATCTTTCATGACCAAACGCCTGCTTTATGCCCGGCCGCCTCTATCCATCCCATCGCCTTTCTCTGCCCGACGGCCTTCATCCGTCCCATCGCCCTTCTCTGCCCGGCGGCCTTCATCCATCCCATCGCCCTTCTCTGCCCGATGGCCTTCATCCGTCCCATCGCCCTTCTCTGCCCGGCGGCCTTCATCCATCCCATCGCCCTTCTCTGCCCGATGGCCTTCATCCGTCCCATCGCCCTTCTCTGCCCGGCGGCCTTCCTCCATCCCATCGCCCTTCTCTGCCCGACGGCCTTCATCCGTCCCCATCGCCCGCCTCTGCCCGGCGACCTGCATCCGTCCGGCCGCCTTCTTCGCTTCGCCAGCGGGAAGCGCCCGGATGCGGGCAAGCCGAACCCCGCAGCCTCGCCCGAACGTCGACCAGACAGCCGCAGTACCGGCAGGTCGTGCCGTATTGCAGGCCGGAGCAAGCCCGGCAAGCCGCAAGCCGCCGGGCGGCTTCCGCCTCCGCCGCCGCTTCCCTCCCTTGCAGGGCGACCGCGATCAGCCGCTCGAGCTTGTCGGGCGACACCCGGACGCTGTCCGCGCAGCCCTTGCACCCGTCGCGCCGATGCGCCAAGCGCATCGCCTCCATCGCGCCCTATTCCAGCGACAGCACGGCGACCGACGCCGGCGGCAGCGCGAACCGGAGCGTGCCGCCCTCGAGCGCCGCTCCATCGAACGGAACCGGGGCCACCGCATCCGGCCGCTCGAACGTATTGCAGGCGTTCAAAGCCGAATGCGTCAGCAAGCGGCCGCTCGCCCCGGACGCCTCGATTCCGTCCACGCGGCATTCGAAGGACGCGCTCTCCGCGTGGTGCAGGTTGCAAACGGCGAGATGAACGACGCCTCGCGAGTCCGCCGCCGCCGATACGCTGAGCTGCGGAATCGAATCGCCATCATGGACGTACGGCGGGCTTTCGAACTCGACGTCCAGCAGCTCCGCGTCCTGGAATACCTTGTACATGTCGAAGACATGGTACGTCGGCGTCAGCAGCATTTTGTCCCCTTCGGTCAGCACCATCGCCTGCAGAACGTTCACCATCTGGGCGATGTTCGCCATTTTCACGCGTCTGGCGTAACGGTGGAACAGGTTCAGGTTGACGCCCGCGACCAGCGCGTCGCGCAGCGTGTTCTGCTGGTACAGAAACCCCGGATTCGTGCCGGGCTCGACATCGTACCACGTCCCCCACTCGTCGACGATGAGGCCGACCCGGCCCTCCGGATCGTACCGGTCCATGATTTCGGAGTGCTTGACGATCAGCTCTTCCATGCGAAGCGTTTGCTTCAGCGTCCGGAACCACTCCGACGCCCCGAATTCCGTCGCGGAGCCTTTGGCGCCCCATTCGCCCGTCGGCACCGTATAATAATGCAGGCTCAGCCCGTCCATGTGCCGTCCGGCCTCCCGCATGAGCGTCTCCGTCCAGGCGTAATCGTCGGAATTGGCGCCGCAGGCGATTTTATACACGTTGTTGTCTCCGTAATTGCGGACATACGTCTGGTAATGGCGGTACAGATCCGCGTAATATTCCGGCCGCATGTTGCCGCCGCAGCCCCAGTTCTCGTTGCCGACGCCGAAAAACGGCAGCTTCCACGGCTTCTCCCGCCCGTTCCGCTTCCGCATGCTTGCCATCGGCGACTCCCCGTCGAACGTCATGTATTCGACCCATTGCTGCATTTCCCGGACGGTGCCGCTGCCGACGTTGCCGCTGATATAAGCATCCGTGCCGAGCAGCTCGCACAGCCGCATGAATTCGTGCGTGCCGAAATGGTTGTTCTCCTCGACGCCGCCCCAGTGCGTGTTGACCATCCGCGCCCGTTCGGCTTTGGCGCCGATGCCGTCCATCCAGTGGTACTCGTCGGCAAAGCAGCCCCCGGGCCAGCGGAGCACGGGGATCCGCAGCTTCTTCAGCGCCTCCAGCACGTCGTTGCGGATGCCGTCCGTATTCGGAATCGGCGACTCCTCGCCGACCCAAAGCCCTTCGTAGACGCACCGGCCGAGGTGTTCGGCGAACTGCCCGTAAATGTGCCGGCTGATCGTTCCTTTTCGGTCTTTCGCATTCAGTCGCATCGTCGTCATGTTTCGAATCCTCCCTCGATCTCGTCAACCTTTGACGGCTCCGGCCGTCATCCCGTCGATAAAATATTTCTGGAACGCCAAAAACAAAAGGAAAATCGGCAATATCGAAAAAAACGAACCGACGATCAGCAAGTCGTAATTGTTGCCGTACGGCGTCAGCAGCGTCTTAAGGCCGATCGGCAGTGTATACTTGTTGGCGTCGCTCAGCACCATGAACGGCCAGAGCAAATTGTTCCAGCTGTTCATGCCGTTCAATATGCCCATCGCCGCGAACGCCGGCTTCATGATCGGCAGGACGAGGCGGACGAAAATGCCGTACTCGTTCGCGCCGTCGACGCGGCCCGCCGTGATGATCTCGCCCGGGATGCCGCGCAAGTACTGGCGAAAGAAAAAGATCGTCGACGCGTTCGCGATGCCCGGCAGTACGATGGCGGAATACGTGTTCATGAGGCCGAGATCGAACGTCATTTTATACAAGGGCAAAAGCAGAATCTCGAACGGCACCATCATGATCAGCAAAACGCAGATGAACAAGAAGTTCTTCCCCTTGAACTCGTAGGCCGCGAAGCCGTACGAAACGACCGCGCTGACGAGCAGCGTCAACGCCACCTGAACGACCGTGAGCAGCAGGGAATTGAAAAACCACGTGAAGTACGCATGGTCCCCGCCGAACAGAAAGGCGAAGTTGTCGAAGCTCATGACCGACAGGTCGAAGCTCAGGTTCAGCCCGTTGCGGATCAATTCCGCTCCCGGCTTGAAGGAGCCGAGGGCGATCGCGTAAAACGGGATAAGCACCAGGACGCCAACGGCGGCAAAAAGGATCAAGAGGACGATTTGGATCGAGAACGCTTTTTTCATCTTAATCCTCCTTTTTGAACATGCCGGTGAAGGCCAATTGCGTCAGGTTAATCGCCATGGCGACGACCAGCAGCACGATGCCGACCGCCGCGGCGTAGCCGAGATCGTTTTTCTCGATCCCTTGCCGGTACAGGTAGCCGACGATCGTCAGCCCGATGTTTTTCGGGGAATTGTTGCCGTTCCACAGCATCATGCTTTCGATGAACATCGCGAGTCCGGCGTAAATGCTGATCGTCACGACGTAGATCGTCGTCGGCTTCAACAGCGGAACGGTGATCCGGGCGAACTTCTGCCAGGCCGAAGCTCCGTCGATCGAGGCGGCTTCGTAATACTCGTCCGGGATATTTTTGAGTCCGGACAAATAGTAAAGCATGTTGACGCCGAGCCATCGCCACGTCGCCAGTGCCAGAAGCGCTACGAAACCGGTCGTCTGGCCCTTCAGAAATTTGACCGGCTCGACGCCGAACAGCCCGAGGAAGCTGTTGATGAGCGAGCCCTCCATTTCGCCGAACATCAGCCGGAAAATCGTGCCCGCGACGACGACGCTCGTCAGCGCCGGCAGGAAAAGGGCCGATTTGAAAAACTCCCGGCCCCGCATGAACCGGTTGTTGATCAGCACGGCAAACAGCATCGGGATCGGCACGAGAATGGCGATCGTCAGCACCATGTAGACGACGCTGTTCGTCACGGCTTTCAGGAACACCGTGTCCCCCATCAGCTTCGCGTAGTTGGCGAAGCCGACCCACTGCGCCTCCTGCCCGAGCATCGTTTTCTGAAAGCTCATCTGGACCGAGCTGCCGAGCGGATACAGCCAGAAGACGAGGAAGACGAGAACGAACGGCAGCACGAACACGTAGGGAGCAACCTTCTGCGAGTACAGAAAACGCTTGACCATCTGCACGCCTCCTTTGCCAAAATAAAGCTACCCCGGCCGGTACAAGCCGAAGGTAGCCCGCGCGCCATACCCGTTATTGCAGCTGCTGCTCGATTTGCTGCTGCGCGTCGTTCAGCGCTTCCGTCACGTCCCTGCCGTCCTCGAAAATCTCGTTCAGCGTCACCGTCCCCAGCACGTTGTTGATCGTCGGGGAAGCCGCGGTCGACTTGATGAGCCGGATTTCGTCCTTGATTTCGTTCAATACGTCGAACGGGTTGTTGACGAAATATTGCACGAACTGATTCTCCGGATTGTGGGTGACGTCCTTCATGTCCCACACGTCCATGTTGACCGGGTCGAAGCCGAGCGTGTTCCAGATTTCGATGTTGGCGTCCAGCGACAGCTTCGCGAACGCGAGGAAATCCTTCGCCAGTTGAACGTCCTTGGCCGTCTTCGTTACGACCGTCCCGGTGCCCCCGCCGCCGTACGATCTCGGCATGCCTTCTTCCATGACCGGCATCGGCGCGATCGCGATTTTGCCGGACAGGTCAGCCATGTAATTCGTAAACCGGGACATGAACCAAAGCGGCATCATGGCGCTGGCGTAATTGCCCGAGTTGAATTCGCCGTACGCCTCTTCCGTATCGGGCTGCCCGCCGGCGATCGTGGCGATCACGTTGTTGTCCTGCAAATCCCGAAGCAGGGTCAGCGCTTTGACCATCGCTTCCGAGTCAACGGCCGGGTTGCCGCTGTCGTCGGTGAAATCCGCCCCCTGCTGCGAGAGCAGCATCGACTCCTGCCACATCGCGCTCGTGTCGGCGGTTCCCATGTATTTGCCAGTTTTCTCGTACAGCTGGATGCCGGCCTGCTTGTAATCGTCCCACGTTTTGATCGTCGCGTAGTCGATGCCCGCCGCTTCGAGAATTTCCGTATTGTAAAAGGCGACGCTGGCGCCGACGTGAGTCGGAACGCCGTAGTTTTGGCCATCCTTGCTGTAAAGGTCGATTCGCGACTCGACGGTGGTATACCGATAAGGATCGATGACGTCGTTCAGCGGCTCCAATTGCGGCGTGCCGGCCAGAAAATCCGGGAATTTTCCGACCTCGATATCCGCGATGTCCGGCGCTCCCTTGCCCGTCTGCACGGCGATGGACAGCTTGTTGTGCATGTCGTCGTACGGCATGACCGTCACGTTAAGCTTGATTTGCCGGTCCGGGTTTTGCTCGTTCCACTTTTGCAGCATTTTTTCGAAATGTTGGCCATGCAGCTCGACGAACGTCCAATACGAAAGCTCCGTCGCGCTCTCGCCCGCTCCCCCATCCAGCACCGTCTGCTCTCCGCCGCCGGACGACGAGGAGCCTCCGCATCCCCAAAGAAACACCGCCATCGAAAGCACCGTCAACCCGATCAACCATCTTTTCATTTTGGACCCTCCCCGTAAATGTCCATGCCGGAACATGCATTTTCAACTCAAAGGGCGTTTCGCTTCTATGCTGCAGGCTTCAGGCTTATACTTGGAAGGAAGCGCTTTCTCGTCGTTGAACGTTCGCTGCCTCTGCCGCTTCCGACTCTCCCCGGTTCGTCGGCACCCCCCTGTTTCAAATAAATTTAAATTGATTTTGATTTTGTTGAATGAATGCGCTTGCAGGTTTAAAATATCATACGACCGGTACTTTGTAAACATAGAAACCTAAACCTTTTTATGTTTTTATGAAAAACTCTGCATTTATTCACTTAAACCACGGAATGGACCGGTAAGTTATTGATTTTGTTTTAAATAAATGTATAGTAAAATGAAGACGAACGATTTTCGACATTACAGATGAGGCAGGTTCTGTCGCATGATTTATATCAAGGACTTGATGAGCGGAATCGATATTTTTAAAGCGCTGAGTTCGGAAATCCGGATTCAAATCCTCGAGCTTCTGGCGAAGAACCCGTCCTTGAATTTGAACGATCTGGCGGGCAAGCTGAACTTGAGCAACGGCGCGATCACGATGCACGTCAAAAAGCTGGAAGAAAGCGGCTTGATCGAAATCAACACATCCGTCGGCAAGCATGGCATCCAGAAGCTTTGCTATTTGAATAAAGACAAATTGATGATCGATCTGCGCAAAAAAGACGTCAACAACCTGTACGAGGTCGAGCTTCAGGTCGGGCATTACAGCAACTACCAGGCGTCTCCCACCTGCGGGCTCGCCACGAAGGACAGCATTATCGGCGACTTTGACGACCCGCGCTACTTTGCCGACCCGCGGCGGATCGACTCGGAGATTATTTGGCTCGCGGAAGGGTTCCTGGAATACCGGATTCCGAATTATTTGAAGCCCAACCAGACGTTTCGGGAAATCCAGTTTTCGATGGAGCTCGGATCGGAAGCTCCGGGGTATTGCGACAATTACCCGTCGGACATCTATTTCTACGTCAACGGCATCGAAATCGGCTACTGGACGAGTCCCGGCGACTTCGGGGACGCCCGCGGCACGTTCAACCCGGACTGGTGGCCGCCGCATTTGAATCAGTACGGCATGCTCAAGCTGATCCGCATCAACCGCGAAGGCAGCTTTATCGACGGCTGCCGGATTTCGAACGTCACGATCGACCAGATCAAGCTCGATTACAAGAGCGAGTTGACGTTCCGGCTGGCCGTTACGGACAAATCCGTCAACAAGCGGGGAATGACGATCTACGGCAAAAACTTCGGCAACTACAGCCAAAATTTGCTCGCCCGCGTCCTGTTCGACGAGATCGAGGAATAAAACCGAAAGCGCACCTCCACCTCCCCCATGCATGCCTAAAAGGGAATAACGGCCGTTTCCGACCGTTATTCCCGGGTTCCGGGGCCGCTTGCCAGAAGCCGCCCGGCTCTATTTTCTTCTATGCTCCGTACACTTCGATCTCGGCGAACGCCATCCGGTAACGGTTCGCGTCCGTCGGATTCGGACGCAGGTTCGTGCCTTCGATTTTCACATAGCGCGCGGTTGCGGCCGGAAAGGCGAAGCTTTGCACGGCGTTGCCCGGCTGCGCATAGCCGGTCCGCGTCACCCTCGTCGTCCAGTTGACGTTGTCCGTCGACGTCCGGATCGTGAAGTCGATCGGAAAGTTTTGACCGACGTTGCCGGCGTCGTTGCGAGGGTACAGATCGACCCGGCCGACGGTTCGGGCGGCCCCGAGATCGAGCGTCACGGCTTCCGTATGATTCGTCGTCAGGCTGTTGTTGCTCGTCCAGCCCATCGAGCCGGACACCGAGTTCCGCTGGCCGTCCACCGCCTTCGAATACGACCAGTTGGCGTTTTCCACCGAGCTGGTCGCGGAAACCGTCGCGCCGGCCGCCAGGTTATCGGCGTCTCCGTACACCTCGAACTCCCACATCGAATAGCCCCAGCCGGTACCTCTTTGCGTGCCGTTCATTTTGACGTACCTGGCGTTGACCGGCGCGAACGCGATATCGTCCGTCCCCCCGTCACCGGCCGTCGTGCCGAAGACGGTCTGCCAATTCGCGCCGTCCGTTGACGTTTGAATCTGGTAGCTGCGTCCGTATGCGGCTTCCCAATAAATTTTGACGGCATCGATTTTCCGGGTCGAGCCCAGATCGACGGAATACCATTCCGCATCCGTATAGTTCGAGCCCCACCATGACTCAACTGGAGCGCTAGCGGGCGGGCGAGGCGGCGAGATGAGTACTATTTACTCAAGTGCGTGCGGCTGCATGCGTTCGGCGAGGCGAGTTGAGTCGTCACGACCCAACTGAAGCGTTAACTGGCGCGCGAGGGCAGCGAAATATGTAATACTTCGCTCTAAAAAGGGCCGAGCCAGGGCGGAATTTCTTCCGTCCTCGGCTCGGCCCCGGCCCGCCGGCTTACCCCGCCGTCACCGTTACCTTTATTTCGGCGCTGGCCGTGACGCCGCTGCCGTTGATAAGCTCGGCCCGGTACGTATACTCGCCCGGAGCTTTTCCGCCGATCGAAGTCGCGGCCGATTGCGCAGCGGGAGTCGCTGCCGTCAGGCTTTGCGTGTCGATCAGTTCCCCGTTTTCGTACAATTTGTACGTCGTGCCGTTCGTGCCCCACCACATGTTCATCGCAACCGTGTAGTCGCCGTTGCCGTCCCAATTGTCGTGAGACAATACCGGCGTTCCCGGCGAAGCGTCCGCGACCGTGACGGTGTGGGGCGCGCAAACGGTCGATCCGAAGCTGTTGATCAGCTCGCAAGTATAAACGTAAGTTCCGTTCGCCTTGCCGGAAATCGGGGTCGCTGCCCGCTGCGCTTCGTTCGAGCGGTCGGCCAGCCGCTCCTCGCGGATAAGCTGCCCGTTCTCGTACAGCTTGTAGGTCGTCCCGTTGTTCCCCCACCACATGTTCATCGCGACTTCGTAATCGCCGTCCCGCAGCCCCGTGTCGTGCCCGTTATTGTCCGACAGCACGGGCGTTCCCGGCTTGCCGGTCGCAAGCGGCGGCTCCTCCGGCGCGACTTCCGCGATCGTCACCGCGTCGACGAACGCGGTGCGGTCGCCGCCCGTCGTCGTCGCGATAAAGCGCACGTCGTGATAACCCGACGCCACCGTGAAGGCCTCCGTCTCGAACGCCGTAAACTCGGAGGCGGACGGCGGCGAATACGTGCCGACAACCGCGTCGCCCACGCGCACTTCGAACGTCTGCTGTCCGCCGAAGCTGCGCTTCGCCGCCTGGAACGCGATTTTATACGTGCCGGCCTTCAGGCGCACCGATTGATGGATTTCGCCCTGGGTGCCGTTTTTCGTTTGCAGATGGGCCGTCTGCACGCCTTCCGGCGCGTCCGCCGCGCCGAACGCCGAACCGTTGCGTTGCACGCCGGCCGTCAGGCTGAACGTCCAGCCGTTCACCATCGGCCCCGTCTTGACGCCGGTCGTTGCCGGCGACTCGAAGCCGCCGTTCGCCACTTCCGGCGCGAACGGAACCAGCCCGGCCCTCGCCGCGATCAAAGCGGCCAGCGCATCGTCCGTCTCCGCCTGCGTCGCGTCCGGGTCGTCCCGCACGGCGACCGCCCGCGCGACGGCCTCGGTCAGCGCCTGCCAGCTCGAAACGGAAAAATCGAATTCGGAAAGCGGCTCCGCCTCGATTTCCTGCACCTTGGCCGCGAGCGCCGTTTTGTCCACGTCGGCTTCGATCGGCTTGATCTGCACATTGTCGACGAACGCCGTATTGTCCCCGGTTGTCGTCGTGCCGACGAACCGGATCGTATGGTTCGCGGTTGCGGGCACTTCGAAGCCTTGGGTCGAATAGGACGCAAATTCGGTCGATTCGGGCGCATAAGACCCGATTTTCGTCGTCCCGAAATAAACGTCGAAGCTTTGCTGCCCGCCGAAATCCCTTGCCGCGGCCTCGAAAGCGATCTTGTATTTGCCCGCCGGGAAATTGACCGCTTGGCTGATTTCGGGAACGGCGCCGTTTACGGTTTGCAAATACGCCGTTTGCACGCCTTCCGGGGCTGTCGCCGCATCGAACGCCGAGCCGTTGCGCTGGACGCCCGCCGTCGCGCTGAACGCCCACCCGTTCGTCATCGGCCCGGTTTTGACGCCGCTGGCGGACGTGACGACCGGGGATTCGAAGCCCGCGTTCAGAAAGGCGGGCGGTGCGGGCGGTTTCGGTTCGCCGATCGTCACGGCATCGATAAAGGCGGTGTTGTCGCCGGTCGTCGAGGTCGCCCGGAACGTAATCGTATGCTTGCCGCCGTCCGTTTCGAAGCTGTCGGTCGCGAATTCCGTAAACGCCCCCGACGGCGCGAAGCTGCCGATGACCGTGTCGTCGAACAGGACGTCGAACGTCTGCTGGCCTCCGAAGCTGGTTCGGTTGGCCGCCATGAAGCCGACCGCGTACGTTCCGGGCTTGAAGTTGATTTCCTGGCTGAATTCCCCGTTCATGCCGCTGTCCGTTTTCAGATAGGCCGTCTGGTTCCCCTCCGGAGCGGCCGGCGGTTCGAACGCGCTGATATTCGTCTGGACGCCGGACCAGCCGTTAAACGTCCAACCGTTCGCGAACGGCCCGTTGCGATACTTCTCGACGGCCGGCTTTTCGAACCCGGCGTTGTAGAACGTGATTTCCGGCAGCTCTTCGGGAATGTCGGCACTATAGTAGCAGCGCTTCGCCGCGCCCGGATTCGGATCGCCGAACACGTCGTCGCCGCAGACGGTTCCCCCCGTCAGCACCTTGTAGTTGAACAAGCCGTCCGCCCCGTAGGCGACGACCGCCTCCCCGTCGAAAAAGCAGTAGCCGTCCTCGTACGCGCAGAACGAGTAACCGTCCGGCGCGTTGCTGATATCGTGGATGCGGTAAAACGACTGCGTGATGCCGGAAGCGTCAAGCCCCTCCTTCAGCGCGATCGCTTTGAGCACCTGCACGGTCCCGTTTTGCAAAATGACGGGCTTCGTATACAGCGGCGAAGACGCATTTGGCGCGCTGCCGTCGATCGTATAGCGAATTTCCGCGCCCGGGGTCGCCGACGTGATCGTCACGGCTTCCGCGGAATCGTAGACGCCGTAAGGCAGGCTGAATGCCGGAGCTTCGACCCGCGTCGGCACCGATCGGGGCTTGACCGTCACCAGCGCGATATTGTAGCCGTCCGGGTCGCTCGCGCTCGCCGCCTTGATCGCGACTCGCCGCTCGTCGTTCACGTCGGGCGGCGTGTACAGGCCGTTCGCGTCGATCGTCCCGTTGCCGCTGCCGATGACGCTCCAGACGACCCCGTCGTCATTGTCGATCACGTCCGCCGTCAGCTGCAGCGTCTCTCCTCCGGCCACGCTCGCTTCGAGAGGCGATACGGCCACCTGCGTCTGCGCGGGCTCCGTCGTGTAGACGACGACGCTGTAATCTTCGTCGATCGTCCCGTCGACGAACGAATCGCCCGCGGCGAAGGTGCCGGATACCGGCGGCAAAATCGCATTGCCCTCGCGAGCGATGTCGTCCTTGTACACGTGCTTTTTGAACGTTTTGCCGATATGGACTCCGTTAAAATCGAACTCGATCTCCTTCGCCTCTCCCGCCTTGCTTTCCAGCACGATCGCATAGTCGCCCGCATCGGTGCGGAAAGCGGCCGCGCGGATGTCCGGCGAGCTCGTTTCCACCTTCAGCACGTCGCTGTGCTCGGGCACGTACCGGGCCAGCATGCCGGCGGCGTAGTAGGTTTTTTTCGGAGCAAGCCCTTGCACGCTCGCATCCCACATCGTATAGTTGCCGTTCGTGTCGCCGTCGGGATCGGTGCTCCAGACGCCGTTCAGTTGCCAGACGAGCGCGGACTTCAGGCCCTTGTTGGCCGCTTCGATCACGTAATTGGCGAAGCCGGAATCCCAGCCGCTCATGTCGTCGCCCGACCAGCCGAACTCCGTCATATGGACCGGCTTGGAGCCGACGGCCGCCTGGCGCACGGCGATCGCGTTGCCCAGGTTGGCGTACGGCTCCCCGTACACGTGGAAGCTATAACCGTCGATGTGCGCGTCGGCGTGCTGCTTCATATACTCCGTCCAGCCCGGCGCGCCCGTCTCCTCCGGCGCCCAAATCTCGACGCGGTCGCGCAGGCCGTCGGCGGCCAGCCGCTGGCTGACCTTCGTGACGAGATCGGCGTAATACTGCATTTGGTGGGCCTGATCGCCTCCCGTCTCGAAATCCCAGCTGCCGTTCGGCTCGTTATAGAACGTCAAATACTTGATGTTGTCGTATCCGCGCCCGTCGATCAGCTCGGAGAGTGCGGCCGAAGCGGATTCCGCGAAAGCGTCCAGGTCCGCGGGCGCGCTCGTATACGGATCGACGCCGGGCAAGCCGAACCAGTCGTGAACGGCGGAGCCGTTTTTCCAGCCAAAGTTCAGCTCCACTTCGGTTCCGGCCTCTTTAAAGGCGTCGAGATACGGATAAAACGCTTTCATTTTGTCGCTGTCCCAAGTATAAACGCCCTTCGTCGGCTCCATCCAATCGATCTGGAACCACACCCTCGCCACTTTCGGTTTGAACGTTTGAATGCGCTTTCGATCAATTTCCCAGTAAGCCTCGTCAAAGCCATAGCCTGCCGATTTCGGCATCAAACTGCCCGGTATCACGTTGATGCCGATTCCCAGAAAATCCTCGGATACCGTAACGTTCGGATCGATTTCCACCGTGAAGGCGGAAGCCGCCGACGCTTCGGCCGGCCGGACGAGCCCCGGCGGCAGAACGATTAACGCCATGAATAACAACAAGCCCCATTTCCCGACCCGCGATCTTTTCCCCGACATTGCCTGCTCACTCCCTCATCGTATTGGTAAAACGCAAAACGAAAGGCAAGCGCCGTCCGCGCACGGAGAAACGAGCGTTTCCCCCATGACGGACGGCTCTAGGCTGCGTACTTCTATCGTAGGAAATACAGGCGGAAAAAAAATGAACAAAACCAAGGTTTGATTGAAAAATATACGGGTCGTCCGGCCGCAGGTTGAACGATTTTCGCCGGACTTGCCTGAATTGGCCATTTCGGCCGCATCGGATTTTCATCCTGCTTGGCGGTTCCTTACCCGTGCGCGTTCCCTTTCAGGTTCAGCACGACCACGCCCGCGATAATGAGAAGGATGCCGGCGACCGTCGTGACGCTTGCGGTTTCCTTCCATATGACGACGCCGATAATCGCTGTAACCGCCGTCCCTACTCCGGACCAGATCGCATAGGCGACCCCCAGCGGAATGTGCTGCAAAGATAACGACAATGAATAAAAAGCGACGCCGAACCCGGCGATCGTTCCCAAACTCGGATACAGCTTCGTAAAACTCGCGGAAGCCTTCAGCATCGACGTGCCGAACAGCTCCGCAGCGATGGCCAGCGCCAGAAACAAATAAGCTTTCATTGTGCATCCTCCCCCGTTGACGCCGTTTCTTCCGGATACAGGCAAATGCCCGCAAGCAGAAGATCGGCCATTTGCTCCAGCATCGATTCGAGCGATAGTTCCCGGCGATCGGCCGCGCCGCGGCTCATGAAATGATAAAGCCCTCCCACGTAAACCTGGACGAACACCCCGTCGTCAACCGGGCGAAACGCGCCTGCCTCGATTCCTTCCCGGATCATGGCCCGAATGTTGTCCCAGCCGTCGTTCATGTATTCGTCGAGCTTTTTCCACTGCTTCGGATACTTTTGCTGCAGTTCCTTCCATATGCGAACGTCGCGGAAAGCAAAGCCCTTGGGCAAGCAGGTCAGCGACCGCCGCAGCTTTCGCTCGAACGACAAGGAAGCGTCGCTCATCAAACGAGCCTCTTCCTCCTTGAAGCTTTCGATCGCCTGAGTCACGATATATTCGATCATTTGCTCCTTCGACTCAAAATACTGATACACCGTTTTCGTGCTGATTCCAAGGCGCCCCGCGATCTCCCGCATCGAGAACTTCAGGCCGTGCCCCGCGATTTCCTCGAAGGCGGCCTCTGCGATCCTCTCCTTCAAAGCCGAACCTCCCTTCGCTTCCGGAAAATAATTATAACATTTCGTTTTCCTTGTTTTCCACATGTTCGCGTTGGATATTTTTTCATTTATTCAGAGATGCTAAAGACGAATCCGAGCCAGGAAAGGAGAACTCCAATGCAACAAACGCAAGCCCAGGGCCAACAGCAGCAACAGCCCGTCATGCAGCAGCCCCCTCAGGTCATTACGACGAAAGACCACCTGTACTTGAAAGATCAGCTGTCTTGGGAACTTCTCGCCATGAAAAAATGCAGCCATTTCGCGGGCGAATGCACCGACCAGGAAATCCGGCAGGCGATCGACCAAGCGGGTCAAATGCACAAGCGGCATTACGAGCTGCTGCTCAAGCATCTTCAGCACAACAACACGGCCGAGATGCAAAAAGTGCGGCAGCTTCAGCAATAAAAGGAGGAAACTCGCATGAACCAGAGCCAAAATCCGAACGCGATCCAAAACCCGAAGCCGGCGAACGAGCCGCAGGTGAAAGGGCCGGAAATGAACGACCGCGACCGGCTTAACGACATTCTCGCGCTGGAAAAATACTTGACCGACAGCTTCAACGTCTCCGCCCGGGAAGCGAGCCATCCGGCCCTTCACCAGGACATCATGACGGTGCTGACGGAAACGCACCAATGCCAGTACCATATGTACGAGCTGATGTTCCGCAAAGGCCACTACAAGCTGGAGGCCGAGGAGCAGACGAAGCTGGACCAAAGCTTTCGGCAGTTCCAAAACTACTCCAGCCAATTCCCGTATCCCGCTGCCACGACGGTTCAATAAACGCCGAAAGGGACGATGCCCGCGGTTTTTCGCGGTTCGTCCCTTTTTCGTTTGCACGGTCCAGAAACTCAGATCTGAGAGCCGCCACCGTCCACGGGGAACTCGGCCCCGGCGGTGTAAGTAGCGTCGAACGCAAGGAAGGCGACGGCTTGGGCAACCTCAAGGGACTGGCCGAAACGCAGCATCGGGTTCTCCTGGCTCATCTGCGTCTTGGTCTGCTCGGCGGCTTCCTTCGGCATCGACCGATCCAGGATGCCTGTGTCGATGGGACCGGGGCTGACCGGATGGACAAGAAGATTTTCAACAGGATGCACGCCGTGCTGTCTTTGGTTCAAGATAACGCTACGCTGCGGCGCATCATGGAACCGACATTTAGCATTCCGCGGTACGATCTCACCTTGAAACAAGCGGTTATGGAATTCCCCGAACACCGCCCTCCTCTTCCTCATCAAACTACCACAAATGGTCATCGCCGTACCCTATTTTCCCTCCCGCTCGGTTTCTAGAATGGAACTATCCTATGAAAAAACGAATAGGAGCTTTAGCAAAACGCGAGGAGGTTATCACCGATGAAGCTGGCCTTGAGCATGTGGAGCGTTCATCGAATCGCCAGGCAGCAGTCGTGGTCGGCTCTGGATTTTCTGTCCTTCTGCCGGAAGGAAGGCATCGACCGGGTCGAACTGCTGAATGTGTTCTGGAAAAACGTCAAGGAAGAGCTGCCGGAGGTCGCGGAATATGCCAAGCGCCATGGAATCCGCATTGTCAGCTACGCGGTCGGCAACGACTTCGTCCAGAGCGATCCGGGCGCGCGGAACGAAGCTTTGCGGCAAATAACGGACGCTTTTCCGGTCGCGCGGACGCTCGGCACGGGCACGATCCGCGTTTTTTCCGGCAATTTGAAGGACGGGTTCACGTTCGATTCGGCGCTGGCGTATATCGTGGGCGGATTAGGCGAAGCCGCCGCCGAAGCCGAGCGTCAAGGCTTGACGCTCTGCCTGGAAAACCACGGCATGCTGGCGGGAACCGGCAAGCAGGTGCTGGACATTATCGAACGGGTCGGATCGGAGGCGCTCCGCTCTACGTTCGACACGGGCAATTTCCTGCTCGTCGGCGAAAATCCGCTCGACGCGCTGGACGTTCTTCTCCCCTATGTCGGCCACGTGCACATCAAGGATTTTTACGAAGCCCCGGACGGCCCTTACCGGTCTCTTGAGGGCAAAACGTTCCAAGGCATCGAAGCCGGAAGCGGCCTCGTCGACCTGGACGTCATCGTCAACCGCTTGAACGGCGCCGGCTATGCCGGAGCTTACGTGCTCGAATACGAGGGCCCCGGCGACGAAGCCGCCGGCATTCGGGCGAGCTACGAGTACTTCGGCACGCTATCCCGGGACTAGGAGGTATCGACAGCAGATGGGACGCGAAATTGCAGCCGATATCGTCATCGTCGGCGGCGGAACCGGCGGCTGCGCCGCCGCCCTGGCCGCAGCCAAAGCCGGGCGCACCGTCGTCATGACGGAGGAAACCGCCTGGATCGGCGGACAATTGACGAGCCAGGCCGTGCCTCCGGACGAGCATCCGTGGATCGAATCGTTCGGCTGCACGGCCGATTACCGGAAGTTCCGCGACGGCGTGCGGAGCTATTACCGGGACCATTTTCCGCTGACCGCGGAGGCCCGTTCGCGCGGGGCGCTGAACCCCGGAGGCGGCTCCGTCAGCCGTCTGTGCCACGAACCGCGCGCGGCGGTCGCCGTTCTGGAGCAAATGCTCGCCCCATATGAAAACAGCGGGCGTCTCGCCATTCTCCGCCGGCACGTGCCGGTGCGGGCCGAAACGCACGGCGACAAAATCGTGTCCGTCGACGTTCGCAGCCTCGATTCGGGCGATGTCGCGCATCTGACCGGAGCGTACTTTCTCGACGCGACGGAATGCGGCGATCTGCTGCCCCTGGCGGGAGCGGAATACGTGACCGGCGCGGAATCCCGGGAGCAGACGGGCGAGCCGCACGCCGTCGAGGGAGCTCCGAGGCCTGATGATATGCAGGGCTTCACCTACTGCTTCGCCATGGACTATCTCGAAGGCGAAAACCACGTCATCGACAAGCCGGAAATGTACGGCTTCTGGCGCGACTATAAACCGGACTTCTGGCCGGATCGGCTGCTCAGCCTGACGGGCGTGAAGCCGGCGACGATGGAGCCGGTCCGGTACAGCCTGTTCCCCGGGGAGTCCGGCGGATTTTCGCTGTTCCGTTACCGGCAAATCGCGGACGCCGGCAACTATGTCGGCGGGCTGTACCGCGGGAACGTCTCGCTCGTCAACTGGCCGCAAAACGATTATTGGCTCGGGTCCTTCATCGACGTGCCGGAGGAGGAAAAGGAGAAGCACCTTCGGAGCGCCAAGCAGCTCAGCCTGTCGCTGCTGTACTGGCTGCAGACGGAGGCGCCCCGGCCCGACGGCAAGCAGGGCTATCCCGGCTTGCGGCTTCGAAGGGATGTCGTCGGCACCGAGGACGGCCTCGCGATGTACCCGTACATCCGCGAATCCCGGCGCCTCCGGGCGGAGTTCACCGTGCTCGAGCAGCACGTCGCCGCGGACTGCCGGCCCGACGGGCGGGCGGCGGCGTTCGCCGACAGCGTCGGCATCGGCTGCTACCGCATCGACCTCCATCCGAGCACGGGCGGGCAGCCGTACATCGACATCTCGTCGCTGCCGTTCCAGATTCCGTTCGGGGCGCTCCTTCCGGTACGCGTCGACAACCTGCTCGCCGCGGGCAAAAACATCGGCACGACCCATATTACGAACGGCTGCTACCGGCTCCACCCCGTCGAATGGAACATCGGGGAAGCGGCGGCTCTCTGCGCGGCCTACTGCCTGGATCGCGAGCTGAGCCCGCGCGGGCTGCGCGCGCGGCCGGAGGAGCTGGCCTCGTTCCAGCGAATGCTGACCGGAAACGGCGTCGAACTGGCGTGGCCTGCCGTCCGCGCCGTCTGAATATACTTCACTAAACGGGGAAAGAGGGATCAACCATGAGCCAAATCGGAATCGGCGTCATCGGTCTCGGATCGATTTCCGAAATGCATTTGAAATCGTACCGGAACAACCCGGACGCCCGCCTCGTCGCGGTATGCGATCTGAACGAGGAACGCGCCCGCGAGAAGGCGGACAAATACGGCGTTCCGCACGTCTATACGGATTACCGCGAAATGCTGAAAAATCCGGACATCGACGCGATCAGCGTCTGCACCTGGAACAACACGCACGCCCTGTTCGCCGTCGCGGCGCTCGACGCCGGCAAGCACGTGCTCGTCGAAAAGCCGCTTTGCAAAACGGTCGAGGAGGCGCTCGACATCGAGGCCGCCGTCAAGCGTTCGGGCAAACAGCTGCAGGTCGGCTTCGTCCGCCGCTACGGCTCCAACACCCAAATCGTCCGGTCCTTCATGGAAAGCGGAGAATTGGGCGAAATCTATTACGCCAAGACGTCGTGCATCCGCAGATTGGGCAACCCGGGCGGCTGGTTCGGCGATATCCAGCGGTCGGGCGGAGGCCCGCTGATCGACGTCGGCGTGCACGTTATCGATTTGTGCTGGTACCTGATGGGCCGTCCGAAAGTGAAATCGATCAGCGGCAACGCGTACAACAAGCTGGGCAACCGGGCCAACGTGCGCAATTTGAACTACTACAAGGCGGCGGATTACGACGCGGCTCTCAATACGGTGGAGGATATGGCCAACGCCTTGATCCGTTTCGAGAACGGCGCTTCGCTTTACGTGGACGTCAGCTTTTCCCTGCACGCCAAGAAGGACGAACTGACCGTCAAGCTGTACGGGACGAAAGGCGGCGTGGAATTGGAGCCGGAGCTGACGTTCGTGCTGGAAAAAGAGAATACGATCCTGAACGCGGTGCCGCAGATCAACCATTTGACTTTCGATTTCGCCTCGGGGTTCCAGGCGGAAATCGATCATTTCATCGCCGTATGCCAAGGGAGCAAGGAAACGCTCAGCCCGGTCGAGGACGGCGTCGAAATGATGAAAATCCTGTGCGGCGTTTACGAATCCGCCAGGCTCGGCAAGGAGATCGTGTTTGACTGATTCGTTGGCCCATCGGGTTTACGGGGGCGTCCGCATGCGGGCGCCTTTTTTAATGTTACAATTTAGTAAAAACCCGGTTCAACCGCGGAGGAGGACGCCGCCGGCTGTTCGGCAGGTTGGATGCTTAAAGAAGGAAACGTCGCAATTCAATTCTGTCCGGCAGAAGGATATAGGGTTGGTTATATTCGAAAAAAAAGCGTCCTTGGGGCGCTTTTTCGGGCTGCATCCGGGACGCGCAAAGCTACGTTGGATTTCGTCCAATCAAACTCGGCCAATTCGCAGAACTCGCCGCTTTCGTTGGATTTTGTCCAATCTAGCGAGGTTAATTCAGGTATTTCGCACGAATTTCGCGTTCCTCGTTGGATAAAATCCACTGTAGATCGGGGCCTCCTCGTTTTTCGTTCCGTAGAGTGGATAAAATCCAACGTAGGCTTGCCGATGATCCTGCTCAACCGCCAAACTCACCGCATCCCTGTCATGTGGCGCACCCCGTGCGCTACATGGCCGTCAAACTCGCCGTATCCACGCCATGTGACGCACCCCGTGCGCTACATAGCCGTCAAACTCGCCGTATCCCCGTCATGTGGCGTACTCCGTGCGCTTCATGGCCGCAAAACTCACCGTATCCCCGTCATGTGGCGCACCCCGTGCGCTACATGGCCGTCTAACCCGCCGCGTCCCCATCATGTAGCGCACCCTGTGCGCTACATGGCCGTCAAACCCGCCGCGTCCCCATCATGTAGCGCACCCCGTGCGCTACATGGCCGTCTAACCCACCGCGTCCCCATCATGTAGCGCATCCCGTGCGCTTCATGGCTGCCAAACCCGCCGCGTCCCCATCATGTAGCGCACCCCGTGCGCTACATATTCGCCAACCTCCGTAATATGTAAACTTCGTCCCAAAAGAAATCGCCCCCCGCCGGAATTCGGAATCCCGGACGGAGGGCGATTCTATTACGCGCCATGCCCGCCGTGTTTTGCAGCTTCCGAAGCGAAGAAGCGTGAGCGGTTTACCGCGACTTTGAACGCTTGCGATACTGATTTGAGTTGCGAGACTTCCAACATCTGCGATACTGCAACTACGGTTTACCGCGACTTTGAACGCTTGCGATACTGATTTGAGTTGCGAGACTTCCAACATTTGCGATACTGCAACTACGGGTTACCGCGGCTTTGATCGCTTTCGACACTGAATTTGAGTTGCCGCACTTCAAGTCATAATACTTCGACATCGAATCGCGGCAACTTCGAGCGCTTAACTTACGGCGACTTCGAGCTCTTGTACCAGTTGTTGGCGCCCTCGGTCATTTCGGCGCCGCCCTGCTCTCGCCATCTTTCCAGGAAAGCGTCGTAATTGGACATCGGCTCCGTGCCGGCGATGAAGTTGATCATGTAGTCGAGCTGGAGCTGCATCAGGTTGAGCTTGTTTTTGGCGACTTCCGGAATCGGCGGCGCGAGGGCGAGCGGGTCGGTGACGATCAGCCCTTCGGCGTTCGCCTGGATTTTCTCGAAATACGATTGCAGAATCGGGTCCTTGCGGACGCGCGCCTGCCAGTAAGCCGGGTAGTTCGTCTCGTCCACGCCGGTCATGAAGGCGCTGGCGTTGTTCAGGTCGTCGTTGAACGCGGGCAAAATCGGGTAGTAGGCTCCGTCCTTGACTTCATGATGAACGCCCTCTTTTCCGATCGCGAGCTCGATGAAAACGTCTTTTTGCAGCTTGGCATCCAGGAACTTGATGGCGTCTTCCTTGTTTTTGGCGAATTTCGGCACGACGGCGTACCAGGTCGTTCCGCTCTGCGCGTAAACGGTCGCCTTTCCTTCCTTGTCCTTCAAAAACGGCACGAGCGACACCCGTGCGTCCGGGAAGTTCTCGGTCAGCGCGTTGATCGTGGCGGGCGAGTTGTACCAGGCGATCTTGAACATGGCCGCCTGGCCGCCGGAAAACTTCTCGATCGCCTTCGCGTTCGTGTTGAGCGGCAGCTCGATATCGAGCAGGCCTTCCGAATACAGCTTGTTCATGTAGGTCAGGAAATCCCGCATCCCCTGGGTTTCCACCTGGTGCACGAGCGTGCCGTTCACGTCCGTCCAGTCGGTCGTCACGCCGAACGTCGCCGCGATATCGCCGAGCAGCGAGCTGATCGCGTCCTTGCTTCCCGTAAGCGGAATGACGTTTTTCTTTTCCTTGAACGCCTTGAGCACCTCGTACAGCTCGTCGGTATTCGTCGGCATGGACAGTCCGAGCTCATCCAGCCAATCCTGCCGCACGACCAGCTCTTCGCTGATCGCGATGCCCGCGCCCGTCTCCGGGATGCCGTAGATTTTCCCGTCGATTTTGGCGCTCTCCCAGGACGCTGGGGCGATCGCCTGCCGAATGTTCGGACCGAGCTGCTGCACCAGATCGTCGAGCGGCTCCAGCGCGCCGGAGCTGGCCAGGTTGTAAAATTGCGCCGCGTTCAGCTTCATCACGTCGTAGGGCTCCTCGTTCAGCACGAGCAGATTGAGCGCTTCGTCCGCATTTTCCGCAGGAAGCATTTCGTAGTTGACGGGATAGCCCGTCTTTTCCGTAATGACTTTTGCCGTGTACTCCTGGTTCGGATCGAACGCGCTGTACTGCATGAGTACCCGCAGCTCCGGCTTGGACGAAGGGGAAGACGCCCCCCCGGACGCGGACGGCGAAGAGCTTCCCGCCCCCTGCCCTTCCGGTTCGTTGCCCCCGCAGGCGGCGACCGCCACGGCCAGTACCGGGACGAAGACGAGCTTAGCCATTTTTCTGATCATGCGCAAACCCTCCCATAGTAAATGTTCATGCGGATCGACCGGCATACCGAAAGGCCGCTTGGCCTGTTCGCTCTCTTTCCTTTTTGGCCATCACCCCCGTCAACGGATATCTCCCGCTTCCCAAAAGCGGCTTGCGCCGGCACGCATCCGGCCTACTCTTTGACCGAGCCGACCAGCACGCCTTTGACAAAATATTTTTGCAGAAACGGATAAACGATCAGAATGGGGACGGTCGCGACCAGAATCGACGCCGCCTGGATGGACTGGGGAGCGGTATTCATTTCCGCATCCGCGTTGATGGCCGCATTTCGGATAAAATCGCTCGAGGCGGCGAGCAGCTCTTTCAGGAACAGCTGCATCGGCTTGAGGCTCGGATTGGTAATGTAAATCATCGCGTTGAAGTAGTCGTTCCAGTAGTACACCGCGAAGAAAAGCGCGATCGTGGCCAGCACCGGCAGCGACAAAGGCAAGTAGATGAGGAACAGAATGCGCAAATTGCTCGCGCCGTCGATTTTGGCGGATTCCTCGAGACTGTCCGGCAGCCCTTCGAAATAGTTTTTGATGATCAGCATGTTGTACACGTTGACCATGGCCGGAAGGAACAGCACCGGCAGCGTGTTCACGAGGTTCAAATTGTGCATGAGCAAATAGGTCGGAATCAGGCCGCCGCTGAACAGCATCGTGAAAATAAACAGCAGGAGCAGCCACTTGCGCCCGCGAAGCCGGGGCTTGGACAGCGGGTAAGCCGTAATCGTCGTGACGAACAGGCTTAGCGCGGTGCCGATCAGCGTCAGCGTCACGGACACGCGGAGAGCGTTCAGAAACGCATCGTCCTGCAGGACGAACCGATAGGTGCCGAATTGGAGGTCGATCGGCAGCAGGCTTACCCTGCCCGAGACGACGGCGTTTTCGCTGCTGAGCGATTTCGCGAGCAAATTGACGAAAGGCAGCAGCGTCGTAAGGCCCATCAGCGTGAAAAACGAATAGTTAAAAACGTTGAACAATCGTTCCGGCCACGAAAGTCGCATAGGTTCGTACCTCCTTCATCGATGTCGGCCGTCACCAGATGCCGCGCTTCAAATATTTGCGGCTCAGGTAGTTGCCGGAGATGACGAGAATGAAGCCGATGACGGATTCGAACAAGCCGACCGCCGTCGTAAAGCTGTACTCCTGCCGGCCCATGCCGACCCGGTAGACGTAGGTTCCGATGACATCGGATACTTTGTATACGGTCGGGTTGTACATCGCCAAAATTTGCTCGGTCCCGGCTTCGAACAGGCTTCCGAGGCGCAGGATGAACATGAGCACGATGATCGGCGCGATGCCGGGCAGCGTAATGTGCCAAATTTGACGGAAGCGGCTGGCGCCGTCCATGCGGGCCGCCTCGTAAAGTCCGGGATCGATCGTCGAGAACGCCGCCAAATATACGATCGTGCTCCAGCCCGTTTCCTTCCAGCCCGCCGTCGCGACGAGGACGCTGCGAAAATAATCGTTGTTCATAAAAAAGGCGATCGGCGCGAATCCGAGCTGTTCGAGCCATTTGTTGACGATGCCGCCGTGGACCGACAGCAGGTCGATGAACAGGCCGCTGACGATAATCCAGGAGAGGAAGTGAGGCAGATAGATGACCGTCTGGATCGACCGCTTGAACGCCATGTTTTTCAGTTCGTTGAGCAAAATCGCGACGATAATCGGAAGGGGAAACAGAATGACCAGCTTGAGCAGGCTGATGATCACCGTGTTCCGCAGCACGAGCGAAAAGTCGCTCGACGTGAACAGCCGCTCGAAATGCTCGAATCCGACCCAGGGGCTGGCGGCCATGCCGTCGAAAATGTTGAAGTCCTGGAACGCGATCGAAATGCCGTACATGGGGGTGTACTTGAACAGCAGGAGGAAGCAGATGCCGGGCACTAGAAGAAGATACAGATCCCACTCGCTGCGAATGCTCGTCCAGGCGGACGTCCTCTTTCGAGGGGATCGTAGAAGGTTCGGTTCGCGGGAAGCCATCGCATATCCCCCTTATCCTTTGGGCTGGTTGGTTTACAGCTTCAAGTTTAGGGGGAAACGGGCGGCGTTAGTAGGAGAGGATCATGACCGTTTTTGGTAGTTTGATGTCATTGCCTCAGCTCTCCGGGGGTCACTCCCCAAAATTTCCGGAACACTTTCGTAAAATAGCTGACATCGCGATAGCCGACCATCCGGGCGGCGTCGTACACTTTGGCTCCCTCTCCGAGCGCCTGCTTGGCCTTCTCCATTTTCAGCTCGAGCACGTAAGCGGAGAAGGTTTGTCCCATCTCCTGCTTGAACAGCCGGCTCAAATACGACGGGTTGACGAACAGCCTCTCCGCCGCCATATGGAGCGTCACGTCCCGGTCGATCTCCTCGCGCGCGATCGCAAGAAGCTCCGTGACGAAATGGTGCCGCCTCTCCTTGCGCCGGCGGTGTTGGGATTCCGCGATCGCCGCCGCGCTGCCGTCCAGCCAGTCCCGGATCTGCTCCTTCGTCGTCAGAAGCTTCGCGTTTTGGAAATACGGGTAGTGCTCCCGCAGCGTCTCGCGCGCGCTCATTCCCTGCCTTTGGATAAAACGCAGCAGCAGGCTGCTCACGGCCAAAATGCCGTCGTACAGCTCGTCGACCGTCCCGGCCTCCGACAGGCTGACGTTCCAGATCGCGTAAAAAGCGCGCCGCGCCGCTTCCGCATCCCCGGTTTCGAGCGCGGCTTCGAGCGCGTTCTCCAGCTCGGCCCCGGCCGCCGGAGCGGAGGAGGCGGCCGCGGCCGTCTCCTCCGCTTCGCGGTACGGGATGGCGATGCCCGTACCGTACACGATGCGGTCCTGCAGCGCCCGGCACGCCTGGCGGTATAGCCGGCGCAGCTCGTGCAGGCCTTCGGCCGCGCCGCTGATGCCGGCCGTGCAGACGATGCCGAGCCCCTCGCGCGCCCGGATCATCAGCTTGTCCAGCGCGGCGCCGGCCCGCATCACGTCGGCCGCCCCCGCCTCTTCCCCGGGCGGCAGCGCGAAAATAAGAGCGACATAGCCCTGGCCGTCCATGCTGATCCAGCAGCCGTCGCAGCCGAGCAGCGATTGCGCCAGCAAATAGACGGAAAAACGAGCCTTGGCGCGGTCCGCGGGAATCCCGCCGGAAGCTTCGCCGAGCCTTTCGCCGGACGTCATGCCGGGGGCGGCTTCTTCCGCCATCGCTCCCGTTCTCCCGCCCGTCTCCGGCTCGGCATCGAGCACGGCCACCGCATACCGGCTGCCTTCTCCCTGCTCCAGGCCGTATTCGGACGCCAGCCGCTCCGCTTCGCCGGGCGCGAATTCGCCCCGGAACAGCCGGTTGCAGAAGGCGTCCCGAAGCTGCGGCAGGTGGTCGTCCCATTTGCGGCGCAGCAGCTCCTCGCCGTATCGCCGGTCGAGCTCCTGCCGAAGCTGGGCGGCCGCCCCCGCGACAGCTTCGAGAATGTCGCGCTCCCCGGCCGGCTTCAGCAAATAGCTGGACACGCCCGCCTCCATCGCCTGCTGCGCGTACGCGAAGTTGTCGTGCCCGCTCAGGATGACCGCCTTCATGAGGGCGTCCTTTTCCCTCAGCGCGCGGACGAGCGTCAGCCCGTCCATCTCCGGCATCTGCACGTCGAGCAGCACGATGTCCGGCTTTTTCAGGTCGAACAGCCGAAGCGCTTCCGCGCCGTTCGCCGCCAGCGCCACCACCTCGATCCCGTTTTCCTCCCACGGAATGGAGCCCGCGAGCGACTGCCGCAGCCGCGCCTCGTCCTCCACGATCATCAAGTTCATCCGATGTCACTCCTCGTTGTCGGCGTTAACCCGCTTTTTTTCCGTCCTCTTCCGTTTCGTCCGGGTTTTGCTCATACCGGCACCGCGCGAGCGGAATCCGGATCGCCGCCGCCGTCCCGCCGTTTTCCGCGCTGTCGATTTTCAAATCGGCTTCCGGGCCGTAATAGAGCAGCATCCGGGTCATAATGTTGCGCAGCCCGAAGAAATCCGCGCGTTCCTCCTCGGCGAGGGACAGCAGCCGGAAATCGCGCTGCTTCAGCCCGTCCAGCTCGGCATGCAGCAGAGCGAGGCGCTCGTAAGGCATTCCCTTCCCGTTGTCCCGCACCTCCAGCACGAGATCTGGCCCGTCGATCCGGCCGGAGACGACCAGCTCTCCCCCGTCCTCGCGACCTTCCATCCCGTGCAAAATCGCGTTTTCGACAAGCGGCTGCAGCAGCAGCTTCAAAATCGGCACGGATTCCGCCTCGGGCTCGATTTCGTACCGCACGGAAAAGCTGTCCAAAAACTTCAGCTGCTGAATGCGGACGTAATAGTGAAGATGCTCGATGCTTTCCCGGACCGGGATGACGTCCTTGCCCTTGTTAAGGCTCAGCCGGAAAAATTTCGAGAGATTGAGCACCATCTCCTCGATTTCGCCGGCCTCGTAGTTTTTGGAGGTCCAGTAGATGGAATCGAGCGTATTGTACAAAAAATGCGGATTGATCTGGGACTGCAAAAATTTCAGCTCCGTCCGCGCGATGCGCAGCTGCTGCTCGTAATGATCCTCGATCAGGTGCTTCTGGTAAAGCGCCATCTGGTTGAAGGCGTTCATCAGAAAGCCGAGCTCGTCCTTGCGCTTGTGGTCGACCGTTACGTCGAGCACGCCGGCGCTCATTCGCTTCATGCCGCGGGCCAGGCGCTTGACCGGCGCGGCGATGCCCCGGTACACCGTCCAGGAAATGACGACCGCGAGCAAAACGCTGAGCCCGACGATCAGATAAATGTAGCCCTGAAGCTGGTTCGTCCGGCTGAACACTTCGTTTTTCGGCTGGAGCAGCGTCATCCGCCAGCCGGAGTACTCCGACTGGATCGCGGCGGAGAGCATGGAGGAGGGGGCCGTCCGGAACGCCGCTTCCGTGTCGGCCCGCCCTTCCCCGACGATCATCGAACCGTCCTGCCCGTACAAGGAAACGTAAGCGTTGGGCGAAGGAAGCAGCGACCGGATCATGCTCCGCAGCTTGCTCTTGTCCAGCGAGATGATGAGCGCGTTCGGCTGCCTTCGCAAATTGTACAAATCCATGGAGCGGACGAGCGACAGGCTGTCGGACAGCAGCTCCGGGCTGTTCGTCGCCAAATCCAGGACGACGTCGGTCCCGGTTTTGTACAAAATGCCGGTGCCGATCCGATCCACCGTCGCGGAAATCCACTGCTGCTCCCCGTTCGTCAGCTTCCTCGCGCCGTAGCTGGTCGAGACGAGCGTATTGGACGCGGCGTGGTAGACGGATATTTTCTGCGCGAACGGGTTGCTCGACTTCAAATTCGACAACTGCTTCAAAATTTCCGAAAAATCCATGATCGACTGCGCCGAAAGCTCCGGCTCGATGCCTTCGAGCAGCCCGAGCAGCGTCGGATCGGTCGCGATGATCGTCGACAGCTGTTCCGCGTTTTGCAGCGTCAGATTCATATAGTCCATCGTGGACGAAAGCGCAAGCTCGGCGCGCTCGATCGTCTGCTCGTACAAATTCCGCTTGGACTGCTCGACGGCGTAAATGCTGATCGTCATCAGCGGCAGCAGAATGATCAGAAAGTAAAAGGTCAACCTGAACTGGATGTTGCGGGAAAACGCCTCCCGGATTCCGCCGATCCCGATTCGCATGCCCTATCGCCCCGTTCCCCTCTTCTGCGCGCGGTACCATTCGTTGACTTCGCGGGTCGTTTCGGCTCCCCCGGCGGCATGCCAATCCGCGACGAACTCGTCGAAGGCGTCAAGCGGCTCGAGTCCGAGGACGATCCGGTCGAACACGCTCGTCTGCAGCTCCTTCAGCTCGCGCATGTATCGGCTCATCGACGGCGTCGCCAAGCCGACGAACGCATCCGGAACGATATTTCGTTCGATGATGCGCAAATTTTCCGTCAGATGGAACTCGCCGAGCGAGTCGAAGCGCTGTTCGTTCAATTCCGGATTATAGTAATCCGTCAGCGCCTGATAGATGCCTCTGTACTGGTGCTTGTTGTGCTCCTTGAAATCGGTCTTCATCCGGCCGTTTTCCATGCGCCAGACATCGTTTTCGAAGCCGAGCTTCAGCGTTTCGTACCCTTCCCCCGCCGTAAAATCGAGAAACTGCACCGCCGCCTCGGGATGGTCGCTCCCCGCCGGAATGACGTTGTAGGACCGGACCGGCTTCGTTGCGTACACGCCGGAATCGCCACGGGGACCGACAGGGTATTCCAGCGCAATCCATTCCGCCGCGGGATTGTGCGCCTTGCTGTTACGGATAATGCCGCGCGTATCGTACCAGGCGGCCGAGTACAGGCCGATTTTGCCCGCCTCGACCTGCTCGGCGAGATTCGCCGTCTGGTTGAGCGGAAACATCGGCTCCAGCCAGCCTTCGGCGTACAGGCGCGCCAGAAAAGCCAGCGCTTCCTTCGTCTCCGGCACGATGCCGCCGTAGACAAGCTGTCCGTCCCGCTCGAGCCACTGGTCCGGCTGGGTGCCGAACGCGCCGAAGAATGGGCTCGAGCGGCCAAGCTCTTCCGTCAAAATAAGGCCGTATGTATCGTCGATGCCGTTGCCGTCCGGGTCGTCTTCCGCAAAGGCGCGAATGACTTCGGCATATTCGTCCAGCGTCGTCGGGGGCGCAAGTCCGAGCCTGTCGAGCCAGTCCTTGCGGACGTACATCAGCTCCATCCCCTTGACCTCGTACTCGCTCGGAATCGCGTAAATTTCCCCCTCGTAGCGGACTTGATCCCAAAGCGCCTCGGGGATGTTTTCCAGCAAGTTCCGCCCATAGCTCTCCAGCAGGTCGTCGAGGGGGAGAAGCGCGCCTTGCCGGACATAATTGTCCACCCATACCCCGTTGCTCACGTTGATCAGGTCGGGCAGCACGCCCGAAGCCATGATCGCGTTCAGCTTGTCTTCGTAAACGTCGAGCGGCGGCAGCAGCACGTCCACGTCGAGGCCGGTATGGCTTTCGATATAATCGAGATACGGATTGTCGTTCTCGTCCATCCCTTCCGGATAAGGCATGTCCAGTCCGTTGATGACGATCGAAACGTCGGGCAACGGGGCGCTGGCATCCGAGTGCGAAACGGAAGGGGCGGAGAAAAGGCTGCAGCCGCAGCCGAGCACGGCGGCCGCTCCGAACAAGGATACCGATTTCAACAATGCCGCGGGCTTCCTCATGGCCTCCTCCTTCCGGCGGCCGTCGCGCCCGGGCTGTCGCCGGGCCGCCGCCCGAACGGAGCCGAAACGGCGCGGCGAAACGGCTCCGTTTTCCTTTTGTAGCCCATTTTATATGGAGTTAATAAAAATAAAAAGAGTGAATATTTTCATAATTATGAAGCGACAATCGTTGTCAATATACGCCTAATTTTATGGGAAATACTAGAGGATCGTGTCGGAAGGAAGGCTGACGGCCATACTTCGGGGATCGGAACGCAGCATCTCTCGCGCCGTTCTCACGTTCCCTGAGCAGGTACCGAAAAAAGGTCAGCGTGCGTGCGGAGGCGGCCAGATGGGGCATTTTTACTCAACTGCGAGCGGCTATGTGCGTTTGGCGGGTTGAGATGAGTAGCCACGACTCAAATGGATCGTTAGCTGCGTGCGGAGGCGGTAAGATGGGTTATTTTTACTCAACTGCGAGCGGCTATGTGCGTCTGGCGGGTTGAGATGAGTAATCACGACCCAACTGGATCCGCGGAGGCCGAGTCGATTTCGAGAAATATATGGTGGCGAGGCATTTAATCATTTTTCAGGACGACGAAAGGACGCCTTCCGGCGTCCTTGAATGCACTAAAATGAAGACGTTCTCGCCGCTTCCCATGAACCGGCGACCGCGCGCCTACAACCGGTCTCGCCCGTCAAATAAACTGATGGATGGGGATATCGTTCCAGTCGGCGCAAATCCGGACGATATCCTCCTCGATCAGCTCGCTGCCCGTTTGCACCTCGATAAGTTCCACGTCGGTTATCCCCTTGATGCTGTGCTTCGTTCCTTCGGGAATGCGCACGACGTCCCCCGGCTTTACTTGATACGGCTTGTCGTTGATGACGATATCCGCCACGCCGCTGACGATCGTCCAGATTTCGCTCCGTTTGTAGTGCAACTGGTAGCTGATCCACCGGCCGGCCCGAATCAGAATGCGCTTCGTCAGCACCTCGTACCCTTCCGGATATTTCACGTAATCCACGACGCGGTAACGCCCCCATCGCCGCTCCTCGTACATCGGCCGCTGCCGCACGTCGTCGATCACATCCTTGATGCGCGGGCTTTCCTCCTTGGACGTCACCAGAATGCCGTCGGGACTTGCCGCAACGACCGCGCCGCGGATGCCGATAACCGCAACCGGAATGCCCAGCTCGTTGATTAGATGCGTGTTTTCGGAATCGGCCGTGACGATGCCTGTGCCGATCTGATTGCCGCTCATCTCTTCCGTGAGCGTGTTCCACGTACCGAGATCTTTCCATTCTCCCTCGTACGGCAGCACGACGATGCGCTCCTCTTTTTCCGCCACCGCGTAGTCGAAGCTCGTCTTCGGCAGCTCGCCGTAGCTTTCCGACAGCTTTTCGAAGCGGATCGGCAGTCCGAGCTCCGTCAGCTTGCGCAGCATATACTCGAGGCGGAACGCGAACACGCCGCAATTCCAGAGCGCTCCGCTCGCGATCAGCCGCTCGGCCGCCGCGCGGTCCGGCTTTTCGCGGAAGCTGCCGACTCGCAGGACGCCTTCGGCTCCGCTGTCCTCGTCCGACGGCACGATATACCCGTACTTCTCGGACGGCACGGTCGGCACGACGCCCATCAGCGCCAGGTTCGCTCCCGTATCCCGCAGCGCCCGCTCGAGCTGCCGGATTCGCTCGAAAAAGCCATCCTCCACGTACGGGTCGACCGGAAGCACCGTCACGATCGTATCGGGCGAATCGTTATCGACGGAGTACAGGTAGGAAGCCGCCAGCGCGATCGCCGGGAACGTGTCCCGCCGCTCCGGTTCGACGATCAGCGGCACGTCCGGTCCAAGCTGGCTCATGATCATTTCCGATTGCGCGCGGTTCGTGGCCACGCAGGCGGACTGCCCGAAACCGGCTTTCGACAGCTGCCGCCATACCCGCTGCACCATCGATTCGGCTTCGCCGTTCGGCCCCTCTAGAACTTTCAAGAATTGTTTCGATCTGGAATCGTTCGACAGCGGCCACAGACGTTTGCCCGATCCTCCGGACAACAAGACGAGTTTCAACGCAATCACTCTCCTAAAAAAGGCTGATACGACCTATTTACCCGCAGGAGGCCGAATTAGAATCAGCTTTCGAGAGTTCGTCTTGCCGATCTCGGTGCCGCCATTTCCCCTTTCGCCGCCGCTGTCGGCGGCAAACAATCGATGGCGGATTAGAGTCGAAAATTTCGGACAAAAGAAAAAAACCGCCCAAAAGGCGGCTTGGCGATTTGCGAAAAACTTTTCAAGTTCAACCCGAGATGAAAATTCCTCCCTAACGCTCCTGCATTCTGACCCTAAATCGCCTCATCCTCGCCCGGGTATCGCAAATTCACATCCCGCCGGAAGGACTGGACGAACGTCCAAATCAGCTTTTGCAAGTCCTTATAGTCCTCCGGAAGCGGAGTTCCGGGGAAATCCGCGGGATCCGCCCCTTCCAACAAGATGTCGCAGAAGCGGTCGAGCATGAAGTCGTTATACGGCAGACCGTTCATCCTCATGCCGAACAGCGCGGCGCGCATGGCGGCAACCGTTTCCTTCGGAACGGCCCCCTCATACCGAACGTCGGCGAACGGAAGCAAGTACGGCAAATATGTCAGCCGATGATTTCGATGAGAAGCCTTCCGGATTCGCGTCAGAACGGCGTCCGGCTTCTCCGCTTCCAGTTTCTCGTCAAGCCACTTTTCCGCAAGCCCGAAAACGTATTTTCGGAACGCCTGCTTATACTCCGTCTCCGGAACGATCTTGACAGGCAGCCTCATGCTTCACCTCCGCGAAATTGGCCTCCAGCTCGGCGCTGCCGTCGAACCAATGTCGGTTCCATGAATCGAACAGCCGATCGAGTACCGAAACGTCAACGACTCGTTCCCGAATCATCCGAATCATATCGAACCTGTCCTTGTTCCTGAACGCCGCCAGCTTCGTAAACCAAATATCGTGCGGATCGGCGTAACGGACTGCCAGATTGTCATATTCGCGTTCCACTTTTCGCGCTCTGGTCTTGTAATCGGAAGGCAGGTAAAAGTAATGCTCGTCGAATACTTCAAAACCGTAACGGGAAAACGCCCGGGAAAACCTGGAAGGAATAATGTCGACGTCGTTCGAGCCCCGGCTGCCTTTTCTGGCCAGCACCAGAGCGGAATATCCCACCACGAACACTTCGATTTTAGGCTGGCCTCCCAATTCCTTATCGACTTCCGCAAACAGCTCCAGGATGCGCTCTCTTGTCAGGTAGGGCTTATTTCCGTTTTCCGGATTCATTTCGATCGCTCCCGCACAGAACCTTTGCCTCCATACTATGCCTGCCGGAATCCGGAGTCAAGGCGACTTCTCCCGCTTCGCGATTTGCCGCAGCTCCCGCCGATGCGTATAAAAGAGCAGCAAAAAGTTGCCCAGCCAAAACGCCAGAATCTCCCGCGAATACCCGCCCGCCAGCAAATAGACGCCAAGAAGCAGCATGCCGATCACCACCTGAAAGCCGTCGGCCGCGGAGGACGACGGCCTGCCTTTCCGCCGCAAGCGCCCGGCCGCCAGCAAAATCGCGAGAATGACGGCATAGGCCAAGGACGCGCCGAATCCGGTCAATCCGCTCCAGACGCCGAACGTGACCGCGATCGCCTTGCCTCCCCTTCCCTTCATAAACGGGGAAAAGGCATGGCCCGCAACGGGAGCGAGAGCGACCGGAACGATGCCGTAACCGGAAATGGAGCCGGAACCCGCCAGCGCGAGGACCGGCACGTACCCTTTTAAAAAATCGAGCGCGATCCCGGACAAACCGTACGCAAACCCGGCCGCTTTCCACAAATTCAGTCCCCCGGGATTCCCGTCGCCGACCGTTCTCAAATTGCGGCGGGCGATCAGGCCCAGCCAGTAGGAGAACATGAGGGAGCCGGTCAAAAACGAAACCGCCGTCCATACGAGTATCATCGTTCACGTCAGCCTCCCAGGTCGATATCTCTTCCCTTCCAGGCCACGCGTCCTACGAACAGCACCCGATACAGCGAATAAAGCATGACGAACAGGAAAAAGGCCGTGCTCAGCGGATGCAGGAGCGGCATCCATTTTCCGAAACGGCCCGTATAGTTAACGAAATAAATCATTTGCAGCGTAAAAAGAAGGTAACCCGCAGCCAGGGGAAGCCCTGCCGGCGTATGCAGGAAAAACGGCGCCGCTTCCGCGGCCAGGAGCCCGGCAAGCCAGAAAGCCGTCAGGAGCACCGTTTTCAGGCTCAACTTGCCGGCGCTCAGCGCCGCGCCTTTGCCGAAGCCTTCCACTTCGCTGCGGATGCCGCCGGGGTACATGCGGAAGGACACCAGCCCGCGACCGATAAAGTTCGTGACCGGAATGCCGGCTTTCGCGAAGTTTGCGCCCAGACTCAGATCGTCGAGCAGCTCGGACTTGACTCCCTCATGCCCTTTGGCCCGGTCGTAGTCCGCTCTCTTCGCGAAGATGCAGGAGCCGTACAGGCCTTTCTGCGGGTTGTTTTTTTCAAAAGGGGACGTAAACGCGAAGATGCCCAAAATGTTGGGGATAAGCGCCAGCCGTTCGTACAATTTCTCCGTATGATGAAACGGCACGACGGAGATGACGCCGCCCGTACGCTCTCTTGCCGCAAGCAGCGACTCCAGCGCGTGCGGGGCCAATCTGACGTCGGCGTCCAGAAAAGCGATCAAATCGCCGGAAGACCGGGCGTAACCGTTCCAGACCGCCCAGTTTTTGCCCGTCCAGCCGGGGGGAAGCGGCGGATTTTCGATCGTTTCGACCCCGCAGCTTTCGGCGATTTCCTTCGTCCGGTCTTCCGAAGCGTCGTCCACGACGATGATCTCGTGCGGCGGCAGGCTTTGACGGCGAAGCGATTCCAGAAGAAAAGGAAGGCTTTTCTCTTCGTTTCTCGCGGGAATGATGACGGACAGCTTCCCGGCGGCGGAAAAGGGGCGGCGGACGATCGGAACCGCGTTTTTGCGAAACAGGATGAAACCGGCCGAACACGAAAGCGCAAGCAGAACTGCCAGGACCGTTTGAAATCCCATGTCATCCGCCCCCTTGCATTCTATTCTATGACGCCGATCCGAAAACAGAATGGTTTGCCCAGGCTTCGCGAAAAGCGAAATCGCCCGCGCCTCGAAGCCGGAACATTGCAAGCATCCCAAACGCGCTTTAGCACGGTGAAGGCAGCCGCCGACCCGCTAAAAGCGGGCCAGAGGCTTCATCCTTTGACAGTCCGAACCAAAATCGGAATCATCCCGAACGCCAGCACGGCCAACCCGCAAAACGACAGCGCGTAGCCACCGGAATGATCGTGGGACAGCCCGACAAGAAGGGGGCCGAAAGCGCCGATTAAATAACCGCCAGATTGGGTCATGGCGAACCAGGCGCATGTCTCCTCCGGACTTCGCGCTTTCATGACCGGCAGCGTCAAGACGAGCGGGAGCAAACCGCCGGCTTCAAGGCCGAGCAGGATCGCGGCCGTCCATCGAACGCGACGAGCACAAGCCCGACATGCAGACGGTTGCCGGAACGACTCATCAGTACCGGCACCGCTAGTCCGACCGGCATTGAGACGAGCGAGAATAGCGTCAGCACGGCGCCGCCGACCGTCCGCCCATGCCCCAAAGCTTCGGCAACGGGTCCGAGCCGCGCCAAAATGGAATAGTAAACGAAGGAAACGAGGCCGAAAAAGAGGGTCAGCAGCCAGGCGCGGGAATCCCGCAGCGGAAGCCGCCGCCCTGCCGTCGCGCCGGCTTTCGAGGGAATCGGCTTCCCCGATTGCCGGGCGATCCGCAGCAAGAGCGCCAGAGTCGCACCCGCGAGCCATCCCCAAAAAGCCAGAGACGCCCGCCACGATCCGCCGAACGCCCCTTGGAGCGGCACGGACAGGCCGGAGCTCAAGGCCGCGCCGATCATCAGCGTCATCGAGTAAATCCCGATGAAGAAGGATTCCCTTTTCGCGAAATGCTTTTTGATGAAGCCGGACAGCAGCGGTCCGGAAACCGCGATGCCGACTCCGGCCAGGAGCGCGGTCGCAAACAGCAAAGCCGGGGAATAAGCGGCGTACCGAAGCAGCGTCGCCGCTCCGATCAGAGCGACGGCGGCGGCGAGCGAGCGTTCCGTCCCCCAGCGCGAGCTCCATCTTACGGCGCTCGGAGCGAAGATCCCCATGCAGAGGACGGGCAGCGTCGTCAGCAGGCTTGCCGCGAAGCCGCTCATGCCCAGATCGCTTCGGATCGTTTCCAGTAGAGGCGACACGGAAGAAATGGAGGGCCGCAAATTGAGCGATGCCAGAAAAAGAGCGATGACGAACAGGAACGTTTTCAAAAACAAGTCGCCTCCAACCAAACGGTGTGATTTGTCCTTAAAGTGTAATCACCCCCGGTCCATTGATCAATACAATGGTTACTATTATAATCATTGAAAAAACCAATGATATGAGGCGCAAAACAATGGAACTTCGCCAGCTCAAAACGTTTTTGGCCGTATGCGAGGAACTTCATTTTACGAAAGCCGCGGAAAAGCTCGGCATTTCCCAGCCGACCTTGAGCCTGCAAATCAAGACGATGGAAGACGAGCTGCAGGTCCCCCTTTTCGACCGCGTCGGAAAAAAGATCGTTCTCACCCAGGCCGGCCTCCTGCTCCGGGAGCACGCCCGGCAGCTTGTCCGCCAACTGGATAACACGATGGATGCGATCGCCGAGCTCCGGGATCATCGGCGCGGCTTGTTGAACGTCGGCGTTCTTCCCTCCGACCTGGACTACCGGATGCCCGATCTGCTGGTCGACTTTCATTCCGAATTTCCGCGCATTCAACTGAAAATCATTTCGACGGTCGAGATCGTTCAGAAGGTGCTGGGAAACGAGGTCGATATCGGAATCGGCCTGATGACCTTTCCCGACAACCGGCTGGTGCGCATTCCGCTGTGCCGCGAAGAATACGTGCTGGTCGTATCGGAGAACCATCCGCTGGCGGAACGCCGGACGATCGCTTACGAGGAGCTGCGGGAAGTGGATACGGTCATGTTCCCGATCGGCTACATCGGGAGGGATCTGGTGGAGGAAAGCTGCCTCCGGCACGGCTTTGCCCTGCGAACCATCATGGAGACCAGCTCCGTAACGCCGCTGATCCGGCTGGTGGAGTCGAATATCGGCGCGACCATCCAGCCTTATCCGCTCATCCGGTCGATGAACCGGAAGGGCCTTCGCTGCATCCGGATCGCCGAAGATCCTCCGATTCGCAGCCTGGAGCTGATGCACCGGTCGGACCGGTTTCTCGGCCAGGCGGCCAACACGTTCATCCGGAAAGTGGTCGATTATTTCAGGGAGCAGCCCGGCAAGCCGGACGCTTGAACGAGGCGGTAAAGGTAAAGGTAAAGGTAGGGATCAGACTATGAGCTATACAATCCAGGATCTTGAAAGAGATCTTGTACAGGGGAGAGAAATTGAGTTTATATATAATAATTGTCAATACTCTATAAAAAATCGATCGTTAAGTCCTATTCACCTCTTGTAAAAGAATGTTACAATATGTATAAAGATGAGAAGGGAGGATTCTACTTCCGTATTAAGAATTTTATGTGTTTTTTTAAAAATACTATGATCAAGGAGACGAGAATAGTGAAGAGAAACAAGGTAGCTTTAAGTGCAATCTTAATCTTAATCTTATGTATCCTAAATATGTCGTTAGTAAGTGCTTCTGATGAACACAACAATTTATCAAATGCTCAGTATACTAGTGTTGAAAGTATTCCGAAACAACAACAAGAAAAAATTAAAGCCCAAGCAGAGCAATTTGAGCGAGTAAATTCCCTTGTTAATGAAGCCGCGTCCAATGGAATTAATGTTGAAGGAATTTATTATGATGATCAAAAAAGTAAATATATTGTGCAAATATTAAATGAAGATCAAAAGGGAAAATTGATGGGAATTAACGAGAATCAAGAAGATGTTGATTATGAAGTGGTAAAGTATTCAAAAAAGGAGCTTGAAAATTATAATCTCAATCTTAGTGACCTAATGCAGTCAAAGAAAATTTTGGGTCTACGTGGTCATTGGGTCGATGTAAAATCGAACAAAGTTGTTGCAATCGTAGATGAACTTGATGTCAAGTCAGAGTTAACTAAATATGTTAACGAGGATGCATTACAAATTGCAAAATTGGTTTCCTTTGATTTCCATGTTGTCATCAGCCACTTTAATTGACGGTAGATTCGGAACCGCCAATGACGGTGGCTTTTTGCTTTCCTCACCGCCGTTTCGGAGACAATTATATTTCGCCTTTGTTTGTCGGCGTAAAAAAACTGCTCCGAAGAGCAGGGTCTGTCAATAATTTTGTGTAAACTCTTTTATAGGCATCTCTCCGAAGGGGAGATTAGCCTCCTCAAGGTAAGTGCTGGCCGATCCGGTCCGGAAAGAAGACGGAGAGCTGCAGGAGCATCTGTCCCCAGTTTTGAACACGACCGGTCCATTTGCGGGTGACGTCCATCGTGACTAAGTAGGGCTTGCTGAACAAGATCAATTTAAGCTGCTCCCAACGCATGAGCCTAGACCGTGATTTTCTTTGCGGTTTTCATGCAAAAAATCGGACGGAACGCAATGAATCTGAAAAAAGAGAAAAAAAGAACCCGCAGTCGCCGTTCCAGGTTCATAACCAGAAACTGGATAGCGATGACAGTTAAACTTGTATGAGCACCGCGGGAGCAAATTCGGCCCAAACCCAACTTGCGTTTGCCTTCGCCGAACTTTCCTTCGATCGCATTGCGCTGTGCAGCGTCTTGCTTCTCTTGCTTTCGATCATCGGCGTCACGTTGTTCTTTGGATGGCCTGCCAAGCTTCGGGCCGCTAAGACGAATCCCGCGTTCCTTGCAGTAGTTCAGGTTATCGCGATTGCGGTAGATCTTGTCGGCCAGAATGACGGCGGGGAAATATCCGAACCGCTGTTTGTACGCTTCCACCGAATCCTGCAGCGTGGTCGCCTCGTTGAAGCTGTCCCACCCAGCCGTTTCGATCCAGGCGTAGCCATCAACCAGACTGGCGGCGATTTTAGCGCCGAATTCCACGTTAGCGCCGGCTTTGCCGCGGACGATCGGACGAACATGCGGCTGTTCGATGCTCACAATGCGATCCGGTACGGTATGCGTCTTGTTCTCCATCATGTCACGCTGCTGCCGGTATAGCTCCGAGATCACGAGAAGCAAGCGATATTGTCTTTTGCACAGTGCCGCAAGCGGCGTGTGCTTTATGAGTTCTTCAATGATTCGCAAATCTCTGCCCACATAGCCGAGTTGCTTCTTAACGGCTTTTCGAATCACTTTGCCTGACGCTTTGCGTTGTTTGGAGACGCCCAGGAACGCTTTCCGGGCTTGCTCGCGGTAGGTTCGCGGCTTTTCCATCTGTCCGATATGGGGATGGTGCAACACATCGATGATATCTTCGAGGATTTCTCGGGCATGATTCAAGAGCCCCAAATCCGTTGGATATTTGATGTCCGCAGGTGCGCATGTAGCGTCCAGCATGAGGGTTCCCTTATTCATGGCGTTTGCTGTCGGCTCGCACGCGGGCGGCAAAACATGGAACCGTTTTGTCGCGTTGCGGTGATTCTTAGCCGGGGCATGAACTTCCTCGGGAATGGTGAGAACTTTCTCTGACTCCATCATGGTCAACTGAGAACCGCCGATGTCGTCGTCATCGTTGTCTCGTCTCGATGGTTTCTTGGATTTAGATTTTGCAGCTTCTTCTTGTTCCGCTTTCAATGCCGCTTGTGCAATCCAATCATTGACCTCCGCAAGGATCTCGATGCTGAGTCGTTCCCGAAAATGCGTCATGAGCGAATGATGAAACGGCTCTGCGTCCACGTACTCCTTGTAGCCGAGAAAAAACTGCAAATACGGATTTTCCTGGATCTGCAGCGTGGTCTCCCGATCACTTAAACCAAGGCGCTCCTTGATGATGAGGGCACCGAGTGCAATGCGAACCGAATATGCTTTTTGACCGATGCCGATCGATGAGAAGGATTGGAAGTATTTCTCTTCCACTTTATCCCAAGGGATGAGTGCGGCAAGCTGTACCCAGCGATTCCCAGGATTAAGCTTCCCGCCAAAGGGTAAGTAGAAATTTTCCAACAGATCTGCCATATCCCGATTCGGCACGAACACGTTCGCTCACTCCATCTGCAAGGTTTTTTGCCAATTTTCTATGTTTTCCTTGCAGATAAATTCGACAAAAGTAGCTCAAATCCCTTGTGGAATAAGGATTTTTTGTTCGTTCAGCAAGCCCTAAGTACAGCATTTTCAGTAGCGCCTCGTCGCTTGGGAAGATGCTTTTCCCTTTGGTGACTTTTCGCAATTGGCGATGATAGCTCTCAATCATGTTCGTCGTGTAGATGAGCTTACGAAGCTCAGGCGGATACTTGAAGAAGGTGGCGAGTTCGTCCCAATTGCTGCGCCATGAGCGGACAATAAGGGGATACTTGGCGCCCCACGTCTCCTCAAAGCGGTCGAGTTCCAGCAGAGCCATTTCCTCCGTAGCAGCCTTGTAGATGGGCTTCAGATCGGCCGTCACCTTCTTCAGATCCTTGTAGGAGACGTAGCGCGTGGAGTTGCGGATCTGGTGGATGATGCACTTCTGAATCTCCGTCTTCGGATAACAGGCAGAGATCGCCTGGGAGAAGCCCGTGAGGTTGTCGACACAGGTGATAAGGATGTCCTGAACGCCGCGATTCTTAAGATCGTTCAAGACGCTCAGCCAGAACTTCGCGGACTCGTTCTAGCCGATCCACATGCCCAGCACGTCCTTGTTGCCGTCCATGTCGATCCCAATGACCAGGTAGGCGGCTTTGTTCACGATCGCCCCGTCTTGCTTCACCTTGAAGTGGATGGCGTCCAGGAAGACGACCGCGTATACGCCCTGCAACGGCCGATTCTGCCACTCTTTGATGAGCGGAATGATCTTATTCGTGACATTGGAAATAAAGGTTGGCGAGACCTCCAAACCATAGAGATTCTGCAGATGGTCCTGGATCTCCCGCGTGCTGACGCCTTTGGCGTACAGGGCGACGATCTGATCCTCGATCCCCGTCACGTTGGACTGATGCTTCTTCACCACGAGCGGCTCGAACTCGCCCAGGCGATCCCGTGGCACGGCAATCTCCTGGTCGCCGTACTCGCTAGTGACGATTTTCTTGCTCTTACCGTTGCGACTGTTCTTCGTCTGCTTGTTCTGCACGTCATGCTTGCTATAGCCCAGGTGCGTATCCATTTCGGCCTCTAGCATTTCTTGCAGCGTTTCGGCAAACAGGTCCTTTAGCGCATTCTGCGCATCCTGTGCGGTGACCAGATTATTCTCCTTGATGAAACTCCGCAGCTGCTCTTTCGTCCATAATCCCATGTGTGCTCCCCAACCTCTCCATGATTTCATTTTAGTAGGTTTGAGAGTTTACACAAAGTATTTTACAGACTCGAAGAGCAGTTAGAACAGCGGTCGGACGCGGTACTTGGCATGTCGGTGGAGCCAGAACTTCGAATTTCCAAACTTCACGTACCAGTCCGTATCGAGCTCAAGGTTGGATGGCAAGAAGTGCTTTCCTACTTGAATCATCACGGCATCACCACAACGTAGCGAGCAAAGCAACTCTTCTCCATCGTACACGTTCCAACGCTCGGTATCTCCATGAAATCGTATCTCATTCATATTTGTCATCCCTCACTGTTCCTTAAATTCAGCTAGGATCCTCGTCACATGGACGGTATCAATCATTTTGTCTTTTCGCAGCACTGCATCCAGAAGCGCAGCGGTGCAGACGTTATTTATCTCTCGGCATATCCCCCGAGCATGCGCGTATATGGCGTCCATCGCTTCTGTCGTAAACACCGGCCCTGTACTTCCGGCAACCTCCAATTGGTGGGAGATGTAATCGCGGCACTCCTCGAGCGACAAGCCTTCCAAATGAAAACGCACGTTCATCCGCTGTGTAATCGGCTTGAAGATTCTCAGTTGCAACGTGGCCTGTAGTTCCGGCTGTCCAATGAGCAGCAGGGCAAGCGGCGAAATCGAGTCCATACGAAAATTCGTCAAAAAGCGTATTTCTTGCAGCATGTCTCCTGAAAGCAGGTGCGCTTCATCCACGACAATAACGGCGACCTTCTGCTGGTTCTCGTACAAATCCCATACGAGGTGCTGGAATTGCCGTTTGGCTTCGCTGCGCAGAAACTTGGGCGGCAAGCCGAAGTGGTGGAGGAGTTCACGGTAAAAGTCCCTTGGTTTCAGATTCGCATCCGACAGATAGATAAACCGGTACTTGTTCGGATCCAGTTGGTCTTTCAAGTAGCGAACGGCTGTCGACTTGCCGCAGCCAATTTCACCGGTGACGCAGCCAATCGAGCGAGTCATCACCATATACTGCATCCGTGCTACACATTCTTCGAATCGCTTGGAGCGGTGCAGATGCCGTGTTTCAATCTCCCGGGTGAACGGAACGCGCTCCCACCCGAAGAAACCACGAATCATGAGCGATTCACCTCTTTCATCGCTCGCGAAAGCGCAGCGCCTTGCGCTTCGCGGGTCTGCCGTTTCTGTTCTTCCACCAATAATTCCACATAGTTGAGGCCCGTCTTCGGCGGTTGCATGACGGCCTTCGGTTCATCCTGCTTCGGCCGGTTTTTCGGATCGCGGAGCTTCATTGGCTTCGCGTCTTCATAGCGCTGGCCGTCCTTCCACACCTGGATGACGGACAGGTCGTGCGGATCGAATCGCACCTGAATCTTCGAGCCGGCAAGCTCTGTCTGGACCTCGAATATCGTGCCCAGCAGCGAGATGCATCCCGTTTTGTCCACTTTGCGGGATTCCTCCAGCAAGAATACTTCTATGAGTTCATGCGGCGGCAACATGCGAATCGGGTGGTCGTCTTTTTGGTATCGGTCGACTGGGCGCTGCTTAAAGCTGTTGTGGACTTTCTGGTGGTAAGCAATCTCAAGCCACGCCGAGAAGAATCGATTCAAATCGTTAAGCGTCTGGATCTTCCCTTGTTCAATCAGGTCGTATGCCTCCGGCACAAAGCTCTGGTCGACAAATCGGAAGAACTTTTCTTGCTTCCCGCGTCCCATAGGACGTCCGGGGCGAGTATGCTTAAGCTCTGCCCCCAGTCGCCCGCAAATCCGCTCAAAATGGTGTGAAGAATAGATGGCGCCGTTATCGACATAGATCATTTCCGGCACTCCGTTCTTTAAAATCGCCTTCTTCAGGCAATCCTCCAGCCGGGCCACACGTTCCTCGAAATAGAACTGGCCATGCACAACGAAGCGAGAGTAATCGTCAATGAAAATAACCAGATAGGCCATGACCTTCTTGCCGGGCTTGTCCGGATGCGGAAGGTAAAGGGTATGCTGCACATCGCCTTGCCACATGCTATTTCGGTGCGTGGCTTCAAACCGGCGAAAGTGGCTCCACCCCGTATTCAGTAACGCTTTGCGCGTGACGCCGCGGCGGCGAAGCTGCTTGCTAAGCGTGCTTTCTTTCAGGGTGCCGGGGGCCACGAATGCCGCCAGTTCCAGAATCGCAATAATCTGCCTGACGCTTCGGCCGGGTTGCTCCTGCTTTAAGGCAATCGCTTTGGCAAGCACATCCTCGGGGATTTCCCTGGTCGTGAGTTTGTCTGCTCGGACGGAGGGCAACAGCGCCTCCCATCCGCCTTCGCGATACGCTTTTAAATATCGCTCAAGCGTTCGTAGACTAATTCTCCTTCGCTGTCCCGACGACGTTTCATACTCATGGCTTACAATTTCGCGCATCAACGCCATCTGTTCTCCGGGATCCAATTTGCGGCTAACCAGTGATGCAATTAAGCCATAACGGAAGTTGGCTTCTTGCTGCCTTGCTTGCTCATCCATGCTAAATCTCCTCTCCCTGTGGTCTATGAGAGTATCGCATAGACGCTAGAAGCCAGGGAGGGCGCATATTTTGTGGGATCAGGAGGGCAACTTGCCGTCCAGGCGATTTTTAAAGCAATTTTGGAGGCGATTTTCGTTTGCCTTGCTCCTTGGCGGTGGATGCTGAAGGGATTTATAAGCGTGATGCTACAGGTAACCTCGCATTTAGAAACGTCCAATAGCCCCGTCTGGATGCGCCAGCGGGGATGAATCGGGGTAACAGTTTGTCCAGCCAATCCAACGTAGCCATTGTCGTTGGGTTCATCATGGTGGGGTAAAGGTGGAGCATATCCGTGTCGTCCCCCTGGGCTACGAGTTTCCCAGCAACCCATAGTGCTGCATCCGCTGCGCGGCGCAGATGTCTTGCCCACCAGCGTTTCAACGTACGGCGGCTATAACGCACGGCAGGAGTTGTTGTGCTTTCTGTCGTCTGCCGCCAAGAGAATCCCTTGTGCTTGCGCTTTAATGCCGCTTCTCGCACCCAAGTCGCATACCGGGCCCATGGAATCAGGAACTCCGGCAGGAGGGAGATTGTTATTCTACAGGTAGGACAATATCGACGGTAGATCGGGATCTGGATGACCTCATGCTTCGTCACAATTCCTCGCCAATAACGACCGTGTTTATGGAGAAGCCGACCGCAGTTTTCACAGCAGAGCTGGACGTCAGGAGATTGATTTCCGAATGTGCGTAAATAAGCCTTGCAAGAAAGGCCGAAATAAAGTATTTTTGACATGATGAAGTGAATGCTCCCGGGGATCCTCGCCAAAGGTTCGGGAGCATTTTCCTTTTTAATCGACAATAGCCTAATCCACCGTCATTGTACAGAAGGGATTAGGCTATTGTCGGCTGTTTATTCGGTTTGGCTCCGCCACACCGAATGGCGAATTCATGCCTTTTTCCCGCCATAAAGTCAGGCGGCGAACATCATCTTTATCTTCGTTAGGCCGACCAAGCTAACCTATTCTGATTTCTTAACAGAGTGGTTGCAAAGCAATCGCTTAAGCTGCGCCGTGTCACTCTTGAAATGTACACGGGGCATGTTCAGAGGCATACCGTTCCCCATTTAGGGTTTCATGAGATTGCCAAGATAACGACAGCCCAGGTCGAGAAGTTCTATGTTACGTTATCTGAGGAAAAGGGATTAGGCAGCGGAACGGTGCTTGATATTCACAAGATCCTCAAGAGCCCTTTTGAGGAAGCTATGAAAAGAAAGTACGTTACATCTAATCCTGTAAGGGATGCTGAGACACCAAAAGTTATATCCCTGGAGATGAGCGTCTGGTCTATCGAAGAAGTAAGCAAGTTTCTGGAATGTGCTCGTAACGACCGCTATTACTTAGCATTCCATCTTGCTCTGGCAACAGGGATGAGACAAAGTGAAATACTCGGTCTTCGGTGGAAGGATATTGATTTCGACAATGAAGTGTTGAATGTAAGACAAACATTGAGTCACGATGGGAAGGAACTGCTTACACAGACCAAAACCAAAAGTAGTTCCAGAACAATCTCAATCGATACCAGGACGGTGAATGCGCTACTCAATCAGGAGCGACTCGTAGCAAGGGAGAAAGAAGCCGCAAGCATCGCATATCAAGATAACGATCTCGTCATATGTACAGCTAAGGGAACGCCTGTGTCGCCAAGGAATCTGTCATGTACTTTCTACAACATAATTAAGATGGCCGAAGTTCCAAAGATTCGATTCCACGATCTAAGGCACACCGTAGCCACGCTTATGTTAATGGATGGAGTCAACCCAAGAGTTGTCCAAGAAATCCTCGGACATTCGGATGTGAAGATTACTCTTGGCACTTACCACCATGTCCTTCCAACTGTTCATAAAGATACAGCTAAGCGACATGGAGACAAAATATTCGGCAATTCAACTGCTTCACAATAAAGGTTTTGCTCGTATGATGGAATTCATACGGACAAAGCCTTTTTTGATTTCACATAATCGTGTGACCGTCTGTGATCAGATTATAGGTATTAACTTTTTTGTGACCACAGCTGTGACCACGGCTACTTCGACTATAATGACGGATCGATTGGTAATACCCAACTGTTACCTACACTCCGTACTTATGAATGGTGTAAAGCTCTGTATATAACAGAAAAAAACCTTATGAATCAAGGGTTTGTAGGCGATTTGGTGGAGCCAAGGGGGATAACGATATCTTCATTAACTTTACTGCCGAAGCCGATTCGCCGATGTAGAGCGCTAAGGTTGATATCGATGCCGTGCTCCTCCGTTGACGCTTATTCCATGAGGCAACACATCACTCCGTCCGCGCTGAACGCCCCTGGTTCGACCCCCTTGTAACGCTCCACCAAACGCAAAAAAACGCGCCCGCATTGGCGCGTTCCATTTATACGTTTGGTGGAGCCAAGGGGGATCGAACCCCTGACCTCATCGCTGCCAGCGATGCGCTCTCCCACCGTTGTTACTTACACAGCCCCAAAAACATAATCAGGATCGATAAAAGATATGATATCACTAACGGTGTGGAAAATCAACGGAGTAAGGCTCTTGCTGATTAGGCAAGAGCCTAGGAATTAAGCATTTGCTGCTGAGGTGTGATAAGTTAGGAGCTTCCCAATTAACGAATTGGAGTTGTTCAAAACAGTTGTATAATTCCTCGTAGTTCCTAAGAACTCACGAATATGAAGTTTCAGTTTGACTTCAACCTTATCTCGGTGAATAACTATACCTTCAACAATTGAACTAAGCATCATCTTTTTTCGCTCGATTGAAGCTTTTTCAAATACCTCCCGCCACACAGGTATATGTTTTTGAATCTCAACCATTTCATCTAACTCGATTTTTTTGGCAGTAAGTGATTCTTCTGCCTTCAATAATTGCTCTTTCAACTCCGAAAGTTCCTTTTCCTTCTCCTCAATTAAAGCATTCAGCAATTCTGGTTTAAAGTTACTTTTGCCTAAGATTGATTTGGGTACTTCCTTAGTAAGGGCAGACAAATCAGAGTCCGCTTCTTCAGTCTTTCTCTGAAGTCTACGTACTTCTTTCATTTCATCCACCATATTTTGTTTTCTGAAACTTTCAATTTGCACAGTAAGGTCAATAGATTTAAGCTGATCTAAATAACCGAAAATTTCATCCAAGACAACCCCTTCAATACGTCTAGGTGAATACAAAGTTTGACCATCACATTCAACTCTTAGTTGCGCCTTTCCAGCACACCGATACTTTGCCGATTTGAACTCTTTTACTGTCCCATCTTTCTTTTTATAGGTTTTGCGATTATAAGTTGTAGTTAGAGGACTACCACAATGCCCACACCTAGCTAAACCAACAAAGAGCAGAGAACTTTTAGTTGACTTGATTGTAAAGTTTGGCTTCTCCTTCTTGACCTTTTCAGGACTCCTGCCATTACAGACCAACCGAACTCTGGTCCATTTAGCTTCATCAATTATGACTAGCTCAGGAATTGGTTTTTCAGACATAACTTCTTTATCTGTATTACGACCGTATACCATATACCCCTTATACATTGGATTCCGTAATATAGAGCCAACCGTTGCTGAAGTCCACCTCTTTCCAGTAGGGCTCGGAATTAACTTTTCATTTAATTGCTTTGCAATTCGATATTGACCGTAGCCTTCAAGATCAACAAGATCATAAATTAATGAAACAACTGATGCCTGTTCTTCATCAATAACAACTTTTAAGAGTTCTTTTCCTTTTTTATTAAAGGTTCCTGATTTTTCAGTTTTGTATCCATACGGAACCGAACCACCACGATAAACCCCTTCCTCTACCATTTGCGAGTGTTTCTCATTTACGCGAATAGAGGTCTTGATACTCTCGCCGCTGGCTTGCCAAAAGCGAATGTAATTAATAAGCTTGTCAACATGCTCATTCAACTTTTGTTGTCCTTCTACGACCGACCACATTTCAATTCCATGTTCTACAAACCACTGGAGAATAAATGGCGTCTCATCGTCAATACGCCCAAGTCGATCAAACATAAAAACTAAGAGAACATCAAAACGTTCTTTCAACGCGTCTTCTTTTGCCTGCTGAATCACATCCCGATCCGCTGCGCGTTTCTTAAATCCCGAAACACCCTTTTCGTAATATTCCTCGACCAATGTCCAACCCGGCTGACGCTCAATAAATTCCTTGCACGCTTTTTGCTGAGACGGAATATCACCTCCATTATCTGTGGATGAGCGATCAAGCTGCTTCTTGGTTGATACTCGATATAATGTTGCTACTCTCTTAACATTTCCTTGGTTTGCTTTGACTACCATTTAGATGCCATCCTTTCGCTAGAATATTTGGTCAATTACATTGCCTCTGTTGTATTAGCATTGTCCACCGAACTATTCAACTCTTCTTTAGAGGTAACTTGTCTAACATACTCATCAGATATAATTTTCAGAAGATCATCCTCTATTGATGATTCATTATCAGAGAAATTCAATTCGATCCATAAACCATATTTCTCATTGAATCTTTTCAGTTTTACAATTGAGCCATCTTTTGTCTCAGTCAAATACTTCCGACCATGAATAATAATTGGTTTAGTTTCAGACATGTGTATCACTACTCCTTAAAGAAATTTGGAGCAATAACCCCATGCCTTATGTGGAAAATCTCTTGTTCATTCTCCGTAAAATGATTTCAACACCCTGTCCATTTGAAAAATAACCCCCTGAATAATAAACAGACCTCCTCATTAACAACAGATCATACAACCCCGAAGAAACATGACTCCTAGAGTTATGACAAGACCCATTACCGACTTCATAAACCGATCAAAATTTTATAATTAAGTCCGCTGCGAAATACAAATTACCAATAACAAAGACTTAGATCCGATTTTCTCATCAGATATCTAAAAAATTTTTAAGAAAAACAAAAAAAAATCCGATTCTCCGTCATCAAAGCGGAAAATCGGACTATTTCACCATAATACAAACAAAGCCACAGCCTTCATGTTACCAATACTATATTTCCTCTGATTGTACAGTTACTTCAATTTTGCAATAAACAAATTTCTTATGAGCGTTATCTGTTACATATGCATTGAGGTGACCTTGTTGAGCTTCGAAAAGAATATCATCGATACAATTTTGGATTGTTTCCCGCCGTGTACCTCCCTCAAGACCTTCCTCTTTGTGTGCCATTTCATAAATATTGTCGGGACGCATAGCCTTTTCGTTAATTAATCTTCCCAAACACTATCCATCAACTTTTTGATCTTGTTATTCCTCTTCTGAGTCTTTAAAGGATTTCTTACCCAATTATTGTTCTGTAGCTCAACTACATCGCCAGTTTTCACATCATCAGCAACTAATGATCGAGGAACATCCTGTGTCTCTCCATCGATCTCAATAACTACAAAATCACCTTCGAATCGGTCAACGATACCTTTCAAATAAAATCACTCCCATCATTGCGGTGTGAATGAAACTTTTGACGAACTGGATTTATCATTATATGATACGGTGATATCTCCATCGACAGTGAAACCTTTAGCAGCTCGCCCGATCTTAAAATCCAAAATCGATACCCCATCCGAATTCGTTGTGCCTTCATATACTGTATCCTTTGATTTATAGTGAAGATCCAATGTTACCTTTGCACCTTTAACAGGACTACCGCGACTATCTTTCACCTTTACCGTTACTGTTACAGTAGCATTTTGTTCTGGAGATTCATTATCGATACTTGCACTAATTTGTAAATCGCCTGAAATTTTATCGGATTGCATTGCTGTAACTGGCTTTTCATCTGGTACCTGCACTGAATCCACATACTTCCAAGGATTTTGAACAACTGAGATTGCCTTACCATTGGTAGTAAAGACGATATTCCCTTGCTCATCGGTTCTAAAAATCTTAACCCCTTTATCGTTTAGACGATTCAATACCACAGCTGTGGGATGACCGTAGCTATTGTCTTTTCCTACTTGGATTACCGCATAAGATGGATTAACTTTGTCCAAGAAATCCTGACTCGTCGATGATTTTGATCCGTGATGTCCTACAAGTAAAACGTCTGATTTCAGATCAGCACCTGATGTAATCATATCATGCTCGCTCTTAGATTCCGCATCACCTGTAAAAAGAAAAGATGTCTGCCCATCAATGAGATGCACTACTGCACTCATATCATTGTCGTCATCATAAGTTTTTACAGGAGCGATCATCTTAACTTCAATTCCTGGCTCCCAATCTAAAGTCAAATCGGCTTTAGCTGTTGTCACTTTCAAATTCTTTTTCTGGATCGAAAGCAATACTGATTCGAAGGTTTTCGTATTGGATTGTACCTTCGGCATATAAATTTTACCGATGTCGAAGTTATCGATAACTGCATCGAGTCCTCCAATGTGGTCTGCATCAGGATGAGTGCCAATGAGGATATCCACCTTGGAAATGCCTTGATTTTTCAGGTATCCGACTACAGTATCCTCCATGTTGTTATTTCCGGCATCAATCAGCATTGTCTTTCCAGTCGGCCCGATTAACAATTGTGATGCGCCTTGACCGACATCAATAAAATGAACCTTAAGATCACCTTCGGGCTGAACTTTATCTTTCGTATCTGACATATCATTTTTTGAACCGTCTGCCAACATATTGTTGGCTTCAACAGAAGTAGCCGAATCGAATGCCTTATTGTTCTTACTATTTACATTCGCGTTCGTTGTAGTTGGACTTTGTTGATCGACTGCTGTCTCGACTTGTCCAGAATCAACATGCGATTCAGTATTCTGTGTTGCCGCGGCGCATCCTGCCAACATCATTATCAAGATCACTAAACAAACAATCTGAATCTTCCTTCGCCAGCGCTTCATTTCTTTACCCCCTATACCCTCGGTGCCCTTAGTCCACAACCCCAATCCGGCACATTAATTATCGATTTGAAATTTACTACTTTACCTCTTCACGATCATTAAACCAGTCACCGGACAAAATAAAAGGTGACGAAATTTAATACTTCTCCTGCAGAAGTCAAGCTTTCTTTTCAAAATGCATATACAACGTGCCATTAATTTCTGAGACGTATGCCTGTTTCGTCTCCATAACCTTCGATTTATTGAGCAGGTAGGCATGGACTTCATCGAAGAACGCCTGACTCTTGCCGGATGACGTTGTTCTAAAGATGAGAAGGGCATTCGCAATTTTACAAGTCCGCTTCGCTACTTCAATCAGTTCATCAATGCGGTCGCGGTTCTGAACGTTCATGATCCCTATGACATTAGTCGGTATGTAATCTCTATCGCAAAAGAGCTTGTCTAAGGTTTCTTCGTCTTTCTGGAACAAGTTTTCCCGCTCCAAATGCAAAATCAAATCGTGCCAGTATTCTCCGTCAAAGCTGCCCCACCAAGATAAGTCCATTGGTCTGCTTGTTCTGCCACAAGTGTCTTCGGTAAAAGGATGATACCCCAACATGGAGCCAAGTCTTGAAAAATACTCGATCTCGGTCATGGTGAAGGAATGCTTACCGTGATGAACGGTCAGGTTGAACGTGTGGTAATTACGTATGTATCCGTCAAATAACTTCATGAGGTCAAGCTTCATACTATCACTTCCTGCTTAAGTTATCTTGGTATAATTCGACATAAATCGGGGGATTCCCTTTATAGCGATAAAGAAAAAGCACCTACTATCTCGAAACCACAAATAATAGTTCCGATAAATTTAGGTGCTGAATGACAACCGATACCTTTGCCTGTCCAAGGTAGGACTCTTCGATATTTTGCGGTAATCAATTACTTACAATCAATTGGGGCGAATGCCGACTCCTACTACGTGATAGTATCCGTTAATCTTCTTCTCAACAGGCGTTACTCCATTTTCTTGAAGAACATTCTTAAACAAATCCCAAAATTTCGTTGCGCCAATTGATTTCATACTATCGAAACCATTCTCTTCTGCCCACTTACAAAAGTCCTCCCTAAATCTTGCACGAAGGGTGGGGTACGTTTTGGAATCAACATAAATGCGTTCGTTATAATACTCAGCCACAGGATTTAGCCTGCCCTGATACTCTTCTAGTGCTCGTCTACAAGCCTTACTCTCAGTTAAATTAAAATTATTATCAATTAATCGGGTCAACCCTCGTAAGGCAAACGCCGCTATGCCTGGTAACTCCTGCAAAAGCTTATTGGTTAATGATTTATCCATATAACTTACACCCTCTTCGGGTATCTGCCCGGCTTTTAGTTCCTTGTATACCTTTTTGAACGGAATAATTAGAAACCTGCGAAAATAACCGTTTGACAAGTCCTCGGAATGCATCATTCTATTCAACAGGACTATCGGCGTTGCATATAAGACCGTATTAATTGGGGCATGATACTTAATTTTGACTTCTACAGGGTCACCGCTGGTTATAATCTTGAAGTTTTGTGTGCCAAATTTACGATCAAATTCATTTTCGGTCGATATATTTACCAACTTATCAGGTAGGCTCTGCAAACCAAAACTGCTATTCAAATTGTTTAGGGCGACATTCGATACATTTTGAACACCAACCATTTGACGTATCACTTCGGCTAAGACGCTCTTACCATTTGACCCGTTGCCGAGGAAGAAGAACGCCATCTGAATCTTGATCTCAGGAAGGAAGCAATAACCCATTATTTCTTGTATTAACTGAATAATTTCTTCGTCACCATCGAACACGTCTTGAAGAAAGGCTTCGAAGGTCGGGCAAGTAGCGTTTATGTCGTATTCGTATGGAATTTGTATCGTCGAACAAAAATCAGGACTATGATCTGTGAATTCCATCGTATAAAGATTGAGCATTCCGTTCTTAAAATTAATATAATCCCTTCTAGGATTCATAGTCTTAAGGTAGGGGATCTTCCTCTTTAAAGCCTTATAGTATTCTCCTTCCCAACTTGCAGACCAAGTATCGGGTTTAGCTTCATGGAGGATATCGTAGCAGAAACTCTTCAACACGCCCTCTTTAATTTCATCGAATGTCCCATCTTTACGATAAGCATAAATCTGTTCGTTCTCCAACTGCACCAGTGTCAATCTACTCATTACATAGGATGCGAATACATTTGGATTCAATTCCAACTTACCCCTTGATTTCACTGATAAGCCACGGTTCTTGAACATTGCTCGTTTAACATTTTCTAAAACGGACTTTACTGGGCTATCAAACCCGCCATTTGGAACCTCTCCTGTGTAACCAATCTTAATAAGCTGACTATAGGGAACTGGATTCGAAGAATCCCCATTATTCCATAAATCTTGTGCAAGACCTACTAATTGTTTCGTATGCTCATTTGAATTAATTACGCTGGTTATATCCTCCATATACTCTTTACCGATTTCCCCAAATGGCTTTAAGTTTGAAACCATCGCCTCAATCATAGTTTCATTCAACATTGCTGCATTCTCCAATACCCACCTATAAAACGTTTCTTCCTTCATATTAAAAGCTATGCCCTCATTTTCTACTGGAGAAACGAAATCCTTGCTGGTTTTAATATTAGAATTGATCATAGTAAACCTCCATCAATATTCTGCCCGCAGAAAGATGCGGGGGATATGATCCAACTGGACTAACCAATACGATTCAAATAACCGTTTTTGACCTCGACCATACTGCTTCCAAACTCGGAAATTCCCCATGCTTCGTTCACAACATATGAGAATAAGCATCCATACCGAGCATTTGAAATTTCATTATTGAAGTAATCACGAATGTAACTGAACTTTTCACTTGCAGGTAAATCGTCGGGATGTTCAACAAGCAAAGACAAAATGTCTTTTGGCACAATGAGGTATGCGACCAACTCCACAACCTGATGATCGATTTTGAACAAGGCAGGCAAAATATGATAAACGCAAAACCCCTTCTTATCCAAAAACTTTATTACCTGAATGTCCTTCTCATTTGCCCAAGTGACGCTAAATTTTCCTGGAGCCAATGGATTAGTCTTAAGCACCTTGCCTTCCATAAATTGATCGGTTACATCCTGATTAACGCCAACTGATTCCATAAGTCTACTTACTAATAACTGACTAATCTCGATAGACTTCATTGACTGAATTGTTAATTTGCTTAAACTGTAATTTCTTACCATATGCTTCGCCTTCTTTCTTGTAAATTAGTAATTCCACACACACTCTCTCTTTAGGACTCTTACGCACTTTCCGTAAAATTTTTCATCTCCGTAATTGATCCGAAATTTCCGCCGCCCTAAAATACTCACCTACTTTTGTATGAATTAATTTAATCCACCCTTATCCTTTAGGACTCTTACACACTTTCCGCAAAAATTTTTATCTCCGGTTTAATTTCAAAAATGTCGAAAAAAAAGAGCAAAGAACTTTTTCAAGTCCTTCACTCCGTTTATAAAATCCAGTTGAAATTATTGGGTTAAAAGAAGCTCTCTATATGCTTGTTTAGAACGTTTCTTACCCTCCGCTTTATCAGTTAGCATTTTCTCCAATAAGGGTCCAAACTTCTCACGATATTGCGGCTTAACTATCCAATTCCCATCTGGATCTTTTTCATCGATAGGAAGAATATATTCGGTGATAGGTCGAATTAGCTTTTCATAAGCACTCTTCGTTTTCTCTGGTCTATTTCGCTTTAACTGTATCATTGGAGTTGGAAGCTTAACTTCACCGTTCTCAAAAGCTTTCCAATTGTTAAATGATACATATCCACCACGTGGATCGCCATTTGGGGAACAAAAATATCCAGCATATTCATCCCTGATAATAAGAAACATCATCTCATAATATGAAAGGTCGAATTCTTCGTTTGCCTTAACCTTGCGGAATGAAATATCTTGTTTGGGATTTATTCCTGTTACGTTATTTAAAAGTATGTCCATCACAGGAACCTCAATATCTTCGTCCGATCTTAAAGTAATACCAACTTTAGTAGGACATTTTTCTTTTTTACCCTTAACACCAATAGAGCGTTTACCCGGTATCGACTGAAATCCAAGTAACTGCACAAAATGTAACGTTCCCGATTTACTTGCTAAATATTCCCGTTGTTCTTTCGATAAGGATTGTATAATCTCCTCGCCAAACGCTAACCTTTTCAAATAAGCCGATGATCTCTTACCGTATGCCATTACTCCCACTCCTTAAAATAAAGTGTCTTCATCGAGTAACCTGGTTCTCTATTAAAATCATCGTAATACATCCTTTTATACCTCTCCCTATTGTAATCAACTTGGTTATCTTCAAAGACTACAAATATAGTATCAATAGTATTAAAAAAGTAATAACCCACTCCGGCTTCTGTAGCGAGATATTGATGTGATCCATCAGCTTCCATCGGTTTAAGGAAAAATCTACTTTCTATAAAGGTATGTGTATCAACCCCTATATCCAAAAGATGGAACCTTTCCATGCTGCTTCGAAACGTTTCCTCAATACGCATCTCTCTGTCTTCCCTGATTGGTTCAAGCTTCCTAGACCCTTCTACCCTTTTAAGGGTTAAATAATTCAATGCCATTCTATTTTCCTTCGGTATAGAATTAAAGCCTTCTTTTGCGGCAAGTTGGGTTAATTTAGTTCGGACATGCGGATAATACTCTAAAGTTATATGTTCCTTATCAAAGCCCCTTATAACTGTTGGATAACAAGAAATCAGATCACCTGGATCGTTTTCCGTTGCATTTACCCTTTCATACAGAAGTACTACATCGCCTTTTTCAAAATTGCAACTTAAATAGTTGGACTTCTCCCTCAACCCATACTCCCTTATCATTAATCCATGTTGGCGATAGTGCATAACAAATGCAATCCAAGCAAGGCTCATAGGATGGAATTTTAGCTTGTTGTCCGCAAAATCAAACATTCGATCAGCCAAGTTGACATACGGATACTTCTGTTCGCTATATTTGATTTCAACTAAACCATCTAATAACCTATTACCATGCCATATCAAAATACATAGATCAACAAATTCAAATCTATCGGGGAAATCTTTTTCGTGATCTATAATAATCCGGGGCACCTTTTTCCCGTCTCTAACATTTCTTACTATAATATAAGCCACTAAACTTACATAGGCTGCTGATTTACTGCTATCAATGTTCATTACCCTGTTCGACTTTTCATCGTAATGAAAATCATACACGACTTCATTGTCATCGTCCTTTTTGAATACAACCCCTTCAACTGTATCAGTGAAAAACTTATAGGCGTTATAGGCTGCTAGCTCTGTTATTTCAGGCTGAAACCCCACATCCAAACCATTGTACACAACAAAGCTAAAATACTCGCTATTCTTGATACACTCTTCAATTTCCACATCGAAAAGCACCAATTCTTTACCCAACAACAGCTTAGAATATTTACCCAACTCATATGTAAACAACAATTCAGAACCATTGCATAATTTGGTCACTCGCTTAAAGCTATCAGGTAATAATTCATTTAACTGGATTTTCGACATTTCCCATTCCCTCCTGCTGTGTTACAACTAACTAACTACAATGACAATTTCTACAGCAAGGAGAAATATCCTTCTCACATACCATTTTCACTCCGGATCAGATATAGAATCTATCATAAAATGATAACTGATATAGACCTCTCCGTCAGTTGACTAAGCGTCACATTTAACATGCCAAGAATAAATATTCTACATCTTTCGACCTATTCGACCGATATAATTGGTGGAGTATTCTTTCGGGAAGGGAAGAGTCGGAGTGGATATACGAGCAGAGTTTGGGCAACGAGTAAGAGAACTTCGAGCCAGAAGTGGCATGTCACAAGAGGTGCTTGCTCATCGAGCGGGGCTTGATCGGACATATATCAGTAGTGTGGAACGCGGGGAACGGAATATCAGCATCGTCAACATCGAAAAGATCGCCGCGGCGCTTCAAGTGTCGGTTGCATATATGTTCTCCAATGAGAGATTTTCTGCAACCCCTGCCTACCAACGGAAAAACCTTAGTGTTCCACTAAAAGAGCGATTTAAGTATCAAGTGGATAGCGAAAAGAGGATCTTGGCTTTTCAAGTACATGGACTACTTTCAGGTGAACACGTGGATTACATGTCAAGAACGCTTCTAGGAATTTGCAACGCTTTTGGGAAAGAAGAATTAAACGTCCTTGTTGACCATCGAGATATGAAGGCATTCGATGGCGAACCCGTTGTTTATTCGCCGGAAGTCGCAGAAAAAGCCGTAACATTCCAACGGGAGCTTCTGAAATACAGTAAGCGGGTCGTAGCTTTGTGCAATTCGGAATATATGGTGCAAAACCTGAACCATGTGGCAACACAAAGCGGAATAATCCATAAAGCTACTCATATCTTTGGGAGAGATAAAGATATGGTCGGTAGGGCATATGAACTTCTCGGGATCAATGACAATGAGTTAATAAAAGCCAAAGCGCAGTAGAAAAAACAGGGAAAGCCGTTATTTTCCCTGTCTACCGCTTCCTAAAATCGATTCCCCCAATGCCCTCGACACCCCCAATTATTATCCTGATCGCTTTACCATCCTTTCGAGCTCTTCATAAAAATACTGGCAAGCGACTTCCTCCATCAAGAAGTCTTTCTCGTTGGTTCTGATCCCTTTCTCACTGTAATACACGAACCATCGGTTATTCTTACGTTCCAGACACAGCCGCTCATTATAAAGTCCGCCACCCAAACTGTAACTATCCTCGGGAACGCGTTCTTCCTTCAACCGGAGTCGAAGTTCTTCTCGGGTCAACTTTATCACTTCCTCGTTACTTTAGCGTTTTCCTGATGATTTCAACAATGTTCAAGAAAATCCTGCTTTGATCGGGAATTTTGAGTGGGATGAGTAGGTAAATTTTAAAGATGATTACCCCTTTGAGGGGTTCAAATTTACTAGGAAAATCGCCAATCAGTGTTTCAATTGCGATTTACCAGTCTGTTTGTCAATGCTTAACTTCAAATAAAAAGAGACACTGCGTGATGAGCATTTGCAATGTCTCTTTCGTGGTAACAGATCAATCGTTCTTGTATTTCGGATCAAAATTCAATTGCTCTGAGCAACGGCATTGGCGAAGGATTCCATACTTTGAACCATAAGATCCGTTCGGCGTTGAATGACCTCTTTGTTAGCCGTTTTTCTACTTAGGGTCTCACCGAACTCAGAGTCCTTGTCGTATTCATCAATCAGGAACTTTTGCGCCCATTGTCCGAACGCTGCCGCGGGCAAATCCAGTTCATTCGCCTTTCTCGCCGTAATAAAAAGCGAAGGGACAACGGATTTCTTCAGGCTCTTAAACATTTTTGATGTCCAATCTTGGAAGCCCTCCATCATATACTCAGAGAGCTTTTCAATCTCAGCAACGATTTCAGGGTCAATTGGCGTTTTCCCGATTTCTCGCATATACAACTTCATATCTTTGCCAGAAAAGGACATGTCCCGTCCAGAAAGAAGGGCAATGACTTGAACTGCCGTTTTCCGATCAACATAACCCTCTAAATCAGCTTTAGTAAAGTTGACGTTTCTGAACAACGTAGAATCCGTAATATGCTTCAGAACCGACCGATTATCTTCCCCGAGCAAAACCTGGGATTGTTCAATGTCGGATAGCGGCTTGGTCTGATTGACGCGGTAGAAGATCTCCTCAACATCCTCAAGGGAATACGATTCATCGAAAATTGTAACGGCAAAGCTATAATTCCTGATCGCTTGTTGTAATTCATCTGTCAGCTCGCTAAATTTCATTCCTGCAACGGACTGCTCTCCAACCAACGGAATGTCATCAGACAAGGCAAAACCATCTTCGATGAACAAAAACAAAGTATTCAAACGTTGGAGACAATCAACTGCATAATAGATATACTTTGGCTTACTTGCACTGCTATCGAGAACTTCACCGTTCTTCCAAACCAACAAATTTGGAATGTAGCCATCAGTCAGCACGGTGTGCATCAAAAGACTTTGCCAACTACGATCCTTCCGGCGAACGTATCGACGTTGGAAGGGAAGATCGAAATTGATTTGATCCTTCATCTTGACTAATTGATACGTTGTCCACTGAACTGTTGATCTTGCCAAAATTATCCCACCTTTGAGAGGAACTTTAATCAAAACACTACTTTTTATTTTACCACTTAATCCGAGCTATCGTATATTGCATCTTTCGCCACCCAAACGGGAGATCGAGAAATTAAGTAGAATGATACGCTTTGTAGAAGCTGATCCCTTGCTTGACCCCGCTGAAAAACATAAACTCCTTAACGAATACTGACTTCTTGTCCATCACTTCCTGCAGAGCAGTTAATAGCTCAAGCTGATCAACGGACAAGGATTTTTTCAAGTCCGCCATCAGCTGCTGCTCAAGATTTCGATCTTCCTCAGGTACGTCTTTTTCCCGATTGGATAAAACGATCAACCTCATCTCATTTGAAAGTGCCGTTCCAATACAAGCAGGTAAACCAATGTCCTCCGTCAAGGTCTTTTGAGATACATTCCGATAGTGACATTCCAAGAAAAATGCCCTCCTTTTAACCAATGCTTTCGCATTGTTTGGCAAATTTGATCCCGATCCTGGCTCCGACCAAATATATCCCTTCATACCTTCGAGACATGTTGTCTTGGTTCACTTTACACCAGATTTGCAACTGTTCGTATTGGGAAACAGTCAGGCTGTCCTTCAGTTGCTTCATGATCTCCGAATGCCGGTCATCCAATAAGGCAAAATCATCGGTGGACTTGGCATCAAGCTCAATATCCCGACTATCCTCGATAGACTGCCTTATTAAAGCAGGTAATTCGTCCGGATTTTGAGCTTCTTTGGATGGTGACCAAGGCAAAGAATCAGGACTATTCAGAGCAGATACGTGACCGGCTTTTGGGAAATCATTTTCGTGCAATTTTAACCCCTCCTTTGCAATTGTGCTTGTAAGTTACCGTAATTGCTTGGAAATTGCAAGGAACTTCAAGGATGATCGAGAAGGCGAGAAGGGGGAGGGCAAAAGAAAAGCCGTTCGATACCCCTGATTGGGTAAAGAACGGCTTCGATTGGATTAACGAGATGCTTGCTCATTGATGTACTTTACAAGAACGGAGGTCGGTTGCTTCATCATCTCGAGTAACTCTTTCAACTTCGAAAGGGAGGTCGGGTTAACCCATGCCAATTGCTCACCAACAACATCATTAAGAATGGTGACTTTAAACTGATCACTTTCATCGTGATGATCGATACAAATATCTAGGTCGCCCTTTTCAAAACGAATGCTTGTGTAGAAGCCAGGACTCTTTGTATAGCTGCCATTCTGTCCGTTGTGATATCCGTTGAAAACTGGATTGATGTAGTTCTCCCTCGCCAAGTCCGATACCCACTTGTTTACCAAAAATAAAATGTCTTCATTTGAAAGTGCAATCATAAAATCGCCTCCTGATTTTGATTACACCTTTTGTAAATCAGATGGCGATCCGGCTCCAAAAAGTAAAAAGATCGACCCCTTGATCTGGAAGTAGACCCCTTAAATATAAATCAACTACAATATGATTTCTCCGTAAGTACGAAACCGTTTATTCAATTCATCCATCAAGAAGTCATACGCCTCTTGAGTAATACGAATGTGTGAACGCCTAAAATGCATGCTCTGCAAAGTCCGCTGACTAACACTTTTCCGTTTTCTCAATGACGGAAATGTTGTCTTCCCTAAGGCATTATATAGATCAACTAATCGAACACCATGTTTGATCGGAGCATTAATAACTCTACCGCTGGTAAATTCAACATAGTACGGAAAGCGATGCTTCCAAGGAGCTTCCTTAATCTCACTTTCGCTAACTACATTGTCCTTATTGAAACCATCAGTCTTTGCATACCCCACAATCATGGGAGTTGGTCTATTCTGCTCATCGTAACTGACAATTGTTAAAAATAACGTATCGTCCTTTTGAATACTGCCTGGTTTTCGAGGAAAGTAGGTCGTATTTAAAGTCCGTCTTCGATCACCCTTCATTTGCTTATAATCATAATCATTCGGAATTCGATCTTCGCCAGTTCCCTCGAACTTTAACCAGATACCCGTCACTTCATCCGAGTAATCTTCCGTATTTTCAAGGATCAATTCAAATAAGTCTGGGTGAACGATCTTCTTGAGTGTAGCACCTTTCTTGGAAATATTAGAATAGGTAATGTTTCTATGCCGTTGATTGGCAGCTAACTGAGGAACATGCTTCTTCTCTTCATCAATCCACTCTTGAGTAACGACGCCATTGCCAGCTGCTTGAATTTGATCTAGCAAGTCATAAAAGTACTCATTAGCCTTTTCAGCAATTTCAGGCTCGTCATCCATTAAGACGCAAATCTCATGGTTAGACATGAAACCACCTTGAGTAAAATTCGCTGAGCCGATAATTGTCGAATGCGAGTCGAATTGATAGAGCTTGGAGTGCAAATCGATGAGAGCATAAATATTCGCTTTCGCATGGAACAAACGCTCAAGCCCATAAATACTACTGACTTGATTAATAAACTCTTCTCGATAGAACCTTGTAATGATATTACATTTTACGGTCGGATTTTTTAATAACCACTCAGCTAAGTATGTAGCAGTCTGTGTCCCGATAAAAGGGGAGATGATATTCAACTCATCTTCAGTTTCATCCAACAACTCTTTAAAGCGATCCATTAAATCATTCGAAACTAAGCTTACCGGCATATCGATTACCCTCCTCAGGTTACAATAATCTCAGGATCAACAGGGAACTTCGTGTCATTACCTCTAATCGTTATATAATTTCTCCATATGTATAATCGCCACTTTTCATCACTTGAATAGTTGAGCGTTTTCGCGGCGGATATTAACTTTCGTAGTTCTTTAAAATCAACGTAGTAAATTTTGTTTCCTTCCAGCCGAACTGCTAGGATCGCTATGTCAGCATCATCTAATAATTCCGCTTGCTTGGTTGTCAGATCGAACCACCCGTGTCCTATTACATGAAGCTTCGACTCGGGAGTACATAAGACCAGCTTCTTCCCGTTGCTTACCCCATGAAACATAATTTTCTTCCTCATGATACTAAACAATGAGCAGTTGTACTTCTTCGCAATCTTATCAATTACAAGCTGCATATCTGGAATTAACAACTTCATGACCCCCGTTTCTAAGACTTTCCTTTATCCTAGCACAAAGGGGCGTAGCCTGTACTTAGCAAATTACCGGCTAAACACCATCTCTAATCATAGATGATTAAGCAATGGCTGCAGGAAAGTCTTGACCAGTCCACGCAGAGCTGATACTATATAGCTAGTAGCTAATAGCTATAAGTTATAAGTTGTTATGTGGCTCGTCAATCTTTATCAGATAGGAGCATGCCGTATGGGGATCGATTCGAACACATCGCTTAAAGAGCTAATGAAGATTGCTCGAGAAACAGTTGCTGAACTGCACCAAGATGAGCAATTTCTCGTGAAAGACCTATTTCGCGGGTTTGAGTGGAACCGTATCGCCAAAGGTGACCGCACAAAGCTCGGATCTATGTTCTTCAACTACGCAGAAAATGAAGGTAGTGCATTAATCTTGCCTCTTGGGAAAACTCTTCAAAATCAACAGATGTATAAGAAATTATAGACGAATCGAAGCTTCAAAAAGCAGATAATAACCTCGAAGGGTTAATGAAAAAACTAAAACCCGCTAAATGCGATCTAGCGGGTTGACTTCCCTTCAGTTAGAGAAGGTTTATTGGTCTAATAAAGAGAAGAACTCTCTTTCCTTCGTTTCATCAACTAACAGCTCCAAAAACTTCCTATCCTTAAATCTATCTGAAACTCTCTCCAATACTATATTTCCAAGTGACCGAAGCCTTCTCATTTTTGAGGAATTCTTTATTCTTCGCTTAATTATTTCATTAAGTTTTACTGCTTCTACAAACGCTTCGGCTGCCTCATCATCAAACTTCTCGAACATACCTGGTATCTTCAATGCAGCACCATCTGCATAGAAATCCGTTCTTGCATGGTAATATGATGATCCAATATGTCCGATATAAGTTTGTGTTAACGCATTAACATACATCGGGAGTAAGTCAGAGGGAATATACCCCGCAAACGGTTCTAATTCACTAACACACCTATTTTCAGTTGCCCATGTATCCAAACTATCGTTGAGTGTAACAATTAGTGGTTCAACTATATATTTCCTAGCCAAGGTCGAAAGATACATATTACCGCCAACTAACTCAACAAATGCAAAAGCATAAGATATACTCGTAGTATTACCCCTCGGGATCTCTTGATCAACTCTTCTTACAATCTGAACTTTTACTTCCTTAGGCAGAACCCTCCAGAGGATAGGCATACAAAACTCAATGTTCGATCTTAGAATTGTCGAGCAATCGGGATGGATATATGCAGTAAAAAGTCTATTTGCCAGTTCATTCTTATAATGCTCCGGCAAGTCCCCAAGTGCATTTTCTATTGCAACCCTATTTCGGTCATAATCTTCAGATCCAAGCTGAGTTATATACTCGCTGATGTCAATAATTTGCATTGGATAATCCACATTCAAAACATAATTTATGCAGTCTTCCATCATACCCAAGACTTTGATTATTGAAGGCTCGCTACTGCTTGGATGACCACTAAAAATATGCCTTGTCTCTTTAGCGTGTTTTAAGACTTTTGAAGCTTCCCAACCGATTACTCCAATCTTGTAAGCTCCCTCGATGAGTTGGTCGTCATTAACATAGTTCTGAAAATCCTCGTATGTTTTTATCTCTCTCCCAACATTAATCTCCCTATTGAATAAGGTAATGCTTCTAAACATGACCTTCTTTCTTAAATCATCGACAACCGCATTCCAAAATGCCCCGATAGCACTTCTGTATCCCCCAACAGGTAGAACACGTAATGCTTCAATTATGTAAGTGTTATCTCTCATATCTTCCCGTATATAACTCAACCGGCTCCGAATTAATGAAATTACTTCAGTTGATTCTACTTGTGTAGGTACTACATTTCCAGTTCTCCGCAACTCAATCTCATTGGACATGATTCCTTAATCGCCCCTCCACCTTAAATCTCTCCATATGCAAAAATTCTACAGTTACCCCGACATTTCCTTCCAAACCTTACTTAAGGAATGTAACCAAGTGAGGGCAAGTACGAGTTATTTGATGAATACGATATAAACCTTGTCCAATGTCAAAGGCTGACCTTCTTCGTAAATCGTTACCCTATCCTTCATTTCAGCCGATAAATTCTTGATAAGGTGCTGCGCGGCGGATAAAGTATGGTCGCCAAAGTCATAGATCACCAAAAATTTATAAGCTTCGGTCGGGTCAAGCGACTTCACTTTGGTTTTGCCTGTAAGCAACCCCTTGATATCATCAATGATACCCGTTTTCTGTTTGGAACCAAATACGTAGCCGTTATTGATCGGTTTATTACATTTGATCTCGGCTACGATCTTTATATCTCCGATGACCATTAGATCATAGCCATTATTGCTTGGCTTGGTGTTAAGCACCTGATCCAAGTAAACCTGATAATTCTCCTTAACATAGGGGAATCGGTCGCTCACCCATTCGATGAAGCGGATCGTGGTCTTGTAGGTAATGATATTGTGGATGTCCTTTAAGGTGGTCTTGATATCCTCGAAATCTTCAACTGTCAGCCTGGAATAGTAATCCTCAGCGGTACCGGTTATCTTGTCAGCAATGAATCGGTTGAATCGCTCTTTCAGTTCGGCTTCTCGATTATACTGTTGGTTCATCAATAACAACCCCCGAAGATCAAATTAAGACCATTATACAAGAGAAGCAAATTTCCTGTAAGTAATTGGGGTTTGTGACTGGAGTGTTGTGAGTCGTAGTATAGTTAAAAAAGATCGACCCCTATTGAGATCGATCTTTAAAAACGTTTGACTTGCCACCAATACCGTTTCCTGATATCAAACGAACATCTGCTGCAACAAACCATTTTTCAACTGTTTAAGGGATTCGACTTTCGATTCTTCCTTAGAGATTTTTTCTTCTAAGGTAAATAGAAAGGAAACGATCTTCTTCTGTTCTTCAAGCGAAGGCAGTGGGATCTCAAGACTTCTGACGGAATCCCACTCAGTTCTCGGCATCTTGGAACCTGACGATATATTCGCTGCCTGTTGAAAAGTATCACTTTGAATTATAAAATACAAAAATTCATTAGTAATTCTAGGACTTTTTGATGTCAAAACCCAAATTTCTGATGAGCAAACCCCATCAAATGTTGCATACCAATACTTCTTAAGGTACGGGCGCAGTTTTCCAAACAAAACGGAGCCTTTAGTAAACTCATTTTTAGTACTTTGTTGCTCGTGTGATAAAAAATATCCGTTGATTTGACCTCTATCACCAACAATATTCTCTAATTCAATACACGGCACGTTCAACTTGCTCTGTGGATTGATCTTATTGGAACTGTTTGTGGCAACTTGCTCGAACAATTCAATGTCCCATTCAGGAAAATCCTTTCCATTCTCATTTTTGAACCGGATCTCCTGCGAAATAATCTTCTGCAGAATGCATTTCTTGAACAGTTCCAGTTTTTCAACCTTCTCCTGTTGCTTCTCGATCTTTTGATCGAGGAGGGAGAAAAAGGACGCGATTTTTTGTTGTTCTAATATAGAAGGAACAAAAACCTCAATTTCCGATAGATCTGCACTGTTTATCGCAGGGTAATTTGAACCTGTACATCGTATTAAAACCTGTTTTTCAAATCTGCTTGAATAAAGTAAGTGATATATAAATTCACTTGATTTTTCATTACGTAATTGAGCAAATCCTGTGGATGCAACGACTGGAAGGTCAAAAACATCTTTAAAGATATAATGATTCTTTTGATAAGGTCTAACAGTTTGAAATAGAACATCTTTCTCTCTTAAAAGTCTTTGTGCCCGGCTTGGAGCATCCTCTTTTCTGATAACATTTATTTCATATAATTGCCCCGATTCAACACTTTCAAGGTCTATATATACAAACTCGTTAGGGATAGGATCACTTTTAGGGTTTATCTCACATAGCGACCCCAGTTCCACTGGATTCCAAGGGTCAGTGAAACTATTGAAACGCAGATTAGGACTCCTACTCATTGACTCTGACCCCCAACTCTTTAAAATACTTTTCCAACTCTTGATCTATACTCGAAATCTCATCGTCAATTTCCTTTAATCGAGTTTGAATGGCTTGAATATCTATCGCTTCTTCTTCCTCAAACGTATCAACATAGCGAGGAATGTTCAGGTTGAAATCATTCGACCTAACTTCGTCTAGACTAGCGGCATATGAATACTTCTCAATGGTCTGCCGTGTCTTATAGGTTTCAACGATCTTCTCCACATCTGCATCTCGAAGACGATTTTGGTTCTTCCCTTTCTCGAAATCGTTGGAAGCATCGATAAACAGAATGTTGTCATTCGCTTCTCGGCACTTTTTGAACACAAGGATACACGTTGGGATCGTTGTCCCAAAGAAGATGTTGGCTGGTAAACCGATAACAGCATCCAAGTAGTTCTTTTCTTCGATTAGGTACTTACGAATAACCCCTTCTGCCGCGCCGCGGAACAATACCCCGTGGGGAAGAACCACTGCCATTGTTCCATTATCATCAAGGTGATGAATCATATGTTGCACAAATGCGAAATCCGCTTTGGATGCTGGAGCCAGTTTACCGTAGGCACTGAATCGCTCGTCCTGCAGGAACTTCTCATCTGCACTCCATTTAGCAGAGTAGGGGGGATTGGCTACTACGGCTTCGAAGCGCATATCAAGATGCCGCGGCTCCTCTAAACTATCGGCATTCTGAATATCGAAGTTATGATAAGATACATCATGCAAGAGCATGTTCATACGAGCCAAGTTGTACGTAGTGGACGTTTTCTCCTGTCCATAAAACTTCCGCACTTTTGCTTCCTTGTTAACCCGCAAAAGCAACGATCCCGAACCGCAGGTAGGGTCATAGACATTTCTTAAATTCTGCTTACCTAGTGTCACTATTTTGGCAATGATTTTTGAAACTTGCGGTGGGGTGTAGAATTCGCCAGCTTTTTTACCCGCGTGAGCTGCAAACTGACCAATTAAATACTCATATGCATCCCCTAAAATATCAATATCCGCATCATCATGTGTGAAAGGTATGCTATTGATATTAACCATTACTTTTGCAATAACTTTGGAACGAGACTTCACATCACGACCCAATTTTGAAGATGATAAGTCCATATCTTCAAACAGATTACGGAATTCTTCCTGGCTTTCCGCTCCTAATGTTGATTCAGTTACAGCAGTGACTGCTTTCTGTAACATTTCAATATCGAACTTACCTTGTTCTCCCTTAGCAATTTCCTCAATCATGCTTGAAAACAGATAGTCGGGTTCGATAACGTAACCAATCTCCCGAATAAGTTGATCCTTTAATCCTTCACGATAAGCTTGATCCTTCCAAGCATCTTTATAAGAAATGTTATCTTCCTCGAGCAATTTGTTAGCCCGATCCTCCGTTTTCTCTGATAAGAAGCGATAAAAGATCAAACCGAGAATATAGTCCTTAAACTCGTAAGCTTCAAGTTGACCCCGAAGGTCGTTCGCCATATCCCAAAGCTTCTTATGTAATTCGCCCTGTTGATAACGCTGTAACTCAGTCGTTGTCATCTGCTTACCTCCTCCTTTAGATACCCCATTAATATTTGCTTGATATACTGCTGTTCCCATACGATTCTCTCCTGAAGTAGACGATTTTTTCGATGTAATAATCTGTGGACGCTACCAATCTTCACTTGATCGTCCATAGGTGGCAAAATAATTTCCAAAGTCCTAAGCATTTGAATAGATAAGGATGTGACGCTCGTTCCTTGAGTAGCAATCTTCAACTGTTTGCGACAATCTGGATGCTCATTGATAAACCACTCTAGGTAGTCAGGATGTAATTCACTTGTAGGCTCGATGATGGCAAAGTTAGAGGGGATCAGCTTACCTGCATGCTCCTGTTGCAATGCCACTGCTCGTTGTCCAGTCAAGCTAATTAAGACTAACCCCTCTTTGGCGAGCGGTAAAGACCCCAAACGATGTTGATCTACAAGAACATCTTGCTGATTTTCTGATGATGTGGGATCGGGACTTAACCACTCATTCATTTCCTTCATCGTGTAGACCGGAAGCTTAACTGCATCCATTGAAGGTGATGTCTGGATACGCGCTAAAAATGCTCCTTGCACAACCGATGCACATTGTTCTAAATACAAACCAGCCCTCCCCTTTGCTATTTCGTTAAATAGCATTCATTTCAACATCTCCATCATAATAAAAAACAGCAGAAAAGGCAATCCCTTTCCTGCTATTTTTATAAATAGCACTACGAAAAACGTTTGGTATGCTCGGTGATGAATTCTATAATCCGTTGAATCATCGCTCTCTTTTGTAGGAATGGCAACTTGACCGCATCACTTATCTCTTGCTGATTAACAAGTCCACCGTACTCATATTCCTGAACAAAACTTTGGATCGCTTCAGGCGATAACCCCACTTCACCTGCAAACGCCTCGATTTCCTTCATACGTTCTTCTTGCTCGAAGGCATTGTAGTTATCGTCTACCGAATCAGCATTGGTTAAAGTCGGTACAACTTTCCGCAAAAACTCCTTCAGTAAGTTCGCCTTGAGACGGAGCTGCTCATTATCAGCCCGGTTGATCTCGTCAACAATATCTTTAACCGATTTGTCACGTTGCTCTTCATTATCGAAGTCGATGTTCCGGATCAGATTCATGATGTAGCTGACATTAATCCGATCGGTATGCATCAGTTCGATCAGGAAGTCAACATTCGCCAAGATCGATTCCTTACCCCCGCCACGCTTGACTTCTTCGTAGATACGGAGGTACTTACTCTTGTAGTCCTGGTACTCCTGCTCATGAATACCTAATCGAGCTGGATCGAATTCAAACTCGGTGAAGGTTTGGAGACGAGTCAGGTACTTAGTAAGATCGCGGAAGCTGACCACAAACTCCTGTTTTTCTTCTTCCCGCTCCAACGTATCCACTGCCACTGGCGTAGAAGCGAGAGCTTTTACTTTCGCCAGTGCTGCCTTAAACATTTGAAGGTATTCTTCATAGCTTTTCATCAGGACATCGTCAACATTGTCCGTCTTCGAGAACAACTTGATCGCTTCGTCGGTATCTTCCTTCAAGTTGCGGAAACAGACGATATTTCCGTAGGGCTTGGTCGCTTTCTCTGTACGATTAGTCCGAGAGAAGGCTTGAATCAAATTATGATACTTCAAGAAACGATCAATGTAGAGAATATTCAAGGTCTTGCTGTCGAAACCTGTCAAAAAGATGTTGACCACCAACAGAATATCGATTTGAGCAGTTTTGACTCGCTTCGAAACATCGGCAAAATACCCCTGAAACTTCTCCGTAGAGAAATTGGTACCGAACATAGCATTGTAGTCCTTGATAATGCGTTCAAGACTATCCCGCGAATGCTCGTCTTGTCCGTCACCCTCACTATCTTCATTCTGACCATATGTGAAAATAGCAGCAATCTTGAAATTATGAGACAACGATTTGAAAGTGTCGTAATACTTGATCAGCATTGGAATGCTGTCAACAGTAAATAACCCCGTATACCCCTTACTTCGAGACTTCCGATCATGGTGGGTGATGATATGTTCGGCAATCATACGGATACGATCATCGTGCATCCAAACTTCATCGGTTAAAATGCCTTTTACACGGGTTTGATCCTTTTCATCAATCGAGACATCAACCGTTTGGATATACTCCACCGAAAACCCCAAGACATTACCATCATGAATAGCATCTTTAATCAAATACGTATGTAAGCACTTCTCGAAAATATCGGCAGTTACCCGACCATCTTGACTTTTATTTACCTCGAACAAAGGTGTCCCCGTGAAGCCAAAATACTGCGCCTCTTTAAAATGATTGTCGACGAGTCTTTTCATCTTACCAAACTGGCTGCGGTGACACTCATCAATAATAAATACGACCCGCTCTTGTTGATACGGCTTCATAATCTGCTCATATCGCGGATTTTTTATCGCGTTCGCCATCTTTTGAATTGTAGTAACGATCAACGGCTTCGTTAAGTCCGAAATTTGCGATACCAGTTTCTCGGTATCATCCGTCATATCCACCGAGTCGGGTTCAAACTTGTTAAACTCCGCCAAAGTCTGACTATCCAAATCCTTGCGGTCAACGAGGAAGAATACCTTCTTAATATGTGGTTCATTGGCAAGGATCTGGCTAGCCTTAAATGATGTCAAAGTCTTCCCGCTGCCAGTGGTGTGCCAGATGTAACCATTATTCTTGGTTTCTAAGGCACGCTTAATAAGTGCTTCGACAGCATAGACCTGATACGGTCGCATGACCATCAACAGTTTCTCGGTCTCATTAATTACCATGTATCGGGCAATCATCTTCGCCATGTGGCATTTCTCTAAAAAGCTGGCGGCAAAATCGCTTAAATTGGTGATGCGATTATTCTCTGCATCCGACCAGAAGAAAGTATGCGAAAACAGAATGTCGCCATCGGAGTTGGCAAAATATTTCGTATCAACCCCATTACTAACGACAAACATCTGTAGATAGCGATATAACCCCTTGAAGGAGTGTTTCCGATACCGTTGGATCTGGTTGAACGCCTCTTTGAAGTCTAAGCCGCGGCGTTTTAACTCGATTTGAACCACAGGTAAACCGTTAATGAAGATTGTTACATCATAACGGTTCTTATACTTCCCTTCGACTGTGGTCTGATTGGTGACCTGAAAGATGTTCCTGCACCAATCACGAGTATTCATCAGTTCGAGGTAAACCTCAGTTCCATCATCACGTTGGAATACTTGCTTATCTCTAAGAATCTTTGCGGAATCAAAAATGCTTTTACCGTCAACCTGGGTCAAAAAACGGCTGAACTCGGCATCGGTCAGTGGCTGACCGTTCAATTTCTTCTCGTTAAATCTGTTCAGTTGCTGCCTGAAGTTTTCGAGAAGTGAAACGTAATCATTTATGGTTACTCGCTCGTATCCTTGACGAACAAGTTGCTCAATTAAATTCTTCTCCAGTTGGGCTTCCGATTGATAGGACAAATGCAGAACCTCCTTCGTTGACTATACCCCCTGATGGGCGGACTCTTACATTATTCTACAACGCCCTATCGTTATCCTTCAAAAGCCCCAAACACTGCGGTTTACCATAAGACTGCATCTGTCATCTTTGATCTGACCGAGCAGAAGCGGCAGGATTCTTCCTTTTGCGATACCACTCTCTGCAACTCAGGAAATATGATACAATAGTCTTAATATTCGAGTTGTTTAGAGGGGGGTTATTATGTCGGAAAAACACGCAGACAAATTACTTCATGTTCAAAAAGGAGTAATTCGTCATCTGTTATCTTCAAAGGTAGACGAAAAAGATTTAATCAATCGTTACCGCACGGTTGTCAAGCGAGAAGTAAAAACAGATGTAAAAACTGCACTAGAGAGACTTGATAAACAAAAACTCGTGGAGATTGTTGCTATTTCGCCAGAGATATCTGCATCAGATATTGAAACCTGTTTTGAAGATAACAGATATAGCCGCCGACCAAATTTTCGGCTGTTTATGCTGCGTCCGCATAATCCTCAAGTGAACTCAGCATCGTTTATCTCCGATCATAAAAATAATTTTGGCGTTTCCAAAATGAATGAATTGCTTAAGCCAATCGTATACCCCAATGATAACGTATTTGGACTAGTCGCAATTGATCAAACCGTTATCAATCATGAAACCTTAGAAATCGCATTACAATATCAGGAAAGATATAATTATATCAACCCCGAAACCGAACAGTCCGATTTTATTTACGAATTGAAGTTCGGTTTCTTCTGGATCAACTTTGACCAACGCTTTGTAAGCATCAGTATACCTACTGAAACCCTAGTTGGAACAATATCCAGAACCATTCAAGGAGCCTTTAACTGCTTCGTATCACCAGTGAACATTACCAAAAAGATTGTCGACAGTGTGTTTAGCAAAGAATCCATGAAACGAACAACTTTGAGCAATCCAGACCCCGATTCAGGGAAGCCAAGCAAAGTGACCTTGGCAGATAGTGATCTGGGCAATAAAGTGGGGCAACTAACTGAATTTGACGGGTACGATTCGCCAAGTTCAGTTTATCAGGAAGCAATTGATGAGGACGGAGACTTCTTCTCAACCCTTGGGGTCAATAACGACAAAGGTAAAATTTATCTGACCCGTCAGTTGAAAGCCTCTGAAATGAGACGTTGGGGAATTTGGCGGATCGGACAAATCATGAATTACATAAATTCCATACAAGATAATGGTGAGATCGACGAAAAGTTCGAATCTTTTGGTCTTGATGAAGACCCGGATCTTGTCGCCTTCACCACTTCAAATGACGAGAAAAAAGTCATTCTGGAAGTCATTAAGGCAGTCGTCACCTGTAAGGTCAAGAAGGTCGAGAGCTTCAAACTTCACGACTTAAATGTTGATAAGATTGTTGGCTCACTGAAGAAACATACCATCGCTCGGTTTTACCCCTATTGTGAAAGTTGCGACCACTATGCAGATATCACCTGTAATCACTGCGGAAACACCGATTTGTTAACGATTTCTGTAAAGAGAGGGCAGGCTCCGCAGGTCGTATGTTCATTCTGTTACACTGAACTTCAAAAAGATAACGTCCGCTGCATCATGGATCATAAGATCAGAATCGATTCCTGGTACGATGGGGTAATGATCAACCCTAAATCAGCTTTAGTCGGGATTGCTGAAAAGATAATTAACAAATATTTTCCGGATGAAGGATTTTCACACGAAGAAGAATCCTTCTATCTTCAAAACAATGTCGTTCACTATTCTTCCAGAGTCGCATCAAAAGTCATGTTCAAAGTAAGAGAACTGCAACAGTTTAAGCCCGTTTGGGATCGAAGAATAACCCCTAAGCGCCGCGAAGAACTGCATGATGTACTAAGTCTGCTAACTGAAAAATGTTCCAAACATAGTGTGGACGCTTGTCAAGCCTGTCAGCACGAAAAAAGTGTCCGTTGCATCATGAAACCATTTGTAACTTTTACAGACCACAAGTTGCATCCGCATCATGGACAAGAATATGGCGATATCAGCTTTACCATTCAAATGCTCGGTATGGACGATGCCGTATTTGTAGGTATTGCCAAGAGTTACGAGAAAAAACCGATAAAGTCCACAGATAATAAAGGTCATGAAATACTTCAACAGTTTGTTTATAAATGCAAAGATTCTACGGTCAATGTTTTAGGGATTGTGGTAGCAGGGGAACTAGAACAGGACTTTGCCGCCATATTGCAAGATCTTGCCGGAAGGTACAGAAAGAAAATCGTCATGTGGACATACGAGGAATTAATGTTGGTGGTTGATTTCGCTATCAGGCACTATGGAATGTCAATCTCAGAGGTTGTAGAGGAATTGAAGGCTGATATTGTAAAAAGGAAAAAGAATTCTTCAGAAAAACGTAAATCTGCGAGTTAGAAACTCTGTACGATGGCATAGGGTCTGCAAAATCTCCTTTATTTGCAGACCCCGTAAGTTCAAAGATCTAAAAACCCCTCAAAACAATCGATGACTGATATTACATTCTCATAAAACTCTTTGCCGGAATAAGCCTTATACTTTCACTGCATCCCGAACCATACAGCCTCTGGCTGCGAATCATTACATATCCACTCGTTTTCAAATCCGTTATCTCCTCACCATACTTGAAGAGAGTCAACTGCTTACCCGTCGAGTCAATGAAACCCCACTTACCATCGAAATTCTGCACCGCCGCTAGACCATTACGAAAGTAACCTGCACTAGCATACTGGAGTGGGATGACCTCGTTCCCTTGTCGGTCGATGAAGCCGTATGCTGTTGGAAGATTGGCAGCTCTAACCAATGCTCGACCATCGTGAAAACGGCTTATTAATTGATACCCCCTTGAGAAGGGAACGATGAAATTACCAGCTTGATTGAGGATACCAACGTTACCGAATCGATCTTCGGTTTTGAGCATCCCTTCTCCCATTGGGATGAAATACTGGCACTCACAAGGAACGATCTCGTTGTCTTGGTTATCGACCAGTCCGTAGTAGTACTGATCCGCGCCATACTCGTTGATCTGGAGCTGCTTGATAACTGCTATGCCTGGCTTAAACTTGACGGATGTTTGTACGAGATACTTTGGATTATTCAGTACACTCTTCCTCTCTGGAATGAATTTGTGATACTACTTATATTGCTAAACCTCTTAATTTAAGTCCTCCAATAGAATCAACTCCTTAAGAATGTCCTCAACTCCATCAGAAGGCAAACCTAAACCGTTACCCCCTAAGTCAGCAACCACTCCTAAAGTGTGATTGCTAACTTTCTAAGATTTCATCTCGCATGATCGACCAATATTAGCCTGGATAAACTTTACCGATAATTAACTTTCGGCAACTGATAAAGATAAGTGCCGAATTTTACGTAATCTTAACCTTGTTACTTTTTAAGAAAATCCAACAAATTTGAGTCCATCACCGAATGCTTCAAGATCTTACCCCTACAAGCATCGGATAGAGTCTTATAAAAGAATGATATGATATCCTGACTATTTATCCGAAACTTACCTTTCGGATTTTCAAATTGCATGATGTTGGTCGGAACATAATAATAATAGGTCGTCATATCGAAATAGACTTCGTCAAGCTGGGAGAGGGTGCTGCTCGAAACAAAGTATACTCGACAACCCGATTTTCTTAACTTCTCAACTATCTTCTTATCCTGTTCCGACAGTAAGCACTGATCAACCTCATATTCATCAACATATTGTTTTACTGGAGTTCCCTTCCTAAAACTGTCAATGTAAAAGTTATCCAAACCCATGACCTTCATAAACCCAACTGCCAGTTCTTTACTGAGATCTTCCCCAATCTTCCTTAACTTCGCCTTGGACGGATAGGGTGGCAGAGTGTCCAAATAGTCGATTAGACCAAGTATCACTTGATACATCCGCTTGTACTCTGGCTGTAACTTCTCGGCATTGATATTTCTCAAATCGTTAAAAATAGCTTCCATTTGTTTTCCTCCTCGGGATAGTAGTTGCCGTTACAGGCACATCTTTATATCTCAACCTCTTAAAACAACTCAATCCGGCACTTTCAGGTGAGCTAACTGCCTCGAAAAAGGCAGTTAGCCCCTAACCCTAGTTACTTGCCAAGCGTTACCTCCAGTCCGATCTTCAAGGAAGGCGGCTTAGGATGCATACCCCACATAATATCCAAACGGGGGAGAGTGCCTAATACCATCGCCTTTGCCATGTCGAACTCTCCCATCGTCCAAGGCTCGGTGGTGTCAAGAACCTTCAGGTAATCCTTGAAGCCATACCGAAGTGAATTCTTGACTTCATAGGCAGCTACGATTTCGGTTCCTTCATCAAGGATAATTACAGGGATGTGCATTTGGTTTGCTAATCCTTCAAAGAGTTGAAGCCCTAAACCCCCATCAGCATGGTAGTTCAACCACGACTCCAGATACCATTCGCGCCCGATCTTTACCATCAGGCTAAAGAGATATACATCATTGAGAGCGAATGGGGCAACTCGGATATTGATCTGTGGGTTCGCACCGAAGCTGCCGCGCATGCTTTTGTCTGTCTTAATGAAAAGGGCTGGTCTCAAAACGGTTCCGCTGTCATTCGGAATCATGTCTAGCCCCATCGCTCCTGGTGGCATGTACTCGAAGTGGTCAATAATGTTACCGCCGGTGGTTACCTCAATCGTTAGCATTGTCATTCCCTCCAAAAAGTTATTTGTTGAATCTACTTATAATGCAATACCTCTTAAAACATTTCCGCACATCTCTTCTTATTCAGCTCCGACATAGGCGAGAAATATACCCCTTGAAGAAGGGATGATGCCTGGACTTGCGATTTTTCATACCGATCTTCCTCCTTAAAATTGGTTGTTGAATTTTTGAAGCTACTTATATTGCTATACCTCTTAATTCAAATCAGTAAGTTGATCCCAACTCCGTTAAGACGCAAATAAATAACCTTAATCCGCGAAAAAAGGGGCATCCAAAACCCGTAAAACCCCTTGAAGAAGAAAAATCACACCTCGGGGAAGTGTGATTACTGATACTGATATTAAACTCACTGTTTGAGCTGATTTTTTTCTCGTTAATACTCTTTAGGACAATATTTTCTTATGTAGCTGCCTATTTTGAAGCCAACTTGTCCAACAGTTCTTCCTTAAGAAGTGAATAAATCCGGTTGTTAATATCCATGTCCTCGATCAATTGTGTTGCATAGGCATACCACTTATGCAAATTGTCGCCCGTGTCTTTTCCTAGTGCGTTACCCCATTGGAATGAAGGGCTGTCCTCGCTGTAGTCAAGATCAAATACGATATAAGGCTTACTCTTTATTGGCTCTTTTTGTCCTCTGGAGATGTCTTTATTTATCAACTTCAACCTTCTTACTGAAGGAAGCCATTCCATCAGATGTCGGCACTCAGAAATGATCATCGGTCTTTCACTTTCCACATATACCCCACGTTTTCGGTAGGTCAGTTCTTTACCGGAATACATCTTGAGGTCTTGAATCTCAATCTTGTAGGACAGGGTCGGATGGACTATCTCGTTATCATCAATACGGAAACTTGCACTCCCGAAACTGCTGTCCTCCATGAAAAGAAGCTTTAGGCGCTCGATATTATATCTCAAGTGAGCTTCAGAAGTAGAAATCAAGATATCCATACTCGATAATACAGATTTACTCAACGACAACTTATCCGTACTAAAGTAATACTGCATCCATGTTGGAACTAATTCCGCATTTCCTGAAGTAAATTCAATAACTACAGATGAATCCTCTTCCTCAAGTTTTAATTGATACCTGTACTGTATCAAATCACCTGACACTGGCTCATTATACTCTGTGGTGCGTACCGACTTTGTGAAAACCCCTAGATACGAAAGACTGGTGTTTTTCAGTTTAATCTCCATCAATGAGCAACTCCTATTTGAGATTCATATCTCATTATTATCGGTAAATTATGGGGTACTCTTGAGCAAATCTTGAAGCAGTGACCATACATTCGTTAAGCTCGTGCATTTATAAGACGTGGTAATTTGTGTTAACATATATTCAAAAAGAACAGGTGATATATGCATGATCGGTCGGGTTAAGAAATACTTCTCTGAAAAAGGATTTGGCTTTATTGAAAGTGAAGGAACTGACTACTTCTTTCATGTGAGTGAAGTAAAACAAGGTGTCCAATCGATTGAGCCAGGGTTGCAAGTTGAATTCGATGTAACTCCTAAACCAAAGGGACTCACAGCGACCAATGTCCGGGTAAAAGAAACACATAGGGCTACATTTCTCAAGTTCGGTGATACGAGAATAAAAACAACAAATATTAAACAATATGGTATCGATACAGAAAGAGTAAGAAAACAAGAGTGGCAGAAGGCAACTTTTGGAAAGGTATTAGGAGCAATATTTGAGGGTGGAACAATCTCTACAAAAGGAAATGTCATAGTCAATAATTATGTGGATGTAAAAGTTCTATATGTAACAACTTATCAGGGAGACAACTATAGATTCAGGGAAGATCAGGTTGACTTTGACATCGACGAGAAGTTACGGGAGATAGATGAGCTACTTGCAAACTAAACAATTCAATATAAAAAACGAGAGATGGTGCCGCGCAGACACCATCTCGATTCCATATCGGTAATAGGTGTAGCTATTAATGAAGCCTATCCTTTGAATTCTTCGACAACTCAAACAATACCATGCTTGCGATAGTTTTCAGAACAACTGGTTTATACGCCCCCCTGAATTTTCTAGAGGGGTTGCAAACAAAATAATCAGATGAACATTCGCTGTCATCGATAAAAAGCTTCATAGTTTGATAGGTGGAATGCGACTTGTCGACTGTTTCCTCAACATATGAAAGCACCTGTTCTTTGACAGAAGTATCGATAGACATATCTTCCTCAAAGATTCCCTTCCTAAAGAAAAATGTATCGATACCTCTAACGAATTTACCAGAAAGGCGGCTTCTGTTTACCAGATCAAGCAATTCTTCAACGGACTTAAGGGCATCTCTCAACTCATCGTCTGTTAACTCATTGGTTTTTAACATTTTATTATCCTCCCGTTTTCGAGCTCACAATCTCTTCTTTAGCCCATCAATTGGAGTATGATTACCCCGTTACCATAATACTTTCAGGCTCTTGCAAGATCCGCTTCAGAGTCTGAACCTGCTTTTCGTCTAAATCATCTATTTGTTTAGCCTCCATTCTCAAAGCCCACCACAAGGTGCTTTGGATTGAACAACTCCCACATGTTCTTGGGGAAATGACCTTGAATGCACCCATCTTAGGCGGGTAATCCCAACCTTTCTTATAACCCTCTTCAGAAGTGAGAAGCTCGTCTACTCCACAGGATTCGCAGATGTGACGGATTAGCATACTCTCCTCACTCCCAGTCTCGATGTTTGCTTTTTATTGCCTCTCTAACTGAATCTAATAATTCTCTGTCCTCTTTTGACTTTCTCAGCACACAGCGAATCAACATGGTCAATAATGCTTCGTCGGAAAGTTCCTCTTCATGACTATTTGTTTCAACCTCTTCAGCGCTTCCTCGAAAGAGTGAGTTGTGACGAACTAGATCAGATAATGGTCCGTTTGCTAAATAACTGCTGTAAACCTTGAGTGCACGATTTGGAGTGTTAAGAATTGCCTCACTCTCCAAGACGATCTTAATCTCACTTACTCCTGAACTATTATCGACCACACACTCTGTAATCGCTTTAGGATTTTTACTGCGTTTTGATACCGAGTTGTAATACTCCGGTCCATCAATTTCAATTGCTTTAAGATATTCATCCTGTCTAAGATCAACTGTCTTACGAAGTGAATCGTCTGAAAGCCACAATATACAGGTATATCTGTGCATCGAGTATCGCCTCCCCATTGACTACTTTATTACCGTCAAAGTTATTGTAAGCTTTATGATTATCTTTGTCAACCACTTGTCCGAATGCGCGTTATTTTAGATATAACTAGACATTAATTTCTGCCATCGTAAACAGAAGCACCTGATTGGTTACCATAAACGGGATGAATGGGTAGAGAGGTCAGATGAGGGTGAAGGGGATGATCGGGAGATGCTAATGGGAGGGCGTGATTCTCTCTTAGGGGTCGAATAGACCCATTGAGTCAACTGCCGGGCTGACCTGCTCTATCCGTTGGCTTCGTTTAATCTTACTGTTAGCTGTAGACGTTATTGATTGGACTTCTCCTCCCTTAAAGTGTATTTGCTCTTTAACCAACTCCAAAAATGATTTCTTCTCCAATCTGATGATCAAAAATATCAGTTTGGCTGTAAAGTAACCTGAACTACAAGAAACACCCAAGCTGGATACGAAATCCAACTTGGGCGTTTCTCACCAAATGCTTTCCGTTTTCCGTAATACTTGATAGATTAGATTAATATTAAGAAGAAGCATAATAATATTATACCCGAGCGATTGACCATTGGTAATCTCTATTAATGAAACGAATAAACCCAGAATCCCCAAAGTAAATAAGATAATCTTCAGTTGCTTGCTATTCCAAATCGCAATCATCAGTTTTGAGATCCTAGATTCTGGTCTAAAATATAATGTTATTCCCACAAAACCGAGAAAGACTAATGAAACGATAGAAACGTAAAGCAACCTATCCATGCCAGCCCAGAACGAATCAGCCATCCACATCTCCTCCAAACTTTGACTTTTTATTTTCCCTTCGCTGTTTGTAAGAAATATCAAATGCTAACTGCAAAATTGATTCCAACTCCCAACAGTCGTGATATGAAATTCAGGAGTAAAGCTGTCGAATACCGATAAATATCCGTTCAGAGAAAATTAACTGCACTTTACTTCAAAATCTCAAGTTACCCCGTTACAAAGAAACGGAGTGCTCAGCCAGCCCGAACACTCTGCAAGAACGCCCCCAACTCAATGGGAACATGATGATATGGCGAGGTAATGTAATTCAAGTCAAACTCGCGACTACGTTGATATAAATTGTGCCTCGTTGTAACAGCATCACGCCTAATCTGCGGGTGAACCGAGTATAAAGTCTTTCCATATTGATTAATGGCTGTATAATGATCGCAAAGATTATGCAGATCAATAAATAGCGAGCTCATATTGATCGTAACCCCTTGCTCCACGCAAAAATTATAGAACTCCTTAAACTCCTTCCAAGTCTTTATACAATTTTGAAGAAACACCATTCGATGCCCACCTAAATCCAAGTACGACTTCTTAAGTTGATTGGGATCAAGCCAATAGTCATCGGAAAACAGTTCACTATAGTGACCGACGAGCGTTTGAATATGCACCTTGTTCCGTAGGTCTATGATGATTACCGCCAAGAAATGATCCGGTCTTCTCAGAATAGTTGATTCAGTCGACATATACCATCAACTCCTATTCATCACTCAGAAATGCTTCTTCAAATTGATAAATCGGGCATGAGTTGCATTGAAAAAACATCATCAGCGAATTGGGCTTCATAATCTTTTTACAACATATTGAGCCGCAGGAACGCATCAACTCCGATAATTTCTCGAAATGACCGTTGGCTTTGAAAGTCATCAGATCAAGTGACTTATGAATTTTATCGATCTCTGATTTAAGTTCCGATAAATCCTGGGGAGCGCATAATCCATGCTCAACTCCGATAGCCTCTAACGATTCCACTTTTGCTAGTGCCAGTTGAAAGATTTGCCTCACTTCCTTAATTTCCATGTTGCCTTTTGCCAACGCCTACACCACCTTAAGGACACATCTACCTCACCGTCTAACATCGATGAGTAATAACCCCTTACTTTGGAGATCAGTTGCCGACTCCAGATCCCCGAAATGCAGAACCCCTTGAAAGCGACCTGAATCAGCGTCATGAATTAGGTGATCCCATTCTAATCTTGAACCGGTTCGGTCAATATAGGAATCGATGATTACGATGTTACTTGTGGAGTACTTGAACTCGAACACCTTCTTGAGCATCATTGCGATTTCTCGATCTGCATCTTCTTTATTGACGGAAGCAGACCACAAATAGACTGCCGCGGCGAAGGTGTCGCCGTATTTTTCAAGTACAGCATAAGCATCCACGACATCAACCCCAATTGGACGAACTTTCATCTACAATATCGTAGGTTCACCTCCGAGCTTAGAAAACCAGTAACCTTGAAAAGCATCAGCTACCAAGGTCATACGTTCAAACTGCACTCGGGAATTAATACCACCTGCGAGGATCTTGATCCCCATTTCCCTGTACGGCTTCATCAGATTTGACACCGTCTTTAAGATTTCATCATCAATCATGCAAGATTGAATCACATTATCCGCTAACTTAATAATTGTTGGGCGAAGATGGAGCAGAAACGGTAATGATAAGAAGCTTTGACCGAAGTCAGCAAGGGCAAAGCTAACCCCCTGAGAGGATAATTGGTCATACCTCCCCATGACAAAACCGTTCAGCCAAAGCTCAGGCGGGTTTACCGTCAGGATTACCTCAAAACCTTTTGGATGTGGTAAAGAACTCGGATAAGGGTCTGATACATTCGGATACGTAGAGAGTAATAAAGGGGATGATCTATTATAGGTTTCAAGTGCCTTCTTCTTGTAGTAAAGATCAATACTTGCTTGAACCTCATTGAGCTCGGAAGAATGGAACTGAAAAACATCTTGATTCGGATTATCTCCTTCCAGACTAATAGCTGCCTCATAAGCGATAATCTTTAGACTCGAGTCAACAACAGGTAAAAAATCAACGTTGATACCCATCTTCGATAAATTAAACCTGTCCATTTTTCATGCCTCCAATTTTGATGATTACATAGTTAGTCAAATTCAATACCTTCAACAGCATCGCGCAATTCCTGTAGGGAAGGTTGAATGTATCGCCTGGTCGTCTGAATATTGGAGTGACCGAGCAAAGTAGCTGCCGCTTCGATGCTTCGTTCATTTGCAACTTGTTTCCCGAAGGTGTGGCGAAGTTGATGCACTGTAAATTTGATTTGGGTCAGGTCGGACAGTTTCTCGATCATGTGCTGGATCGCCCGAACAGACAGTTGTTGGCTGCGTTGAGAATAGAATAAGAAGGGCGAGTTCCCCCCATGATGAGCTAACCACTTCTGCAGGATATCGCGGGTTTTAACATTGAACGGCACATGCCGATACTTCCCACCTTTACCGCTCCGTACAACAATCAACCCCGAATCCATCACTACATCGGTCAGCCTTAGCTCTGACAGCTCCTCCACCCGTAACCCACAATTGACGAGGACAGCAACGACCGCTTTATACATAGCCTTTCGCTTTTCACCAGTACGCTCAAGCATTTCAATCGCGTGTAGGATCTGGTTTACTTCGTGTCGCGTGAGCCAACGGTAATCATTTTGGGAAGCAATCGGCTTTAGCTTAATAGCACTGATCGGATCGGATCTAAAGTTGACACCTTTGCCCTTTACGAATACAAACAAGGACTTAAGAGCGATTAGGTTTTGATTTATCGTGTTAGGAGCCAGTTGTTTGCCCGTCCTGCGATCAGTCCTTGATTCAAGGAACGATTTGAAGTCCCGAACAACCGTTTGTGAGACGTCTTCGATATCCGAAACGTTACCCCACGAAGAATCCAACCAGATCATAAACCGCTTAAAGCACATGGCGTAACCTTTGACCGTATTTTCCGACTTACCTTCAGCGACTAGGTGTTCGAGATAATGAGCGACCGCTTCATGGATTTTCAAGACCTTTCACCTCCTCGGATAACGTTATACGACAAGATTGCGAACCATGATGTACGACGAGTTCTTTTTGAATTGAACTCCAAACAGCGACCGATTTTTACGAACTCGTCACATAATGATAATTGCACGACAAGTTGTGAGAGCATCCTTTTTGCACGAATCCTGACCCTGAAACCGACAGGGAGGACGACCGCTACAGAGCCGACTGAGCTGAAAGAAGGAGAAGTGTGCTTTTAAGACACTCCTGTTTGCAGATGCTTCAATCGTGCTGCCATGTGGGGATGCGGTATGGCTTCTATTTAAGAAGGGAGAAGGGATGAAGAAATGTTAAGCATTCCCCCGATGAGGGGAAATAGGATTATTCCCAACCGCCATACCGCATCCTTACTAGAAGTATTCTTAATCTAAAACTGACTGCCAAAGTAGAAAAAGCTCTCCGTCATTCGAGCATCTATTATTCGCAGTAATAAATTAAAAAGCAGTATTGAACTCGACCAGCGAATTCGATACTGCCAAATTTAAGCTGTTATTGATCACCGCAGATTCAAGATCAATTCCTTATTACTCGCTACCTTCTGCTCGAACATTTCCCTTGCAAACTTGATTTCCCTGTCGGTCTTCGCTTTCATAATTTCCTTAACCGCCTTGTGAGCAAGCGATCTCATTACTCCGTCAATACGATAAAGAACCATCTGAAGTTGATTAGTAGGCATATTCAAGTGACGAGCTGCTGACCTTAATCCCGATAAATAACCACGCTCATGATACTCTTGGCTAAATACTTCAAAGCACTTCTTCATTGTTGGTGGTAAATTGTTCTTAAATCCACCTTGCAGAAAAGGGTAGGTGTGGTCAATCGCAGACCCCATGAATGCCAAGATATAATCGATTGCACGAAATCTCGCCTCAGCTACCTCTTTATCATATTGCGAAGGGAATACCTTACCTTTAGCTCTAGCTTCAGCATGGCATTTGTTGAAACAGTTCTCTAAATAGAGAAGGAACCTCATTTGAACCAGTCCTTTCAGTCTTGATAATCAACAAAATAGAAGGGCGACCCCATCGAGAATTTTCAACGGCGACAAGGATAGCCCTGAACGAGTTTCTACTATAGTAATGTAAACAAAATAGCGAGCAGGGGAAGTGTGTTTATAACGCGCCAATGGGTAGTTTTATGGACACGTTACCGGCAGAGCATTTTCGTTCAAGATGAAAGAGAGCTTATCCCATTTAAGCGTGAAACGGCTTGTAATCGATTTTTCCCTGTAAACCGAACCGCTGATACAATAAAATCGATTGTAGAGACACGTAGAAAAGGATGGGGGAGTGGGTAGAGTGGGTAAACCGTCAACCCCGTATGGACTCCTTTTCTTTAACTCTCCGAAGTCTTGGAATTCTACCACCTGACACATAGACCCCATCTTGCCGGATACGATAAATATATTCGGCTCCAATTCTAAACCGATCCCATAATGCCTTGATTCCGGATTTCTTGGCTACCTCGACTTGCTCAGGTGTGAGGATACAAAACTTATTATTTATATTCGGCATTGGATAACCAGTCTGAGCTACAATTTGATGAGTGCGCTCTGTCCGCATTTGGACAAGCTCATTAAAGATTTGCTCAATGCTCTTACCTTTAGAGAATAAACCCCTCAAAGTTACCCCAAGATCAGCGGGATAACCATCTTCTGAAACCCAAAATCCTTTACCATTGACTCTACTATCGATGACGATAGCTCTGGTACTCATACAGATCGCCTCACTTTTGTTCTATTTTTGTGTACACCTATCATGAAAAATCTCTTGCTCAAGCTCCAAAAATGGTTTGTACTCTTGACTAAAAAGAACTAAACAGATATGCCGCGAAATTTTCAAAGTAAACACAAAAACGGCAGTATACAGACTCGAACTGAGTTTCTATACTGCCGTTTTTATTAACATATCAACCGCATTCAATACTCTTGCCCAAGTCACCCCTGATTAACTTCAATGATTGACTTTGTGATGAGTTCATCTTGACTAATCGTCCCTGACTCTAACCCGATCATGACCATAACCACTACCGTGTATTTTCCTGGGGGAACCGGCTCTCCCTCGTTATCCTTCAGGTGCCATACCTCATCAAACTCTAACTTTTCGGATTTCTTTAGCTCCCGTTCAATCAAAGCTGCGGTAAATGCTTTATTGTATGACCATCTGTAGACCTCTTCGTCCTTTTCGTTATACACCCAAAAATCATACCGTTGTCCTGAGCCGTGAACGATCTTTAAATCCTTCCCTGAGATGTTCTTGAGCGAGAAATGAATGTCGATTTTTCCGTCAGCTTTAACCGTATCCATCGTGGTTTCAAATAATCCCTGCATCGGCTGCTTCTTCTCCAGTAGTTCCTTTTCAAGCTGCGGATCAAGCCTAATTTCTCGAACCTCGGACTTCGATACATGCTTTGAGTCATCAATGATCTGGATGGATTCGTTTATCTTCACCTGGGCTTTCGGATTCTCTTTAGCCGGTGTGTATAAGGCTCGACCCCATTTCCCGAAATACAGGAGATCGTCACTGTCCAATGGACTTCCGTAGGAGTAAATATTAAAGGTCGCATTCTCACCTTCGCCTTGTTGAGTGTAGACTCCATTTTGGCAGTTGAGGTAACCGAGCTTCATGCCTGGCTCTAAATCCGTACTACCTATGGTTTTCAATGTGTAGGTTTGCTGTCCCCATGTAAAGGAACTTGGCGGTTCCTTACAAGATGGAACATCATCGGGCATGGCGATTAGTGTCTTCTGAATGTCGCTGCACCCCATTAACCCAAATGTCAGACTGAGTAATAAAACGATATGCTTAGATATCGACATCCTCATTTGAACACCTCAACCTTCTACGTCAAAATAAGTCCTCTCACCAACCCCTAATGGAACTGACGAGAACAACTTGGAAAATGTTACATCCTTCATCTAAATAAAAACGGTAATACCGGACTCGAAATTTAAGTACGATATTACCGTAAATTTAAGTACGATATTACCGTAAATTTAAGTACGATATTACCGTTTTGCTACATTAATATCTTAACAAAAAGTCTCCAATATTATCTGTGGCTCAATTAGCTTCCTTCTTAAACCAACCCTCACCCCATATATAATGACCTTCCTTACTCCGAACATATCGACCTGCCTGAAGGATTTCATCAGCTACTTTAAGCTTGAGACTTCCCCTAGGATAGAAAAGTAGCCCTTTACTGTAAATTTCACCATCACTCGGCTTATTAAAGAAATAAACAGGGATCTCATCATTACCTCGTAGCACATTATAATTTTGTGCCAATCCAATTATCTGTTCCTTAGTTAATGCTTTCTCAAATCCATACGCTACTAAAGTACTGCCAAAATCATTTGCTATATCTTCAAGCTCTTTACGTGAGTAATCACCTTTATCAGGTAACCGATGAAAATTAGACACGGAATTCACGCGAATTTCTGCGTCCGCATGACCGAACACATGATCAAACGATTCGTCACTAAAAGCTCTCCGACATGATAATATAACAGCATTCTGCTTAGAAACCCCAAGCGTCTGATATAACCGATCAATCCCAAATAAAGCTACATTATTTTTGATTGTACTATCTTTACTAGAAGTAATCAGTGCGTAATTTACAGGAACCACTTCACCTGAGTTATTAACTCTCACACCTTGCCAAATATGCATTGCAGATTCCTCCTTATATTTGAGTTACAAACTATGTAATTTTGATCACCCCGCAACTCCAAAAGTTATTTTATATGCCACATATCACTCGAAAGTTCAGAAAGATTGCCTTTAATCTGATTGGAAATATTGAACATATTCAATCATCGTTGTCAAAACCTGCTGACTCAAGACAACGATTTTTGAAAACCCATGCCCCGATGCCCTGAATTCCCCACCTAAGCAAACATTTGTGGGAATTCTTTACGAATTGCTCCGAAGCAATTATCGCATACAATGAGATTCTTCTCGCCTAGACCGATGAACTTTGCTTGAACCTGATAAGTGACATCAGGCTTTGGATCGGAAGGCAGGAAACTATGGCTGCATACCCCGCATGCTCCTTGTAGCTTCATATAGCATTCAATGCAGAGAGAACCAAGATCATAGGTTAAATGGTTAAACAACTTCTCGGCTTCATGCAAACAGAATGTGCAACGATTCATAAGTATTCATCCTCCAATTTTGATCGAAAGGCAAAAAAAACCGCAGACCTTGCCCATTAAAGGCAAATCTGCGGTGCTTCCGCTTAAGATTGAATATTCAACTATCTCTAATATACTCGAATGTCAGTAAATATGCAATCTTTTCCAAGTAGGGAGTCGGATCAACGACTCGTTCAGCGGCTAATCCTTGTGCAAAAAACCTGTGCGAAAGTTCTAAAAAATATTTTGATAATCAATGAGTCAAGAATCGAAGCACCTGACTCAAATACTACTGAATGGGATGCCTAGTAATTGAAATAATATAATCTGCCCCTCAACTCTTTCAACTCATCTTTAAACTTCGTCTTATCGATCAAGTTGCCTGATAACCCGAGTTCCGCAAGCTTAGGTAATCCCATAATTATGCTTAGGTCACTAATCTGGTTGTTCTCTAAAAATAGTGCATACAAATTCATCATTCCTTTTAGCGGATCGAGATCAGAGATCTTATTATCACTTAAATGAAGAACCTTTAATCCCGGAATATTTTTCAAAACACTAATATTTTGGATCTGATTTGCTTTCAAATCTAGTACTTCTAAATTCACTAAATCTTTTAATGGATTTATATCTTGGTCTTTCAACATATTTCCACGCAATTCAAGCCATTTTAGTTGCTTAAGTTGAATTAGTGGTTTAAGATCAGCAACTCGATTATCGCTGATGACCAATTGTTTTAACTGGGTCAGCTCACTTAAGGGTTTAATATCTGTAATCTGATTTCTACTTATTTTAAGAGAGGTTAGATTAGTGCATTTCGCTAATAACTCCAAACTACTAATCACATTTCCAGACATATCAAGCTTGGAAAGATTCTCTAATTCCGCAAAGGGAGACAGGTCAGATATTTGATTATCACTTAGATCAATATCAGTTAGCTGCTTCAGTTTCCCTATTGGTTTAACATCTGTAATTTGGTTACCCCTTAAATCCAGAGAGGTTAACTGCGTTAGCTGACTCAATGGTTCAATATCTGTCAGCTTGTTATTTACAATTGACAATTTAGTCATTTTCTTAAAGCCTGTTAATAAACGTGCATCTCTTATATTGTTATACTCAAGGTTATACGTCACCAGCTTCGGAAGCTTTGATAACGGCGAAGGGTCAGAAATGTTATTGAACGATAGATTTATTTCTTTCAAAGAAGGAAGATTCGTTAATTGACTAATATCTTCTATTCGATTATGACCTAAATCTAAAATTTCTAAAGAAGGAAGTTGTCCTAAAGGTCCCACATTACTAACTTCAGAGTTATTAATCTGAAGAAGCTCCAAGTTTGTCGCATACTCCAGTCCATTCAAATCTTTAACTAGATTCACTCTTTTATCCATTTTCAACATACTTAAGTTCAACAAATCAGATTGCGTTACCGGCTCGTTTGTTCCCCATTTCCAATGCAACTTGTTTTCTTCGGATATAGTACCTGCCGATCTGTATAAAGCATCCCGAACTGCTTTCTCAAGCACAGGATCAGTGAATTGGATGGCTACATCCGATTCACTTATTTTTGTTGCATTCACATGAATAACAAGCTCTTTATCAGGAGTACGAACACTTGCAATTCTATTGGCACTATCCCAACCTACTTCAGCCCCCAACATTTCACTAGCAAATCTGACAGGAACCATAGTTTTAGAGTTAAACAATTGGGCAGGAACATCTAATTGATGAACTGTGCCATTCACCTTAGCTTCTTTCGAGTCCACCTGCAGAACAATGGTCTTATCATCTTTTTGAGCTGTCACAGTCCTTGTTTTGTTATCCCACGAAATAGTCGCACCTAAATTCTCAAATACATCTCTCATTGGAAGCATAGTACTTCCATTCATAATTACCCCATAATATAAGTGCACCTTTTCTACTGAATCAGAACTAGGATCATTACTTGAATTGGAAGTAGGCTCTTCATTTGAGCTAGAATAACGATCTTTCGTCGTGAATGACCAAGTAATGGTTCGATTTGCACCATAAGTCATAGTTACAGTGTAGGTTTCACCATATTCTAATTCTTCTTTCGGATAGATGAAAAATGCGCCGCTATTCTCAGAGAAAAATGGAACATCTTCACCTTTACTGTTTACTAATCTAGCATCAATATCTTCGATGAGCGGCTCACCGAATACATATTCCGGAGAAAACGAAATAGCAAACCCCGATTTTGATATATTAAACTTCTTTAGCGGATTAAACTCCCCACTGCCCTTGAAATAAGTTTCTACACCTGTTTGACCATCGTAAGGATACATGATAGGTGGGGAATCAATAGGTTTGGATGGACCTCCCCTTACAAAAACAAATATACCCTCAGATACCCCGATGCCTATCTTGTCATCCGCATCAATAAGAAAGGCTAATCTGTCATAAGCAGAATTCATCATATTTTCAACAACAGTATTTAATTTCTCAACCACTGGTGAACCCATAAATATAGCACTAAAGTGAATTTTCTCAGAGACAAAAGCATACATGTCATATCCTGCCGCAGTTGCTCTCTCCCTTACCGATTTTCCGGTAAACCCCTTCTTGGAAGGATCTTCGGAGCCACCTTCTTGATAACCATTTAGTTCAAGATAATCGGCATGATTTTGAGCCGCCTTCGTCAGGTAAGGGTCAAGCTCAAGCTCTTGAATACCAACAGCACGCCGGATCTTATTAAGATAGTCGAGCACTTCCTGAAATTCCTTTGGAATTTCTGCCGCGCTCGCCTTCAGCGGTGCGCCGAAAGAGATACCCCCTAATAAGGATACTGCGAGTATCAATGAAAGCAACTTCCTCATACTTTTCCTCCTCGATATTTATTCCTTACACTACTGTCCTGTCCTTGACTACAGTTTGCCTTAAACGTAACAAAAACCGTACTTGCTGTCTGTCGAGTTTACAGAAACTCGGTATGCGATTCCTATACTGCCGTTTTTATAGACTTTCTACGCTTATTTACAAGATTCAGTTATTCCATGACATACCCCGTTGAGGAATCAATACCAATCGTATTCGTTTTAGAGTCCCAAGTTACACCGAAATCAATGACCGCTGCTACATCACGAAGTTTGAAATAGTTGTTGCCATTGATCAAGTAAGCTGTAAGCTTAACCTCCTTACCGTCAAGATAGATGATCGAAGTTGACAGCGTAGCTTTCTCAGAATTAAACTTTTCAGCAACCGTCAACTCACCGCCAACTTCTTCGTATGGCTTCCCTGATTCAAGAGTTATTGCATTTTTCTCTCCATCCCAACCAACTTCAAAGCTCTTCTCCGTTCCATTTAAAACCATTGCGATGTCGCGGAGTTTGAAGCAGTTGTTACCGTTGATGTTGTAGGCTTGGAAGGAGACTTCCTTGCCATTGACCAAGACTTTTGAAGCTGTTGGCTTTGCTGAAACATTCACTGGCTCTTTCTTTGGAGTAGAAGCAGGCTCAGCTTTACCTCCAGAATCTCCAACCACTTGAATGATAAAAGGTGCTGCAGTTGAAATCGTGACGTCAGATCCAAAATTTACAACCCCCTCATAGAAGCCCGGCTTACTTAATACAACCTCGTTACCAGTTACATCAATAGACTTCTTTTCGCGGGATGGTACGAACATTTGTATTAACTCATCGGAGTATATTTCACCATTGGGATAGTAATTGATTATTGATTGTGGGTCATCACCAACAATCTTTAAAGTTACTGCTCCATCAGAAATATACACATATTCGCTTGGAATAAGCTTGACGCTGTGGATCTTCACTACATTTACAATATTGGATAAAGTCACATATCCGCCTTGTTTCGTCTTAATTACCAGATCACTCGCCGCGCTCGCCTTCGGTGGTGCGGTGAAAGAGATACCCCCAATCAGCAAAGAAAAAACTACCATCAACGATAACAACTTCTTCATTCTTTCTCCTCCTCGAAATTTATCAACTCTAGAATCGAGAACACATACACATTTTCTTCACGTAGAATCCCATAATGTTGAGGAACCCCTGATATCACAAGACTTTCGACAACTATTGACAATTATAATATACGTATTATTCTTCGCCAACTATAATTCATTATCAAAAATTCGCGCATTATATACCATTAAGGGAATCAACAGTGCAAGGAGTTGTTCCCTACTGTGAAATTAAAAGATGCGCGAGAAAAGAAACGACTTACACAAGAGTATGTGAGTCGTGCTGTTAATATATCCTTAAAACACTATCAAAACATCGAACACGGAATCACAATGCCAACAGTCAACATCGCCTTACATATTTGCGAAGTTCTTAATGTCGACCCCCGAAAGATAGATGAGTGGAAAGATAGACGTCCCTCAGTGTAATGTGTTCGCAAATAACCATTGTAATATTAAACAGAATTCCGTCATTGGTCTGTCGACTTTACGTCACATTGCCTTGTGGAAACTTTAGGTGAGCAAATACTTGGAATCTCTGTGCATCACCTGACCTTTCATACGAGGGTGAATTTCCGACAAAATTCTTCTTTAGCCTGCCTGATCCAACAGGGGTGTTGTAACTTTAGCGTAAACGAGAAGGGAGTTCCAGAGCTAAAGCAAATCAAAAAAAAAAAGCGACCCCAAGTTTATCGGGGAAGCCTTACCGAGTTTCTTCTTATATAATGTTAGGGGGCTTATACGAAAATCATTGGGTTGATAGGGTAAGAAAAAGAACCAGAAGCAATTTCAGAAAAGGCAGACTGTTCTTTCCCTTCATCCCACTCATTGTTGTCAGTTACTTTACTTGATTGAAATTAAGAAAAAATCCAAAACGGGAAGAAAGTCCAATAGTCATCAACAAACATCACAACAATAACTCCCATAACCGTTCCAACCCCTACGGACAATACATAATCCGATTTCCTTTTTATCCATCCTAAGGACAAACCAATTGCTAATGCTAGTGGTATGAATGTCAGACCCACTGTTAGTTGTCCTATCGAAAACCCTGCTATAAAACTGAAAATATATATTCCTATAGCGGTAATCCAGTAATAGCGGTGTTTCCCACTGATAGCAATAATTAAAGACACCATCGCAACAGCTAAAGCGGAAAATGCAATTATAGAAAAGATAAGCATTTTATCCCCTCCATTTTGGATGTTACCATTACCAGCCACTCATTGCTTACTCCAAATATTCTTATACAGGTCGGTCATGGTTAGTTTGACCATGCCAACACCTTCTACGGGCTCTTCATTCGGATCATCCTTGAGAAAGAAGCTGAATGAAAAACAGTCGCCATCCTTGTAATTCATTCCGCATTGTCCCGTTGGTTGAGCATCGTAGGTTTTGCCCTTATACTCGGCGGTCATCTTAGCAGGTGTTGACATGGTGAAGGAATGATCGTTGATCGTCTCATGATGAACCCCCGAAATATGTGTGGCTCCAGAAAGAGAGTACTGTCCGCTTGATCTGAATCCGATATCATAGCCGCCATTCTGTGTATGTTGGAGCCATGAGACGTAGATTCGATGGTCGCCATCAGTGTAGATGTCCTTGCCAATGTTGCTATCAAAATCAGACAGGTTAACCTCCAGTGAATACTTGCCATCGATTAAGTGACCTGACTTATCAGTAAAGTCCCTCGTATTGTTGGCAATATGAGCCATACCACTCGTCCATAAGCCGATTAACCCCGATTACCAGAGAACAGCGATCACCACAGCTGCGAGAAGTGCTGTGATGAAGAATACCATTTTAGCTTTCATGTCAATCGAGACCCCCTCATTTCATTCTAACATAAAAAGAGACAGCCATTTGCCTGCTGTCTCGGATACCGTTCTATAAATTCATACATCATCAGGATCGGCATTATTACTGTTACTGGACAAATAAAAGATGTTGCTGATTAACTTTACCGTCCGGAACTTGTTGTTCAAATTCATGGACTTCTCACGAGTTATGACAATAACCTCTTGGCGAATTGACGGATCAGCTGCTTCCGCCTCTTTACTCTGGTCTGAAATAATTGCCTTATAAACTTGTCGACCCGACATAAAGAACACAGGACAAACACTTATAAAATCCGTCTTAACGTATATGACAATCACGATCACTACAATAGCCAATGTCACCATCAAATTTATAGCCGAAGCTTGATCTATAGATATCAATGGCAACAGCAAGGTCATTAAAAAGAATGAATAGTCATTTACACTTAAACGTTCATACTTCCTGACCGAGACACTCTTACCTATTTCCTTATCCTTTAATTGGCGATCATAGTCACTGAAAAGCCACATGGCAACCAAGCGATAGATGAGCAGTGATATGACGATTATCCCCGCAATAACGATTACGTCAAAGACCGTCTTATCAATATGCTTGGCTAACCACTTCGCCCATTCCGTTTTCTTAAAGAAATCGTTACTGTCAACGAATCTATAGACCATGATTAGGACTAAGGGAAGGTATGCTGTCGCCCATAAAATGACCTGTTCACGCTTACCCCACATTTTACTCTCCCTCCCAGAGAGGACAATCATACCCCCTAAGAATTATTCTTCGTAAGCAATCGCCACCTTGAAGTCTTCAGATACGAATGACTTTACGATTTTATCAGCAAAGAAGTGCAATAACGCCCTGGGGGAAGCACCCTCTTTAAAAATAATCTTACGGTTATCCAGATCAATATATTCGAACAATTCCCAAATCATGCTGTACTTCTTCTTATACCGTTCCTGCTCAGCTTGATCCTCAGGAAGGTTCGCTTTGATTTGCGACAGCTCATTACATCTAGCCTCGAAATTAGTCTGAATAGCCGTTAAGGTGTCACGTTTAATTTGAGCTAGTCCCCGTGAGTGGATGTACTTTTTACAGGATTCCTCGAATTTCCCTTTGTTTGAATTCTCACCGTCAAAGAACGGCATTGAAATAATCTCAGTCAGATTCCGATCTCGCTGCTCATTAATATGATCTCGGTAATCAAATGCGAACTCGAAATGTCGGACGTTAATAATGAAGATAAAATCTCCGACAATAAAGAAGTCGATGTTACCCCCTAGATCGATCATAGTATCCTCAGTAAAAATAAATTGATTGGCATTTTTAATTGCCCATATCTTCTTACTTGAGGTACGCATACTATTTTTCTTAACCCCGCGATAATAGCAAAAATACGCATCTTGCTCACCTAAGGTTAGCTTTACCATTTGAAAGCTTGTATGCTTTTCAGGATACTCAGGATCTGGAGTGCGCAAGGCTGTGGTCAGCTTTCTAACTTTATCTAAAAGACCCAGATTCTCAGACAACTCAAACCTTGCTATACGGTCATTTATCTTGATTTCATGGTTATAGTTCCCGACTAGAAAAACCTTACTTTCGGTATCGTCAACTTCCTTTAACCCCTGCAAGGTTTTGATGATACTTTTCTTGACCCACTTTATAACATCTGGCGCAAGTTGGATACCCGAGGATTGATAGAAAGAATCAGATTCCTTCTGCACCCTTACAAGGTGAAAAGACAAATCTACTCCATTCAAGGCTTCGTCCGTCAACGCCAAATTGCTGAGTCTATTAATGATATTATCATTGTGGTTTATATCCATTTCATATCGCCTCCCACTCATCAATAATTCGACAAAAGGAAAGGATTTCCTCTATTGCAGTTGCCGAATCGTGTTGAACTGTGGAAGGCGCATATGGGAATGGGAAGAGCTTAGTTACCCCTGATAGCAGAGGAAATGTCACTGTATACAACTCTTACGAATTCCTTTGCATCAGAATAAAGTTGTAGAGCTATTTCAAGTGGTGGTTGACCTGTTTTATGCGCATTATAAACAACCGTCGCTATCCCACTGAGCAATAGAAATAAGAAAATTACTCCAATAAATTTAGATATTTTCATAATCCCATTATCATACAAGGCGTGGAATAGACCCTTGATCGGAGCGACGATAAAGACTCTGACTGCCCAAGGCTCTCTAGACTTGGTACTTGATTGGTGAGGGGCTGCTGGCTTACCGTCTATTGTCAGTCTTCCGACATTGTCCTTTGGCTTAACATATTCAGCCTCCAACTTCTCAACATCATCGAACGGAAGTAGCGGAGCTTCAACCGATTCTCCTTCAATGTCAAGGAAGCCTATTGACTCAGCAGAGTGGATCGAGTGGGTAGACTGATTGACCGTGATTTTGTGAGAACTGATATGAGATCTCGTGTCCTCGAACAGCTTGGCACTTTTACTAATCTGTTCCTTCAAGTCATCTATGGATGAACTATCTGGCTCGGGTTTGTCTGATTGCTCTGCCGCGGCGATGATTAAACCGGAATTTGGCTTGATCTCATCAGTCGGAGAAATAACTTGATCGGATTTAAGATTGACTTCATCCTGATGGAGCGAAGCTGGTTCTGGATCTTGAGTAGCTTGTTCAGATTCAGACTGTGGTTCAACTTTATCTGCTGGCTCGACTGGTTCGGAAGGAATCGGTGGTTCGGGATCATCGATATGTGCAAGGCGAATTGTCGGGTCGACCTCAGTGCCGATGCCGATGTTGACAGTTGAGCCGTCATCAAAGAAGTGGAACGAAACATCCTCATCCTCTTCGGAAAACTTATCACGTGCAACGATTCTTTGTCTTTCCGTTATTAGCTGTCTCATTACATTACTCATTACTTCTTCACCTTCCTCTCCTGCTATGTATTTAAATTCTCGAAATTCAACTGCAGAAATAAGAAAAAGTGACCTCGCCGGATTGATGGGAGAATAAGTTGTTTGACCTCGTAATTTCTGCGGAATTATTTTGCAAATCCAACGCCGGATTAATTTACAAATCCACAACTTACCGCGAAGAAACAGGTTGAAGTAGTAATCGAGTGGATGATGCAAAGTGACCGCAGCGAAAGCCAATTGTTCGCGTGTTGCTACTGTTAGAAGCATAAGAATCGCTCCCCTCAAAATGATTGCAAAAAGCCGCCAGAACAATGGCGGCAGTGAGATACGTTTGAAAGGATTGTAAAATTTGCTCATATAATCGGACAAGGTATTCTCTAATAACTAAAAAGAAAGGTCGTTAAGTTAACGGTCAGAACGATAAGGTAAGTAACTACATCTTTTCATTTTATAGGAGGTTGTGTTCGAAATGGTTAAATTACCTGCTGTAATTCAGTTCCATCCATTTTTACTTTCCAGAATTCGTTTCGATCATCATAGTACTTCGTGAAATAAAGCCAGTTATCAATGGTATTGATATTAGATACTGCACCACCAACATCAATGGGTTTATCAACACCATCTACAGTTCCTGTAAACAAATTATACTTCTTTATCAAATTTCCATTCCCATAAAACAAATCACCAGAGGGGCTGATAACAAAGTCATCAATATAATCATATTCACCCTGAGCTATCACTTGATACTTTTCTCCTTTAGCATAGGCATAGATAAAGTTTCTTGAAGTCTCAAACAATTTATTTTGATAAGCAATCTGAACCCCAGAAATCATTACATTAAATTCTTGAACAAGTTGTTTGCCAGATCCGTCAGATTTGAATTTATAAAGCCCCTCGTTCTCCCCATCGATGGCTAAATAAACCCAGTCCCCTACAGCGTCAACAATATCGCAATTAGAACACAAGGTTTTACGTTGAAGTCCATCTTTTGTCATCCTATCCACGGATAATTTCTCGTAACTACTCGTCACAGTAAAAATCCAATCACCTATTACGAGAATTTTGCTGGCACTAACAGGCAACACTTTTTTATTGCCTCCATCTGTCCTTATTTTTACTACCTTAAAGTCTTGATCGATGTAGTAAATCCAATCACCGACCACATTGATGCTTTTATTTCCTGCTCTTTCATCCAAGACAGTTTTATCTGAGCCATCTTTTTTAACTTTGTATAGCACACCAGAATCAGCATAACGATTCGCATAATAAATCCAGTCGCCTTGCGTTGCTACAGAACCGCCGTTGTTAATATTAGCAACAGTATTTCCAATAATATTCTCAAAGCCTGGTTCGTAATCAGATTTAAACAATACAGTCACTTTATTAGTGACAGAAATGCCATTTAATTCACAGCTAATCTTCGTTTCACCTTCACCTAGTGCGGAGATTACCCCATTTTGAAATGTGGCGATGCTCTCATTATCCAGTTCACAGATTGCTTCGTTTGTTACATCTTTTACTTTGCCGTCAGTGTAGCTGCCCATTATCTTAATATCTAAATTCTGACCTGTTTGAACAGTGAAATTCGAATTGCTAAATTCAAGTTTGGACAAAGTAGCAGTTGCCTCATTAATAGTTACCGAAATAGTAGCTGATGCACCCTTGAGACTACTTGAAATAAAAGTTGTGCCCTTACCAAGAGCACTTACTCTTCCGTTTTCAATTGTGAGTATGGATTTATCACCACTTTCCCAGCTCGCCTCACTAGTAACATCAACTGAAGTTCCGTCAGAGTAAAACGCCTTTGCATTTATGGGAAGTTGTTCACCCACGGTAAGCGTCAAGTTGTTGGGAATAATTAAGATCCTTTCAATATTTTCGCCACTTTTTTTCTCCACCTGAGTCTCAGAATTCCCCTCGTTGATACATCCCGTAAGAAGCAGGATAAAAAACAGAATTAGCGGTAATATGATCTTTGATGACACGACTACTTTAGACAAGATATAAGCCCCCTCTATGGTATTCAACGATTACCAACTAACGAATAACAATCAATTTTCGACAAATCTATATGCAAATCCTTCTTTAATGGATTCATTGTGGTCATTCTTAGGAAATAATTCTTGCAACATTCATGCCAAATAATCCTTTACATTGAAGAAGCACCTCGCGATCTACGAGGTGCTTTCGTAATTATTCTTCATTAATTGTAACTTCAAGATTGTCTTGACCATCAACTAAGCTTGTCGGATACAACTCTTCGCCAAACTTTAAGAATAAATCGATATCTCGGAATGATACCGGATTTTTGAACTTGATCCGAACCTTCGATGCTTCTAAGCCAGATAGATCGATAATCGTCTCCGGCTTAGCCTTTACCCGCAATTTCTTGATAATGATACCTTCTCCATCATCGTCACCCGAAATATCGTAGATCACCACATTCTTACGCCGGAAATAAAGAATGACTACGATGATCAATAAAGGAGCAGTCGCAATCGGGATGATCGGCAGCTTACTTTTCGGCTCAATCGGCTCCGGTTCCTGTGGGATTTGTGGGATATAGTCCTTTGGCTCGACAGGTTCGATGATAAAGTCGATCCGTCTCGTATTTTCCGATTCATTTAATTCAATTACCGTTCTTATCTCGCTTGCATCCTTTAACGATTCGGTCCTGGAATCCTTTTGTTCGCTGCCCTGATAAACAACAATCTCAATCTTTCCAAGTTCCTCATTGGTGAAAGGATTCTTCAAGATGACGGTATGCTGACCAAGTTCCACATTCTCAAATTTATACTCCCCATTGGCATTCGTATACGTGACACGCGGGTCAGAATGCAGTTCGACTTGAATGCCTTTCATCGGATTACCGTTGGCATCCGTCACAACCCCAAAGACCACTCCATATTGTTTTTGCTCTCGATACTTGAACTCGATCACCAATTGCCGATCCTTTTGCTCAATCATTACACTTTGGACAGAAGGCTCCAAAGGAGTATACCCCTCTATAGCAGGAGCAGAAATCTCATGCTTGCCGAGTGGTAAATCCCGCAGAATCTCTTCTGTCAAGACTTCATCCGTTTCAACGTCAATCGCAACAATACGAACCTGATCCAATTTTGGAGCCTTTTCAACTTTCGACACATCATTTGAAACCTGAACATCCTCTGATGAACCTTCATCACTTACCGGCTCTTGAACGATAACAGGTTCATTTTCTACAGGTTCGTCAGCAATTGGATCTTCGACAACCGGCTTTTCATTGCTAATAGGTTCCTCCGGCTGCTCGACAACAGGAGGTTCGGCTGGAACTTCAACTACAGGCGGATCAGCAGGTTCTTCAACCACTGGTGGTGTAGGTGGTTCTTGAACTACAGGAGGCTCGACCGGATCGTCCTCCACTGGTGGTTCAACTACAGGCGGTTCAACTGGATCATCATCTGAAGGTGGCGTAATAACCTTCTCTCTGTAGAAGTAAATGATCTTTTGGATTGGCTCAGCAACGGTCAGCACGACCTTTTTCAAGGCTTCGCCCACAAGTTCGTATATCCCGATCACTGCATCGGCTAGATACGAATGCTCTCCAAGCTCTAAATCCGTTAAGACCTCATCATCTCGAATCTTTTCATTCGTTACTGAATCTCTAAACTCAACTGTAAGTTCGCCTCTTGTTACTGGCGGTAGAGCGATCGGCTCGAAATATGCTGTGGCAGTTTTATTCTTATCCATTTTAATGGTGATTTCAGCATCCGAATATTCTTGCCCATCGACTATCCACTTCACAAATACATATCCCTCAGATGGATCAGCATTTAAAGTGACTTCTACATCTTTGTCGTACTTCAACTCTCCGTTATTGGAGCTTGGTGTCGTCGCTCCTTCACCGACCTGATTCACTGTTAAAATAAACTGATTCGGTGCAGTTGGTGTTATCAAGTCAAAATAAGCAACCGCCGCGATATCCCGATCCATCGTAATCGTAATGTTAGCTGTCAAAATCTCTTCCCCGTTTACGACCCATTTTACGAATTTATATCCGTCCGCAGGGTTAGCAGTCAGGTTAACCGTCTGTAGCTCATAAAATTTTGATACCCCTGCAGGGGAGACATCGCCTTCACCGACATGATCAACCGATAAAGTGTACTGAATCAGCGGTTCGAAGTAGGCGGTGGCTGTTGTATTGTTATTCATGGTAATCGTCATTACAGGGGCGAATGATTCAACCCCATTAACAACCCACTTTACGAATCTGTGACCAGCTGCTGGACTCGCAGTTAAGGTTACCGGCTCTAACGGAAAATGATTTGTTACCCCTGCAGGGGAGACAAGACCTTCCCCGATCTGATTTACGCTCAAAGTAAACTGCGCTGGAGAAGTCGGCTTAAAGACCGCTTGAGCTACATGATCTCGATCCATAACGACATCAACCCATAGTGCAAATGGATTTGGATAGTAAACGTCATCGCCATCGATGACCCATTTTTCAAATTCATACCCTGGAACAGAATTATTAGTAGACAAGGATACTGTTTGTCCATCAGGATATTCATAAGTTCCTGCATTTGGGAATACCGATCCTTCACCTAATGGTTCAAGAATGGTCAAGGTGTGATTAGTTGTTGATGGTGCTGTGGACTTGTAATAAAATACAACCGGAGTATTGCCAAACGATCCTGTATCAACAGAATATGTGCCGCGATATATTCCATTTTCACTGACATCAATATCTTTGCTGCCAGCACTAAGCACTTCTAATTTATTATTAGCTGCGTCATAAGTCAATACCGATTCATCTTCGATTGCAAAGGTGACAGAATTCCAATCAACAAGACCGTCCACAGAAGTATTAGGGTCAGGTGCATAAATACCCCTCAATAAAAACTTCGGTGCTAGTACTGCACTTTCAACAGCACCGAATCCTGATACTGTTTTTTCGGAATCGTCATCTAATGAATATCCCTCAATACCTTTAGCATAGTAGGTTTGTTGTTGCATGATAGCGACATTGGTAAATACTTCTGAATCAATTAATTCATTGGTATCTCTGTCTCGATATTCGACCTTTACATTTCCAGTAGGATTGAATTCAAAATTATACTGTGGGCTACGAGCCGCGACATCTGAAGTAATCTCCATCAGATTATTAAAAAATTGCGTGCTCTCCGCATCGCCTAAGACAAAGTAGTTATAAGCTGCATCCACATAATTCGGATTCGCGCTGTTGAACACTGATGTTAAAGTTGCCATATCATTGTTTGTTAGTTGGTTATCGTTTAACCTCAACGTGTCAATTGAAGTTAAGCTTGTTAAGCCACTAATATCGGTCAACTTATTCCGTCCTAGATTCAGCGTGTCTACTGTCCGCAGATTGCTTAACCCATCCACATTAGTAAGCTGTCCGTCATTTAAAAATATGTTTTTGGCATCTTCCAAAAAGCTTAATGGATCAACATCTGTTAAGCTACTGTTCGGGAAGTAAATATTCTTTGCAATTCGCGGATTTTTGAAAAGTCCTTTGTCAAATATCTGCATTCCCTCAAGGCTGGAGACTCCCATATTGCTTGAAGGATTTCCAAAACTAACAAAGCTGAAATCATTATTGGTATATAGCCACATGATCCTCGATTCAACATCTTCCTTATTGATTACATCCGTTACCGACCATTTTTCTCCCCACTCATAGGACATCCACTCAACAAAATAAGTTGCTAAATCTTCGTCTTCGAATAAATCGCTTATGATAACATCTTCCCCGCGATGATACCTTGAGATCGGATCTTGACCGCCATTATCGATTTCAGGAACATCTGTGCCAGTAGTTATGTCTTTAAAATTAATGTTATTGGCAATTGCATACTCTTCGGCAAAAGAACCGACATGACCCACGATAGTCGTTTGCTGAGGTATTGTTCCGATAACAACATCACTTATAACAGTGTTTGGATTCTCGATGACAATACTTTTCAGGTTAAAACAAAAATAGAATGCCCTCGTGCCGATATCTGTGACTGTTGATGGAATCACAACTGTCTCCAATTTAGTTGAAGCAAATGCATTTTCACTAATACTCGTCACATATGGCGGTATTTCAATACTTGTTAATCCCGTTCCATAAAATGCACCGAAACCTAGATCGTTTAAAGTGCTTGGAAGTGTTAGACTGGTCAAATTTTTATTCTCAGCAAAAGCTCCTTCCCCTATAGATGTGACACCCTCAGGTATGGTTACGCTTGTTAGATTAGGCATCATACTAAATGCACCTTTCCAAATATAGGTCACCCCTTCAGGGATAACCACACTAAAGATTTCTGATTTTCCCTTAAAGGCATCAATAAAAATTGATTTAACAGGATATCCATCAATAGTATCAGGAATTACAACATCTCCCCCTGGTCCCGTATACCCTGTGATCGTTGCATTAGAACCAGAAGTCTGGTAGGTAAAATGACTCGGATCAGAATCGTATACTACGCTGGTGACCGAAACTCCTCCATAGACACTATCGGTGACACTACTATCACCATAAACAGCATCCGTCACGCTTGTTCCGCTGTCAGCAAATGCCCCGAGAGGGAATAGGCTGAACATTAAGCAAATGACCAAAGATAGGGCAACTCCACTAAAGAACTTCCTCTTCCTCACATTCACATCTCTCATCCCCTTAGACTTATAAGAATTCATCTAAAAGGAATAAATTTGATCTGAGAAAAGCTGCAAAAGTGGATTTTAGCAATGACTTTGCAAAGGGCTTCTGCAGGGTTATACTACCTGATTCAAAAATAAAAAAGCTGCAACCCCGAAGGATTACAGCCATTACTAACGAATCAAACTATTCGACCTCTACATAAGCCATGATGATCCGTAGTGCTTCGTCGTAACTTCGTGCTTCGGACAATACCCTGTCCTTCATTTCTTTTGCTTGACCATCGAGTCCAGCATCCTTTAATGCTCTTGAAGCAATGCCTAGCAGATTGAAGATGTTCCCATTTTCACCGACCAAGCGAACCTTCGGCTTCTCCAATAGCCTTACCCCCATGAATTATTGAAATACGCTACTCTGAATCACATACCGAATAAGTTCCATTTATTCAACATAATTCGACAAGTCGAACAATCAGTACTCACTCGGGAGTAAGAAGGTATAATATTTCGTTTTTCCATCGTCACCGTATATCGCCCATACATCTTCGGAAAAGAGATGCTTATTGTCAACGGTCACCAAGTGATTATCATTCCCGTCCGTAACAACCGTGTTATTACCCACATTTTTGAAAACGATGAACTCTTCACGCTGCCGATATAATTGAAAAAGAAGGGCAATCGCCAAGTCCCAGTCTCGACATCCGCTTTCCTTAACTCCTTGGGTCATTACAACTGAAAGTTCCATTCATAAAAACTCCTTCCTAAGGTACTGATCATAATAAGAAAGTCATCGCTAGCCATTAAATGTCCGAAATTTCCATTCTACTCAAACCCGACCTATAATTCTTCATCAAGATAACCGGCTCCCGACAAAATCGCTGCAACTGCAAGTGGACGAGGAGGTATTCCGTGATGAATGTAACCTTCTCGGATGACCTCGTAGTAAAATGGACTCGGTGGTGCGATGGGTCTCGATTCATCAACGTTCATGATATAAACCATCGCCTGTACAGATTTCGTGTTGTTACCTTCCTCTTTTGCTCCAAGCTGCAACTTGACTTCGATCATCTCTTTACGATACAAACCTTGCCCAACCCCCTCATAACGATCCAACTCCAGTTCATCGGATTCCGAAATACTCCACACCACAACTGGCACAATCAAACCTGGGCTTGGCTTGATATTGGCAACCCCTCGAAACTCGAGTTCGTAATCCTGAATGGTACCTTTACCGATTATGCGAGCATCAGGACATCTACGCTTCATTTGAACTTTATGTAAATTCGATCCGTAGGCAACATAGAGCTTCCTCTGCATTTTCAACACCCTTTCCAAGAAATATTGATTACGTTACTTCCGCCAAAACAGGTTCTTGTTCATCGCGTCTTGATGGATCTCGCCATGCGGAATCACCTGCAAGTGGTTTTAACAAGTGGTGTCGCATGGTCTTGTATTCATCGGAGATCGCTCCCATCCTCAAGAGCCAAACTCGCATGGTATATTTGTCATTGCCATTTTCCGAAACTGTTACTCGACTGGTAGCCTTTCTCTGGAGAAGTGCCTGATTCACGATGAGTAAGCTCAATTGGACATAAGCCTTAACTTTGCCGGCATGTAGGGTACTATTAAACAATCTAAACTCTACGGTTTTCTGTCTCCCGCTTAGTATAGGATGCAGATTAAGGCAACGATAACGTGAGTCATTATAGTGGATAGTCCTGCCTTCTCTAACCCCGTGATACCAGCAATCCGACAAATGGTTCATGGTCTTCGGTTTCTTCTTGTTTAACCTCTGGATGAAATCATCGGATAAACTTTGGCAATATCGCTGGCGAATACTTCTGACTTGTACGGCTTTCATCAGCAAATCCTGCTTGGCGTAGACGATGTTACATAAAATCCGTAACTGATTCGGAGTAAACTGATCAGCTCCAACATGGACGTGGAGTCCGCAACTTCTATTGGGTGAAGCACCCGCCGAGCGTAATTCTCTGATCAGATCTTGAAGCATAGGGAGATCGGCATACTTCAATACCGGAGTGACTAATTCGCACTGATAGCTATCATCAGCAATGATGATGTCACTCCCGCTCACCATCTCAGGCTCAATAGAAGCATCTCGAACGACTTTCCAGATCCGTCCTGAGTGATCCCGAATGTCGTAGACCTCATACCCCCACAACATTCGCGGGATCGGATTGGTGTTAAAGAAGTCCGCGATGACCCTGGCGGCAAAATGCCTTTGGATACGAGTGAACTCGATCTCAACGCCATACGTTTGATTTGAGTGATCGACTGGCACATTTTAAGGCTCCTTTCCTTGAAATTCCGTCCCTGTATGTAGTAAAAAATCTCCGGTTTCCAATGCAGTTTTTAAGGCTTCTCAGAGGGATTTTGAAAAAATATCTGAGGAAATGGGGGGATATTTGATAAATCAATGAGCAAGTCTGGTGTGATAAGTGGTACTTGTCGGAAATGATCAAAATAAAACCACCCTGATACCAAGGCGTTCACGAACCTTTTATAGAATTGAATTCAATTCACTCATCTTGAGCCTTCTGGCTGCTCTTTCCTTTTTGTGATTTAGGCTTTTCATCTGATTTTTTCTCATCTCTTTTTGAAGCCAAGTCATCCATATAAGCTTGAAATGACTGATCTTCGGTACGATTAGCGATTTTCGAGTTGTCGCTTTGTGCATTGTGTATTGCAGACTGTTTATTATTCGACCAGTTCTTATAGTCCTGGGCAAGCTGAGCAGAAACAGTTGAATAACTCTCGTCATCACTAATTTTCGAGTCCATGTTGCCATTGGATTTGCCGCCGCGAAGCTTGCTGAGTAAACCGACTTTCCCCGACATTACCCCTCCCGAAATACCACCTTTCGTGGTTGATCCGCCAAACGTATCGCTTTTACTCATAGACAGCTTATTGGAGATAACCTTAAATGCACCGATTCCTAATTCAGCAGTAGCAAAAACCGTTTTGATGAGATGCACTTTGAGGGAGTTGAATAAAATTTTAATCAATCTCCAAAGCAACCAGATATACACAAGATCCACAATCGCCATTAACAATAGCATAATGGAAGGATCAGTCACACCAAGAGAAGGAGTTCGTCCACCTACATACCCCGTTAGCCCTTCTCCCATAAAAAGTGATACAAGATACGCAAAACCAACACTCACTGCAAAAAAGAGTAATGAAGGTGTCCCAACCCTCTTCAAAATTTCTTTTCCAACCCGTTCTGGCGGTACTAAGACACAAGAAAGACAAATCACTATACTTAAGAACAGAAGGAGTAGCAGAACTACCATTTTAACTGTTGGGATCGCTATAACCGCCAGTAAATCATTCACCAAAAGCGCAAGTCCCGTAAAGAATGACGTTTTGTCGATAATCCGAACATACAAATCTTTATCCGACATCAATGGCTCGCCTGTCGCATTCAACAAAATCAATCTCATGAAAGCATCATAGTTGAAATTTTTAAGCTCATAATTCTGAGGGTATTGCATAACACTTTCCCCAAGTAACTTAAACTCCGAAAATTCTCGATTGAAGTTGAAAGTTGCGATCATCGCTGCGGATGTTATCAATACCTCGTCATCAAAATCACGATAATTTGAAAGATACAATAAATCTTTATAAGTTGCCTTTAAAGTAGCTTGGATTCGAGTTTCTATATCAGTCAAGTCAGAAACTCTGTAATGTTTAGCTGCCATATCCGCTTCCGAAAAGATCATTGGTCTGCCCACTTCAAAATAAGCACCTGGATTTAAAGCATCTGGAACAAGAGTAGTTCGGTTAGCTATTCGTGTTTTTTGATTATACACATTCAAGTCGTATAACTGATCAACCCAAGGTGAATATAGCTTCCAAACCTTTTTCATATCTTCTTTTTTACGAAGTTCAGCTTCATATTTCTTGAGTAATTCTGGATCGCTCGGTGCAACCCCATTGGCAAAATCGTAACCATCTACGCTCTCGCCATTAATACTCATCCACCCATGAACATATTGATTTCCTTGTTGCAAGTAAGGAATAACATAGGTAAATAACCCCTCAAGATCAAGAAAATCTCTCAGTTTTTGATTGACCTCGGCATTATCACTGTTAACTTTAAACACGTCCTTTGATAGCAACGCCGATTTAAAGCCACCGTCTATGGATGAATAACGATGCCGGAATACATTATAGAAATAATAGAACGGACTTTCCGTAGATAAGGAGAACGCATTGTAATACGGATTCGAAGTGTCCGTATTGATACCCACATTGTTTTCAAAATCATTACGGAAAATCGCCTTCGTTACATCAGCATTGTTCAATATCCAATAACGGTAATCGTCAATAAAGTCTTGATTTGTGCCCGGTGCTCGATAAGCTCCAACTGACTGCACTAGTTGAAGTTGCTGTTTGGATAATAAGGAACCAATATTCGCATCGCTAAACAGTTTAAATCGATAATCTGGTACTCCTTTTAGATTTTCCTTGGCACTTTTAATCTGGTTAGATATTTTTTCTCTATCGATAGCATTAACCTCTACTGATTCGTAAGCATTTTTAGCTTCAGCGGCTATGGCGTTATATGGACGATACACATAAGTAGCTAAGGGGTTGTCATATACATACTCAACCTGAGTAAAGAAGGAATTAAACAACCATCGGAAAATGGTGAGATTCGACATCAGCCCCTGTGGGCTAGTATTATGATTGAACATCTTATCAAACACGTCATCCTTCTTGGGTGACATCCATTTTACCCGAACTCCAACATCGGTTGAGTAAACATTTTTTGCAGCTTCCATGTTCTGAGCAATGATATAATCTATCTCATCGCCTCTTCTGGAGTTGATCGTTGAAATGGATTGTTGATGCTGGGTTATCGCCCAGTAATTGAACCGTTCAGAATAAATTTTATCTCCCGCGGCATTCGATACATTGATCACATTCGAAAGCAAAAACTGAGGTAAAATCAGAACAAATGCCATCAACAATAATATTAAGACCCCTACACCAACTCTTCTTTGTCCAACTATTACCATGAGGATGACAACGAACAGAACAAACAACAGCAAAAGCATATAGATGTGAAGATAATCATCTAAAACCCAAGAAGTTAGCGGTAAATCGTAAAGACTCGGAGAATTGATGTAACCCACAATTGAAGCGTATGAGTTATTTCCTCCTGCACTCACACTTAAAATGTTCCCGATCCATGAACCTGTTATCGCTCGATGGGTCTGGATGACCCAACTGTCCTGAGCTGACTTCACCAGTTTATCCCTGTAGGGACTTGGTCCGTCTGACAGTAGACCGTATACTTTCTTAATTATATCCTTTGACATCTCCGCCATCGTTCTCTCTTCAGAAGATACAACCCCTGTAGAGTTATTGAGCGCGTCATTTAAGTTAAAACTGCCCCCCAAAGTGCTGATCACCATATAAGGAAGCAAAGGATTTGAATAAGGTTCGCTTTTCCAGACTTCTCCGTCTTTATGAATGTTCAATAACTGCACCATATACCCCCAGTAGATGCCTGGGTAGTTATTGACACCATTCATAACAGCTGTCTTAACCGTATACTCTCCTAATGCCCCTGATACTTTATCTCCGGCATATAGTTTATTACTATCAATTTGCGATGCGAATGTGCTGTTCATGCCAAATATTCTATAAACCATCGTATTGTAAAACAAAGTGGAGATCGCATTTTGACCGTTTTTACCTACTGCCTTACCATTATCATCATAGCCAACGATTTCTCCACCATTGCCTGCACTGAATAAATCTGTCCCTTCAAATTTAAAATATGGAGCGTTGGGAAAACTCTTACTGTATCCCTTCCAAAAGCTACTTTCTCGTATGGCGGATGAAATGAAACCTAAACGCCGTTCATTCTCCACTAGCCCAAATCCTGTTGGTGAAACAGTATTTTTGAAAATATTCGAATCCAATGTGTTCAAATTAACGGAAGTAGAAGAAGGGAGAAGATTATAAACAAAATTGTTCCCATCAAATTTAAGTAGCTTTAACGCATTGTTAATAACCTTTGGATCTTCTGTACCGAAATTTCCTGAATCGAGAAAACTCTTTAAAGCTTTAAACGAGTTAGATTCTGGATTAACTTCCTTGCTTAACGTATGTGTCTTTAGGTAATTAACTAGGAACTCTGTCCCTTTCTGAACATCATGACTATTGTTATCAAAATATTGCTTTAAAAAACGATTAAACGGAGACGAGAAATACGATTGCTTATAGAATGTGAAATTCCCATCGACTTCTTTAGCAAATAATTTCTGTCTCTTGATCAGATCATCGTCACTACCATTATTCCAGCTTCCCTCATCCGTTCCACTTGCCCCATTGGTAACATTAAAGTAATACATATCATCCGCTAGTTCATTTAAGGAAAAGACGCTCCCACCGAATAAGTAATCGGATAAGGACTCTTTCTGAGCGGTTGTTAATGATGACTCTCCATCGAAATACTTTTTTCCGTCTTTAAACTTGCTGGAGTCAATCGTAAATAAAATAAACGAATTGGCATCCGAAAAAGTGGACTCCGTGGTTTCGGATAAATATCCCTTTATATCTTCATATGGATTCGACTCTACACGATTACTATTTTCAATAATGGTGTCCGTTTCACCAATAGCCCCTATCTCAAGGGAAATTCCATTATTCTTTAAAACCGTTTTAGCAGAAGGTGACTGGAGTCCAAAGATATTCAACATATTATTAGTATTCATTTTCGCCGCGCCAGTTGTCCCTGTAGTAAAGTAGTCCCTGATATTGTAATACGGAGTCATAAAATGACTGTCAGCAAGAAAATCCTCCGTGATCTTCACAATACCTCCCATAACAAAAACATTCGCAACAGGGAACTTACCATTCTTCGTGTTTTTTGAAAACACTACCGGATTTAAAGCTGACGGAAGAATTAATACATACTCTTCGATAGAGACATTATTATAAGCGCCCCAAATATTTCCCAGACCGTCAATATACAACGAGTGAAATGCTCTTAAGCCCTTTTCCTTATCCAATATAAGTTCTGGAGCAAAGGAAAACAAAACCTGAATGGAAGCCCTTGTTGCCTTATCCTTTAAATCCATGACAACTCCATCTGGGGAAGAAATATTCCCATAAATCTTCGAATCTTGATCAACACCCGCCAGTTTGTTATACAAATCCGTTCCAGACATTACTTTTGCATCTTCCGATGGGGGAGAAGCATACAAACCGAAGGACGATCTTGACGTTTTTAACACATCTGTAATGGCAGAATACAATTTATTGTTGATATTAATGATCTGCTGATAGTTACCTGTTGAACCGAAAAATTTGTTACTTATCTGCTTAGGTAAGGTGTCATCCTTATCCGTCGATGGATCAATCAAATCTTTCAACTTGGTCTTACCCGGAACGAAAAAGTTGGAAAGAAAGACTCCATATATCATTAGCTCATCCTTCGAAACCCGATTCACATCTATTTGTGTTTGTTCCTTTCGGAAAAAATCGATCATGGATCGAGTCATGGAACTGCCGCTATTCTCCGACTCTGCTGCTTGCACATCGGGATGCGGTGTTACTGTTAAAAAGGCAATGACCATCAGCAGAGCGATGACTATGCCTTTTGTCCACCTATTTCGTTTCATATTATCCGCCCCTCTGCATGATTCAGGATCAGCTTATTTACGCTTAATCATCGTTTTCCCTGTATGTTGCTCCAACTTATCATTTGCCCATGATCCTAATCGATCTAACTTTAAAGCTGCATGTTCCATACCATCTAGAAATTTGATAGTAGCTCGTTGCCACCAAGCTAAATCTTCTAGTCTCATAACCCCTGTGGCACTTTGCCACCAAGTCAATTCCTTAGAAGTATCAACTGGCTCATCGTTTACGATAACCGTCACAAACACCTCAACATTTTTATTACTCATTCATCCTCATCCTTCCCAAATCGACTTTTCTTTCTGATACTTGTAAATTCGATCTGCAATTAACTCCCAAAAGCAAACTTGAATAAAAAACACATCATAAACTGGAACAACATCGTTTGAAACTCGATTTTTTTCAATAAGAAAACCGCCCTATAAATAAAGCGGTCTGAGAAAGTTTTATATTTTTCAACCCCTGGTGAACACATTGATCACCCGTTACAAAGCATTGATGTTACTGAACCACTCCTTTACCAAGACTCAAAAGCCATGCAATGAGTCCACCCAACTCACCTGCGACTAAATAGAGTAAGCAGATTGAAAGTATAAAATAAGTCAACAGCCTTTTCTTAAAATACAGAAGATACGCATTTTTATATGAATTCGTAGTTTCAAGGGATGCTTCAACTTCCCTGACCACGACAAAAGCATCGTCAGAAACAAAAGAGGGCTTGCGTTTCCCTTTCTTTTCGCTCCTATCCGTCATTGACTCCCGTGCTATCGGTAAACCAATGTATGTCAAATCAATAATTGTTACACCGACCAACAGGATCGTAATAACGATAGCCCCGACTCCGAGAATCACACGTAGAATAGGTAAAATCGGGGCAACCCACCTCATTGCTGTATACACATCAGCAGTTGTTGTCTCCATGACAATCGGTATCAACATTTCAGAAACATCATGATTCATCGAAGTCATTGTATCCATTATGTTCTGCTGGGTTTGAGGAGATACTCTTGATTCCTGTAATGCCGAGACAAATGTTTGTAACGCTTTATATCGGGACTCGCTGGTAGCTGCCTGAAAAATATCAGCTCGAAATTTTAATACCCCTTCTTGGGGATCATATACAAGAAGTCTGGTGTCGGATTCGCTTCCATGAGAATCCATCTTAAAATCTAAGGTCAAATAATCTCCATCCACGCCCATCTGCGACCAAAGCTCCTCCATAGCTTTCATATCGGCAGGAGGAATCCATATCGACTTCACACCAGCCTCTTCAGCATTTACCGAAATTTCTCCAAAGAAACTGAATACAATCGATAGGAATAATACTAGAAGAATAGATAAGGTCAGTTTTTTTGTCATGCCTCCCACCCTCTTAAGGGAAATCAACAATTAAAAATCAAATATGACCTATAAAACCGAATCAATCCCTCTCGTTCGAGAGGGATTGATTCATTAACATCAACTATTCATTAGTCCAGTTCAATCACGAAGGAAACCGTATACTTAATGATTTCCGCTTTATCGAAGGCATTACCATGTTTGGCTTCAAAGACAAAGTCGGATGTCCCATTAGCTGCAATTGTGCCGATTACCTGATTAGAGAAATTATTTGCAAATTGTGTACTGGCATTATCTAACACTTGCCAGTTCTTATCTGCCTTGATACCCACAGCCAACTTCTTACTGTCTGTTTTATTTAACTTTGACCACTCAACATCTGTAAAAAGACTTGGAGCTACACTCTGAAACCCTTTATCAATCGATTCTTGCTTCATATCAAAGCTCGCAATCGACACCTTTACAGGCGCATTGGTCTGATTTTGAACTGTTAATACAGGTGAAATGAATCTGTCCTCAACGTTCTCCTGGTTTGGATCGATCACAAAAGTAACCTCAGATGGAACTGTGACTCGAAGAACGATAGCGTATACACTACCCGTGACAGTTACGTCTTCAAAAATCGGTTCAGTTCCACCAGTTCCCGAAGCGCCGCTAATATCTTCGAAAGGTATCCCATTTGCCGTAGCATAGGTTTCAGCCGCTGTTCCGGATTCACCTCTAATTTTGAATGACGGGGCATTGTTAACAAATGCATCAGTTCCAATAGTGGTTACAGACGAAGGAATGGTGGCACTGGTCAACCCCTTACTCGCGAAAGCAGAAGGGGCGATCTCAACAACAGTTAAACCATTAATCGTATCTGGAATCACCAAATCTTGAGGGATTGTTCCATCATACCCCGTAATAGTAGCTGTCCCATCCATATTGTCGGTATACTTAAAACCTGAGGTTACTGGAGCAGAAAGGGGGACAAAGGTATAACCTTTGCTCATTGCCAAGGACTCCGCAGTTGATCCCGAATATCCGTAAATAGTCAAATCAGAGGGGACTGCCTGCGTATTAGCAAAAGCTGTAGGATCAATGGAAACAGAGGGATTATAAATCTTAACTTCACTCAAACCATTTCCACTAAAGGCATTTGAACCGATGCTAATAACACTTTGAGGGATTTCCACAATATACAAACCTTTATTCTCGAATGCCTGACTTGAAATAATTATTTGGTTAACCGAACCAATCTGATCGGGTATTACAATACCTACATTAGTTCCCAAATAGTTAGTAATCGTGACGGTTCCATCCCCATTATCTGTGTACTCATAATCTCCGTATGTTGCTGCAAATGCACTTCCGGCAAAAGCCAAAGTAAACAACATGACCAATAATATCAGTTTTTTCATTTCTCTGAACCTCCATCTTTAATGGTTAAGTTAATTACCATAGAATTGTTGGCGACTAAATACTTGGTGGATTCATCATAGAAGTTAAAAGCAGCTACAACCTTGTTTGTTCCAGCTTTCATATAGCTTAGATCAACTTCAGCAGTCTGAACTTTCTGATTTGGCTTCAAGGTTGGACTCTTATAAATCACTTTCCCATCCAAGTAAACGTCTACCTGCAATAACTTCCTATTCTTTGCAGGATTCTCGATCATCCAGTTCACTTTACCGTTTTCGTAAATCGGGTTATTGTTGATAACCAATTCCAACATAGACTCATCAGCTCTTTGCTGAACCCCGTCTCGGATCGTTTGAGCGTTGGTCATATCCAATTCGCCATCTTCACCAAAACCGCGTTCCTCCATCTTTGGAGGGTCGATTGAGTTCACCGGCTGATTATCCTTTCTCTGTGGAACGAGGAATAACGATCCGACCAGAGCGACCAGCAATAGGATGGTCAAGCCGATAATCATCCTTCGCTTTCTTTCCCTTACAGATTCTGTTTCTTGTACACTCAATCACATCACTTCTCCCTTCAGAAAGTCTCTGTCTTTTTACTTGTGTTTCACTTGCAATTGGGGGTGAGTCAGCAAGTGAACCGATTTAAAGGTTGAGCAAAAAGCAAGAGGGGAAGGGCTTGCGTTTTACTCATAACCCGTAAAATTTCTTAGGCGAAAACTCGAAAAGTAATTAATTGTCCGATGAACCCCAAAAATTGATAGACATTTTACAACTTGAACTCATTCGGCTTATTATCTGGTCATCCTTAAAAAGAAAAAGTGCCATTACCCCAGAAAGAGGGGAAGGCACTTTGTGAATACCGATATTTTATACGGACTTTGCCTGTAACAATGAACAAGTCCCGAATAATGAGCAGATTTTCAGCCATGCAAAATCATAGCCGATGAACCAACATCAAAGAATGCTCAAATATTAAGCAGAAAACATCTATTTGTAACACCGAAATCCGATTAAGTATCCCCGTTCGATTTAATAACTCAAGAAATTATTCGATACTTTGTTTTAGCTTGAACATCTGCTATTTTACAAATCCTACTCCCCTGATGCCCCCTATGCCCTGGTTCTGCAGCTCATCCTCATAAAAAAGATCCACTCTCGCTAATAAAAGCAAGAGTGGCAAGGGAAGAGAGAATGATGAATGGGAATAGACAGAAGAATGAATCCATTGATTCCGTCATTCCATTTTAATACGAAAATTTCTCACTTCTCATCTTAATCCATCAAATATTCTCAACTCATTATTCAAAAACTCCATTAAAATCCGCCACTCTGGTCATTCAAGTTATCCTCGAGATCAACCCCAGTATCGCCCCAATCGGGAAGCAACATAGCATCAGGATCACCCGTAACCGTTTGCCACGCGCTGTTGATCGGGGTTGAGATCGCATCGTAAGCCGTTCTTACAACCCCTCCATCATTAAATACAATACTCCAGACTATGAATGCCAGCATCAGTACGCCGATGATCAGGAATACCTTTTTAATTGAGTTCATCTTAAATCACTCCTTGGACATTTGTCCCCTAATGTAGAGCAATCTCTTCAGAAGTCGCTAAGAAATTACAAAATACCGGCTACTTGAAGTGCCGTAAACTCCCTGCGACATTTGCAATTGTCTTTAGCTCCTGACAGGAGATATCATTCGGATTCAACTCGCCCGTAACCATTTGAACGAAAATTGTCGGGTCATAAACTCGAATCTTCATACTTACGAGATTATTACCCTTTTTCATTAGCGACGGTGAGATATTAATATTGACCAACACAAGTTGCCAACTATTATCAGGCTGTATCAACCCGATCATCAATCGTTCGAAAGTATTGCAGGATTCCAAACTATACTGGACAATTTGAGTCGTTACTCTCTGCATTAATTCCCCACTGAAGCCCAGTTTAGAGTGAATCGTATACATGCCATAACTGCCAAGGAAATCAGTCCCCTTGAGCCATTTGATCTCCCTCACTTGATAGAGCGGCGATTTCAAATTGGTGATAATAAATAGGCAACGAATCGGGGCTTCTGGAACTAAACTCGTCTCATCGCTGGCATCTTGCTGAAGCTGCTTGATTATATCAAGGTAGCCCTCGTCAGCATAACAACGAAGTGAAGGATAAGAAACAGAATACGCCAATCGAAGAAAGTGATCGTCTCGGTAGGGGAATGATGCTAACTGGAGCATCTGGTCGGGAGCTAAAGGCTCGAGTAATACCCCATCAAGGAAATAAACCTCGTCAGGCGTAGGGAAGCGGTACTCTAACAGAGTTTTAATCCGCATTACTGGCATCGTACTCAGCCTCCCAATCTAAGTTCCGATAAGGATTCTGTTCTTCGAGCCATTCGTATAGCTGATTTAACTGATCGGTTATCGTATGCTGACCTTGCAGGGTAAACTCACCACTAAAGAACAGTTTCACCGCATCTCGATCCCACTTCTTCCCGTTTCGTGTGCTTAGCAGGGCTAAAATATGAGCAATTTTTTCAGGATCACAGTCTTTCGTTAAAACATACTCTGCAAAATGAGCATATACCCCAAGTCGAGCTAACTCTTTCCTGCAATCCTTTAAACTTAAACTCGGATCATACTTAGGTGCAGGTAAATATAGAGAAGTGCCTGGTAAGAAATAACCATATGTCCCCGGATGGGTTGCACTCTCTCGGTAGGCTTCGATGGCTTCGTCGATAGATTCAGGATCTTTTGCTCCCGTAATAAGACTTATTGCCCTATCCACTGAAGGTCTGATCTTGTCCGAAGCGTACTTGACTGTCTGTTCAATTACATTGACATTATCGACTTCAAAACGGGAAGCTGTGGTTCTACAATTCAAGTCGGCATGATTCAAATAATATTCAAGACGTTCCTTTGCTTTCTTATGCTTGATCCAGTGAAGTGATCTAAGGTCTCGAAGCAGTTCATCTATGGCATCAAGCTTCCGCTTCACCAGATCATATTCCTTTGGATTGGCTCTTCTCAATTGCTCAATTATGACTTCCCGAGTACTAATTACTTCTCGAAAGATATTTTGTTTGTGCGCCATAGTGATACCCCCTTCGATTAATTTTGAGCAATGAAACGCAATAACTGCTTATTTTGCAGAACGTTCGTTACATACCAATTTTTTATCTCCATCACCTCGGCAAGAGAATTCGTTTTAAACAAGCGATTAACTTGATCGGTATTCAAAACGGTAGCTTCCAATAAAGTCTCCATCTGGTTACGCACATAACGCATGTGATCCAACGTTCGAAAACCTAATTCACGCATGTCCTTACTGGTGCATCTACCGCCGCGCATACAAAGAGTAACCAATGTTGCTTGTTTCTCAGAGATATCCTTCATTGCTTTTAGAAAATCGAAGATCATTTTGACGATCGATAGCTTTAAAAGAAATACTTGCCGTTCTTCATCCGTCAAACTCGATGAACTAAGCTGAATCCAAATTTGAGCTACTCCATCATTCAAAGTCTCTAGGTTAGTAGCAATCTGCGTTTTAGTTGTAGACATATGCAATCTCTCCTTCTAAAATTTTTATACAAAGCTCCAATTCAAACCAACAAAGTCGTTTAAAAAGAACATAATTAACCTATTTGTTCTTGATTCGACCCCCTACTTAGAAATGTGGCTCACTTTCACCGATTTTTAGGCTTCAGGGCTTTTTGTAATTTCTGAAAATCCCTAGACGTGGCAAGCGAAAATCGCCCAAAACGGAATGGTCGAAAAACATAATACAAGTAGCCGAAGCCTAAGTAGTATAAAGTCGCTCAGATTCAAGCTGCCTAAATCAAATTCATGTACCGATTAAGATAAAAAATATTACTCGGGGAATTTCGTAAACCATCAAGGATTGAAATCTGAATAAAGGTGATTAATTGAAAAAAGGGCATTTGAGGAAGTAGGAAGGAACCAACAAGATCAGACTGGTATGCACTTGCTCCCTGTCTCTCGAAGATAATCAAGTCTGTCAGGATAAGATCGTTCTGCCGGTTTTGTTGGGGAAAGCAAGGATAATTTACATAATCGAGGAAAAAACATCTTTCACTAGGTCAGTGCTCATACCCAACCTGGGAAGGTGAATACTCAGGGGTGAGATACCACATGGGCAGTGAGTTGTATCAAGCTCTGCTTATTCGGAGCATTACTGAGAGATTATTTGGATCGGATCGAGTATTTATTAAAAGATTGAGAAGCTTAATAAAAACATTGAGCAGAGTTATAAAAGTCCTCATTTTGCATGAGGTAAAACTCAGCCGATTTGACTGAAAGTTTAATAAAAATATTGAGTTCGGAGCTATAAACATTGAGCCTCGTAATAAAAACATTGATTTGAGGTTAAAAAGGTTGAGTGCTGTTATAATAAGATTGAGTGACGTTATACAGAAAGTTGAGTATCGTAATAAAATAAATCGAGTGTATTTATTAAGAACTCCTTCCTTTTTCTGATTACACACCATACCCCTCCGCAAATAATGAGAAATCATTGAACCAATTCTGCACATGAATAAAGGGATCTCTTCACTTTCAATCTGTACAATCATAAATTAAGTGAAGAAAATGACAATACCGATTTCTTTCGCAATTAAAGTATCACTGCAGGGTTGGTTAACTGTGGAAATTTTATTGAGATAAGATTCAAGTAATGGCGATTGTCGATTCCTTGCCGGATCTTGGGTTAAATAAGAGCAGAAACAGATAGGAACCCCTGAAGGGTGGGAAGCGAAGGTAGACCAATATGAACAGTGGCACGTATATTTGGACATTGACGAATTGACGGACTACGAGTCGCGGACTAGAAATTAGGATGAGATTCGAGGGTTTGATACTCTTGAAGGGATTCTTTATGAAACAAACAAGTGGGCGTAAATATAGCGAGAAATCGGATGGACTCCTCGCTGTTTCAACTATTATGCTGCACAGTTTTTCTCTCCCAACAGACTACAGACTACAAATTAAAACCTAACTCACCATTAGGTAATTTGATAATTGACAAAATATCAAGATTCTCAATACGGTGATCCTGATTCTCTTTTTTAGTCCCCAAAATTAAATTACTTGGGCTGTTGTTATTGGTGTTCCTGTCGAAGTGGTTGACTTCATAATGCCTATCATCACCAATCCCAAGTAACCCAACCGCTCCATCCCGGAATAAAACAATTAATTGGTGATCCCGAATGATAATGCCCCTACGAATTGTAAATACCTTGTAGTTATTATTGCTGCCTGATCTTTGGCAACTTTCCATGAGCCAATTTCCACGGGAAACGTTAAATACCCCATCTTCATAGACTGCCTTCCACTCTCTACGACCATTTTTTCTTAGTAAGTAGAGAGTACTCCCGTCTCTCAACAAATCAAATTTTTTATTGTTGTAGCGATATACTCCACCGTTCGTCATGTCGATAAGAAATGATAATCTTTCAAAGGTTGTATGGAAAACTGCCCCATATAGATGCTGTAGGTTTTGATACATTGTCCAACATGCAATTAGCTTTTCGTTGATAGTGAGAATAACTTCTACGCCATCAAAATCCTTCACGATCTTTGGAATAGGTCTCGGATTCGGATTCCTGGTTTCACTCTCTTTTATCATCCTGGAACGCCTCCTCTATTAATTTTCACACTACACACTTAAATCTTTCATCAACATCAACGATAAACTTCTTCGGTCCAAAAGTTTTAGGTTCGACTTCGTTATGCTCAACTATGCCATTTGGTCTAGTGAAAGTTGCATCCTCGTCATTCAGTTCAAACTCATCTACGAGAACCTTATCTCTCAAGACGAATTCAATTAGTTCTTGCTTTTCATATTGCTCGATCCAGTACCTTATTCGATTGACGTATCGTCTAAGTCCCGTAGAAAGAGCCTTACGAATCAAAGTCTTGATATTCACACCATGCTCGATTGCTAATACTTCGTAAAATTCTTCGAACTCTACTCGCTTTGCGTCACGTTCTTCTTCATGAGCAAGTTTTTCGATTAAACTGTCAACTTCAGTATTCTCGTTTCGCCTCGAACGTGGCTGATATGATGGGTCATTTATACCACTTTTACCCCGTTCCCACTCATCTTTACTGAGCAAATTGACCTCACGACTGGATTTTGCATAAACCCGATTTCGTTCACATCTTGTTGCGAATGCTTCAAAATTGACAAAATCACCAACCCTTTCTTCGAGATAAGCAAATATGACTTCACTTCGCCACTCCTCAAAATGGACTTTTCTTGCTCGGATGTCCTCGATTTCATCAATATCATCGTAATCATTAAAGGCAACCCTACAAGCATTATCAACTTCCTCCATAGTTTTGTTGATTGAAAAGCTAATCACCCGATTCATTCTCCCTTCCCCTCTCTCTATAAAGCAATACTTAAAACCTCAATTCGAAAAGCTTGATTAACTCGCGAAACTTATTGTAGCTGACCGACAATTTCTTAGCGGCTTCCAGCCCGGAAATTCTATTCTCTTTTTCCGGTCTTCGATATTCTTCATATACCTCTAGGAAGTTCGGTGGGTATGGCTCCGAACGCCTTCCAATCTTCGATTGCATTGATGTTTGAGACATAGCCTTATTCTTCAGAAAGTCATCAATAAAACAAAGTGCTTCATAACCTTGGTCAGTCAAAATATTGGGTTCATTTGCACTAAGAATCACCAAATCTACATCCAATTCCTTCAAAGTCGCAATAAAGCTACGTAATCCGAGAACATCGTTAGCCACATCTATCAGACTACGAATTACTAATGTGTCTCGAGCCTCAATCCGCTCTAACATCAATTTCAGGGTTTCGCCACGCGTAAAGCCAACTTCATTTGTCAGGTCAACAAAGGTCTTGTCAATTTTGGCTTTGCTCTCGAATTCTTCGATCTCTTGTTTCCGTTTGGCACGAAGGTAACCAATTCTCGCCACACCATTTACCCCTTTCGCTTAATAATTCACCCGATACCGGCTCGATTTACGAAGGTTGAAGCTGGTTCCATTCACGATCAAATACCACTCACGATCCATCTCAATCCGACAAGGGAGGGCTTGTTGACCAAGATAAATCTCGAAGCCTTCTCCACAATGCAATCCATAGCTTGTACCGTCGAGTTCAACACACCAGCGATCAGAATCTGGATCGTAGAACATTGGAACGTTACGCTGCACGATTTCACCTCCCTTCTAGTGTGTTCTCTTAGAGCAAGAAACGTTCACTGTTGCAATCAACCAATCTGATACTTGGTAACGATCATGATGATAAAGAATCCTACTGCCAATACACCTGAGATACGCCCTTTCAGAGTTTCACCAAGATCAATCATTGCAATAGTGAAAAAACGAAATCCTAGAAATAAGCTCAATAATCCAAAAAAGATGACAAACAACTGATCCAACATGCTCACTCATCCTCTCTCGTAATCTCTCTTTAATTTACTTTTTTAGTACTTTTTACCTATTTAACTTGTGTTATGAGTATAGCGTCATTTAGCGAGTAATTCAAGTCCTTTTTAACGAAAATAAGAACTTTTTGATAGACCCAAAGAAGCCGAAAACCCTTGATACGACTGGATTTTGGGCGACCGACCATCGACCGAGAAGGGCATACCGCGCTAGACGAGCCGTAAGCCGCCCGAATTCGATTTTGAAGGGGAGGGTAATAGGAGAATAGCCCTAAGCGGGGAGCAGAGGGCGTAGAGGGCAAATTTGGCGGGTAGGGCGAAAGGCGAACAGAAGGAGAACAGGGGCGACCCCCTAAAGAGAGCGAGGGCGACCGAGCGTCCATTCCTTACCATGACGGAAAAATGGGAGTTAAACATATAACGATCATTGAAACATCGACTTGAATACGGTTAACTCTCGAAATTTTACCAATCTCAAGATGATGTCATCACCTTTATCTTGCAGATCGGCATTTTTGCTCCACGAACCGGCATTCTCCTCACATCTTTGTCCCGTTTCGTTACGAAAGTCCGTCAAAATCAATCTTCAGGGCAACGCCTCTCTTGAGAGGTGTGCTTTTAGAACCTACTAAAGTCACTGTCTCCTGATCTGTCGGATGCTGTACTGGCAAGAAGTGTGCTTTTAGAATAGGTTTGTGACAACATGTCGTCAGTAAGATTAGGATTTCAGCAGCTCATCCTTTTTCAAATCAACCTGCATAGCTTCAACGATCTTTGAAGTGTTTTTATAAAACAGTTGCCGGTCGTTCTAAAAACCGACAGATAAGGATTTTCAATACCCCTGCGATTCAATAATGTCGCACCAGACCGAGCTTTCGATCAAAATTTGTGATAAAATTAAGGGAACCCGTACTTCAAAGGAAGGTGATTGAATTGCGGAAATTCGGCTTCGATACTCCTGCAGATGAAACCGACGACATCCTGAAGGAACAATTTCAGAAAATAACAGAAGCCATTCTCAACTCTGGACATCCCGTGAGAATGGGTGATCAGCTCGGCGTCTTCGACAAATACAAGGATGGAACTAAGGTGTACGTTAAGAAATACCATACCGGCAATGAGCAATGACCATATCCGCCTATTGGATGTGGTCATTTTCGTTTATCCCTATTTCATTCAGTCCACCAAAATAAATTCGGCAACTCCTTTGAAATGAGCAAATTCAAACCATTCCCCACAAATAGAAATGAAACCAAAAGCCAACAATGACTTCGAGCCGACATTCGAACGCACGATGTGAGCCACCTGTTGCCAGTTTAAGACGCTTTTGATGGCGGGGTAGACCTATGACAAGCCTGAAGGGGGAAGGAGGGCGATTTCGGAGCCTTTCTGAAGGGCGCGGCGACCCCCGAGATAAACTCGGAAACAATACGGAATTTTGCCGATTACGAAGATTCGAGCCATAAACAACTTGATTACGGCAACCTTACCTCTCAATTTTCGACAGAAATCTATAAAGCATTCGACAAATCAAGAGTGGATAATCACCAATGTGTTCTTTTAACCCGATTCTCTAGCCGGTTTGCGACATCCTGTTGTCATAAAGATCCCACTACGCTCTTGCCAAGTGTGTTTTATCTGAATATCAATCCTGCGATGCTAATTATCATCATCATCAGAAGTGTACTTCATCGAAGCTTAATTAATCTGTTGAACGAGCTGTGCTGCATACAAAAGACCCCAACTCGGATGGAAACAGCCGAATTGGGGCTACAATTATATTTTTCAAACCATAATTTTGACCAGCTTGTCTGGGTAGACTGGGTGGATATCTAATCTGGAAAGTAAGAAACTCGGAATTTCAAAATTCGTCCAAATGAATTCTTCCTGCACTGCATCCGCCTCACCAACATTACTTCTAGGTATCTCTCCAAGACAATACTTATGCCATCCTCTTTCTGTGAGATAGTCATAGATGGTAGTATCAGTCCCACAAAGGATAACCTTCATTTTGGTGTCAACGATACGTCTGACCATTTCCTCATGCTTCTCGTCGGGGAATTCATCTTCATAACAGTCTGATCCAACGTATGGCGGATCAAGGATGGTTAGAAAATCACACCGATGACTGTAATACTCAAAAAGCTCTTCATAGCTGGCACAGGTTATAATTACATCTCGCATGATTGGAACCAGCTCCAAGAAGGGTAAATGACTTTCGTATTTAAATCCTCGTTCCGCATTTGGCTTATAATACTTAACTCGATCCGCTGCTCGACTAAACTCCGCAACTATAAGTGTAAGTGCTGCTGATTTGATAGGTGGAGTCTCCTTTAAACGTCTTATCTCACGCGCCTTATGAAAAGCCGCTTCAATTCGATACTCATCTTGTAACCGATAGGCTAGATCAATAACCGCTCTTGCTTTGTTTTCATCCGTCATGCAAGCCATCAAATTCGAGATGCCTTCATCTCGCTCATTATATATTCGGATGGGAATTGTGAATCGATCTAGCTGCGGAATAAATTTATTACCCCCTCCAAAGAGATCAAGAACACCTTGAATTTGTTCAGACTTTATTACGTAATACATAATCGGTATAAGCTTTTTCAATAGGCGGGTTTTTCCGCCTATTGTTTTAAGGGTCTTGATAAATTTCAACCTGAAATCAAACATTTCCGCGTCCCTCCTCAACTAATACGGAAGGATCAATTGTAAAGACATATGCCTTCATTGAAACCCTGTCGGAAAGCGAAACCACAATATCCTTTCTTGCTTTTTTACCCCCACCGCAATACAACAAGCCCTTTTTTACAAGATCATCGAGAACTGCACCATACTTATTCGTGTACGGTATTTGGAATATCTCACGAAGGTGTTCAGGTATAACAGCATAAGCATTCTTACCGAATTTCTTCACTTGCTCCGGTTTATCTAAATAAACACCATGACACCAATTCTTTTCAAATAAACCGCTGCTCCGCTTAGGGAATACCGTACTATTTTCCTCAATGTATTCAACAAGAAGCTTATAGTACTCTAAACTGTCTTCATTCTCGGATAGATCTTCAGTTTCAAAAAGATACTGTTGATACTTCTCGTCATATGTCTTATACAATTTCGCGCGTATTAAGCACTTAATATATTCATAAAGAAATTCGAAGTCTTTGTCTGGATCAAAAAAGGTCCGATTTACCAATTGTATTATTACATTTTCTTTCTTTTTCTTATCGATTAAATCACCAAGAGGAAAAAACATCGGCTTTGACTCGCCCCATACACTTGTTAGCTTTGCAATGAAAATTTTGCCGTCATAATCTGGGTGCTCTACATGAAGAACCTCTACTTCCAGTTTTTCTTCCACTACCTCACGCAAACCCGGAGGAAATACACTTTCTTTGACAACTACTTCGTCTGCGGAAGGTAATACTCCGTTTTTGACAGTGACATTTTCTAAAACCACATTTCTTTTGCTCATTTTTCTAACTCCTCTACCAGTGAATTTGAATTTCACCAGTAGGGCGAATACCTCTTAAAACTGCATTCAACTCCCTCACTAATATCAAAACACCCTCAGAGAAACAAATAAGGTGCCGCGCATAGCGACACCTTCAATAGATGCTCCATTATTCGTCTTCATCCTGAAACAAATCTCGTGACAGTCTGGTGTACCTCCGAACAATCGCATAAACATCTGCGTGAGGACAATACATTTCGACTTGAAGCTCGCCAAACAACTCTTGCATCCCGTAGATGGCGATTTCCACTGGCTCATTTCTGTTAGCGAAGTAAGACTCGATCTCCAAAAACATTTGCTCAATCAGCTTTAATACCGGCTCAGCGAAGTCCCAAGGTTGTGGGTCGCAGAAATACCCGTCTGCCTTATCTTGATCAGATAGAGCCGGGACAACCGGCTTTGACCAAGGAAAACGGTCATGTAGATCAGCTTCCGTTAGAACCGTCACAGCAATACCCCCATGCAAAAGAATTAGAAAAATCGTTGTGTCGTACTATACCGTAGATTGAAACATCATCGCAAGAAAAGAAGGTGCCGATTTTTACGACACCTTCTTCTCAGAAAATCTATATCCGATTCATTGCCAAACCCCTTAAGACAACCCCCGACGGATAATCATTATTGACTTGAGAAACTTTCCAAAATCGCGACGTTAGTCACTACAAACTGTGTGGACTTCTTCACTCCGACGTCACCTCTGAAGGAATCGGCAATCATCTATACTTGTCCTACCTTGTACTGGAGCAAGGTATGTCCGGTCGCCCCTTTGGAGAAGAACTGGTTTTTATCCATCTGGACTTCCAAACCGGAAATCTCCATCGGAACCTTATCCGTTGTCATGTAGGACGGAAGGTCGAAGGTGGTGGTGTACTCTCTTACGACCAAGATTGTCGAATCTTCGTTGTAAAAGCCTTTGCCGACAGCTAGATCGCTCGACCCCCTTATAGCATTACCAAGAGTCGCTACGATATCCTCGTTCAACTTTGCACCAGTGCTGCGCTCGAAAGTGTTAAAGACGTTGTCGTCACCGAGGATGTGCATCCGAGTCAAGGCTTCCTTCAGTTCGGTCGGCAGGTTGTTCAAGTTGCGATTGCCATTGACCCCCACCAACTTGCCGCCGCGCACTTCCAAGACGTAAGTTTTTACCGATTCATCCGATTGCTCGGCTACGACTTGTCCTTGCTTGCCACCGTACTCTTTACCCCCGATGACCAGCTTACCATCAGCATTCAGAGTCGCCTTCCATTTACCTGTAGCTTCGTCCTTGGTTGCGTATTGGGATACAAAAGCTTCGTTGATGGCATCGGTCGAGTAGGAGATGCCTGGATTCCAAGCATTCTTGAACGCATCATTCCCAATATCCAACGCGAAGGTCTTCAGTTCCAGTTGACCCCTGACCTCGAAGTTGGTAGTTACCGCGCTGCCTTTGTAAAGAACCTCTTTATCCGCTGCATTGAGACTCTTTGCTAATTGCTTGGCGTTCGAATCAGTGGCGACCGACATGCCTGTTACGGTTGGATTTACATCGACGTTGACGAATTGAGCAACATTGAACGAGACAGGTTTGATCGGGCGGAGTTTATCTCCGGCGACAAAGGCGACACTCGTGTTGCCGCTCTGATCGTCATACGCCATCAAGACTTCTGGATTGACTTTCAAGGTGTCCGAACTTTGATTCGTCTCCCAATGCTTGCCGTTGACCGACTCCGAAGCATTTTCAAAGGTCTTTGGTGCGGTGCTATCCTTCGGCATGTAACGCTGGAAGGTTACGGTCGTATCGTAGTCAGCCGTGTCGTAATTGCTTGTGGCGTTGGCGGTTCGCGGCTCCCAACCCCATATAGTCCAACAGCCAAACTTACTGCAATTTGTGCCTACTGGAACTCGCTTGTCCTCGGTATAACGGAAAGGATCAACCCCGCTATTGACCCCATATTGGAACAAGAAATCCTTTGTTACCGTTGCTTGTCCGTCAGAGGAACCTGCGGTTGCCGAACCGATACGATTATTGAACAAGGTCATGTTGTTTACCCAAGAAGCAAACTTGTTATTGCTGATTGTCGTGTTGTCCTTAATGGCTAACAGATCCCCCGCAAGATTGAACTTGGCTGACGTGTTGTAGGGCGAGAAGCTGCGGTACGGCGTGTCATTAAACAACTTCGCTCGGCTGATCGCCCAAGGTACCTGACTCAAATCAGGATCGAGCAACTTGAAGGTCACGCTGGAAGGCGAAAGACTCGGGTTTCGGAATGTTTCAATCGGAAGCTGGAGACTGAAGGTTGCCGGATTCTTAGCCGATGGGGAAATATCTCCCCAATACTTCGACAGTCGCCATTGCGGGACTTCAAGGTTGGTCTCGACCTTCTCATCTTTCGGAGCGGCTTCTTTCGCTTGGACGAATAAAGTGATTTGAGCATTGGAGAACTTACCAGTGCCTTCGTATTTGTTCTCAACCGATGACGACCCCGACGATGCATCTCCGCCCAAATACTTATTCAGGTCGAGTGGGAGGGGAGTATCATACCCCAAACGGATTTCCCAAGTGCTCGACTCTGGTGAAGAAGGTACCGGAATCGTTACATCTTCACCAACAGCTTCCTTCGTCAACTCCATTTTGTTGATGTTCTCATTGTCCTTCTTATCGATCAACGTGAATCTGGCGTCCTCGTCAGGAAGAATTTCATACGATTTCCCGTCATGAGTTACTTCCATGCCACCCCGAATCAATAAATCCGAATCGTTACTGCGAATATTGAGATCTCCAAGATATCTTTGGTTTTGCACCGACCATCCGTTAACCGGAACGGTGAAGGTTTCGTTTGTCGGCTTACCATTCTCGTCAATGACTGTTACGTTCAACTGAACATCGATGGCAGGTGTATTAGCTTGCTCGGTATCGCCATAGCCCCAAGGCTGGAACCCCCAACCGCCAAATCCGTTGACCTTATAGTCCGATGACATCGGAACGCTTTCGGTTACCGGCTTCAAGGTACGGGCGTAATAATCTCGCGCATAAGTGCGGAAAGAGAATGGAATATTGCCGTTTTCCTTGTAAGGGGAAAGGGAACCTTGCTCCGCCGAGGTTGCTCCTCCAAGGGATACGGCTTCGAACTCTTTGTTAGCGGTCAACCCCTGCACGACTTGGTCGGTCGGACGAGCCAATTGTCGGGTATTGAGATACCAGTCAGTTGCGTCATGGAACGGCATGAAGGCATAGTCTCTGGCTTGCGGATTGCCTCCGTCTTGAACGGAAATGCCGATTACCGTTTGGGCGAAGAAGATCAGCTCACCTTTCTTGAACTTGTCCTTCATCATCTGCTCGAAGGCGGTATACTCGGCTCCTGTCAGGACTCCCTTAGACTTGATTAGGTCGAGATACCCCGAGAACATCAAACTGCCGATGATTTGGGCATCGACATCAAATCCATCTGGACGATTCGTAATGTAATCTTCAATCATTCTCTTCAACGAATCACCGATGACCCGATCACTCCCCTTACCGGATAATGATCTATCGGGGTTGTTCGGGTCGATGTTATAGAGAACTTCGCCTATGACTTGCTCAAAATAACTGGCGTCCCCATCGTTACGAGCAATGTCAGCGTAATCTAAGGTGCGCTTCATCAGGTCGTCTCGGCTATTTTCGGCTTGAATGCTTGGGTAGAGTGGGTTGTTGCCGTAAAGCGTTTTTACCCCGATACCCCGTTCGAAGGAGATTAAGCCGGAACCTTGCTTTCTCCAGAGGGAATCCGAAATCTGGCTTGGTGCCATGTAGAACATTAGGTCTTCATAGTCGAACTTAAATGGATCTTCAAGATCGGCAACCCCTGAAGAAGCGGAAAGAACGCCTTCTCCGTTGGACTTTACCTTGTTCGGGATGAAACCGAACTGCAATACGGCAATCTTGTCGCTGACTTGGAATGTTCCTGCTGGAGTCCTTGAAGTTGCGTTACCAGTTGCGGGTCCAGTGCCGCCAACATTCGCATCTGACTGCGCGGCGGAAGCTGATGTCGGTGCTACTGCTGAAAAAATTGAAGTCATGAGAGCGACAGCTAATAAAAGACTCATCAGCTTTGTTGTAGGTGCCGATTTTTTGGGAGATCTCTTACTGTTCATATACATCATCCAACCCCAAAGAGAAATTAAGAGCGATACCCCTGCCAGAATAACCAAGAAGATAATCAGGTCACCCGTATGCGGTCTACTTACCGAACCGCCGAATACTACTCCTGCGCCCAAAATGACTCGGGTGGTCGGGGAGTTGGCGTCAATGGCAACCGTCTCGACTTTACCCGTATCGTTGTCCTTGATCATGTAGGACTCGCCTGGTGTTACGGCGAAGGTCTGTGGTTTTGTTCCCGTGTACTGCTTGTCGGAGATACTGTTGACGTTGATTACTGAGAAGTTGTAAGGGTCGCCATCCTTGCTGATTTCGAGAATATGTTTCGGCTGGATCGTGCCCTTGATGCCCCCTTTACCCCCTTTAACGGAAAGGGAAGCGGAATCGAGCTTGACATCGGCGTACTTGGCGTTGGAAACCTCAATCTTGTATTGACCATCCGCTAATCCTTGGATGGTCTTGCTGTCCAGATTGAGCGTGTGAGTGCTCGATACCCCATTGGCATCCGTTAGGGTGAGGTCGAACTCTGACCAAGCTTTACTCAAGTCAGTATTTGCATCGGTAGAGAGGGATAGCGCAATCTCACTTTGAGATGTCTCTGTCGATTTGAAAATGATGGGTAGGACGACTGCCGACTTCTGTGTTCCTGTAACAACGGGTGCCGGTAACTCGACCTCAACTCCGCTACTTAAGCCATCAGAAGAAATAAACCCCTTTGCAGATACGAGGAACTTCCACGTTAACTTGTCGGTATCGAGCCAGATTAGACCGTTATTGTCGGAAGTCGCTTGGAGGGAGCCTTTACCTTCCAACAATTTAACCTCGACTGGCGTCTGCTTGATCGGTGTGCCGGACTCCGATTGGAGCGATAGACCGATCTTCTTCGGATTGGTTACCAGAGATGCTTGCAGTGGATTGAGCTTGGTTGCTGTTAGGTCTTGGAAATGACGCTCGTCATTAGCGCCCTCGAAGTAGGTAAACTGGTCGATGGTGAACTTGTAATGGGTGTCCTTCTTGAGATGGATGCCATTGAAGTTCAACTCCTCGATGATGCCGTCCGTCTTTCGCAGGATTAAAGCCAACTCGTCTCCAAGTCGATACCCCGGATGATTGAAGATCAGGTGATACCTCCCATTCTCGTAATTCTGGCTGTTACCTGTAGCGGAACTGATCAACTTGTCGGTTGGTACGTCCCAAAGCTCTAAGGTGAACTCAGGGATGTAGGTGATTTGGTCGGTCGGGTAGTAGATATCTACATACAGACCGTCCGTTACGACCCTTTGACTATTGTCAGTCAACTGCTCGGGTTGAGTGGGTAGACTGGACTCACTGGTCGGAGTGGGATTGGTGGGACTGACTGCTCCTTCTGTCGGTGGCTCAGCGGCGAAGGCTGATGCCGAGAACAGCGAGAAACATAGAGCCAGTGAAGCCATGATGGTAAACAACTTCCTCATTCTCTCTTCTCCTCCTTGGGAAATCTTAGATTGGATCGGGATGCCTTGATGGTTGGCATTCAATCTTCCTGATAAATGTAAAATTGATTGGGATTTAGATCGAAAACGTAAATGTACTCCGTAAGAAATGTCGGGAAATGAAAAAAGACGGTGTCGGGTGGGACATCGTCTTGATATTGGAGAGGGGGCGTTAATCTGCTTTGTGGGGTGCACAGGGGCGGGATGATCAAAGATTGGAAGGGATACCCCATCGAAGAATTCTCTGTTTTCGATTACGCTTCATGTCTCAAGCTGATTACCGTATCCGTTGTTTGTTCTACTGAATATTAGTCAGTCCTATCGTTACCAACTGTATTTCATCTTTATTTTCGGATGCAAAAGTTGAAAAAATCTCTAATGAACTATTCGAGAAATTAAAAAGACGATGTCGGCAAGGACATCGTCATGATACCGATGAAAGATTACATAAGGATTGTTCCATCGGTAGGTAGAGAAATAATGTACGAGCCGTTCTTTAAAGCTTTTGATACATCAATGAGTCGAAAAGTTCCTGATCCACATTCAAACCATTTTCCGTCAATTTGGATCAAGACTTCAGCGTGATTTGAACCGCCGATAATAGCGGTATTAAATCCCAAGCTGTCGAATACTGCTGAATAAACCTGGGCTGTTGGATCACAGTCATTACGGTTTAAAACTAATACATCATATATAGATCTTGGAGAACCGTCGAGTGGATTATACTTACCGCTGAACAAACTCAATGCAATTGCTGCTGCCTTATCCGCTTTTATTATAGTTTCGCGGCTAACCCCTGCATTAACAAGATCACCAATACTTCCCTCGGCTATTTTCAGACCTATATTCCGTTCTGATCGGTCACTCCTGTCTCCGGACCACCGCTCTCCCTTGAGGAACAACTCGAAATATTCGTTATACCGTCCGCCAAAGACAATATCATCAAACCCCTTTAAGGCATCCTCTACGATCTTGAGGGACTGATCGTACTCAGATTGATTCGATACGCTATACGTATGCTTCCCGTATTTCACCTTGATCCCGTTAACAACCTGTACCTGAGAGTCATCTGTAGTTCCCGTACTCTCGATGTAAGCCGTTCGAGTTGCCCCATCCCATTTTACCGCCGCGCCAAGGGCTTCACTGACGAAACGTAATGGAACCATCGTATTCCCGTTGATGGACTGTGCCTTGGCGGTCAGTTTTACAGGATTACCGTTGATAATAGCGATGTCTCGGTCTAGCGTTAAGATTATTACGGTGTTGCCCTTCGTTGCCGTGACGGTTCGGGTTTCCCCATTCCATTTTATCTCGGCTCCTAACTTCTCAAATATGGCTCGCATTGGAACCATTGTACTACCGTTTATTGTGACTGCAGGTTGGGGAAAAGCCTGGACTTGACCGTCAATGACTACTGTGACTTCATCCTTGGATACGGAAGCGATCTTTACTTCCCCTTTTTTACTAACTGGTGGTGAGGAAACATTATTCAACATAGTCTTGATTCTTTGAAGTGTGTCGTAAATCGAATCATATCTCCCTTCAAACAACCCGTCTCCGGCATATTTAGTAATTACGATTTCCGTCTCTAAAAGTGCATCCATTAATCCAGATGCTGAACCATAACTAGCTTCTTCATTTAGCTTCTCTTCGATATTGGTTAAACAGGCTTTTATCGATTGTAATTTCTCTCTCGTCCATCCTTGATCCTCGATAGCTTTCACTGCCAATCTCAAATTCTCTACAAGCGCATCTTCATGAACTTTTGTCAATTGCGAACTGGCAGCTATGATCGGGTGAGTGGGTAGATCGGGTGAAGTCGCGGCAAGAGCGGATACCCCACCAACAGCTAAACTACTCAGTAGGACTGAACTGAGCATAAATCCTTTGATCACAAGACTAAAGGTACGCTTGGGCTTATTCGGTTGGAGGTTATTCTTCAACCTACCGTTTCGGATATAAGTAGCTGTCATGTGCAATTGAATATTTTCATTTACATGCGGTTTGGTTCTCAACTTGAATTACCTCCTTCGTTTTGGGATACTCCATGTACTGATGTAGTAATTATTGAATTACTTATCCAAAAATAAAAAAGTATCCGTCCAACATATCTTGTGGGACGAATACTTGGAATTGGTGGTAGTAGGGTTATCATTTATCCTTTGCTTTTATGATTGCCTTCTCACAACATTTTTCGCAGTACGTGGTTAAACAGACGATTGCTCATCATTTTTATTCAATCCTCCTAGGAATCGCTCTAGCTTGAAGCCTTTTCTCATAACAAGGATCACACAAGGTTGAGAAGTAATAGTGACGTTGCTGAATAGAACTTTCAATAGCGCAACTTTCACATATTGTCTCAGATAACGTTTGATACCTATTAACAATTTCATATGCTTCTGGCAATGCATCATGAATGTAGACCGTTAAAGAACCGAACTTCTGCTTTACTTGACCGATGGTTAATTGAATCTCCGTATCTCTCGATCGATACAACGATTCAATCTCGGTGAATAAATCCCAAAGTAATTGAAACCAACCATCTCCGCATTCAAGTTGAAATAATGTATATGGACTCTTGGTATCGGATTCGTCGGGTCTTGTCCAAGGGAAGCGAGTAAAGATCTTTTCCTGTAATTCCTGCTTCATTTCATTGTCCTCCTCCGCTCAATAATTTCTTGAAATCGCAATAGAAATCGATACTCCAAATATCCTTGCATATAAAACCTAAAAGTCGCTCGGAAAGGATGTTGCAACTTTTAGGAAAGACCAAGGCATCAATAACTTCTCCATCCAAAGATTCACAACGAATTCGCTTAATTAACATAGCTGGTTCATTAACCTCGGATGGTCTTATTTCTTGCACTCCGCCGTGATAATAAACATACTTCTTTGCACCTACTAAATTGAGATACCCTTTGTCGTCCATACACCAAATAAACGAGTCGAAGGTTGCGATGAATGGATTCGACCACATAATGAAACCCAAGCCATCAGGATCGAAGTAGATCCCCTCATCTTCGCTATGTACGTAAGTAACCATTCCCTTTGTCCAGAAACCGAGTAGATCGTTCAAATAACCCCACCTTCCATTATCGATTGATTGTGGTAAATTACAGTAATTTTGGAGTAGTTTCAAGTGTGATTTCGGATAAATTTCCACCTGAAAATAAAATGAAGCCCAGTTCGATATTCCTACCGTAAAGATAAGTGCGTAAATTTACGCAAAAAGGACAAGGCATCACTTGGTGTAAGGATGCCTTGCCCGATGACTCCAATTTTAGACGGTTACTTCTTGATACAATCGGCTGATTCATTCTTTACATTTCCTACTTATGTGAGTATGTGGGCAGTTCCTCGAAAGCAATACCCCTTCACTGATTTCCGTGAACTGACCATATCTTGACTTTACGCTGCGTAATATTTTTCTTCCGGTCAATATACACGATCTCAAGATTCCAACCTACATACTTTTCAAATGAAGGAGACATCTGCCCGCACCACCATTCAAACTTAGCTTATGTTATCAGTATATCCATTATACGAACAAATATTCGTATTATCAATAAGCATGCGCTTTGAATATTTTGGCAACCCAATTCATCCAAAACAATAAAAAGGAAGGTGCCAGTTGTAACTGCACCTTCCCGAAAGAAAAACCAATTATAAATAAATAAACGACATCTCTGCCGTTAATGTTAGATGTTGGTGGAGCTAGGCGGAATCGAACCGCCGACTGATCGCTGCCAGCGACCTGTTTTCCCCCTAAACTATAGCCCCATGCGATAAATTTTTGCCCCTTTATTTGGGGCAGTGAAAGTGACAACGGTGGACTCCCAGCTGAGCTATGGCCCCGTGCGACACGTCGTTCCGTGACGACAAAAATGAGTTTATCACAGGAAATGCGGCGTGTCAACGCTTTTAGATGCCATGTTTTGAAATCAGACTATTCAGTTCTTTCAGGAACATGTTGATGTCCTTAAACTGCCGATATACCGAAGCGAAACGGACGTAGGCGACTTCATCGACCGAGTACAGCTGCTCCATCAAAAGCTCGCCGATGACGCGGCTTTCGACTTCCGTTTGGGCCGTCGTCCGAAGCTCGCGCTCCACGTTCGAGACGATCACTTCCAATTGATCGACCGATACGGGCCGTTTTTCGCAGGAGCGAAGCAGCCCGCGCAGCACTTTGTCGCGGCTGAACTCTTCGCGGCTGCCGTCTTTTTTGACGACGACGAGCGGCGTTTCTTCCACCATCTCGAACGTCGTGAATCTGCGGCTGCATTGCTCGCACTCGCGGCGGCGGCGGATCGATTTATTGTCGTTGGCCGGACGCGAATCGAGCACTTTCGTGCCGCTGTAATCGCAATACGGGCATTTCATAAGCAAAATTGTCTCCTTTCATGCCAATATCTTTTCCAACGCTTACCTTACATGAACCCAAAACGAATGCACATAATACGATTACCAACCGCGAGGAGGTGAACAACAATGGGTGAAGGATCCCGCAGCAATCAACTGCTTGTCCCTCAAGCGAACCAAGCGCTGGACCAACTGAAATTCGAGGTTGCGCAAGAGCTTGGCATTGCCATCCCGCAGGACGGCTACTACGGGAACATGGTGACCCGCGATACGGGTTCGATCGGTGGTAACATCACGAAACGCCTGGTGACGATCGCGGAACAACAACTTGCCGGCCAATTCAAGTAATCGTTTCATCAACGCCATTTCGAACTAATGGGAAGTCTTGAAGCCTCGCGCGCTCAAGGCTTCCTCTTTATAATTCATCATATAATTGCTGATACTTATTATAATAATAAAATATGCGCTGAACGTAATGCCTCGTTTCCCCATACGGAATATCGTTAATGCTCTGCTGGCTGCCGTCCCAAACGCCTTCGTTCAGCCATTGCCTGACCTTGCCCGGACCCGCGTTGTACGCCGCAAGCGACGCCGCGAGGTTTCCGTCGAACTGCCGCAGCATTTCCCGGATATACCAGCCGCCGACCTGCATGCCGGCTTCCGGATTCCGGCCGATTTCCTGTACGGTCAACGCGCCGAATTCCGCTTCCTTTTCCAAAATCCAGTTCGCGGTGTCCGGCATGACCTGCATAATGCCAAGCGCCCCTTTTGGGGAAACCGCTTCGGCCCTGTAATTCGATTCGACCCGGATGATCGCGGCGACGAGCAGCGGATCCAGCTGGAAGCGCGAAGCGGTGGAACGAATTTCATCCTTATAGTAGATCGGATACATCGTTCTGCCGAGCCAGTCCGTTTGGACGATTGCGATAACGGCGACAACGAGAACGAGCGGGATCAACAACCGCCTTCTCCGCTTTCTGACGGCGGCGCTCATGCGAAGCCTTTGCCTCCGCAAAAGGAATGCACCTGGCGAATCGTGTCCTCCATACTGCCGCTGTTGTCGATCACGATGTCGGCCATCCGTTTTTTCTCCTCGATATCCATTTGGGCGGCCAATCTCCGCTTCGCTTCGGCTTCGGGCAGCCCGTCCCGCTTCATCAGCCGCTGAAGCTGGACGTCCCGGGGAACGTACACGACCATGACTCGTTCAAAAAGAAACTGCAGCCCGGATTCGTACAATAGAGGAACATCGACGACGACCAGCCGGTCCGGCGCTTCCCGTTCGAGCTTGTCCATTCGCTCGCGCATCAAGGCCCGTATCGCGGGATGCGTGATCGCTTCGAGCGCTTTGCGCTCCTTCTCGTTCGAAAACACGATTTCGCCCAGCTTTTTTCGATTCAACGTCCCGTCTTCCCGGATCACGTCTTGTCCGAACCGCTCCGCAATTTGCGCCAGCGAAGGCTGCCCGGGCTCGACAATTTCCCGGGCAATGCGATCGGCGTCGACCAGCGCCGCACCGCTTTCGACAAGCAAGCGGGCAACCGTGCTTTTCCCGGTGGCGATTCCACCGGTTAAACCGACATTCATGCGGCACCTCATTTCCGTTTAGAACAATTTAACGATTCCCATCACGATTAAAATAATACCCGGCAGCACGCTAAGCTTGCGTATCCATCGCCAACCGGCCGCCGCGAAACCGAAACGCATCCCGAGCCATAGAAAAAGTCCGCTCGAGCAAGCGATCAGAATAGCCGTCGCGACCGGCGGAAATCCTACGAGGGCGGCCCCGATTCCCGCGCCGAACGCGTCCAGCGACAAAGCGGCTCCGAGCAGAAAGCCTCCCCCCGCCGTTATAATGCCCGATCGGTCAACATCCGCCGCCGACGGCGTTCGCAAAATTTGAATGATAATGCCCAGCCTTCGAATTTCCAGCGTGACCAAAGTCGACTTTGCCGGCGGTGGTACCGTCCTGTCTGCCTCTTTCGGCGCATCCGCATCGTCCCGATCCCGGTTGCGAGAAAATTGGACAAGCGCCCAAACGCCGATTCCGATCAAAATAACCGCCCCGACCGCCGAAGCCCCGTGCGGCGACAAAACGCCGGCCAGCGCGACCCCCGCCATCATCGAAAGAAGAAGGATAACGCCGGAACAAACGGAAATGATCAGAATCGACGGCAGCGGAATCCGTATTTTCCTTAATCCGTAGGTCATCCCGACGCCGAATCCGTCCAAGCTGACCGCGAACGACAAGAGCAGCAGCGAAGCTCCGTGTACGAGCATGGCGTACCTCCTGCATACGGAAATCGTCGTTTCCCGGGCGATCTGCCCTTGAAGCCGACTCTTCACCCATCGTATGCAGCTTGCCGGGCGGATGCCCCGATCCGTCAGACGGAGGGGGCTGACCCTGCCGTTCCGTCCAGTCGCCTCTTGACCGCGTTCGTTCCCGGCTTTCCGCCTGCAGCGGTTCTTTCTTTAGCGCGGGCGGCCGAACGCTCGCTCCGGGGCAGCCTTTGGCAGCGCTCGCAAATATGCGTCCCTCTGCCTCCGAGCGTGAACTTTACGATCGCATGCCCGCAATGCTCGCACGGTTCCCCTGTACGGCCGTATGCTTTGAGCCGATGCTGAAACATCCCCATCTCGCCCTGTCCGTTTACGTACGACTTGATCGAAGAACCCCCGGCCTCGACGGCCGAGGTCAGCGTGGCGACGATCGCCGCATGCAGCTTCTCCCGTTCTCCCCGGCTCAAGCTGTCGGCCTCGCGTTCGGGGTGAATGCCGGCCGCGAACAACGCTTCGTCCACATAAATGTTACCCAACCCGACGACGATTTCCTGGTTGAGCAGCAGCGGTTTGATCTTCGTCGACCGACGGCCGATCGCACCGGCAAACGCCTCCGGCGTAAAATCTTCGTCCAACGGCTCGAGCCCCAGCTTGAGCAGCGGCTTCGACTTCAAATCTTCCCCGGGAGTAAATAAATGCATCGTCCCGAATTGTCTGACATCCTTATATCTTAACGAAGTCCCGTCCGTAAAATGAAAAATGACGTGCGTATGACGTTCGACCGGTTCATTCTCGTCATAAAGGCCGTACCGGCCCTCCATTCGCAAATGGGACACGAGGACGAGCCCGTCCGTCAGCAGACGCAAAAATTTTCCCCGCCGTTCCACGCTTTGAAACGTGCGTCCTTCCAGCATGGCGGAAAAGACGTCCGGATCGTCCGGCCGCTGAATGATGCGCGGCAGGGTCACCGACACGCTGCGGATCGTTTTGCCGGGGATCAGTTTGTTCAAGGTGCGGCGCACCGTTTCCACTTCCGGCAATTCCGGCATAAAGCGCTCCCTCCAACTTGCCTAGCTTATCCTTTCCATTATAAACGAAGAAAAAGGCCGGAGCCACCCCGCTCCCGGCCATTTTCGCTTATTTGGCTTCGTACCAATTTACGCCAACGCTGACGTCCGCTTTGAGCGGCACATCGAGCGGGAATGCGTCCGCCATCACGGACGGAACGAGCTTCCGCATCAGCTCCAGTTCGTCCGGCGGCACCTCGAACACCAATTCGTCGTGCACCTGGAGCAGCATGCGGCTTTTCAGCCCGCGCTCGCGAATCGCCTTGTCCATGTTCAGCATGGCCAGCTTGATGATGTCCGCCGCCGTTCCTTGAATCGGCGTATTCATCGCCGTCCGTTCCGCGAACGAGCGAAGATTGAAATTCGAAGCGTTAATGTCGGGCAAATAGCGGCGCCGCTCGAGCAGCGTCGTGACGTAGCCGTCCTTTTTCGCCTGCGCGACGATGGCGTCCATCCAGCTGCGAACGCCTTTGAACACGTGAAAATATTGCTCGATAAACGCGGCCGCCTCTTTCCGCGTGATGTTCAGGTTTTGCGAGAGGCCGTAATCGCTGATTCCGTACACGATGCCGAAGTTGACCGCTTTCGCCTGGCGGCGCATGTTGCCGTCGACTCTGTCGGCGGACACCCCGAACACATCCATCGCGGTTTTCGTATGGATGTCCATTTCCCGGACGAACGCTTCCTTCAGCCGCTCGTCCCCCGAAATATGCGCCAATACCCGCAGCTCGATCTGCGAATAGTCCGCGGCCAAAATCGACCAGCCTTCCTCCGAAGGCAGGAACGCCTTGCGGATTTGACGGCCTTCCTCCAGCCGGATCGGAATGTTCTGCAGGTTCGGAAACTGGCTGCTGAGCCGGCCGGTCGCCGCGATTGTCTGTCGGTAATAGGTGTGGATTTTGCCGTCTTCGCGAATTTCCTTCAGCAAGCCTTCGATGTAGGTCGACTGCAGCTTCGTTAGCGTCCGGTAGTGAAGAATGAGACGGACGATTTCATGGTACGGTTCCAGCTTTTCCAGCACTTCCGCGTCGGTGGAGTAGCCGGTTTTCGTCTTTTTGACGACGGGCAGGCCAAGCTTGTCAAACAACACCTCGCCCAGCTGCTTCGTCGATCCGATGTTGAACTCGAAGCCGGCGATCCGATGAATTTCCTTCATCGTCTGATCGATGCCCCGCTGGAACTCCTCTCCAAGCTGCCGGAGCGCTTCCTCCCTGGCCACGATTCCCGTCTTTTCCATCCCGGCCAGAATAACCGAGAGCGGCTGCTCCAGCTCGTAGTACAGCCTGCGCATGCCCGCCTTGTCAAGCTCCTCCGCCAAAGGACCGGCCAAACGCGCCACGGCGTCGGCTTTGGCGGCCAGGTGCCCGGCCAGCGCTTCCGTCTCGGGAACGCGAAATTTGGCGCCCTTCCCGTACACGGCCTCGTCGGAAGCGATCGCGGCGAGCCCGTGCCGCTGCAGCAAGCCGGCCAACGATGGATCCGCCTCGGTCGGATCGAGCAAATAGCCGGCCAGTTGCACGTCAAACGCTTGCCCGCGCAGCTCGATGCCGCTTCGCGCGAGCACCAGCTCGGCGCGGTGCAGATCGTAGCCGCGCTTCTCCGCCTTCCCGTCCGCCAGCCAGCGCCTTAACGCGGAAGCCTGCTCCTCGCGCAGCCGCTCGTAAAGCACGACGAACCGCTTCTCTCCCGCGGCGACGGCAAGCCCGATGCCTTCCCCCTGATGCGGGTTTTCGCCGTACGATTCGACGATCAGCGCTTCCGCCGCGGGAAGCGCCGCGTTCAGCGCCTCCCATGCTTCCTCGCTGTCGACATGCACGACTTCATAGCGGACCTCCCCGCCGCCGGTCGTCTCCGGGCCCCCGCCGTCCGACTCCGGCAAGTTCAGGCGCTCGATCAGCGACTTGAATTCCAGCTTGCGAAACGCCGCGGCCAATTCCCCCGCGTCGTAGCCGCTCCAGCTCAGCTCGTCCCACGTGCGCTCAAGCGGAACCTCCCGGAAAATCGTCGCCAGCTCCTTGCTCATGCGCGCATCTTCCTTGTGATTGCGGACGTTCTCGCCCAGCTTGCCTTTAATGCCGTCCGCATGCTCCAGCACCTGCTCCACCGTTTCGTACTCGGCCAGCAGCTTGAGCGCGGTTTTTTCTCCGACGCCCGGGATGCCGGGGATGTTGTCGGAGGCGTCGCCCATAAGCCCCTTTAAATCGATGATTTGCGGAGGCGTCAGGCCGTACTTCTCCCGAATTTCCTCCGGCGTGAACCGTTCCGTCTCGCTGACGCCTTTGCGGGTAAGCAGCACCGTCACCTTGTCCGACGCCAGCTGCAGCATGTCCTTGTCGCCCGACACCACGATGGCCGCCTGCTTCTGCTCCTCTGCCATCCGGGTCAAGGTGCCGATAATGTCGTCGGCCTCGTAGCCCGGAAGCTCGAATTGCGGAATCGAGAACGCCTTGAGCAGCTCCTTCAGCAAAGGAAACTGCTCCGACAGCTCCGGCGGCGTCTTCTGGCGGCCGCCCTTGTATTCCGCGTAGCCCTCGTGCCGGAACGTTTCCTTGCCCGCGTCGAACGCGACCAGCATATGCGTCGGCTTCTCTTCCTCGATTACTTTAAGCAGCATCGTCGTAAACCCGAATACCGCGTTCGTATGTAAACCGCTGCTGTTCGTCAGCGGCGGCATCGCGTAAAACGCCCGATTCACGATGCTGTTCCCGTCGATCAGCAGCACCTTTTGCCTGTCGTTGCCCATCCGAGGTCACCCCGCTCGTTTACTTCATACAGAGTCATCATACCATATCGGACGAACGCAGGCGATGCGAACGAAAAGCGGACGGGTTCAAAGCGCGAGTCCCGGAGGACAAAAGGGGCTGCCATAATCCCCGGGTCTGCCGAGCAAATAGCCTTGCCCGTAATCGACGCCGATTTCGCGGACGAGCCGAAGCTCCTCTTCGCGCTCGATCCCTTCCGCCACGGTGCGGATGTTCATCCGTTTGGCAAAGCCGACGAACGTCAGCAGCATCTGCTTTTTCATTTCGTCGCCGTCCGCGTGGCGGACGAGGGATTTGTCCACTTTGATGTAATCCGGGCTCAGCTCCACGATCGCCTGAAGCGACGAATAGCCCGCTCCCGCGTCGTCGATCGCGATTTGATAGCCTTGGCTGCGATAGTGGTTTAAAATTTTTTTGGCCGCGCCGAAATCGTCGATCGAGCTTCTTTCGGTCAATTCCAGCACGACCTGGTTCGGATTCATCCCGCGCTCCCGAAGCCAGCGGACGGTTTGGCCGGAAACGAATTGCGGATCGTTCATGATGCCGTTCGTGACGTTGATAAAAATTTTCTGGGTCTCGCTCAGCGCCGGGCTGCCGTGAATCGCTTTTTCCCTGGCTAGACGGTCGAGCGCGAACGCATAGCCTTCTTTCTCCGCGAAGCCGAACAGCGCCAGCGGACCGTCGAAGCGGCAAGGCTGCGGGCACCGGGTAAGCGCCTCGTAGCCGAATATTTCGCCGGATCCCAGGCTCTTGATCGGCTGGTAGACGCTGCGGATGCTGCGTTCCCTGAGCAGGCGCTCCATTTCCGAATGCAGCTCCGAGCCGGAAGCGGAAGGATCCGTTTTGCCCATGTTCCGAATCGCTTCGAGCGCGCTTTTGTACAAGGTTTGCTTAAGCGGCATGCCGGCGGAAACCTCGAGCAGCGACACCCCATATCCCCGAGCCGAAAAACCCGGCGCGGTCCCGGCTGCCGAAATTCCCGTTTCATCCGCCACCGCCTGCCGGATTTGCCTGGCGATGTCCTCCAACGCGGCTTCCGCCCGAAACGGCATCGCATGGGGGAGCTCCGCGTACACCCACAAATGCCCGCCGAGCTCGTCCCCCAACCAGACGTCCCGCATCGGGAAGGCTCGGCCGAGCCAATCGTCCCACTCCTGCCGAAATGTCCATTCGCCGTTGCCCGCATCGTTCAAATCCACGCAGATCATTCCGAGGGTGCCTTGAAGATCGCAGCTTGATTCCTGTCTTTCCGCTATCCGCCGTTTTACGCGTTCCAAGCCGCTGCTGTCCGTGCCTGCATGAATCATTCCGAATCCACTCCAACCATGATTGATGGCTTTGCCTCGCTGCCCGAATCCGATGAAATGCTTTCCCACGCGAGCGAGTTTCCGGTTTGCCGTTTAGCCCGCTTCTTTAATTTAGCCGCATGCTCGGCCAATTGCTCGGGCGTCCATCCGCCCGCCCGATCGCAGAGGAGAAGCGCGAGCGACAGCGAAAGGCCCGAAGCTTCCGTCGCGTTTCCGTTCCGGTCCGTCACCGGCCCCGCTTCTTCGCAATAGGCGCCGATCCCCCGTTCGAAAAGCTCCATAAACAGGTTGGATACTTCGACCGGATCTCCGCAGGGCAAAATGGCGATAAAATCGTCTCCGCCGATATGGCCGACGAAGCTTTCGTCCGGACAGCAGGACCTTACCGCTTCGAGCAGCATTTCTCCCGTAAACCGGATGACTTCGTCGCCCAGTTGAAAGCCGAACCGGTCGTTAAACCATTTGAAATGATCGATATCGGCGTATAAAACGGAAAACGGACTGTCGCCGCCGAGCCGACGCGTCATTTCCTGCCGGATCGGAACGTTGCCGGGAAGTCCCGTCAGCGGATTGGCGTACTGCGCGTTGGCCATATGCGCCTGGGTCACCCATTCCAGAACGGCGCGGGCGGATGCGATTCCGTACACGCGGCCTTGGCGCGTGACGATGATCGCGTCGTACAGCTTGTCCTGCTCGCGCGCCATCGCCAGCTGGGCGACTTGCTCCAGCGGCGTCGCTTCCTCCAGCACCAGCGGCTGCTTGTCCATGATTTTGCCGACGGAACGGTTCCAGTAGAGCGCCAGCCCGAACTTGCCCGACAACAGCTGCTGGAGCTTCTCCTTCATGAGCAGTCCGACGGGACGTCCCTCGTCGGCGATCACGAAGCCGTGCGTATCCCGATGCCGTTCGAAATACGTGGCAATCTCCGACACCGGAGTTTGGCTGTCGAACACTTCCGCCGGCATCGCAAGCTCCGACAAGGAGCCGCTTGCCGTGCGAAAACGCCGCTCCGCCTCGCGGCGAATGATCTCCCGGACGGACGGCCGAAGCGAGGGGGCCTGCCTCTCTTCCCGTCCGATCCAGTCTCCCTGGCCGTAGCCGATGCCGCAAACCGACAGAAGCGCAAGCTGCGATTGCCGGTCGATGCCTTGCGCGATCAGCACGACCTGCTCCTTGCGCGCAAGTCCCGTCAGCGCTTGAAGCAGGGTCTCGTCCACCGTCCGCTCGATGCTTTTCGTCAAGGAGCCGGGTATCGTTCGCCGGGGAGAGCGGATAGGCTCCGTTCCCGCTGCGCTATCGCCCCGTTCGCCGTCAAGCTTATCGGACCGCCGGGGCTCGGAATCGGTCCGCGACGAAGCGAGAAAAGCGTAATCGGGATGAAGCGACAGCAAACGGATCAGCGATGCGCGGTCGACCGAAATATCGGACAGCGCGATTCGATAACCCTGTTTGCGGTAATGCCGGAGCGCGGCCAGGACGGCCGATTCCTCCTTGCCTTCCGAACCGATCAGCTTCAGGACGATCTGTTCCGGCAGCGATCCGGCGACGGCGGGAACCGCCGCCGATTCCGGTGCCGAGGAAGGCTTCGGCGTCGATTCCTTGCGCAATTCGTCGCCGATCAAAGAAGCCGGCACCGGCAAAAACAGTTTTTTCTCCATTTTTTGCTCAGACCATCCGGCGACAGCCCGCTCTTGAAATAAGCGATAACATTTCGGAAGGCAGCCTAACGCTTCCGCTTCGGCGAACAGCTTTTCCGCCGTCAGGCGTTCGCGGCCGTCTTTTCGGCAGGGAACGGCCTCATATCCGTAAACCGAACCGTCCAGCAGCGAGGCGACCGGCAAATACTGCACCTCGATGCGCAAGAAGGCGCCATCTTCGCCATTGGGTTCCGAAGCAAACTTTTTCACGCAGGTTCACCCCGCTCTTTTGGCTTCTTTCGACGGCAGGAGCGCCATCGCTATCCGCAGCCTCATCGTACCAGTCCGATGTATCGACAATTTTCGCAATTGGTTAACGCTATGTAAAAATAGGTCCATCGACCCGCAACTATCGTAACAGATCCAGGCCAACGCGAAAAAACCCGGGCAGGCCGCCCGGGCTGAAAAAAAGAAATTGGCGCAAGCCGTCGCGATTGCCGTTCCCTTGCTGGCCTTCGTGATTTCCGCTGCGATTATTGGTTCAAATCGGGACGCTTGCCGACGACGAGGAAAACGACGCTTTCGCCGATGTTCGTCGCATGGTCCGCGATCCGCTCGATGTAGCGCCCGACGAAGCTCAAATACATCGCCTGCCCGACCGTCTTCGGATTTTCCGCCATGAGCGTGAACATTTCGCGTAAAATTTGCGAATAGAGCGCGTCGACCTGATCGTCGTCCTTGGCCATTTTGTAGGCCAGATCGACGTTTTCGTCGATGTAGGATTGGATCGATTCGGTAATCATCGTCCGCACGATGCTCGCCATTTGCGGCAAATCGAGCAGCGGCTTCATCAGGGTTTGGCCTTCCATCCGAAGGACGACCTTCGCGATATCGACCGACAGGTCGCCCATGCGCTCAAGGTCGGACGATATTTTCAGCGCGACCAAAATCCTTCGCAAATCTTTGGCTACCGGCTGCTGAGTGGCGATCAGCTTGGCGCCCAAATCCGATATCCGCTCCTCGATTTGGTTGATTTGCGGATCGTCCTTGACGATTTTGCGCGCAGCTTCCACGTCCAGCTTTTCCAGCGCGCTCATCGCCTCTTCCAACGCTTTTTCCACCCGGTCTCCCATTTCGACCAACAATCTTTCCAGTTGCTCCAGTCCGATATCAAAGTCTTTGCGAATGACCATCGTCCCTTTGTCCTCCTAACCGAATCTGCCCGAAATATAATCTTCCGTCCGTTGATCGACGGGATTGGAAAACAGCGACTCCGTCTCGGAAGCCTCGACCACGTTGCCGTTCAGGAAAAAGACGGTGCGATCCGAAATCCGGGCGGCTTGATGCATGTTGTGGGTCACCATGACGATCGTGTAGTTGCGGCACAGCTCGCGGGTCAGTTCCTCGATTTTGTTCGTCGAAATCGGATCGAGCGCGGACGTCGATTCGTCCATCAACAAAATATCCGGCTCGACCGCCAGCGCCCGCGCGATGCACAGCCGCTGCTGCTGGCCGCCGGAAAGGCTCCAGGCCGACTTTTTGAGCACGTCGCGGACTTCCTCCCAGAGCGAAGCCGCGCGCAGGCTTTTTTCCACGATTTCGTCGAGTTCCGCCTTGTTCCGCTTGCCGTGCAGCCTCGGCCCGTAAGCCACGTTGTCGTAAATCGATTTCGGAAAAGGATTCGGCTGCTGAAACACCATGCCGACCCGCTTTCTCAGCGATTCGACGTCCATATCCGAACCGTAAATGTCCTGGCCTTGAATTTCGACCTTGCCCTCGATCCGGACGCCTTCGATCGAATCGTTCATCCGGTTCAGCGTGCGGAGCAGCGTCGACTTGCCGCAGCCGGACGGGCCGATGAACGCCGTAACCTGCTTCTCGGGAATCGACAGGGCGATATCCTTCAAGGCGTGGAACGATCCGTAGTACAGTTGAAGCTTATCGATTTCGATCATGTTTCCTTGCCTCCTTGTCGTCAGCCGAAGCGTCCCGAGATATAGTCGTCCGTCGATTTTTTCGAAGGGTTCGTAAACATCTTCTGCGTATCGTCGTATTCGACCAGGTCGCCCAGCAGAAAAAATCCCGTTTTATCGGAAATGCGCGCGGCCTGATGCATGTTGTGCGTCACGATGATGATTGTATATTCCTTTTTCAGCTCGGCGATCAGCTCTTCGATTTTGGACGTCGAGATCGGGTCGAGCGCCGAAGCCGGTTCGTCCATCAGCAAAATGCTGGGCCTTACCGCAAGGGAGCGGGCGATGCAAAGCCGCTGCTGCTGGCCGCCGGACAGCGACAGCGCCGATTGGCGCAGCCGGTCTTTGACTTCGTCCCAGAGCGCGGTTTTCCGCAGCGTCGATTCGACGATTTCGTCCAGCTCCGACTTTTTGCGCACGCCGTGATATCTCGGCCCGAAGGCGATATTTTCATAGATCGATTTGTGAAAAGGGTTCGGACGCTGCCACACCATGCCGATCTTCTGGCGAAGCTGCACGACGTCCGTTTTCGGATCGCAAATGTTGTCGTTTCCGATCCAGATGTCGCCCTCGATGCGGGCGCCGGGAATGAGGTCATTCATCCGGTTGAGCGACCGGAGAAACGTCGACTTGCCGCAGCCGGATGGACCGATGAGCGCGACGACTTCCCGCTCCGGGAAATCCATGTCGATGCGTTTGACCGCATGCTTTTCCCCGTAATAGACCGACAGGTTTTTCGTAACCAACGCATTCCTGCTCATGGCGCTCCTCCTACTTGCTAGCGGTCAGCTTGCGGTACAGAAAACGTCCGAACCAGCGAGCTCCGAGATTGAACAGCAGCACCGTGATGACGAGCACGGCGGACGCTCCGGCCGCGATTTCCGACGCGTCCGGCGCAAGGCCTTCGCTGTTGATTTTCCAGATATGAACCGCGAGCGTTTCCGCCGGCCGCATCGGATTGAGCGGCGACGTCGGGCTGAACGGGTTCCAGTCCGTAAAGTCCAGGCGAGGCGAGCTCATCCCTGCCGTAAACAGGAGCGCCGCCGCTTCGCCGAACACCCGGCCCGCCGTCAAAATCGTGCCGGTCACGATCGCGGGAAGAGCAACCGGAAGCATGATCGACGTGATCGTCTTCCAGCGGGAAATGCCGAGCGCAAGGCCCGCTTCCTTCTGCTCCTTCGGCACGCTGCGCAGCGACTGCTCGGTAATCCGCACCATCATCGGCAAATTGAACACCGTCAGCGCGAGGGCGCCGGACAGCAGCGAGAAGCCGAGGTTGAACGTATTGACGATGACGAGAAGGCCGAACAAGCCGATGACGATCGACGGGAAGGACGACAACACTTCCACGACCAGCCGGATGAACGAAGTAAACCGGTTCTCCTTCGCGTATTCGCTCATATAAATGCCCGCGCCGAGACCGAGCGGGATCGTAATGATCATCGTCAGCACCAGCAGAAACAGCGAGTTGAACAGCTGCGGGCCGATGCCGCCGCCCGCCTTGATCGTTTGCGGCGGGGAAGTGAGAAAGTCGAAGCTGATATGTCCGAGTCCGCGGATCAGCAGGAAGGCAAGCAGTCCCGCCAGCACCGCCAGAATGAGCGCGGCGATGACGACGATTACGCCCGTCGCGATCCGGTCAACCGTTTTGGCTCTCATCGCACCGCTCTCCTTTCCAGCAGACGAACGATAAAGACGAAGACGAAGGTCATAATGAGCAGGAACAAGGCAAGGCTCCACAACGCGTTGTTATGAGGGGAACCGAGCGTCGTATTGCCCATCGACAGCGTAATGATGCTGGTCAGCGTCGAGGCCGACTCGAACAGCGAGCCCGGAATGTGCGGCGCGTTCCCGATGACCATCTGAACGGCGAGCGCTTCCCCGAACGCGCGCGCGATGCCGAGCACGATGCCGGTAAGCAGCGAAGGCAGCATCGTCGGCAGCACGATGCGGGATATCGTTTGCCAGCGCGTCGCCCCGAGCGCGTAGGAGCCTTCCTTCAACCCGGACGGCAGACTGCGCAGCGCGTCGGTGGAAATCGTCGTGACCGTCGGCAATATCATGATCGACAGCACGATTCCCCCCGCCAAAATGCCGATGCCCTGGCCGGGGAACGTGTCGCGCAAAAACGGCACGATGACCGAAAGGCCGACGAAGCCGTAGACGACCGAAGGAATCCCCGCAAGCAGCTCGATGGCCGGCTGCAGCACCGTTTTTCCGAGCTTCGGCATGATTTCGGTCATGAAGATCGACGCGCAGAAGCCGAGCGGCGCGGCGATGAGCGCCGCCAGGAGCGACGTCGAAAACGAGCCGAACAGGAAGGGAAGCGCCCCGTACAGCGGAACGTCCGCATCCGGCGCCCAAGTTTTTCCAAACAGCATTTCTCCGATGCCTACACCGTCGGACAAAAACGGAGACAGGCCCCGAACCGCGATAAAGTAGACGATCGAGAAGATGGTGACGATCAGCACGAGAATGCAAGCATATACGTAAGCCTTACCCCGCAGCTCTTCCATGCGGTGCTTCGGAAACTTTTTCGAATTTGGTGCGGCCGAGGCCGGATCCTTTTTAACTTCTTCGTAGGGAATGTTCATGCACGCCTCTCCTCCAACGGCAAGGAGAGGCACACTATTGTCGCCTCTCGCCGCTAAGAAATATTTCGGAAGTTATTCGCAATCGCGTTCCATCATAGCCTTACTTTTGCGTGATGTTGCCGTCGATATCGCGAACGATTTGCATGCTCGTGACCGGAATGAAGTTAAGCTCCGTTACGTCGGTGTTTTGAACTTCTTCGCTCATCATGTAATCGAGGAAGGCTTTGACGACCGGATTCGGCTCGCCTTTCGTGTACATGTGCTCGTATGCCCATACCGGGAATTTGCCCGTCGTGATGTTTTCGACCGTCGGCTCGACGCCGTCGTATTTCAGAACTTGAATCTTATCGTCCAGGTAAGACAGGGCCAGGTAGGAAATCGCTCCCGGCGTTTCGGCTACCAGCTTGTGAACCGTACCGGAGGAATCCTGTTGGATCGAACCCGGAAGGTCTTCCGTCGTCGTGCCGAGCGCGTACGTTTCAAACGTTTTGCGCGTGCCGGAGCTGCTCGGACGGTTGATGATGACGATCTCTTGATCGGCGCCGCCCACGTCTTTCCAGTTCGTGATTTTGCCGGTGAAAATGTCGACCAGTTGCTGCTTCGTCGGGTTGTCGACGCCGACTTCGGGATGGGCGACCGCGGCCATGCCGACAACCGCCACTTGATGATCGACCAGTTCGGCAGCTTTCGGAGCGTCCGCGTCCTTGAACTTCTCTTCCGCGAAAATGTCGGAGTTGCCGATATCCGCTTGACCGTCGGACACTTGCGTCAGGCCCGTGCCGCTGCCGCCGCCTTGTACTTGAACCGTGATGCCGCTATACTCTTCTTCGGCCATGAACTTTTGAGCGACTTGCTCGACGAGCGGTTGCAGCGCCGAGGAGCCGGTTGCGAGAATCGAGCCGGTCAGCTTTTCCGCGCTCGGGCTTGGCGATTCCGATGCAGGCGCGGATGCCGACGGCGATGCCGATGCGCTTTCGCTCGGGCTCGCAGCGCCGTTCGCGTTGTTGCCGTTGTTGCTGCCGCAGGCGGCCAGCGTCAAACCGAGTACGACCGTCATTAACAAAGTCATAGATTTCTTCATTGAAATAGGTTCCCCTTTCCATGTTGTGCTTTTCGTTTTTTTAGACATGGCCTCTCCGCGTTTCGCTTCGTCATGTCCCTTGCACATCTTCGATTCTATCTACCATTCGTTTTAGCCATGTTTTCGTTTTGTTAACGGAATGTAAAAATTGCGCGATCATAACAAAAAGTTTTTTCGTTTCGTTTTACCGAATGCCCGGACTACTCTTAAATGTCCGTTTCCGTTCCGTTCAATTGCTGCGTCAGCTTGCGAATTTGGCCGCGAATTTGGCCGGATATCGCTTTCGCCTCGGCGGACGCGGCATTCAGCTTCGAAGCCGCTTCGAGATTGGAGCCGCTGATGTCCCACAATTCGTTGAACTTCGCTTCGGCCAGATGGACATGCCGAATCCCTTCCTCCGCGCCAAGCTTGCCGTCCCTCACGGCCCGGGCTGCGGCTTCCGCGGCTTGCGCCATATCGCTCAGCTGCCGTTTGATCCTCTCGGTCGAGTCCTTCGTCTGGTCGGCGAGCGCCTTGACTTCCTGCGCGACGACGGCGAATCCGCGCCCGTGTTCCCCGGCTCTCGCCGCTTCGATTTGCGCATTGATCGCCAGCAGGTTGCATTGATCCGCGAGCTCGGCGATCATTCTCGTAATGCCGAATGCCTCGTTCGTGCGCTGAAGCAATTCCGTCACGGATTTGTCCTGACGGTCCGCGGAGGACGTCCATACATGGAGAAGCGATAAGATTTGACTCAGCTCCGCCTTCCCGTTTTCCGTCGCTTCCGCGATCCGCTCGCTGCTGCGGCGGGACAACTCGGCCGTTTCGGCTACCTTTTCCACGGCGCCGTGAATGTCGCCGATCATGCCGTCTACGTCGCGCACGGTACGAATTTGCCTCCCCGACGCCTCCCGTTGAAGCAGCCGCGAAATGCCGAGCAAATCGTTGACCGTTAAAATCCCCGCAAAAACGTCGTTTTGAGACATGATTACGGTATCGTACACATGCTCCTCGGGCCTGGACATCGCCCTGTCGATCAGTTCCTGGGCAGGCAGTCCGCAATCCGCTATGTACGGCTCGCTGTCCATGAGCTTCGAAATCGGCTTCTCCCCGTAAAGCGACATTCCGTAAAGCGTCCCCAGCATCCGGAAAAAGCGGTGCTTCATGACAAGTCCGAGCGGCTTGTCGTTTTCGTCGCATACGACAATGCATTCCGAATCGGCGCTGCGCCGAAACAAAGCGATCACGTCGCCGCAAAGCTCGTCCGGGGAAACGGTCGGACAGCGTCGGATCTTTTCCTGCAAACGAAATTGCTCCGCGGTCTCGATGTTCCGGGGGCCGTTGCGGTCCTTGTCGATCTTGTCTCCGGTTTGGTTCTGCAGCTTCGGACTTGACTCCGCGTTTGCGGCACGTTCCGCTAGTTCGGCAGTTTCAGGCGTTTTGACGGCGGTTTTCTCTTTTTCTCGTCCCGGTCTTTCCTCTACGGCCAAAACCACAGCATGTCCCCCTCGTCATCCTGCGAGATATCCTGCAATTTCCTTCCCATGCCCGATGTTAACAATTGGATGTAAATTCGACATTCGGTTCGTGTTTGCTCAGTATTAAAATTTAGGTCTATAGCATCAGCCCGAAGAGGTATTCGTTTGGAGAAGACGGGGGAATAATAAGAGCATCCTGCAAAGCAAATGACGATTTGAATTCCGGGAGGACGTTAAAATGAATAAACCAAGACAGATCGCAGCCGCATGCCTGACGGCCGCCGTTATTTTTACGCTTGGCGCTTGCGGCGGCAACGCGGGCAACGGCAATGCGGGCAACGGCAACGCGGGCAACAACAATGCGACGCCGACGCCGACGGCTACCGGTACCGCGACGCAAGGAGCCGGCAACGCGGCAGGCGGCGGCGGAACCCAGGACATTACCGTAAATGCGACCAACTGGGCGTTCGAACCGACGGAAATTCGGGTGAGAGCCGGTGATACGATCAACTTGACGCTGAACAACGAAGCCGGCAATCACGGCATCGAAATTCCCGAGCTTAACGTCAACGTCAAAGGCGGCGAGACGGCCACGTTTACCGTCGACAAGGCCGGGACCTACGAATATCATTGCTCCATCCAATGCGGTTCCGGCCACAATGACATGGTCGGTTCGATCGTCGTGGAATGACCGGGCTTTCAAAAATCGAAAAGAGGAGCAGGCCCCCGAAGGGACGTGCTCCTCTTTTGTTGATGGATTAAATTTCGTCCACGCTTACCCAAGCGCCCCGCTCGATCGACAAATCGACCGCTTCCAGCACTTCCTGGCAGCGCACGCCGTCCAGGAACGTCGGCGCGAACGGCGAGCCGGTCGAAATATGCTGCATGAATTCGTACACGATATGCACGAAGCCGTGCTCGTAGCCGATAATGTGTCCGGTCGGCCACCAGTTCCCCGCGTACTTGTGCTGCGGCTCGGTCACCATGATCCGGCGGAAGCCCGCCAGCTCCGGCTCGTCGTCGCGGAAATACACTTCCAGCTCGTTCAGGCGCTCCAGATCCCAGCGGATCGAGCCCCGGCTGCCGTGAATTTCGAACGTGTTGCCGTTTTTGCGTCCGGTCGCGAAGCGGCTGGCGACGAAGATGCCCATCGCGCCGTTTTTGAAATCGGCGAGAAACGCCGTCGCGTCGTCCACGGTAACTTCGCCTTTCTCGGCCGAGCCGACGCCGCCGAGGCCGGACGTCGACACCGGGATCGGACGCTCCTTGACGAACGTCCGGTTATGGCCGATGACCCGGTCGAACTCTCCGATCAGGAAACGGGCGAGGTCGATGCTGTGGGCGTTGATATCTCCGTGCGCCCCGGAGCCGGCCACTTCCTTCTTGAGTCTCCAGGCAAGCGGAGCTTCCGGATCGACGAGCCAGTCCTGCAAATAAGTCGCCCGATAATGATGGATTTCGCCCAGCTTGCCGCTGTCGATAATGGACTTCGCCAGCTGAACGGCCGGCAGGAAGCGGTAATTGAAGCAAATGCCGTGCTTGACGCCGGCCTTCTCCGCCGCTTCCAGCATTTCGCGCGCATCCGCAAGGTTAAGCGCCAGCGGCTTTTCGCAGAAGACGTGCTTGCCGCTTGCGATCGCCGCCAGCGCGATTTCCTTGTGCGCGTCGCTCGGCGCGTTGATGTCGATCACGTCGATATCGTCGCGCTCGACCAGCTTGCGCCAATCGGTTTCGAAGCTTTCCCAGCCGAACCGCTCGGCGGCTTCCTTCACGCCCGCCGCATCCCGGCCGCAGATCGCCTTCATTCCGACGCCCGCTTCCATATCGAAAAACATGCCGACGTCCTTATAAGCGTGGCTGTGGGCTTTGCCCATGAATTTGTAGCCCACCATGCCGACGTTAAGCGTCTTGTTTACGCCCACCACATCTCGCCCGCTTTCTCTTTAAGAATAAGTCCGTTCAGGAAGCTCGCCGCCTTGCGGAAGCCTTCGCCTACCGACATGAGACTGTCTTCGTGCTCGATGCTGATCGCGCCGTCGTAGCCGACAAGCCGGAGCGTGCTCACGAAGTGCTTCCAGAAATCATCGTCGTGCCCGTAGCCGACCGTGCGGAAAATCCACGAGCGGTTCAGCTCGTCCGCGTAAGGCTTGTTATCCAGCACGCCGTTGATCGCCGTGTTGCGCGCGTCGATTTTCGTATCTTTGGCATGAACGTGGAAAATCGAATCTCCGAGCGCCTTGACGCACTCGATCGGATCCATCCCCTGCCAGAACAAGTGGGAAGGGTCGAAATTGACGCCGATGTTGTCGCCGGCTTCGCGGCGCAGACGCAGGGCCGTTTCCGTATTGTAAACGAGGAAGCCCGGATGCGACTCGATGGCCACCTTGACGCCGTGCTTGCGGCAGAACGCGGATTGCTCTTTCCAGTAAGGAATGGCGATTTCGTTCCATTGCCATTCGAGCACGGTCAGGAAATCCGGCGGCCAGGGGCAGGTGACCCAGGACGGATATTGCGAAGACGGCGATTCTCCCGGACAGCCGGAGAACGTGATGACCGTATCGACGCCGAGCTTCTCCGCGAGCTGCACCGTGGCGACGAAATCGTCATGATGCTGTTTCGCGATTTCCTTGTTCGGATGCAGCGGATTGCCGTGGCAGCTCAGCGCGCTGATCGTCAGATCGCGCGATTCCACCGCCGTCTTGATGCGGGAAATGGCGGCTTCGTCGTTCAGAATGGCCGCGGCGTTCACATGCGCGGTGCCCGGATACGCCCCCGTTCCCAATTCGACGGCCTGAATGCCGGCCGATTTGGCCGTGTCGAGCGCATCCTCCAACGATTGTTGACCGAATAACACGAGAAAAACACCGAGTTTCACAAAGCTCACCTTACCTTTCTCTAATTAAAGGATTTCCGGCCTGCCCTTCCGGGCAGCGCGGTGCGAGGTCGAGCATGGCGAATCTTTGTTTATCCGCCATACTTAGTTTAACCGATCGTAAAAGCGCTGTCATCCGTTTGCGTCCACTTATTTCCTTAAAAATGCGGACAACCGGCTCCCGGGCTATACGAAGGAGACGGCTTGTCCCTTGTTCGCCGATTCGTAGACCGCCTCGAGAATTTGCTGCACGACATACGCTTGTTTCGCCGTTACGACCGGTTCCCGGTCGTGCAAGATCGCGTCGATCCAGGCGCGCGCCTCGCGCTCGGCCGAATCGTTCGGCGGTTCGCTTTTCCATTGGTCGCCAAGCGTGATTTCCTTCGTGTACAGCTTGCCGTGCTCTTCCCCGTTGACGCGCAGGCCGTTCTTCATATCGGCGCCCGCCTTGGAGCCGCACAGCGTCACCTTCGCCTCGTCGACGTCGAGCGTATTGAGCGCCCAGCTCGATTCCAGCCAGACGGTAGCGCCGTTTTTCATCGTAATCATCGCGAAAGCCGAATCCTCGACCGTAAACTTCGCGGGATCCCAAGGGCCCCAGGCATTCGCTTCGCTGCCTTGCTCCGCGAGCTTGCGGAACGTCGTGCCGAGAACGGTGCGCGGCTCGTAGTTGTCCATCATCCACAGCGCCAGGTCGAGCGCATGGGTGCCGATGTCGATGAGCGGGCCTCCGCCCTGCTTCTCCAGATCGAGGAAAACGCCCCACGTCGGCACGGCGCGGCGGCGAACCGCATGCGCTTTCGCGAGATAGACCTCGCCAAGCTGGCCTTGCCGGCACGCTTCATGCAGCCAGCGGCTGTCGGCACGGAACCGGTTCTGATAAGCGATGCTGAGCTTGCGCCCCGTCCGTTCGGACGTTTCGAGCATTTTTCTGGCATCTTCCGATGTTTTCGCCATCGGCTTTTCGCACAAAACGTGCTTGCCCGCTTCCATCGCTTTGATCGAGATTTCCGCGTGCGTGTCGTTCGGCGTGCACACATGGACGGCATGCACGTCCGGATCGTTCAGCAGCTCTTCGACGCTGCCGTAAACCCTAGCATCTTGGGTGCCGAACTGGTTTTTGGCATCGTGGGCGCGCTCGGCCGACACGTCGAAAAACGCGACGATGCGGGCTTCCGGGATTTTGGCCAATGCGGGAAAATGTTTTCCGTATGCGATCCCGCCGCAGCCGATCATTCCAATGTGAACGTTGCTCATTATTTTCGGCGTCCTCCTTGCCAGTGATCAGGATTCCAACTACAATTCAAAGTATAACACGGTGAGCTCTTTTTCCCATTCTCCAATGGTGAGTGGTCATTATGCGATTTTGGCAATAGGGGGCCCTGCTTCGAAATGAATTCCGGCCACGAAGATATCCGTCAGGAGAAAATCCAATACGAAAACCCGCTGCTTTCGATAAAGGTTTGGCACGCCCGCCGCGACCGGGCCAACACGGTCAACTGGCACCAGCACCCCGAATGCGAAATCATGCTTGTGCTGAACGGCCGGCTCGATGTCGAAGTGGAGAACGAGCTGTTCTCGCTCGGCAGCGACGACGTGATCGTGCTGGGCAGCTCGCAGCTTCACCGCGACAGGAGCTACGCGGACAAGCTCGATTACATCGTGCTGCAGTTCGATTTGCAAACCTTTTTCGACAAAAGCACGATTCCCTATTTGCAATACTTCAACGAGACGAAAGTACCGCTGAGCGCGATGAACTATATTTTCCGCGACAATCCAAAATCCCGCGAAGAGCTTGCCGAATGCGTCCGGCAAATCGACGAGGAAGCGCAGCGAAAAGAAAGCGGTTACGAACTGGCGGTCAATTTGCTCATCAAGAAGATTCTGCTCATTCTCATCCGCAACGACACGAAAGGCCTGCTAGCCGACCAGGACCGCGTCGAACGCATCCGGCTCAAGCCCGTGCTCGATTACGTCGACCGCAACATCGCCGAGCGGATCACCGTCGAGGAAGCCTGCCGCCTTGCCAACATGAGCTATTATTACTTCGTGAAATTTTTCAAGCGGACGATGGGGCTGTCGTTTACCGAATACGTCAACTTCCGCAAAATCAAATACGCGGAGCAGCTGCTGCTGACCCGCGATTTGAGCGTAAGCGAGGTGGGCGATATGACCGGCATGCCGAACATGGCTCATTTCTACAAAATGTTCCGGCGCTTCAACCAATGCTCGCCCAAGGAGTTTCAGCGCAAAATGCTGGCATGGGGCCGGCCGTGAAAGGAAGAAGGGAGACTCGCGCAGTCTCCCTTTTTTCGCTTCCGGTTATATGACGGCATCGACAAACTTCGCTGACGTCTCCGCTTGCCTCCGGGCCTGGCCGTAAACTTCGTTGGAACCTTTTTGCGCCCGGTCCATCAGCTCTCTCAGCGAATCCAGCAGCCCGTACGCTTGCTGCAGCCGGTTGCGGATCTCCTCCGCGCCGCCATCCAGCCGGTCGAGGCCGAGGCCTTCGGCGGAAAGATCGAGCCCGTCCGCTCCGACCGCCCGCCCTTGAGCGGCCGCATTCCGGACCGCTTCGGACCAGCTTCCGAGTCCTCCGGCACTCGGCAGCCGCGATACGGCTTGCACAAACCCGCCGTAGAACCCCGTTATCGTGTCCGCCGCCTGCCGGATGCGGGCTTTCGCCATCCCGACGTTCCCCTGAAGCGCGGCCAGATATTCTTCGTCCGCATCGGGCGCGGCGGCCGCTTCCGCGTAAAGCCGTTCCGCAGCCTCCAACTGCTCGGCCAGCGGATCCAGCGAAGCCTGCAAGCTATCGCGGAGCGCTCCGTACGTATTGGACAGCATTCCGGCGGCCGATCCTCGGCTTTCGCGTTTTTCGGCTCGGGCCGTTGCCGTCTCTTCCGCCGGACTCGCCGAGTCGCCCGCTTGCTTATCCGGCGGCGGCGCGGCCGGAATCCGCGATCGATCGATGCCGCCCAGATGGATCGGACGATCGGAAAACCGTCCGGTTGCGAAAGCGGAATCGGCATCCAGCCGCCGAACGGACGCAAACGACCGCATAAACGTCTCGTAATTGACTTGCATGTTCTTCCTCCAGAAATCCATTTACCCTAAATATCGGAAAAACCATTTGAAATTTTAACCCTGAATCCCGAATGCAACTTGGCTGTGGCGAACGGTCACTCCGCGTGCTCCGCTTCGCTTCTCCTTTTCACCTTGCTCCGGTTTCCGCCCGGCCCTCTGCAGTTCCTCTATTATGCTCGTTCCGGCTTCCGATTGACTCGCGCTTCAGGATGGACGAAGCTTCGTTGGAATTTGTCCAATCAAAAGCGGCGTTTTGGCGAAACTCGCTGCCTTCGTTGGATTTTATCCAATCAGGCGGGACCTTTTTGGAGATTTTGTCCGAAATCCCCGCTTTTCGTTGGATAAAATCCACTCTAGACCAAAGGCGTCCTCGTTTTCCGCTCCGTAGAGCGGATAAAATCCAACCTAGGCTGCCGCTACCAACAATTGAAGCGTCAAGCGCCGCTGATTGCACACCGAATTTAAGCCATATCGTACAAACCCTTGACTGGCGCTTCCGCCCTATTTCCCAACTGCGCCACTGCCGGATCGGTTAGCGCAGGCGGGGCATGGATCGCCACTCCCTCCCGCAGGTCGCACCGCTCGTATTTCTCGCCCCCTCCCGCAGGTATTACCGCTCGCGTTTACCGCCCCTTCCCTTAGGTCTCGCCGTTTACGCCTCCGCCTCCGGCACGCGCGGCCGCTCAGCTCTCCGGAGGCGCAATTAAAAAGAAGCCCTCCCTCAACGAGACGGCTCCCCGATGCGCCCCGGCGCTGCCGGGCACTTATGCATTCTAATTCCATTCGACGTCGTCGCCCGGCTCCCGAGTCGCGCAAGTCGCAACCGCCCCCGGCCCGCCCCCCGCCAAGAAGCGACTTACTTGCTCGAAGCGCCCGCCTTGCGGTTGACCGTCAGCTTGTAGCCGACGCCGCGAATCGACTCGATTTGCACGGATTGCTGGTTCATCTCCAGCTTTTTGCGGAGCGAGCTGACGTGCACGTCCACCGTCCGCTGCCCTCCGATGTAATCGAAGCCCCACACGACGTTCATCAGGTCGTCGCGCGTAATGACGATGCCCGGCCGCTCCGCGAGGTACAGCAGCACCTCGAATTCCTTCGGCCGCAGCGTAATCCATTCGCCGTTCAGCGATACTTCGTACTTGTCCGGAAAAATTTGCAAATCGCCGTGCGTAATGACTTTCTCGTCGCTATCCTGCTCCGCCGCTTGCGTGTCCTCATTGCGCGTTCGCCGCAGAACGGCCGACGTGCGGGCGAGCAGCTCGGCTACGCCGAACGGCTTCGTAATATAATCGTCCGCTCCGAGCTTCAGTCCTTGAACCACCTCTTCTTCCGCGTTGCGGGCGGTCAGAATGATGACCGGCGTTTTCAGCCCGCTTTGCCGCAGCTTCTGAAGCACTTCGAAACCGTTCATGCCCGGGAGCATAAGATCGAGAAAAATGATGGCATAATTGCCTCGCAGCGCCGCTTGCAGCCCTTCGGAGCCGTTCGCGACGACTTCCGTCGAGTAGCCCTCCTGGGATAAGTTGTACGTCAACAAGCGTGCGATGGTAGGCTCGTCTTCTATGATTAGCGCCTTGTCCGACATGGGTACCTCCGGTCCGGCTATCGTTCCGCCGTTTAATACGCCTGCTTTCAATTTATCATGCCAATGTAAAAACCGCATTATCCTTTTGTTAACGCAGCGTTAAAATGCGACCGCGTTAATCAAGGCTGAAGCAACGGCAGCTCGATGATAAAATGGGACCCGACGCCGACCGTGCTTTCGACGCGAATCGTGCCATGATGCATATCGACGAGATGCTTGACGATGGACAGTCCCAGTCCGGTGCCTCCGGAGCTGCGGGAGCGGGCTTTGTCCACCCGGTAAAAACGCTCGAAAATGCGGGGCAAATCTTTTTTCGGGATGCCGATGCCGGTGTCCGAAACCGTAATTCTTATTTTTCCGTCGACATCGTCCGCGCCCTCGCCGGCCACGTATTCGGCCCGAACCTTCACCTTGCCGCCATCCGGCGTGTAATTGATTCCGTTCTGGAGCAAATTCAGCAAAATTTGTCCCAGCCGGTCCTCGTCCGCCTCCAAAAACAGCTCCGGATCGGCTTCCCACTGGAGCTCGATGTTTTTTTTCGCGGCTTCCGTTTTCATGAATTCCATCGTCCGCTCGAGGAAAGCGTTCAGATCGACCGGCGAAAATTGCTGCGTGGAACGGCGGGACTCGATTTTCGACAGCTCCAGAATGTCCCCGATCAGCCGGTTCAGCCGCTCGCTTTCGTCGTGGATGATTTTCAAAAACGATTGGGCCGTTTCCGGATCGTTCACCGCACCGGCCATCAGCGTTTCGGCAAAACCTTTGACCGCGGCGACGGGCGTCTTCAGCTCGTGCGACACGTTGGCGACGAATTCGCTCCGCATCCGCTCCAGGCGTCGAATGGCGGTCACGTCCTGCAGCACGATGAGCAGGCCCGTCTCCTCTTCCCCGCTCATGCGCATCGGCACGAGGTTCAGCTCCAGCAGCCGCTCTTCGGGAAAATAAACGGTCAGCTCTTCGTGAAGCGGCTCGCGGCTGTCCAGCGCCTGGCGAATCAACTGGCTCAGCTCGTAATGCTGCTTGAACTCGGTAAAGCTGCGCCCGACCCGCTCCTTCGCGGAGCTGCCGAGCAGCCATTCGGCGCTGCTGTTGTAAAGCGTTACGTTGCCCGCAGGATCGATCATGACGACGCCGCTCGGCATGTTGTCGAGCACCGACTGCAGCCGCATGCCGTTTCGCCGGATGACGGCCATCTGCCCCTGCAGGCTCTCGGCCATCGCGTTCAAGGCGCGCGCCAGCTCGCTCACTTCGTCCTTTCCGTCGTCCGGGACGCGGATTTCATAGTCCATATCCGCCATGCGTTTCGCGGCGCCGGTCATCCGCTCCAGCGGACGCGTGACGCCGAGCGCCACCCGGTAGCTGACCCCGGCCGCCAACACGAACAGCAGGAGCAAGCCCAAAACGAGCGCCACCCACATTTTGCTCAGGCTTCTTTCGATGTCGGTCATGCCGACGGCCAGCCGGATTACGCCCTGCACCCGATCGCCGTCCTTGACCGCCATCGCCATATACAGCATGTTTTCGTCCAGCGTGCTGCTATGCCGTTCGCTGCTGCCGATGCCGTGTTCCAGCGCTTCCCGCACTTCCTCGCGGTCCAGATGGTTGGCCATCGTTTCCGGCTCATGATCGGAATCGCCCAGCACGACGCCGTCGGCGCGAACGTAGGTGACCCGCATGTCCGCCAATTCCTTGAATCGGACGGCCTGGCTTTGCAAATACTCCGTCTGGCCGTCTTCCGTCAGGCCGACGGGCCATGGCGCCGCGGCGATGAGCACGCGCATCTCCTTTTCCATATGCTCCTGCAGCGCGAGCGTATGGTTGTCCTTATAGCTCTTCCCCATCAACAGGCCGGCTGCCAGAACGGAAAGCCCGATCATCAGGACGAACAACGCGGTCAGCTTGAAGCGAAATTTTTTCATGAAAACTCCTCACGCGCGCGGGATTTAACGATTCAAAAAAGCGGCTTTTCAAGAAGCGGGAGCGTTTCTTTACAAAAATGAACGGTCAAAAGACCGTGCCTGCCGCATCATCGTTTGAAATCGATGTTGACAAGAGATTCGGGGTCATTTTGGCCGTTATTTGAATTCTTATTCGGTTCCGGTCGAATAACGGCCGCTATCGGCCGTCATTCGCTCCGGAAAGGCGCCTGCAATTACGCGAACACCGGATCTTTGAACTGCGCGAGCTTTTGCTTCGAATCTTGCTCGACATCGGCGTGCAGGCTGTTGCCGTGCGCGTCCATCGTCACGATCGCGGCAAAGCCTTCGACCTGAAGGTGCCACATCGCTTCCGGAATGCCGAACTCCATGAAGTCGACGCCGTTGACGTTCTTGATGCATTCCGCGTAATATTGGGCCGCGCCGCCCACCGCGTTCAAATAGACGGCTCCGTGCTCCTTCAGCGCGGCCAGCGTCTTCGCGCCCATGCCGCCCTTGCCGATGACCGCGCGGATGCCGAACTTTTTGATGATGTCGCCCTGGTACGGCTCCTCGCGAGCGCTCGTCGTCGGGCCCGCCGCCTTCACGTGCCAGCCCGCTTCGTCCTTCAGCATGACCGGACCGCAGTGGTAGATCACGCCGCCGTTAAGGTCGACGGGCGAGTCGTGATCCATCAAATACTTGTGCAGCGCGTCGCGCCCGGTATGCATTTCGCCGTTCAAAATGACGACGTCGCCCACTTTGAGCGAACGCACCTGCTCTTCCGTCAGCGGCGCGGTCAGGACGACCTCGCGGCGCTCCCCGCTAGATGCCGAGGCGGCCGCGCTCTCCTTCTCGGCCGAAGCGTTCATCGGCTCGTTCGAGCCGCTCTCGTAAATCCATTCCTTGATTTCGTGCGTGTTGCCGTCGAGCAGCACGCCCTGACGGCGATACGCCCAGCAATTGTAAGCGACGGAGACGAAAAAGCTCGCCGGAAGGCGGTTCATGACGCCGACTTTGCATCCGAGCAGCGTGACGTTGCCGCCAAAGCCCATCGTGCCGATGCCGAGCTTGTTCGCGTTTTCCATAATGTACTCTTCCAGCTTCGCCAGCTCCGGAATCGGGTTCGTGTCCTCGACCGGACGGAACAGCTGATGCTTGGCCAACTCGTAGCCCGTCGTCCGGTCGCCGCCGATGCCGACGCCGATGAAGCCCGCGCTGCAGCCCTGTCCTTGCGCCTGGTAAACGGCGTGCAAAATGCATTTGCGAATGCCGTCCAGATCGCGTCCGGCCTTGCCGAGACCTTCCAGCTCGCACGGCAGGCTGTACTGGATGTTTTTGTTTTCGCAGCCGCCGCCTTTCAGAATGAGACGGACGTCGACCTCGTCCTTTTCCCATTGCTCAAAATGAATGACCGGCGTGCCCGGGCCTAGGTTGTCCCCCGTGTTGGCGCCCGTCAGCGAATCGACCGAGTTCGTCCGCAGCTTGCCGTCCTTCGTCGCGCGGGCGACCGCTTGGCGGATTTCCCGTTTCATGACGATTTGATTGGCTCCGACCGGCGTATGAACGATAAACGTCGGCATGCCCGTATCCTGGCAAATCGGAGAAACGTTGCACTCCGCCATTTCGATATTTTGCGCGATCGTGCTGAGCGACAGGCCGGCGCGCGTGGCGCTGTCTTCGGCTTGCCGGGCTTTGGCGATCGTCCTGCGCACGTCGGCGGGCAGGTTGGTGGACGTTTCGACGATTAACTTATAAATGCTGTCTTCGAATTGTGACATTTTCGTGTCAATTCTCCTCTCTGATCGCTAGTTCACAATATCTATAATAATAGCACATTCGCGGCGCTCCTACGAATGATAAAACGTCAGAAAACCGTCGGAAGCGCGTTCGGCCCCCGTCGGTTTCGCGCGAGTCGTGATATAATAAAACCCTGTGAAGCCGTCTTTAGGAACGGAAGGAAAGGAAGAAAAGCATGCCTCATCATTTTCTCGCTTATTTGTACCGGCTGCAGTATATCGAGCGATGGAGCCTGATGCGCAAAACGACCGAGGAAAACGTAGCCGAACACTCGTTTCATACCGCGCTGCTCGCGCACCTGCTCGCCAGCATTTCCCGCCATGTTTTCGGCAACGACGTGAGCCCCGAGGAAGCGGCGACCTACGCGTTGTTCCACGACGCGACCGAAGTGATCACCGGAGATATTCCGACGCCGGTCAAGCACCATAACCCGGACATTTTGTCGAACTTTCGCCAAATCGAGACGCTCGCCGCGGACCGGCTTTTGTCCACGGTTCCGGAGCCGCTGCGCGACGTGTACCGGCCGCTGCTCGGAAGGAAGGCCGTCTCCCCGACGCTCGCGAAGCTGGTCAAAGCCGCGGACGTGCTGGACGCCTATCTGAAATGCGTAAGCGAAATGTCGGCCGGCAACCGGGAATTCGCCACCGCCCGAAGGCAAATGGAAGAGCGCCTGCGCGGCCTCGATCTGCCCGAGGTGGAATGGTTTCTCGACCGGTTAGCGCCCAGCTTCGAGAAGACGGTGGACGAATTGTCGGAGGACGAATAGCGCGCTGTCGTGCCGCCGGCTCAACGGCGGCTTCCATCGGCGCCCTGCGGCCGAAACGACTTCGTCGTCTGGCTCGGCAGCGGCGTGCGGGGACGGTGAAATGAGTCATTTTTACTCAACTGCGGGCGGCTGTATGCGGCTGGTGGATTGAGATGAGTCGCCACGACTCAGCTGGATCGGCAGCGGCGTGCGGGGACGGTGAAATGAGTCATTGTTACTCAATTGCGGGCGGCTGTATGCGAATGGCGGGTTGAGCTGAGTCGCCACGACTCAGCTGGATCGGCAGCGGCGTGCGGGGACGGTGAAATGAGTCATTGTTACTCAACTGCGGGCGACTGTATGCGGCTGGTGGATTGAGATGAGTCGCCACGACTCATCTGGATCGGCAGCGGCGTGCGGGGACGGTGAAATGAGTCATTGTTACTCAATTGCGGGCGGCTGTATGCGAATGGCGGGTTGAGCTGAGTCGCCACGACTCAGCTGGATTGGCAGCGGCGTGCGGGGACGGTGAAATGAGTCATTTTTTATACGAAAATGAAGTGCCGTAAGAAGGCAAAAAAAAGACCCACTACCCCGAAATCTCAACCCTAATTTTTTTAAAATTTAGGTTGTTCCAGTAGGTTTCAAATCGACATTATATCCAAGCTGGTGCAACTGTTTCGTTAAACGTTCCACCATCTTGGAGGTCGACTCCTGAA
>NZ_LT821258.1:0-284587 GCF_900169535.1 Cohnella massiliensis
GACCAATAAATTTCCGTCTTTTGATCTGTTCATTATCTGTTTGTCCAGAATGTAAGAAGGATAAAAGGACGCGTACGACCACATTTTCATCTATGGCGGTGACGGTAACGTCATAGGGGATTACTCAACTGCGGGCGACTTTATGCGAATGGCGGGTTGAGCTGAGTCGCCACGACTCAGCTGGATCGGCAGCGGCGTGCGGGGACGGTGAAATGAGTCATTTTTACTCAACTGCGGGCGGCCTTATGCGTCTGGCGGGTTGAGATGAGTCGCCACGACTCAACTTCGGACGGCTGTATGCCGCTGCCGGAGCGAACCGGAATGCTTCCAATCCGCTTCCGGAGCGGATCGGAGAGCTTTCGTTCGGATGCCGCAACGGTCCGGAGAGCTTTCCACCGATTCTGTCGCTCGACAAACGGCGCTTCCCCGGCCTTCGTCCCGGAAGCCGCGTCCGGCAGCCGCCAACCGCCGTTCCATCCGATCCCCGACCTGCTTAAAACAATGCTTCCAGCGCCGGGTACAGCAGCTTGTACCGCTCGTACTTCCGCTCGTAATGCGCGATCAGCTCCGGATCCGGAACGAAAATCTCCTCCTGCCTGTCCCGGCCGAGACGGTCGACCGCTTCCCGGTAATCCCCGGTCCAGCCGACCGCCGCGAAGGCGAGCGCCGCCGCTCCGGCCGAGGGCAAATATTGCGCCTCCCCCGGCACCGCGATCTCGAAGCCGAATATATCGGCCATGATTTGGCACCACAGCCGGCTTTTCGTGCCGCCGCCGATCATCGTCATCCGGCGGCCGGACGGCGCAGGCGCGGCGGGCGCGACGACCTCCATCATCTGCCGCAGGGCGAACGCGACGCCTTCCAGTACGGCGACGCCCATATCGGCCTTCGTCGACGTCGGCCGCAGGCCGATCATCGAGCCGGACGCCCGGCCGTTTTGCACCGGGCACCGTTCGCCGTTCAAGTAAGGCAGGAACAGCAGCTCGTTGGCCGAGCGGTCCGAAGTCCGAAGCAGCCGCTCGAACGCTTCGTATGCCGTTTCCGCCGTTTCCGTTCCGCCCGGCTCCGGCCCGCCGGCTTCCGCCCCGGCGCCGCCCGGCGCCGCCGCGGGCCCGAAAGCCGCAAGCGCCCACTCCATGACGTTGCCCGCGTTCAGCACCGGCGCGATCGCAATATACGACTTCGGCTTCACGTAGCTTAAGTTGAAGGCTCCCGAGGAAACGTCGACGAAAGCGGACGCAGCCGCGGCGACCCAGCCGGTCGTCCCGATGTAGGCGTACAAATCGCCTTCCCGGTAGATGCCGGCTCCGAGCGTAGCCGCTCCCGCATCCCCGATGCCGCACAGAACGGGCGTGCCCGGAGCGAAGCCGGTAAACGCCGCCGCCTCGGGGACGACGACGCCGACCTGCTCGTCGGAAGGCCGGACGGGCGGCATTTTGCCCGGATCGAGCCCGTAGCGCTCGAACCAGGCTCCCGCCCAATCCCGCGTCGCGATGGCCATGCACCCGGACGTGGAAGCCGCCGTCGGATCGGTGGCCAACTCTCCCGTAAGCCGCGCGACGACATAGTCCTTCGCGCTGATCAGAAAGCCGGCGGTCCGCTCGTACGCGTCCGGCTCGTGCTCCCGCAGCCACAGCAGCTTCGGAAACGTAAGCGTCCCGTCCATATGATTGCCGGTGACCCGAAAAATTTCCTCGTCCCCGATATCGGCCCGAAGCCGGTCCGATTCGGCCGATGCCCGTCCGTCGGAATATAAGATAGCCGGACGAATCGGGCGCAGCCGCTCGTCCACCGGAATGCAGTCCTGCATTTGGCCGCTGAACGTGACGGAAACGATCGCTTCGGGCGCGATGCCCGCGGAAAACCAATGGCGGGAGATGTCGGCTACCGCCGCATACCAATCGTCCGGATGCTGCTCCATCCGCTGTCCGGATTGCAGGATGCGAAGCGGGACGTCCCGTTCCGCCCGGACCCCCATGTCCTGCGAGACGAGAATTCCTTTTACGTTGGTCGTCCCGATATCGAATGCGGCGATGTACTTCAAAGCGAAAAACTCCTTTCCGGACGCCCGACTTGCGCCGGCCCCGTCATGCCTGCGGCCGCCCCATCTTCTGCAGCAGAACCGCCGCGACGATGATGCACCCGGTAATGATGTCCTGCATATAGGTCGGCACCTGCAAAATCGTCAGCCCGTTGGCCAATATGCCGATGATCGCCGCCCCGACGAACGTGCCCCAAATGTTCGGGACGCCTTCCTTGAAGGAGGTCATGCCGATAAGCGCCGCCGCGTACGCCTGCAAGAACAAGCCTTCCCCGCCGTTCGGATGAGCGGAACCGAGCCTCGACGCCATTAAAATGCCGGTCAGCGCCGCCATCGCCGCGCAAAGCGCGAAAGCGGCGTTCTTGTTGATCGCGACGCGAACGCCCGCGACCCGAGAAGCCGATTCGTTGCCGCCGATCGCGTAAAGCTTGCGCCCGAACGGCGTATGGGCCATGACGTACCAGAACAGCACGGTCGCGAGCAGCATGATGATCGACAGCAGCGGAATGCCCGCCACGGACGTTTGTCCCAAATATCGGAACGAATCGGGAATGTTTTCGAACACGGTCGCCCCTCCGGTCAGCCGGAAGTTCAGCCCTCCCAAAATCGTCCCCATCGCCAGCGTCGTAATGAACGACAGCACTTTAAAGCGGGTGACGATCCAGCCGTTCACGAATCCGATCGCCAGCGCCGCGCCAAGCGTAACGAGAAAAACGACCGCAAGCGGATATCCTTTTACCGCAAGCAATGCCGCCGCCACGCCGCCGAAGCTCGCCATCGAGCCGACCGACAGGTCGAATTCGCCGACCGCCATCACCAGGGTCGCGCCGATCGCGATCAGCACGAGAAACGAAATTTGGCGCGAAATGTTGATCGCATTGTCTACCGTCGCGAACGAAGACGGACTTAAAACCGAAAAAACGACAATGATCAGAACGGCGGCCATAACCGTACCGTACGTCCGCAGCAGCCGCACGTAATTGGCGCCGGCCGCGGATGCTAACGTCTTCCCCATAAAGCGCCTCGCTTTCTTATCCCTGCCCGTAGCAGATTTGCAGCACCTGACCGGCGGTCAGGCCGTCTTCGTCCAGCTCGGCCGCGATGCGGCCCTCCCGCATGACGTACAAGCGGTCCGCGACGTCAAGCACTTCCTGCAAATCCGAAGAGACGAACAAAACCCCGCGGCCTTGCCGCGCCTGTTCTTTCAGCAGGCGATGAATCTCGGCCCGCGTCATGACGTCGACCGCCTGCGTCGGTTCGTCGCAGAGCAGCAGGTCGGGGTCGGAAAGCAGCGCCTTCGCGAAAACGACCTTCTGCTGGTTGCCGCCGCTAAGCTCGCCGACGGCCTGTTCGGTTCCCGTCGCCTTGACGTTCATCTCCGCCATCCGGCGTTCGACTTCGCCGCGTTCCTTCCGGCCCTTCATCCGGAACCCGCCGGAAAAAACGCCAAGAACGGGCAGCGTCATATTTTCCCGAATCGACATGCCGGCCACGAGCCCGTCCCGTTTGCGCTCCTCCGGAATAAGAACGGCTCCCCGCCCGAGCGAATGGCGCGGACTCAGGGCGATCGGGCCGCCTTTCAGCCGCGCCTCGCCGGACGAAACCCGCCGGAGCCCGTAAATCGCTTCCAGCAGCTCCGTCCGCCCCGCGCCCGCCAGCCCGAACAGGCCGACGATTTCATGCCGGCGTACCGTAAGACTCGCCTCGCGCACCTTTCCGTCTGCCGTAGAAAGCCCGCTCACCTCGAGCAGCGATTCGCCGGGGCGGAGCCGATCGCGCTTCGCGGACGCTCCGTCCGTCTTGTCGTCGCTCATCAGCCGAATCACGCGCTCTTTGCTCGTGTCTTCGGCAAGGAACGTTCCGACCGACCGTCCGTTGCGGAACACGGAAATCCGGTCCGACAGCCGGAAAATTTCGTCCATCCGGTGGGACACGTACAAGATGGCCGTGCCCTGGCTCGTCAGCCTGCCGATCAATTCGAACAGCCGCTCCGATTCCTGATCGGTAAGCGAAGCCGTCGGCTCGTCCAAAATGAGCAGCCTGCACCCCGTCATCATCGCCCGCATTATTTCCAGCATCGTCTTCTGAGGAGGAGACATTCGCGACGCGGCCAGATTCAGCTCGAGGGAAAGGCCGAGCTCGTCTCTCAGCCGATCGGCCTCCCGGCGCATTTTTCGCCAGTCGACCGCCGCTCCGAACGCTCTTTTCGGATAGTCCAGTCCGAGAAAAAGATTTTCATACCCGGTAAAAGACGGAACGAGATGCCTTTCCTGGTGCACCGCGTTGATCCCGAGCCGGCGCGCCTGAACGGGACTGCCGACATCGACCGGCCGTCCCTCCCACAGCAGCTCTCCGCCGTCCGGGACGTACACTCCCGTCACGATTTTGATCAACGTGGACTTGCCCGCGCCGTTTTCGCCTACGAGAGCGTGCACTTCCCCCGGTTCGATTTCGATGTCGACCCCGGATAGCGCGTAGTTTTGACCGAACCTCTTATCGAGTCGGCTTGCCTTCAACAAGGCCACAACCCCCGCCCCTTCCGTTCGGCCTCTTGCCAAACTTCGATTCTAATCCCTTCATCGTCCCAACGTATCGGCGTTATTCGGCGCTGTCCTTCGTAATCAGGCTGGCCGGTGCGTAAAGCTCGGTTCCTTCCACTTCCTGTCCCTGGAAGGTGCGATCGATCTGGGCGACGACGATATCCGCCATTCCTTCGAAGTTTTGCTCGACGGTGGCGATCAGCGGCGAACCCTTTTTGATCATATCGACCGCCTGGCTGTTGCCGTCGATTCCGATGACGACGATGTCGTCCCGTCCGGCCGCTTCGATCGCCTGCGCCGCGCCGATCGCCGGCTCGTCCCAGCCCGCCCAGACGGCCGTGACGGCGCCTTCCTGCTGATTGGCGAGAAGCAGGCTTTCCATTTGCTTGCGGGCGCTTTCGATCGGCCCGGGCACTTCGACCTGCTGCTCCGTTACCGTCTTCACGTCCGGAGCGGCGGCCAGCAGCTCATCCAGCTTCTCGGTCCGCTTCAGCACGCCGGGATGGGCCCGGTACGTCAGCACGACCAGATTGCCTTTGCCGCCGATCGTTTCGAACAAGTGGTTCGTGATCATCTCCGACATGGCCGCATTATCGCTCGTGGCGTTCATCGCCATGCCTTCGATATATCCGGAATCGCAGCCGAAGACGGGAATGTTATGCTCCGCCGCCGACTCGATTTGGCTTTTTACTTGATTCGGGTCCGTGCTGACGAGCACGATCGCGTCCGTTTTCGACGAGATGACGTCTTCCATCCGGCTCGCCAACTGGCCGACATCGCCCTTCGTATCGACGACGTTCGTCTTCCAGCCTTTCGCCTCCGCGTCTTTCTTCAGCTCTTCCACCATTTGGCCGGTCGTGACCGAGGATAGGAAGGGAGTCATAATCGAGACGGTCTTCTGACCCGCGTTCTCCGTGCCGGCGTTGCCGCTTTCATTTTCCGAGGCTCCGCAAGCCGCAAGGCTCAGCGCCAGTATGATAGCCGTCAGTAGCAAAAATCCTTTTTTCATTGCGTAGTGCCTCCCAGTTTGTATGGACGATCGAACATATTTGCAACTTTTCTGATTATAAGTCCCGGTTTGCCGGATGGCAAGGTGGCCTTGACCTTTGTGCCTATTCTTTGTCGAAAAACGCTACGGCCTGGAGACTTCGGAATACGGCTCCGGCACCGCTGCGGACGATCGGGGGTCAAGAGGGCGAAAATTGCGGGTACATTCGGCTTACGCGGGACGGTCAACGGTCAATGAATATAAAAAAACTTGCTCCGCTTGGGGAAAATCCCCCCGAACGAAGCAAGGCAAACGTCTTCTCGTTTTAGGCGTACCACGGATCCTGCATCAGCCACAAAACGACGAGGAAAACGATCAGCGTCAGCACGCTCAGCGTCTGCACCCGCGAGATCGCTCCGCTGGCGTCCGTGTTGCTTGCGGCCGCGGCCTGGATCCGCTTCAGCGGTCCTTGCATAATGCCGGTGAAAGCGCCCATGACGACAAACATCACGACCACGACGATCATCCAGGGGACGGTATAGTCGGCTTGCGAAATCAGATAGCCGCCGGTAAGCAGCTGAATGACGAGCGCGAACTGCCCGACTCTGCCGGCCGTCACCAATCCGTTCGCAAGTCCTTCCTGCGCAGGCGTGGACAATTGCCGAAACCTTGCCGCGACGAACGGAAGCACGGCATATATGCCCATTCCGACGGCGCCCACGACATGCAAAAACAACATAAACGTCGACATTTGTAGAAATCCTCCCAGCCAATATTTACAACAGTTCATGTCCAGTATACACAAAAAACGCCCAAAACGAAAACGAGCCGCTTCGAATTAACGGAAAGTTTGAATTTGCCGATTTTTCATCCGAATCGAATAAAAAGCGCACGCTCCGAAGCGGCTAGGCCGCAGCGAAGGTGCGCTTGATTAGCGTCGATGGCGCCGGGTTACCCTTTTTCCACGACTTGAATGACGTTGCGAACGGAATCGGCCGACTTGTCCAGCGCGGCTTTCTCTTCGGCCGTCAAATCCAGCTCGATCACCTTTTCGATGCCGTCGCCGCCGAGAACGGCGAGCACGCCCATGAACAGGTTGTCGTAGCCGTACTCGCCTTCCAGCAGGGCGATGACCGGGAGGATGCGCTTTTTGTCTTTCAGGATCGCCTCGGTCATTTGCACGAGAGAAGCTGCCGGAGCGTAGTAGGCGCTGCCGTTGCCGAGCAGGTTGACGATTTCGCCGCCGCCGACGCGGGTGCGCTTTACGATCGCTTCGATCCGATCGGCGGGCAGCAGCTGTTCGACCGGGATGCCGCCGATCGTCGTATAGCGGACGAGCGGAACCATGTCGTCGCCGTGGCCGCCGAGCACGACGCCGCGAACGTCTTCGACGGACACGTTCAGCGCTTGCGCGAGGAACGTGTTGTAGCGGGCCGTATCGAGCACGCCGGACTGGCCGATGACGCGGTTTTTCGGGAAGCCGAGCGCCTTGTTCGCGACGTAGGTCATCGCGTCGACCGGGTTTGACAGGATAATGACGTAAGCGTCCGGGCTCGTCGCCTTGACACTTTCGCAGACGGATTTGACGATGCCCGCGTTCGTGTTCACGAGGTCGTCGCGGCTCATGCCCGGTTTGCGGGCGATGCCGGCGGTAATGATGACGACGTCGGAGCCGGCGGAATCCTCATAGCTCGACGTGCCGACGATGTTCGCGTCGACTCCTTGCACCGGCGTCGATTCGAGCATGTCGAGGGCTTTGCCTTTCGTCGGGTTTTCCATCTGCGGGATGTCGAGCAGCACGACGTCTCCCAGTTCCTTTTGAGCGAGCATCAGCGCGGTCGTTGCGCCGGTGAAGCCGGCGCCGACCACCGTAATTTTAGCGCGCTTTATAGCCATATCCCGCAGCGCCTCCCGGTTACATGTTTTTGATGATTTCGTCGGCGAATTCGGAGCATTTGACTTCGGTCGCGCCTTCCATCAGGCGGGCGAAGTCATAGGTCACGATTTTGCTGTTGATCGATTTTTCCAGGCCTTTGTACACCAGGTCCGCGGCTTCCAGCCAGCCGAGATGCTCGAACAGCATAACGCCGGACAGAATGACGGAGCCCGGGTTGACGACGTCCTTGTCGGCATACTTCGGAGCGGTGCCGTGCGTCGCTTCGAAGATGGCGTGGCCGGTCGCATAGTTGATGTTGGCTCCCGGAGCGATGCCGATGCCGCCGACTTGGGCCGCCAGCGCGTCGGACAGGTAGTCGCCGTTCAGGTTCAGCGTCGCGATGACGTCAAAGTCGGTCGGACGGGTCAGCACTTGCTGCAGCGCGATATCGGCGATCGCGTCCTTGACGAGGATTTTGCCCTCGGCGAGAGCCGCTTTTTGCGCGGCGTTGGCCGCTTCCTCGCCTTGCTCGGCTTTGATTTTGTCGTATTGGCCCCAGGTGAAGGTTTGATCCGCGTACTCGGTTTCGGCCACTTCGTAGCCCCAGTTTTTGAACGCGCCTTCCGTGAATTTCATGATGTTGCCTTTGTGCACGAGCGTAACCGATTTGCGTTTATGCTTGATCGCGTATTCGATCGCGGCGCGAACGAGACGCTTGGAGCCTTCGGACGATACCGGCTTGATGCCGATGCCGGACGTTTCCGGGAAGCGGATTTTTTTGACGCCCATTTCCTTTTGCAGGAATTCGATCACTTTTTTCACGTCGGCCGTTTCGGCTTGGTACTCGATGCCGGCATAGATGTCCTCGGTGTTTTCGCGGAAAATGACCATGTCCACGAGGTCCGGGCGTTTGACCGGGGAAGGCACGCCGTCGAAATAGCGCACGGGACGCAAGCAAACGTACAGGTCGAGCTCCTGGCGCAGCGCGACGTTCAAGGAACGGATGCCGCCGCCGATCGGCGTCGTCAGCGGACCCTTGATGGCGATGATGTATTCGCGGATGGCGGTCAGCGTGTCTGCCGGCAGCCATTCGCCGTAAGTATTGAACGCTTTTTCGCCGGCGAACACTTCGTACCAGGCGATTTCTTTCTCTCCGTTATAGGCTTTCTTGACGGCGGCGTCGAGGACGCGTTTGGAAGCGCGCCAAATGTCGCGGCCGGTGCCGTCGCCTTCGATAAACGGAATGATCGGATTGTTCGGCACGTTCAGTACGCCGTTCGTTACGGTAATCGGTTGGCCGGAAGTCGGGGGAGCGAATTTTTCCAATTGCATGTTCATTTATCCTCCTGCAAGGTTATTTGTTCGCAAAAAACCGGAAGCTTAGCCGCGCTGTTCGATCGGCACGTAGTGCTGGCCGACGGGACCGACGTATTCGGCGCGCGGGCGGATGAGACGGTTGTCGGCAAGCTGCTCCAAAATGTGGGCGGTCCAGCCGGACACGCGGCTGATCGCGAAAATCGGCGTGAACAGGTCGCGCGGGATGCCCAGCATCGTGTAGCAGGAAGCCGAGTAGAAATCCACGTTCGGCTTCAGGCCCTTCTGGCCGGTGACGAGCTCCTCGATCTTGACGGACATCTCGTACAGGGTCGAGTCGCCCTTCAGCTCGCCGAGCTGGCGGGACATTTCCTGAAGGTGCTTCGCGCGCGGGTCGCCGTTCTTGTACACGCGGTGGCCGAAGCCCATGATTTTTTCCTTGTTGTTCAGCTTGTTTTGAATGTACGGCTCGACGTTGGCCAGGGAACCGATATCGTCCAGCATGACCATGACGGCCTCGTTGGCGCCGCCGTGCAGCGGACCTTTGAGCGCGCCGATCGCCGACGTGACGCCGGAGTAAATATCCGACAGCGTCGCGACCGTAACGCGGCCGGCAAACGTCGACGCGTTCAGCTCATGGTCGGCGTGCAGCACGAGCGCCTTGTCCAGCGCTTCGATCGCCACCGCCGCGGGTTCTTCGCCCGTCAGCATGTAAAGGAAGTTATGCGCGATGCCGACGCCTTTCTTCGGGGCGACCGGCTCCAGTCCTTGGCGGATGCGCGCGAAAGCGGCGACGACCGTCGGCAATTGGGCTTGCAGCTTGACCGCCTTGCGGTAATTGGCTTCGGCGCTCATGTCCTGAGCTTCCCCGTCGTACAAAGCGAGGCTCGATACGACCGTGCGGAGCGCGGCCATCGAGTTGGCGCTCTTCGGATAGAGGCGCAGGCCCGCGATCACTTCGTCGGACACGGCCGCGTATTCCCCGAGCTGGGCGAGCAGTTCGTCCAGTTCCCGTTGCGTCGGAAGCTTGCCTTTCCACAGTAAATAGGCGACTTCTTCGAAAGTCGCCTTTTCCGCGAGCTCGTCGATATCGATGCCGCGGTACGTCAAAACGCCATCGATGATGGAGCTGACGGATGAAGTCGCGGCGACGATTCCTTCCAGACCTTTTGTTGCCGTCATCGTTTTCTCTCCTTCGTTCCCAAAATTTCGAATTCGCCGGGGCGAATGCGAGCGCATGATTTCGTGCGCGGATTCTGCTGCAGGCCGCCAAAAAAGCGAGCAACGAAGACATTCCGCGCGTTAGGACGCGTAAAACGGAAAAAGTTTCAGCTTTTCTGACCTTTTTTTATGATAAACGATTTCAACGGCGAATGGAACCGAGGCCCGAATAAAAATGTCTTATCGATTGGATAATGATTTCTTGTCATGCGGCCACCCATAAGGATTAGCAAATTGTGACAAATTATTCGAGCCACGTTTTCGGCGTTTCGGAAAAAATGCCAAGATCCGTCCCGAGACCGCGATCTCGTCCGCTTTCTCTCTTTTGCCCCGGCGCCCCGGGTGGTAAAATGATTGCTAAACGCACATCAGAAGTCCGGCGTTCGGCGATTCGTCCTCCGACGGGGAAATTGCCGAAACCTGCCGGCCGTTCGTCATCGAAGGAGGCTCCCGACCTTTTGAATGCATCCGCCACCGTAACCGGCATGATCGATATCGGTTCGAACACCGTGCGTCTTGCCGTCTATCAAGTATCAAGCGAAGGCGCGTACCGCGTCATCGACCAGGGCCGGTGGTCCGCCAGGCTCAGCCAAAAGCTGGCCGAAGACGGAACGCTGCCGGACGCGACGCTCGCCGAGCTTGCCGAGGTGCTGCGGCATTACGGCAGCATTTGCAACATGCACGGCGCGAAGCAAATCCGGGCCGTCGCGACCGCCGCGATCCGCCAGGCGGCCAATCGCGATGTGGCGCTGCAGCGGTTGAAGCGCGAAACCGGCTTGTCGGTCGAGCTGCTGTCCGGCAAGGACGAAGCCCGTTACGGGAGCGTCGCCATGCTGCGCACGATGGATTTTTCCGACGCTTTTCTCGTCGATATCGGGGGCGGCAGCACCGAAATCAGCCTGATCCTCGGCCGCAAGGTCGCGGCTTCCGTTTCGTTTCCGATCGGCTGCGTCAACACCGCCGCCCGCTGGTCGTTGAACGGCAACCCGGTGCCGCCCGCCCTCCTGGAAAAAATCGAGGCCGCGGCGCGGAAGCTGTTCGAAGGCGAGCCCTGGATTTCGTCCCATCCCGGTCTCCCGCTGATCGGACTGGGGGGCACGGTTCGGGCATTGGCCAAATTCCGGCAGCGCAGCGACAACTATCCGCTGTCCAACTTGCACGGCTTCGAGATCGAGCCCCGGCTTCTGGACGAGAGCGTCGGGATGCTGGCCGCCTTGAACGTCGAGAAACGGCGCAAGGTGCCCGGTTTGTCCAAGGACAGAACCGACGTCATCGTCCCCGGGCTGGCCATTCTTCGCGCCGTTTTGAAATCGGCCGCGGCCTCGCGCATCGTCGTGTGCGGCGCCGGCATCCGGGACGGGCTGTTTTTCGAAACGTGCCTCCCCCGGGAAAAAACGCCCTCTCCGCAAGACGTGCTGAACGAAAGCGTACGCAACCTGACGACGCTGTATCCGGCCGCGCCGCGGGAGCATTTGGCCCAGGTCAACCGGCTGGCCCTGGACTTGTTCGACCGCCTCGCGCCGGCCGCCGGCCTGGGCGAGCCTTCGCGCAAATGGCTCGACGCGGCTTCGCGCCTCTTTCGCATCGGCGCGGTCATCGATTACAACGAATGCGCGAACCATACGTTCTACTTGCTGCTGAACGCGCATTGGTACGGGCTGTCGCACCGGGAGACGCTGATTACCGCGGCGATCGCCTCCTACCGGGGACCGAGCCAGCTCCGCCGCAAGCTGGCGCCGTATCGTACCATTCTGAAGGACGGAGACGTGGAGGCCTCGGCCCGGCTTGGCGTCCTGCTGCAGCTTGCGGCCGCGCTCGACCGCAGCGAATCGCAAGGAATCGTCGATCTGGACGTCGCCGTCGAAAAAGGCAAAAGCCTGGTGCTGACGGCCAGAGCGCGCCATCCGCTTCCGATGGAGAAAATGGAAGTCGAGTCCATTGCCAAAGACTTCAAAAAATGCTGGGGGCTGAGCCCCAAGCTCAAAGCCCGCTAAACGAGCCAAGCGGCGAAACGATACGAAAGCGGATGCCGGGCCGATTTCGACTTCCGAAACCGGCACCGACATCCGCCTTGGCGGCAATCTCTCAAAAATCCCCGGCGTTTTGCGCGCCCGCCTGCTCTTCCTCCGCCGCGGCTGCGGCCACTTTTTTCCACAGCAAAATATCGGCGGCCGCAAACTGGCTGCGCAGCGGCGCCTCGCCGGCCTTCGGGGCGACGCGCTTGTAGCCGCCGTCCGCCTGAAGCTCCCGCGCCTTTACATTGTCATGCAAATTCAACTCCAGCAAGTTGACGAGCATCTTTTTCAGCCCGGGGTCATAAACCGGACAGAGCAATTCCACGCGGCGAATCAAATTCCGCGTCATCCAGTCGGCGCTCGAAATAAACACTTCTTCCTTGCCTCCGCCGCCGACCGCCAAAATGCGGGAATGCTCCAGGTACCGGTCCACGATGCTGATGACGCGCACGTTTTCGCTCAGGCCGGGAACGCCCGGCCGGAGGCAGCAGACACCGCGGACGATCAGATCGATTTTGACGCCGGCCGCCGAAGCCTCGTAAAGCTTGTCGATCATCGACTGGTTCGACAGCGAGTTCATCTTCGCCAGAATGCGGGCCGGTTTTCCTTCCCGGGCGAAGGCGATTTCCCGGTCGATCAGCTCGAACAGCTTCGGCCGCAGGCCGGAAGGGGCGACGGCGATCGAACGCCAGTCGTGGGGCGTCGAGTATCCGGTCATTTCGTTGAACAGGGCGGAAGCATCCTCCCCGATCTCGGGATTGCAAGTAAACAGGCCGGCGTCCGTATACAAACGGGCCGTGTTTTCGTTGTAGTTCCCCGTTCCGACATGGACGTACCTGCGGAGCAGCCCGTTTTCCCGCCGGACGACGAGCGTAATTTTCGCGTGGGTTTTCAGGCCGACCAGCCCGTAGACGACATGGCATCCCGCTTTCTCCAGCTGTCTCGCCCAGGCGATGTTCCGCTCCTCGTCGAACCGCGCCTTAAGCTCCACGACAACGGTTACCTGCTTGCCCGATTCGGCCGCCGCGGCGAGCGCCTGCACGAGAATCGAATTCGCGTTGACCCGGTAGAGCGTCATTTTGATCGCGAGCACTTCCGGGTCTTCCGCCGCCTCGCTGATAAAATCGTTGACCGCTTCGAACGATTCGTAAGGATGGTAGACGAGCACGTCCCGCTCCCTCACCGCCGACAGCATGTCGTCCGTTTCCTCGAATTCCGCCGGATAGACCGGCTCTACTCGGGGATAGCGGAGATGCTCGGCGTTCGGCAGCGAGCCCGCGAACCGGGACAAAAACGACAAGTCCAACGGTCCGTCGATCTCCTCGATTTCGTCGTCGGCCAGCTCCAGTTCGTCGGCTAGCAATTCGCGAGCGTCCTCGTGCATGCCTTTCTCGATTTCCAGCCGGACGGGAAACCCCCGGCGGCGGCGGCGAAGCTCCTTCTCGATTTCCGCCAGCAAATCCTCCGCGCCTTCTTCATTAAGCGTAAGATCCGAATTCCGCGTCACGCGGAAAGCGTGTACCGCTTCGGTCGCGTAGCCGCTGAACAGCCGACCGATCTGCTCCTTGATCAAGTCTTCGAGCATGATGAAATAGTGCCTGCGCGTTCCTCTGCGTCCCGGAACCGGAACCGTTCGAGGCAGGATCGAAGGCACCTGGACGATCGCGCAGTAGGTCCGCTCTTCCTGCTTGTCCCCTTCGGTATCGGGCCGCAAGACGACGGCCATGTACAGCTCCTTGCTGTGCACGAGCGGAAACGGCCGGCTCGAATCGACCGCCATCGGCGTCAGCACCGGATAGACGATCTGCTGAAAGTACGAGGCCAATTCTTCTTTTTGCTCTTCGGTCAAATCCGGCCATTTGACGAAGACGACGCCTTCCTTGGCGATCGCCCGCATCAGCTCCCGGTACGCCTTGTATTGATCCTTCACCATCCGGTTGATCCGCTTGGCCAGCCGTTTGGTCAATCCTTGCGGAGTATAGCCGGTAAAATCGGGCTTGTTGAACCCCGCCCGCAGTTGATCCTTCAACCCGGCCACGCGAACGCTCATGAATTCGTCCAGATTGCTCGTTACGATCGATAAAAACTGAAAACGCTCAAGCAGCGGCGTCGTCGCGTCTTCCGCCTCTTCCAATACTCTGCGGTTGAATTCGATCCAGCTCAAATCCCGGTTTATATATTTCTTTGAAGCGGTCACCACAAGTCCCCCTATGCTGCGCTTAGGCATGCGAACCCACTTTCTTCTATCATTATGTCGGAAAAATGTAAACATAACGTTATGGGATTGTTAACGCTGCGTAAAATGACTTCGGGAAACGATCCTCGCGGCGACCTGCCTTCGGGCGGGCGACTTTCTCGATTTCCGGCCGGTTCATTGCGAACGGCAAATGATCCGAAAGGCGGCATTACCGCATCGGGCCGCCGTAGATGCGAAACGAGCCCGAGCGGAATTTGCGCTCGAGCCAATGGTACAGCCAGCCTTTGTAAAGCGGGCGGGTAAACGGAAGCAGCAGCGTCAACCCGACGATATCGGACAAAAAACCGGGGATGATCAGCAGCAAGCCGCCCGCCAGTATGCAAAGGCCGTTCAGCATCGCATGTCCGGGCGCCCCGCCGGATTGGAATTGCCGCTGCGCTTCCATCCAGGCTTTGCGGCCTTCCGTCTGCGCGAGCAGCGCGCCGGCAACGACGCCGAGCAGCAGCAAACCGAATGTCGAGCCCGCTCCGATCCAATCGGCGACAACGACGATGCCCGCAATTTCCGCCGCGACGGCCAAGACAAGCCATAAGCCGTATTTTTTTCTCATGATCATCCCTCCCCTTGAAAACGTGCCGAAGCCTTCTATGAGCTACGTAGAAGAGGCCGAATCCGTTTCGCCGTTCGCGCCGGTTTTTTTTGCAAGTTCGACGAGGGTCGCATATACCTCCGGCGCCTCCCTGTCCAGCCGGGCCGGCTTCCAGTCCCCGTTCACCCAGCCGTGCAGCGTGCCTCCGCTTGCCAGAAGCTTGCCTTCGGGCGCAGGGTCCGCATGGCGGATTTGCCCGTTTTGCGTCAAATCGCCAAGCATGATGCGATATTCGAAACGCAGGCGAACCTTGGTCATCTCCGTCACCCTCGTGCAGACGGTGACCCGATCGTCGTAGCTTGCGGGTTGATGAAAGTTCGCTTCCAGGCGCACGACCGGCAGAAGCAGCCCTTTCTCCTCGATATCGCGGTATGCGATTCCCGCCTGGCGAATCCATTCCGTCCTTCCGATTTCAAACCAGGTGACGTAATTCGTATGATAAACCACCTTCATCCGGTCGGTCTCCTGGTACCGGACGCGAAGCGCGTGAAGAAACCAATCGCCCAATGCTTGCGAAACCACCTTTCGATATGCCGGAAGCGACGGCTGTAATGGCCGTCGCTCCCGGTCTTTGCCCGTATTTGTAAGTTACAGCACTTTCGCCTGGCCGGAATAGATGACGCCTTTTTCGGCGTACAGCGTAATTTCCATGCCGTCGGACAGCTTTTCCAGGGCGTCGGCGACGCCGACGATGACCGGGATGCCGAGGTTGAGGCCGACGACGGCCGCATGGCACGTAATGCCTCCGCTCTCCGTAACGACGGCGGCGGCCTTCTGGAATGCCGGCATATATTCCTTGTCCGTCGACGGAGCGACCAGAACGGCGCCTTCGGTCATTTTCGCCACGGCTTCGTCCGGCGTGCGCGCGGTCACGACTTTGCCGGTCGCGCTTTGGGAGCCGATTCCTTGCCCTTGCGTGATCAATTCGCCGATGTGGTGAATTTTGATCAGGTTCGTCGTGCCGGAACGGCCGACCGGAACGCCCGCGGTAATGATAATCGTATCCCCGACGCGGACGATGCCCGATTGCAGGGCGCCTTCCACGGCGATTTCAAACATGCCGTCGGTCGTGTCGGCCATCGTTCCCTGCACCGGCACGACGCCCCATACGAGCTGCAGGCGGCGAAGCACCTGCTCCTGCGGCGTAACGGCGATGATCGGCGATTTCGGGCGGTATTTGGATACCATGCGGGCCGTATAGCCGCTCTCCGTCGACGTAACGATCGCTTTCGCGTCGAGATCGAGCGCGGAGTTCGCTACCGCCTGGCTGATCGCCTCGGTAACGGTCGTCTGCTGCGCTTTCGCCTGCTTTTGGAAAATTTCGCGGTAATGCAAAGCCGCTTCCGTGCGCTCGGCGATGCGGGACATCGTCGCGACGGATTCGAACGGATATTTGCCCGCGGCCGTTTCGCCGGACAGCATGATCGCATCGGTTCCGTCCAGGATCGCGTTCGCGACGTCGGACGCTTCGGCCCGCGTCGGGCGCGGATTGCGCTGCATGGAATCGAGCATTTGGGTAGCGGTAATGACCGGCTTGCCGGCCTGGTTGCACTTTTCGATCATCAATTTTTGCACGAGGGGAACTTCTTCGGCCGGAATTTCGACGCCGAGGTCGCCGCGGGCGACCATGAGCCCGTCCGAAACCTCTAAAATTTCGTCGAGGTTGTCTACGCCCTGCTGATTCTCGATTTTCGAAATGATCTGGATGTGGCGCGCATCGTGGCGCTCCAAAATTTCGCGGATTTCCAGCACGTCGCTCGCCCGGCGAACGAACGAAGCCGCGATGAAATCGACGCCCTGCTCGATGCCGAAACGGATGTCGTTCGCGTCCTTTTCGGTGATGCCGGGCATCGAGATGGCGACGCCGGGCACGTTGACGCCCTTTTTGCTCTTGATTTGTCCGCTGTTCACGATCTCGCACTTGATTTCCGTCCCCTGCACGTCCAGGACGCTGAGCCCGATGAGGCCGTCGTCGATCAGGATCGTCGAACCGACGCTGACGTCTTGCGGCAAGTCCTTGTACGTAACCGGGATACGCTCTTTATCGCCCAAAATTTCTTCCGTCGTCAGCGTGATCGTCTCGCCCTGAACGAGCTCGATCGGCTCTTCCTTCAGCTTGCCGAGGCGAATTTCGGGACCTTTCGTGTCGAGCAAAATCGCGACCGTCTTGCCGAGCTCCTTGCAAGCTTGCCGGATGTTCAAAATCCGCTTGCCGTGTTCTTCGTAGTCCCCGTGCGAAAAGTTGAGACGGGCTACGTTCATGCCGGCTTGGATAAGCTTTTTTGTGTTTTCCAGCGATTCGCTTGCCGGACCGATCGTACAGACGATTTTTGTTTTGCGCATGGTTTTCTCTTCCTCCGTCGTTTTAACATCAAAGTCAAACGGCCCCGCTTCTCTGCGCCTGCGGTCAAACAGGCTCCAGGGAGGCGAATCGGCCGATGCTGCGAAACTTGGCGTAGCGATCCTCGATCAGCTGCTCGGCCGTCATCCGCGAAAGCTCCTCAAGCTGCGCCCACAGCGCCGTCTTGACCGCTTCGGCCGAGGCCGCGGGGTCGCGGTGCGCTCCGCCTTTCGGCTCGGGCACGATCTCGTCGATGATGCCGAACTGCTTCAGATCCTTGGCCGTGATCTTCATCGCTTCCGCGGCTTGCTCCGCCTTGGACGCGTCCTTCCACAAAATCGAAGCCGCGCCGTTGGGCGAAATGACGGAATAAATCGCGTTCTCGAGCATGAGGACGCGGTTGCCGACGCCGAGAGCGAGCGCCCCGCCGCTTCCGCCTTCGCCGATGACGACGCAAATAATCGGCACGCCGAAAAGCGCCATTTCCTTCAGGTTGCGGGCGATGGCTTCGGATTGGCCGCGCATCTCGGCGGTGTCGCCGGGATAAGCGCCCTTCGTATCGATAAACGTAATGATCGGGCGTCCGAATTTGTTCGCTTGCTGCATGAACCGAAGAGCCTTGCGGAACCCTTCCGGGTGCGGACTGCCGAAAAACCGCTGAATGTTGTCCTTCGTGTCCTTCCCCCGCTGATGGCCGACAACCGTGACCGGAACGCCGTTCAGCTTGGCAAGTCCGCCGACGATCGCCAAATCGTCCGCGAACAGGCGGTCGCCGTGAAGCTCGATAAAGTCGGTAAAAATCAAATTGATATAATCAAGGGAAGTCGGGCGCTGATGCAGCCGGGCCAGATGCATGATTTGCGCGCCGGTCAATTGGCTGTAGATTTCTTCCTCCAGCTTCTTGTAGCGCTCCTCCAGCCGGTTCAGCTCTTCCGAAAAATCGATATTTTGATCGAGGCCGACACGCCGCAGATGCTCGATTTTCTTGCGAAGCTCGTCCAGCGGCTGTTCGAACGGCAGCTCAGTTGACATCGGCGCGTTCTCCTTTCCCCGAATGCATGTCAAGCAGTTTGGTCAAGAACGCCTTCATGTCCTTGCGGTGCACCACTTTGTCCAATTGGCCGTGCTTCAGGTTGAATTCGGCCGTCTGGAAATTGTCCGGCAGCTTCTGGCGGATCGTCTGCTCGATGACGATGCGGCCCGCAAAGCCGACGATCGCTCCCGGCTCGGCGATAATGTAATCGCCAAGGCTTGCGAAGCTGGCGGAAACGCCGCCCAGCGTCGGATCGGTGAAGACGGAAATGAACAAGCCGCCGTCTTGCTGGAACTTCGCCAGCGCGGCGCTCGTTTTGGCCATTTGCATCAAGCTTAAAATCCCTTCCTGCATCCGCGCCCCCCCGGAGGTGGAGAACAGCAGCAGCGGGAGCTTCTTTTCCATGGCGAGCTCGATCGCTCGCGTCGTCTTTTCGCCGACGACGGAGCCCATGCTGCCGGTAAAAAAGTCGAAGCTCATGACGCCGATGACGACGGGGAAGCCCCCGATCGTGCCTTCGCCCGTCACGATCGCGTCGTTCAGGCCGGATTTCTGCTTTTGCAGCTCCAGCTTCTCCTTATAGCCCGGGAACTCGAGCGGATCCTCGGCGATCAGATCGGCGTCAATCTCAAAAAGACGCCCTTCGTCAAGCGTCATCGCGACGCGTTCCGAGGCGCTCAATCGAAAATGGTGTCCGCAGGTGGAGCATACTTTAAAGTTCTTTTCCAGTTCTTTCGTAAACTGAATCGTGCCGCATTGAGGACAGCGGTTCATCAGCCCTTCGGGAATTTCCCGCTTCGGGCGTTCTTCCTCCTGGTCGGGACTTGTCCCTGCAGCCGACGGGACGACGGCGTATTTTCTCTTCTGAAATAAATCCTTGAACACAGCGACACCTCACATGGCAAAGATGACGGGCTTCTCCGGCCGTACGATCGGCCTATGTCCCGCGTCGAGCAGGCGAGACGTTCGCATTTCGGTCCGCCGAAGTGCGGGCGTGCAGCCGCATGAGTTTCCGTTCGCGCCTGTCATGCCGCAAGCCGCATGACGGCTTCCGGGGCGTCTGCCGCGCATTCAACTAAACTATGAAAAATGAGACCGGAAAACAGTCGATTCCAATCGGTTACATATGCAAAATGCTTCCGAGCACTTCCTGCACTTCCTGCACTTCGCCGGACGGCACCAATATCTCATATTGAGGCTTGGTCAGGTTGATGGGGCGCACCTGCACGAGAAAGCCTTCCTCCGTGAGGCGCTTCTGAATCCGTTCCGCGATTTTAGCGGTCGGCGCGATGTAGATGACCGTCCACATGAAGCGGTACCCCCAAATAATTACTTTAGACGCTTGGACGCAAATTTAGACGCTCGAACACAAGTTTGGAAGCTTGGCCGCCGACGCCGCCTATCACGATAAAGAAATGATAGCACACATGTCGTGAGACTAGCAACCGAAGGTCCGAGCGGCTGATGGCTATTTGACCCGCGCGCTGCCTTCTCCCAGCAGCGACTCGATCTCGCGGAGCAGCTCGGGCGACGGCTTGACGCGATATGCGTCGTTGAGCGCCAGCGTCCGGTGCCCGCGCTCGTAAAACAGCACCGTCTGCAGCGGCCCGGGGTGCGCGGACAGCATCTCCTGCAGCCGGGCCAGCACTTCCGGCCGCTCGCAACGCTCGCCGATGCGGACGTACACGCGCTGGCCCGCCGCCTGGCGCCCGCTTGCGCGCCCCTGCCCCGCCGCGACGGAAGCCGCGCGCCCGCCGCCCGCTTCCGGCCGGGCCGCAAAGGCGGCGCCTTCGGAGGACGGCGCCGCCTTTGCGGCCGCCCGGCCCCCCGCCGGCGCCTCGCGGCCGAAGCCGGGGCCCGCGCGGCGCAGACGCTCCGCCTGCGCGGCCAAATCCGGCGCCGCCAGCGGCACGATGCCGTCGGCGAGCAGCTTGAAGTCTTCGTCGCCGTGCTGGAGCTTCGCCTTCACGAGCACGAGCGCCCCCTTCCCCGCGAAGGAGGACGCCGTCTTCCAAACGCTCGGGAACGCGACCAGCTCGACGCCCATGATCCGGTCCTCCAGCTCGAGAAACGCCATCGCCTGGCCGTTTTTCGTCACGATCGGCTTGACGGAAACGATCATGCCGGCCGTAAGCACCGGCGCGCCGTCCGGCGCTTCCGCGAGATCGACAAGCCGGTCCAGCCGGAGCGTATCCCATAACCCGGCGTATTCGTCGAGCGGGTGGCCCGACAGGTACAAGCCCATCAGCTCGCGCTCGAACTCCAGCGTCTGCGCCTGCGTGAACGGCGACACCCCCGGCAACTCGACGGCCCAGTTCGGGGAGTCGCCGAGATCGTCGAGCACGAGCTGGAGCTGCATTTCATCCCGTTCCTTCCGCCACTGCACGGCCGCTTCGACCATTTCGTCCAGCGCCGCGTACTTCTGCGCCCGATGGCCGGGGAACGTGTCCAGCGCTCCGGCGAGCAGCAGCGATTCGATGACCCGCTTGTTGCACGTGCGGGGATCGACCCTTCGGCAAAAATCGAGCAAATCGGCAAACGGGGCCTCGTCCCGCACCGCCAGCACGCTCTCGATCGCCTGCGTGCCGACGTTTTTGACCGCGGCGAGACCGAAGCGGATCGCACGGCCGGCGGAGGAGTTAGCCGGCGTAAACAGCACGCCGCTTTCGTTGACGTCCGGCGGCAGCACGGAAATCCCCATCCTCCTGCATTCGTCGACGTACTCCGCCGTTTTGCGCTGGTTGCCGATCACCGATGTCAGCATCGACGCCATGAAAGGCACCGGATAATGCGTCTTCAAGTAGGCCGTCTGAAAAGCGAGCACCGCATACGCGGCGGCGTGCGCCCGGCAAAAGCCGTAATCGGCGAACCGGACGATCATATCGTAAACGTGGTTGGCCTCCTCTTCCCCGAAGCCCTGCCTCAGGCTCCCCCGAACGAAAAATTGCCGCTGCTCGTCCAGGATTTCGCGCTTCTTTTTGCCGACGGCGCGCCGGAGCAGATCCGCTTCGCCGAGCGTGAAGCCGGCCATTTGCGACGCGATTTGCATGATCTGTTCCTGGTACACGATGATGCCGTACGTATCTTTCAAAATCGGCTCCAGCGACGGGTGCGGATAATGGACCGCCACCTTCCCGTGCTTCGAGGCGATGAACTGCGGAATGAATTCCATCGGTCCCGGCCGGTACAGCGCGATGACCGAGACGATGTCCTCGAACGAGGACGGCTTCATTTCCCGGAGCACGCGCCGCATGCCGGCCGACTCGAGCTGGAAGATGCCGGTCGTATCGCCTCGTCCGAGCAGCTCGTACGTTTCCTTGTCGTCCGCGGAAATGCCGGACCAGTCCAGCTTGCTGCCGGTCTCCTCCTCGATCCAGCCGAGCGTCCGCTCGATGATGGACAGCGTGCGGAGGCCGAGGAAGTCCATCTTCAGCAAGCCGACCGCTTCCAGGTTTTCCATCGAATATTGCGTGAGCGGCACGCCGTCCGTCCCTTCCTGCAGCGGAACGTAGTCGGTCAGCGGTTCGGTCGAGATGACGACGCCGGCGGCGTGCGTCGAAGCATGCCGCGGCATCCCTTCCACGCGGCGGGCCATGGCGACCAGCTCCGCCGATCGCCCTCCGGCCTCGCTTAGCGCGCGAAACTCGGGGCTGATCTCCATCGCCCGCTCGATCGACATGCCCGGGGCGGGCGGAATGAGCTTCGCCGCCTTGTCGACCTCGCCGTACGGGACGTTCATCGCGCGGCCGACGTCGCGGACGGCCGCGCGCGCGGCGAGCGTTCCGAACGTGATGATTTGCGCGACGCGGTCGCTGCCGTATTTGCCGGCAACGTAGCGAATCACCTCGTCCCGGCGCTCGTCGCTGAAGTCGATGTCGATGTCGGGCATCGTCACCCGCTCCGGGTTGAGGAACCGTTCGAACAGCAGGTGATGCTTGAGCGGGTCGACGTCGGTAATGAACAGCGAATAGGCGACGAGGCTTCCGGCGGCCGACCCCCGGCCGGGGCCGGTGACGATGCCGTTCTCGCGGGCGAACCGGATAAAATCCCACACGATCAAAAAATAATCGTCGAATCCCATTCTTCCGATGACCCCGAGCTCGTAAGCGAGCCGCTCCTCGGCCTCGCGCCGGAATTTCCCGGTGTCCGGAGCGCCCTCGCCTTCCGCCCAGCCGTATCGCCGGGCCAGCCCTTCCCGGCTGAGCCGGGCCAAATACTCGCCGGAGGTCGTCCCTTCCGGCAGCGGATGAAACTTCGGCAGCACGTGCCGATCGAAATCGAGCTCCAGCTCGCAGCGCTCTGCGATGCGCGCGGTATTGGCGATCGCCTCCGGCGCGTGGCGGAACAGCGCCGCCATTTCGTCCGCGCTTTTCAGAAACAGCTGGCTCGTATCCAATTTCAGCCGGTCGGGATCGTCGAGCGTTTTGCCGGTGCCGATGCAGATGAGCACGTCCTGCAGCTCGGCGTCGTCCTCGCAAAGATAGTGCGAGTCGTTCGTCGCCGCCAGCGGGATGCCCGTTTCCTCCGCGAGCCGCAAAAGGCCCGCGGCCGTCTTTTTCTGCTCGAGCACGCCGTGATCCTGAAGCTCGAGAAAATAATCGTCCCCGAACAGCTCCCGGTACTTCAGCGCCAGCGCTTTGGCCTCGTCGTAGCGGTCGTGCAGCAGGTGCTGGGACAGCTCGCCGTTCAGGCAGCCGCTCAGACAGACCAGTCCCTCCGCATGGCGCGACAACGCTTCGAAATCGATGCGGGGCTTGTAATAAAAGCCTTCCAGATGGCCGATCGTGCTCAGCTTCATCAGATTGCGGTAGCCCGTCCCGTTTTTGGCGAGCAGCGTCAAATGGTAGATCGGCTGTTCCTTGCGCGACGTTTTCTCGTGGCGCGAACCGGCCGTTATATACGCCTCCATGCCGATAATCGGCTTGATGCCGCGCTCCCGGCACGCCTTGTAGAATGGAATGGCGCCGTACAGAACCCCGTGGTCCGTCAGCGCCAGCGCCTTCATGCCGAGCTCCGCCGCCCGGTCGGCCATCTCCCGGATGCGGGAGGCGCCGTCGAGCAGGCTGTATTCGCTGTGAACGTGCAAATGAACGAATTCGCACATATCGATCCCTTCTTTTCCGCGTAAACTCCCTTTTTTCATTGTATCATAAGCGGCCGGACCCGTCCCATATAGATGATAGTGGGAGGAATGGACATGAACCGGATCTATGCGCAAGCGACGCTGGATTTTTTCATCGCGTTCGGCGTCGTGCTCGGCGCGGCCGTGCTCGCGGGAATGGCTTCTTTTTTTCTGTGGCGGTCGCCCGTCGAAACGATGCTGGACATCGCGGGCCGAATCAAAATATGGGCGGTCGTCGTCGCCATCGGCGGCTCGATCGATCCGATCCGCGTCATCGAATCGCACGTCATGAAAGGCTATTTGTCTCCGGCCGTCGAGCAGATCGGCTATATTTTATGCGCCTTCCTCGGCGCGCATCTGGCGACGGAGCTCATCCAGTGGATGTGCCGGGACGCGGGGTGAGCGGCCGATGAGAGTGCCGGATTTCAGCCGTTACCGCAAAGGGATGCAGGCCGCGGCTTTTCTGCTGTGCGGCATGATCCTGGGGGCCGCCGTCCATCAAGGCATGGTGCTCGACCAGACGCACCGGATCGTCGCGGACAATTTCGAGCTGAAAGAGCAGCTTCACCTGACCGAGCAGCAGTTGCAGGCGACGCGCAAGGAAACGTCCATCCGCAGCATCGTCGTCTATATCGAGGAACGGCCGGACGACCCTCCGCTCGACCGGGCGGCCGAAGCGGAGCTCAAGAAAAGGCTCTCCGGCAAAAACGGGGATTTGAACGTTTTTCTCGGTCGCAAAATCTACGATATCGGCTCCGAAGCCCAAATGGCCCGGGCGCTTCTGGAGGGCAAGCGGTACACGGACGTCGGAGGAAAAAATTACGCCGTCAGCATAAGGACGATGCTGGTCGCCGACGGCGTCCTGACCGTATGGATCGAAGCCCGCCCTACGCTTAAATAGCCCGAAGCGGCCTCCGTCTTTTTATGATAGAATGTGGGGGACAAACGTTTAAGGGGTTGCTCGAGTTGTTAATATCCGTGCTTCAATGGACGTTTTCCCTGTCCGTCGTCGTGTTGTCGGTGCTTGCCGTCTACAACAGCTACCGTTCCCGCCGGAATGCCGATCCGGTGCTGCGCGGCCTTTACGGGGCCCGGACGAACATCTTTATCGGGCTGACGCTCTCCGTTCTCGCGCTCGTTCAGATGGTTCTGTTTACCGGCTCGACCGTCCGCGTCATCGTCGGCGCCGTTTTCCTGCTGATGGGGCTGTTCAACCTGTTTGCGGGCATCCGCAACCATTCGGTTTTCACGAAACTCCGATCGTCTGCGCGATAAGCATCGCTTTGGCCATCGTGTCCCCTTCGTGCAGCACCTGCACCTCCATTATGATGTGACGGCGGCTGGATTCGATAATACTCGGCACGATGGCGATCGTCGAATCGATGGGCACGGTACGGAGAAAATACGTCGTCATGCTTTCCAGCACGTGCTCCCGCTTGCGCAAATCGCTCGCCGCCTTGACCGCGGCCTGCTGCATCAGCGCCGCGAGCACGCCTTCGGACACCGTGCCGAGCGGACCGGACATTTGCGGCGAGACCATCCCCGTGAAGACCGGACGGTTCTCCTCGTCCCTCCGTTCCGTAAATCCGCTCCACATCAGGGCGTCGAACGTTTCGCCCTGCTGCGCCTGCTGTCCCCCGAACTGCATCGACCGGAGCACCTCCGTGCGGCTGATGACGCCGATCAGCTTGCGCTGCCGGTCGACGACCGGGAGCAGCTCCAGTCCCTCCGATACCATCTGGTGGGCGGCGGCCGCGATCGGCGTCGTCAGCGTCACCGTCATCGGCCTGCGCGTCATGAGCTTGTCGAGCGGCTGATCCGGGGGCGAGCCGGCCACGTCTTTGGCCGTGATCATCCCGACCGCGCGGTTCCATTCGTCCGTCACCGGAAATCTCGTAAACCCGGTTTCGGCGCTCAGCTTCGCGAAATCCGCCACCGAAGCCGATTGCTTCAGCGAACGCGTCCTTGCCGACGGCTCCACGATATCGCCGATCATCATGATTTTTCGTTTGATGAGCCGGTCGAACATCGCCCGGTTGATCATCGACGCGACCGTAAACGTATCGTGCCGGCTCGTCAAAATCGGCAGCTGCCGTTCGTCCGCCAGCGCCTTGACGTCGTCGCTCGTGCCGAAGCCGCCGGTCACGAGCACCCCCGCTCCGTGCTCGAGCGCGAGGCGGTGGGCGTTTTGGCGGTTGCCTACGATCAGCAGGCTGCCCGCGTCGATATAGCCCATCATCTCGTCCAGCTCCATCGCCCCGATCACGAATTTGTGGAGCGATTTGCCGAGCCCCGCTTCCCCGCCGAGCAGGCTTCCCTGAACGATCTCCAGCACTTCCTCGAACGTAAGCTGATCCGGGCTGTTGCGGCGCTTTTTGTCGACCCGCACGGTGCCGATTCTTTCCTTCGTATTTACGTAGCCGAGCTGCTCCGCTTCCTTGAGCGCCCGGTACGCCGTGCCTTCGGATACGTCGCGATCCTTTGCCATCCGGCGAACCGAGATCCGGGTTCCGACCGGCAAGTCGCGTATATACTGCAGCAGCTGCTCGTGCTTCGTCTGTTCTCCGCCCGGCGCGTCGCCAGCCGTCATCGCGGTTCCTCCTTGCATCCGGTTTTTATCCAGTTTACCATAACGCGTCCATAGGAAAAAAAGACTATGATATTGCCCGCGAAAAAAGGTAAAGTAGAAGCTGGAAGAAACAACGGCAGGAGCGCTTTTTCAAATGACTACTTTTTGGGATATCGTCAAGCTCGATCTTTTGTACTCGTGGCCGCAGACCTTCATGGTCTGGCTCTTCAGCTTCACGCTGCTGGAAAACAGGCCGGAACGCCTCTTGCGCAAATTGATTCTGCTTACGATCGCAACCTCCGTTTACACGGATTCGCTATTGTTTTTTTTGCCGTTTCAGCTGCATCTGCTTAATTCGATGCTCATCAACGCCGTCATGCTTGGCGTTCTGTTCCGCGAAGTGCCGCTCAAGCAGAAACTGGGCGTTTATGCGTGCGTTCATCTGATGGCGATTTTGACCGATTTGCTGTTCGCCCAGATCGCCATGGCGATCTCCGGGCTGGCGGACCGGGAACAAATTTTAAAAGGCCCTCCGTGGCTGCTGGCGGCGGGACTGTATCCCGTGCTGATCGCGCTGTGGCTTCTTGCCGCTTACCTTCGCAAACGGGGCTTGAAGACGGCGAGACGCATGTTCGCGAAGATCGTGGACGGCTGGCGGACCGGACTCGGCAAGCTTGTCGTTCTCGCGGCGCTCCAATTCGTCCTGCTCGGCACCACCCGTTTTTTTCACGTCAACCAGCAAGGAAGCGACTTGATCGTTTCGGTTCTCGTCTGCGCCGCGATCTTGATGAGCCTGGTCTCCCTCGTCTATGTGGCGAGGCTGCTCTCCGGCGCCAGGGAAGAAGCCCGCGCGGCGCAGGAAGTGTTTGTGGAGGACATCGGCCGAATGTTCACGTCGATTCGCGGCCAGCGGCACGATTTTTTAAATCATGTCCAGGTCATGCATACGATGCTTCAGTTGGGCAAAACCGCCGCCCTGAAAGACTATATGGGCGATCTGGTTCACGACATCCGCGACGTCAGCGAAATCGTGCACCATCCTTCTCCGCCGCTGGCCGCTTTTTTGAAAGCCAAAATCGCCGTCGCCGTCAGCCTCGATATCCGCTTTACGTTCGAACTGTCGGATACGTGGAACGACCGGTCGGCGATCCGGACGATCGACGTCGTCAAAATCGTCGGCAATCTCGTCAATAACGCGTTCGAAGAAGTCGAATCGCTGCAGCCAGCGGAACGCCTCGTCCATGTTGAAATCCGCTGCCATGACGACCATATCGAGCTGGCGGTGCGCAACTCCGGACGGATTCTCGCGGAATCCGAGCTGCAGCGGATGTTTGCGCCCGGATATACAACGAAAAACGGAGGCCACTCCGGACTCGGGCTGTCGATCGTGCTCGAACGGGTCAAGCATTACCGCGGAACGATCGAGGCGCAATCGACTGCGGCGGAAGGGACGTCGTTTCGCATCCGTCTTCCGCATCGCAGCGGTTCGGCGGCCGAAAGCGGCGACATCCGGATCGGCTAAGGCATAAACGCGCAACCCTCTTTTATTTTGCTAAAAGGTTTATTATTCGATCATTTGGAGATACATACAAGGGACGAATCCGCCAGAGAAGGAGACACCGATGCCGTGAACACCAGCGGACAATCTCCCTTATTGTCGACGACGCTAGGCCAAAATCTCCGATTTATCCGGCAAAAACTCAGCGAATCGGGCGATTTAACGATCCAAAACGTCCAATTCGGCCATCGGGTCGCGTCGATTATCACGCTTGACGGATTGAACGATATTTACGCGATTCAGAAGCATTTGGTCCAGCCGCTGCAGCTCGGCGGAAGGGAATCGGTTTTGCAGGATCGGAGCGGCGGATGGCTCGACGAAATCGAGACCCGCTTCATCTCCCTGCCCGTCCTGAAACGGACGAACGAATGGGACGAAATCGTTGCGGCCGTCCTTGCGGGGGACGCGGCCTTGCTGCTGGACGGAGAAGACCGGGCGCTCCTGATCAAAAGCCGCAACCCGCCCGGACGCGCGATCGAAGAACCGAAAACCGAAGCGCTGGTCCGGGGCCCGAGGGAAGGCTTCACCGAAAACATATCCGCCAATATGACGCTCGTGCGCAAGCAAATTCGCGATCCCAACCTGACGTTCGACACCGTTCTCGTCGGCCGGCGTTCCCGGCAAACGCTCGCGGTCGCGTATATCGACGGCATCGCGCACCCCGAAATCGTCAAGGAAGTCAAACGCAGGCTGGAATCGCTCGACGTGGACGCCGCTCCGGAATCGGGCACGATCGAGCAATGGATCGAAGACAGCTTTCTGTCTCCGTTTCCGCAAATTTTACATACGGAAAGACCGGACAAAGTCGCCCTGCTGCTCGAAGGCACGCCGTTCGTCCTCCTGCTGCCGACGACGCTCGTTTCCCTGATCCAATCCCCCGAAGATTATTACGAAAGGTGGATCATCGGTTCCCTGATCCGCACGCTCCGGTATGCCGCGGTTCTCGTTACGCTGCTGCTGCCCGCTCTTTATGTCGCGCTCATCTCTTTTCACCAGGGAATGATCCCTTTCAAACTCGCCTTTTCGATCGCGGCGACAAGGGAGGGCGTTCCGTTTCCGGCCGTCGTCGAAGCGCTGTTGATGGAAGGAACGTTCGAGCTGCTGCGCGAGGCCGGCATCCGGCTGCCCAAGCCGATCGGCCAGACGATCGGGATCGTCGGCGGCCTCGTCATCGGCGAAGCCGCGGTCCAGGCGGGCATCGTCAGTCCGGTCATGGTCATCATCGTGTCGATCACGGCGATCTCCTCCTTTGCCATTCCGGCTTACAGCGTCGGAATCGCGTTCCGCATTCTCCGGTTCGCCGTTATATTGGCCGCCAGCATTTTCGGGCTTTACGGCATCGTGCTTGCGATGATTACGATTTGCATCCATCTTTTGCGCTTGTACAGCTTCGGCGTTCCGTATTCGGCTCCCTATGCGCCGACGCTCAAGAGCGACTGGCGGGACCTGTTCATCCGGGCTCCGATCACGCTTCTGACCGGCCGGCCCCGGTTCATGCAGACAAAAAATCCGGTGCGGGCGGACAAGGAGGGAGAACCTTGACGAAAAGCTTCGAGTATGCCGACCGTGAAATCGGAAGCAAGGAAGTGTCTTATGCGGTCAGCAACGTCGTCATCGGCCTCGGCATTTTGACGCTGCCCGCTTCGATCGTCGTGGCCACGAACTCCTCGGACGGATGGGTGTCGATTTTGCTCGGCGGGCTGATCGCGATCGGCTTCGCCTGGATGCTGACCCGATTGGCCGTCCGCTTTCCGAAGCAAAGCTATCGCGATATCGCCGCGTCCTTGACCAATCGCCCGACGGCCAACGTGCTGACGCTGTCGTTCGCTTTTTACACCTTTTTGTACGTAAGCTACGAAGTTCGCGGAGTGTCGAGCATATCGAAGCTGTATTTGTTCGACCGCACGCCGGTGGAAGCGATTTGCTTCGTGTTTTTGCTGGTGCTCGTTTACGGCGTGTCCGGCCCGAGCATTTCGCTGCTGCGGCTCAATCTGCTGTTTTTTCCGATCATCCTGCTCATTTTGACGGCCGTCCTGGCGTTGAGCGCCGGCGATTTCGATTACGAACGCCTGAAGCCGTTTTTCGTCACGCCTTTCCCGAAGCTTCTGATTGCGGCCAAGGAAACGGCCTTTTCTTTCCTCGGGTTCGAGATCCTGCTGTTCTACAACCTATTCGTCAACCGCCCGAAAAAACTCGGAAAAGCCGTATTCATCGGGATGCTGATGCCGACTCTCGTCTATTTGCTCGTCTTTCTGTTTGTCGTCGGCGTCTTCAGCACCGAGGTCGTCGCCAACACCCTTTTTCCGCTCGCGGAGCTGGCCAAGCAGGTCGAAGTGCCCGGCGGCTTTTTCGAGCGGTTCGAATCGGTTTTTTTCGCGGTTTGGGTCATGTCCCTGTACTGCACCGCGGTCATGGCTTTCGACGTGACGCTGATCGCGCTGCAGTCGGTGTTCCCGAAGGCGAGCCGAATGAGCCTGATTTTTCTGCTGACTCCATTTGTGTTTCTCGTGGCGATGCAGCCGACGAATCTGCAAGAAGTCCGCCTTTTTTCCGAGTGGATCAGCTATTTGGGCATCATCGTCGCTTGGGTTTTCCCCGCTTTCCTTCTGATCGCGGCCAAAGCGCGGCGGGTGAAACCGGATGCGTAAATGGCTGCGGACATGCGGAATGGCCGTTCTCGTCGTGCTGGCGGCGGGATGCTGGGACCGGACCGAGATCGAGGAACGCGGATTCGTTGTCGGCTCCGCGTTGGACGCGGGAGACGACGGCAAAGTGATGCTTACGTTCCAGTTCGCAAACCCGAGCGCCTTGCACAGCACGGACAGCGCTTCGAAGCCCGGCGGAAAAACGTACAGCAATCTCTCCGTAACCGCCAATACCGTGTTCAAGGCGGCAAGGCAGATGTCCAACGTTTTTAGCCGATCGCCATATTTGGAGCACAACCGGATCATCCTCATCTCGGAAAGCCTGGCGAGGCGGGGCGATTTGGGCGACGTGCTGGATGTCTTCTTTCGGGATTCGGAGACGCGGAGAGCCGCCAAGGTGATGATCGCTGAGGGAGAAGCTCGACAATTGCTGGAGGCGACGACTCCGGTCGAGGCGCTGCCCGTTCGCTATATCGAGAAAACGTCGGAAAATCCGGACAAAAGCGAGTCGATCTCGCCGCCCACCAACATCGGGAACGTGCACGCCTTTTTGCTGCAGGATACGAGCTTTGCCGTGCCGAAAATTGCCCTGGCCGCCGAGAACGCCGTCGCGACCAGCGGAGCCGCGGTGTTTAACGGTCACGACCATCGGCTGCGCGGATTTCTGAACGAGGCGGAAACGACGGGACGGAATTTCATCCTCGGCAGCTTGAATGCAGGAGCTCTTGAAATCAAGCTGAACGATGCGTTCGTCGTTTTCGAAATGAAGCATGTGGCGCGCACCTTGGAGGCCGACGTCTCGGATCCGAGACGTCCCGTCTTTCATGTCTCCGTCATGGCGGACGGCAATATCGGCGAATCGCACCTGAATGCGTCGCTGCTGAACAAGGCCGTCCTCGCCGAAGCGGAGAAGAAGATCGAGGAAAAGATCGAATCCCTGACCCGGATCGTGGCCGAAAAAGCCCAGAAGGAGTACCGGTCCGACATTTTCGAGTTCGGCAAGCATCTCTACAGGGAGCACTACGGCGTTTGGCAGCAAATCAAAGACGACTGGGACTCGGGGGAAAACCTTTTTTCCGGATGCACGATTCGCGTCGAGGCCAAAGTAAGACTGCATGTCGTCGGTTCGATCCAGAAAGCGGAATAGCGAAGGAGGCGCCCGTACATGTCGGAGTTTTGGAGAGACCGCATACCCTCGTTGAACGAGCTGTTTTATGCCTTGCTGTCGGTTTTCGTTCCTTGGTGCATCTATAAGATTAACGGATGGTGGCACAAGTACGGGGATCCCCCGTGGAAAAAAGAGTGACGCCTTGACCGTGCCGGGCACAACGGTCGGGCGGGCTGTTCCGCTCGGCCCGTTTAGCCTGTGACCGGAGCAGCCCGCCAATCGCCTGGGGCTTCTGCGCGATCGGCCGTCCGTCAGGCCCCGATCAGCTTCAAAATAAGGGACGCTTTGGAATTGACCTGAAGCTTGAGGTTAATCCGGGAAATGTGGACTTTGACGGTATTTTTGCTGATGCCGAGCTTGAGCGCGATTTCCTTGTAGTCGAGATCCTGAACCCAATAATTCAAAATTTCCTTCTCCCGCGCCGTTAACCCGTACATCTCGGATTTGTCGCGCAGCGCCTTCTCCAGCGTTTGAAGCAGCACGTTTCTTCCTCCCCGCGTGATCAATGTGAATTAAACCGCCGATATGAGTCGATTATAGCCGGGCCTGGCCGAAAAAGCTGTCGGATTCTCTTGTCGGACAAGGTATACATAAGTCGAAAAAATGGGTGTTTGTACGTTGCGCGCCCTCCGTCGTCTACATATATTGTGCTGTATCTCGATAAAGGGCGACGTTGCATAATACGAAAGCCTAAGGCGCTTTTCCGGAGGCTGTACGCCCAAAATTACCGGGTTACCGCACCAGAGTTCGCATGCTTTCATATGATAAAGTTGACTGTATCCCTGGACCTTGTAATCACTTCCATTCCCGGGCAAGGAGGGGTGACACACGTTGAAAGGCAGCGATCACAAAAGCAAATTCCTTCTCACCAATCGGGAACGCGAAGTTTTTGAACTGTTAGTGCAGGACAAAACGACTCGCGACATTGCCCAGCAATTGTTTATCAGTGAGAAAACGGTGCGGAATCATATTTCGAATGTCATGCAGAAATTAAATGTAAAAGGGCGTTCGCAAGCGGTTGTCGAGCTGATTAAGCTCGGGGAACTGAAAATTTGACCTTCCTTCGCCGCTTTCCTGATCAGCAAGCCTTCTTTTTCGTTGTCCTCCGTGAGGGCGGCGCGGAAAGAAGGTTTTTACTTTGATGCTGAACAAATTCACGTGCCTGGCGCAGCTCTGCCCCGACATCCTTTCCTCTGCTTTGCCTCGTCCCTCGTTGGATTTTGTCCAATCTAAACCGGCTTTTTTACGACATCCTCGGGCTTGGTTGGATTTTGTCCAACGGGGCGAGACCGTTTCATGCCTTTCGGCCGTAATGGCCGTTCCTCATTGGATAAAATCCACTCTATCTCGAAGTTTTCTCGTTTTTCACGCCGCCCGTTGGATAAAATCCAACATAAGTTTGCCCCCCTTTATACGATAAAAAGCGGCGGGACCCTCGTCCCTGCCGCGGCCAACTTTCGATTTCCGCCCAAGCCCCGCTTAGCGGTGCATATAGTTCGGCGCCGTCTGAGCCCGGGACGTTCCGTTCATGCCGGATTGTTCGGGGAAGATGCGCTCGACGAGCGTATTGAATTCGGTAATCATGCCTTGAATCGGATTGCCGTTGCGGAAGTCGTTCGCCATCCGCTCCATCCGGCCGAAAAAGTCCGGATTCGTCGATACATAGACGTTTTCCGTCGTCGGCGACATCCCTTTAACCAAATCTCCGACCTTGTTTTTGAGCGTGTCGGAAGCATCGCCGCTCATCGCGCCGACGCGGCCGTTCGTTCCGGCGCGGCTATTCGCTCCGCCGCGGCCAAAGCCGCCGTGCGTGCCTCCGCCCGCCGTCGTTCCCGTGTTGTCTCCTACGCTGTAATAATCCGAGCGGTAAGGAGCGGCCGAACGGGGCGTTACGCTGTTCGGATTGCTCATGCCGACGCCGCGGTCGGCCATGCCTGCTCCCATGCCTTTCGTTCGGCCGGTTCCGTTATTAGAACGATAAGTGCCTTTGACGCGTTGTCGGCCGTTCGTCTCCTCCGTGATCGCAACGTAAGCGTTGCGATCGGTCAGCATCACGTACGCCGATTTGATTTCCGGCAGCGCGGCGAGCTTGTTCGCGATATCGTCGCTCAGTTCCATATTCGTATTGCCGTGAAGGCCGACCACGTTGTTGTTCATTTGCTGCGTGCCGTGAATGCGGTTCATTTCGTTCGCCTGATCGTTCGCGAACCGGTTGTTCAGGCCTCTCATATTGCCCGCATTGTTGGGGCGGATGTTTTTATTGCCCAAATCCCCCTGATTGGCAGCACAGCCGGACAACGCCAAAGCCGCCGATAAAACAAGCGTCGAGGCGGCTAATCCCTTGCGCATCGAACTCCTCCTTTAATCGGTTTTCGGCTGTTCCCGCCGCATCGTTAGGTTGGCCTCCGGGCACGCTGAATATGCTTCTGCATTCGCCTTGACAGCGGAACATTTTCGACCTAGTATGGAAACAAGAATTAAAATTAGTACCAGGTATTAGAATCAAGTTCTATAATCAAGCCAAATGGAGGGCGAAGAAAATGAACGATCGGCCGAATCCGGGCTCCTTTTATTCGCAAGCGGAAATGACAGGCATCGGCAGCTACGTACCGGAAAAACGGCTGACGAACGACGATTTGTCGCAAATCGTCGACACGAACGACGAATGGATCGTTCGCCGGACGGGAATCCGCGAACGCAGAATCGCCGGACCGCGCGAATTTTCCAGCCATCTGGCCATCGAAGCCGTGCGCGATTTGCTCGAACGTTATCCGACGGATTCGACGGATATCGACGCGGTTATCGTCGCCACGACCACGCCCGATTTTCTTTTTCCTTCCGTCGCCTCGAGAGTGCAGCAGGCGTTTGGCATCCGACGCGCGCTCGCCTTCGATTTGAACGCCGCCTGCGCCGGCTTCGTTTCCGCGATGCAAGCGGCCAACGGCCTTATTCTTTCCGGCGCTTATCGCAAAATCGTCGTCGTCGGGACGGAAACGTTATCCAAGATCACGAATTACGCCGACCGGTCCACCTGCATATTATTCGGCGACGGAGCGGGAGCCGTTCTTCTTGAGCGGGCGGAGAAAGGAGCGATGCTGGGATCCTACGCGGTCACGGACGGGAAAGGCGGTTCTTATGTAATGGCCGGAGGACTGGCGTCGGAGCTCGACGGGCAGCCTGCGGAAGAAGGGGGAAAAATCGGGCAAAACGGCAGGGAAGTGTATAAATGGGCGGTTTCGACCATCCCGGACGGTATGAAGAACATGCTGGAAAAGGCGAACCTGTCGATCGCCGATCTGGACTGGTTCGTTCCCCACAGCGCCAACTTGCGCATGATCGAAGCGATTTGCGAGCGGCTCGGCTTCCCCTTCGAACGCTCGCTGCACAGCGTCGGTCCTTACGGCAACACCTCGGCGGCATCCATTCCTCTCGCTCTCGATCTTGCCGTTAAGGAAGGCAAGTTGAAGAAAGGGGAGCGCATCGCCCTTTACGGATTCGGATCCGGCCTTGCGCAAGCGGGGTTGGTGCTGGACTGGACGCTGGAGTGAAGCTCGGTCCGGCAGGCCGCACAGCATCTGGCCGGCGCGAGTCGGACAGATGCTAGCCGGGCCGCGAAAGAAGCCCGCCGCGTTCCAGCAAGCGGCGAATGTCCGCCTTGCCGATCGTCGGCCGGTCGGAACGGATGCCTCCGCTCCCGATGCCGGCAAAGCCCGAATAACGCGGTTTGAGGCCGGGGATGTCGATCGTCGGCAAAAGAATCAAATAACGATCGTCGTACGCGATCGCAGTCGCGGATTCTTGCTCCGTCAATAGCGTTTCGTGGAGCTTCTCGCCCGGCCGGACCCCCGTTTCCACGACGTCAACCCGCTTTCCGGCCTCTTCCATCAACACTTCCGCCAAATCGGCGATGCGGCATGCGGGCGCCTTCATGACGTATATTTCCCCGCCTTCGCCTTCGGACGCCGCCCCGATCAAAAACCGGACCGTATCCGCAAGCGTCAGAAAAAACCGGGTCATGGCCGGATGCGTAATGCCGATCGGCTCCCCTTTCGCGATTTGGTTCATGAACAAGCTCAAGACGCTTCCGGCCGTTCCGAGCACATTGCCCCCGCGCACGGAGATAAATTTGGTGTTGCCATCGAGCAGGTTGGCATAGACGATCAGTTTTTCGCCGATCGCTTTCGTCATGCCGTAAAAACCGGACGGGCTGGCCGCTTTGTCCGACGAAACGTTCACGACCTTTTTCACGCCGTTCTCCAACGCGGCCTCGATGACGTTTTGCGTGCCGAGCACATTCGTTTTGAGCGCTTCGTACGGATGATTCTCGCATACCGGCACATGCTTCAGGGCGGCCAGGTGAAAAATCAGATCGACCCCTTTGCACGCTTGGGTAAGCGCCTTGCGATCGCGCACGTCGCCGATGCGGTACGAAACCCGCGAGTCGCGGAGCTCCCGATCCATCGCCACCTGGCCGGACTCGTTGCGCGAATAAACGATGATTTCCTCCGGAGACCGATCGAGCAACTGCCGCGCGAGTTCCCGTCCCCAGGAACCGGTTCCTCCGGTGATCAAAATACGCTGCCCCGCGAACATCGTATCTCCCCCCGAGCCGAAAGTAGACTGCTGCTTCGTGCGAAACGGAACTTACCCGCGCGAACGGTTGCGGGCGCGGCGTTTCCTCGTTTTGACCGCGCTTCGTTTGGCCCGCATCCGTCTTCGGCGTTTGCGCCGGCGTCTTCTTCGAGGGGGAGCTTCGTCCGTCTCCGGTTCCTCCATCGGCAAGCCGGGCGGAATCAAGACGAGCTTCTCTTCCAAAATATAACGCACGTCCTCGAACCGAAACCCCGCGGCCAATAGCGACTCCGGCGAAGGAAACGGCCGTTTTCGGCCGTTTTCGAGCCAATAAACGGTAGGGCCCATGCCCCGAACGAGACCGGCGAGCTGTTCGACCGGATCGGGAAGCTTCTGGATGAGCTTGGCCAGCTTCGCTTGGAACGCTTCAAGTCCATACGCTTGCTGCACCGCCTGCATATTCCGCCCGCCGACCGTAAAGCGCCACTCGTCGCTGGCCAGCAAACCGCCTGCCGCGGCGGCGAGCCCGGGAACGTCTCCCGGGGCGACCAAAAATTCGCCGTTGCCGGTAGCCTGCATCAGCTCGGTCAGGCCTCCGGAAGCGAACGCGACGACCGGCTTGCCGAACAGCATGCCTTCGGCCGCGGTCATGCCGAAGCCTTCCTTGACGAGACTGGGCACGACCAACACGTCCATCGCCGGATAGATCGTCTCGATTTTTTCCGCGTACCGCACCCACCCGATCCGGTTGCCGAGCCCCGCCCCGCGCGCGAGCTCGATGCAGGAGTGGACGAATTCCTCGTCGGCGCCGTTGCCGACGATCAGCATTCGGATCATCGGATCTCTCAGCGCCAGCGGGATCATCGCTTCGACGAACTCTTTCAGCCCTTTGGACGGGTGCAGGCCGGCCGCCACGAAGCCCGCGACCCGATGGTATTCCCCCCACCCGTTGCTCCTGCGCACGTTAAATCGATGGGAGAACCAGCTTTCCGGCTCCGCCTCCCTCAAGCTTACGAAAGGCGGCAGCACGACCGTCTTCGAGAGCAGCGTCTTGCGGCTGAACGGAGCCAGCACCGTCTCCGAAATGCCGACGATCAGATCGCTGTAAGTGTTGATCAGCGCCGCGGCCTGAGCCCTGCGCGGACCGTCTTCGGCGATCGTTTCCATCAGCGCCCACACAACGGGAATTCCGAGCGCCTTCGCCGCGATTGCGGGCAGGGGATGCGCGCACGTGTTCACCCATACATAAGAAGGCTGCTCCCGCTGCAAAAGATCGATAATCCGCTCCCAAACCGGATCGGTCCGAAGCGACTCCAATTCCCGGTCGAGCTGCGGCGAACCGTCTTGCACTGCCGGACATAGCGGAATAGGGAGCGTTGCCGACTCGATCCCTTCGCGCAACGCGGCTCTGGCGATGGCCCCTTCTTGCGGAACGACAAGCAAGCATTCGAAAAAATGCCGCATTTCCTTCAAAAAGGCGAGCAAAAGCTTTTCCGCGCCCGTGGCGTGAACGTCGTTGCACAAATGGGAAAAAATGACCAGCTTCGGCCGAACGGTGACTGCTTGCATGCCGCCCTCCTCCTTCTCCATGCGGCTGTTCCGCTTTTATCCGATTACGGTTTCTGCGTTACGGAGCCAAAGCGATTTCCAGCAATTGATGCAGCCGGTTCGCGTACGTGTGGTCCCTCATCGTGCGGCGCAAAGCCCTCAAGGCTAACAGTTGCCGTTCTTCCTCGTGATTCAGGTAATACTCGACTTTGGCCGCCAGATCCTCGGGCGTATCGTAAGTGACGATTTCTTCTCCCGGCTTGTAATACAAGGGCAAATCGCTTCGTTGATCGACGATTTGCAGCGTGCCGCAGGCGGAAATTTCGAATACGCGGGGGTTCGGCGACTGGGCCACGATTTTGGCGCCGTTGCGATTGAACGTTTCGTCGTCATGCGATCTGTGCACGTTGATCACGATGCTGAAGGCGTTGTAGTGCTCCGCCGTTTCCAGCGGGGTCATCCAGCGGTCCAATTGAATCCGATCCTTCCACCGCTTGTATTCGGGAAGGCGGTCCCACCAGATTCCCGACAAATGAAAAGACCGATGCTCGATATAAGGAAGCAGCCTTGAAAAAAAGTCGACCCGATTCCAGTACGCGCTGCCGATAAAGCAGACGTCGCCGCGAAGCGACAGCTGCGGATTGCGCGGTCGGAAATACTCGGGAAACACTCCGAGCGGAAGGTAATGAACCCGGGGACAGCCCAACTGCTGGTAATAAGGCACGCAATTGTTTTCCAGCGTGAATACGTAGTCGTAGCAAGGAGCGAGTCCGCTCGTAATGTCCGTGTAATAAGGATCGTCGGTGAACCAGATCGCGGTCCGGATGCCGTTCAAGCGTATGGAGGCTACCTGCTCCGGCGGAAATTCCATGCCTTCCAGCACCAGCACCAAATCAGGGCGTTCCGCCGCGGCGAGTCCGGCGACATCGTCCTTGGGGGAAGCTACGATGACCCGCTCCGCCAACCCAAGAAGCGAAAGCTGCACGGCTTCGTCCAGAGGGCTGTACGGGAAGCCTTTGCCCGACGTTACGAACAGTACGGTCGCCGCCCGGCGCGGAAGCGCGCCGGCCGATTTTTGGATGACGGCCTCGCACAGTCCCTGCCAGCGACCATGGGCGAACCCGAGCGCCAGACCCGACCTTTGTCCGGCGGCATACGCGGATGCCGTTCCCGATTTTTGCCCGGTCCGGACTTTCCCGCCGATCTTCGCGCGATTGCGGATGACTGCCAAATCCATTCCTCCTTCGCGTTCTACCGCCTAGTCGTCCACGATCACCCAACATCAATATATGCGCCCTCCCTGAGTCGGACATGGATAGTTACCCGTCCGCAAGTGCGTAAATCGAAAAAAGAAAAAGCCGCCCTCCCTACTCGGGAAGACGACTGCCGAAAACCCGTATGCGGTTTAAAATTCGAGCTTGCCGCCTTCCTCAAGCCCCTGTGCAAACCCGGCTTGAAACCCTTGTTCGTACGCTTCGTCAAATCCTTGCCGATACGTCTGTCCTCCCGCGGCAGCCTTCCTCGGGGCGGCAGATCGTTTGCGCAAAACCCGGCCGCGCCGGCGAGCGGGTCCTGTTTTTCTTCGTTTCCGGCCGGGGTTGCCCGCCTTCCGTCCGCTCCGCCTCGCGGCGCCCTTTCTTCCGAGTCCGGCGCGTCTTCGCTTGGCCGCCGTCCGCGAATGTCCTTTGCGTTTCAGTCGGCTCCCCCCCATTCATAGTTGCTGCTCGTAGGCCAATTGATGCCCGTCTTCGAAGCCTTGGGCAAAGCCGGCGTGGTAGCCCTCGCGGTAGGCCGAACCGCTCCCGTGAAGAAGCGGCGGTCTGACGTTTCCGGCCGTTCGCCCCCTGCGCCTGCGCGTCCGACTTCCGGCCGCCCCCCTCTTCTTTGCCGGGGACGGGCTGTTCGTCCGCTTTTTTCCCCGGGCGCCCGTCCTCGTTTTGCCCGCGGGACGGGACCCCCGCCTGAAGCGCGGCTTCATTGCGGCATCCCTCCCGTATTTCGCCTGCGGAGGTTATGCGGGACCAGCCTCTCGTTCAGCCAAGGAGCGGCGGCTTCGCCCCGCACGGGAGGCGCCCAGGTGCCGCCGGCCGCCGTCCCGAGCAACGCTCTTTGCATATTGGAAATGACCCGGACATGCTCTCTCAGTACCGCGGCGGAACCGGAGCTGCCTTCCGTGACGTCGGCCACGCTTTCCAATATCCGGGCGAGCGCCTCCTGGCTGCGGGCGATGGATGCGAGCAAAGACAGCTTTACCTCCCATGCCTGTTCCCGGTTCATCCTTCCCCGTCTCCGAAGTCGAATCCGCCCATTAACCCTCCGCCGCCCATCAGCCCTCCGCCGCCGTCGTCGTCCTCCTCCGGTTCGAGGATGGCTTTCATATTGCGGTTCAGGCCGTTGCAAAGCTTGGTCAATCCGTCGATCAATTCGACATTTTGCTTGTGGAATTGAAGGGACGTGGACAACTGTTCCGTCTGTTCTTCATATTTATCGGGAGTCATGTGGTTAAGCACCCAGTTGCGCACCTTCTCCGCCTCGGACGCCTTCGCTTCCAACATCATCGCCATGTTCCAATGCAGCTTGGCCAGCGCGTCGAGAGTTACTCTATACGCGTCTTCGCGAGTCATTTTTTCGCCCCTCCCTTCTGTCGCCGCTCTCCGCGCAAAAGTCCGCTATGCGGCGGACGTTTTATTCCTCATCCGGGGAACTGGTCGCTTTTACGATTTGAGTCAGGCTGTCCGCCACCGCCTCCTGCAAGTCCGCAATGGAATTCACGTAAGAAATGACGCTTTTGGTGACCTTGGACGAACTGTCCGCCAGACCGTCCAGGCCTTCGAATTGCGGCATTTCATCCGGCAGCGCCTGCACCAGATGCGCCATTCGAACCGTCACGTGCCGCTTGGCGTCGAGCATCCTCGCCATTTGCTGGTGGGACTGGGATAAATGGACGACGATTTCCGTCATTAAGTCCTGCATGCGGCCTTAGCCACCGTCCTTTGCTGGCAAACTGCCGAGTCTTTACAGCATATGCCTTTTCGCTTTCCTTGCCACATGTTGCGCCGAAGAAGACGCGGCTTCGCCCGTCCGAAAATCGTTCGCCCGAGCATATGGCTTGTCCACTCTCACGCCGTCAAGAAACGATCCAACCGGTTCCACTACCCGAGCAACGCCCTCCGGTGCCCGCAACCGTTCCCGACACAAAAGCCGCCGGCGGCGAAAACGCATCGGTTTTCGGCCGAACGGCGGCCCGGCGCTCAAGCCGACGGCAGGGCGCCCGCATATGGCCGGCAGCCGCGGCTATGATGCGCCGGAGGTATCTTCGCGCGTTTCAAAGCCGCTGCCGCAAAACGGGAGGCGCGACGATCGGCAATCCCTCCGCCCAGCGGGCCGCCTCCTCCGGCTGCATGACGTCGATTTTTTTCAGATGAAGGTGCCACGCCTGCATGGCGGCCAAACTAACGATTCGCCGCAAGCGATCGGCTTCCCGGTAAAAAAGCGTCCCGTCCGGCAGCATGACTACGCCTGTCGCTTCTCCGAACCAGCGCGCGGACGCTTCCTCTCCGCTTATTTTGCCGCCGATAGGCCAGCGCTTCAAATCGATTTGCGAAATCCGGGTCACGGGAAGCGACAGCTCCCCCTCCACGGAGTGCCGCATTCCGTCCTCCACCCAATATACGGCGGCGCCGATGCCTTGAACGGCAATCCGTTCGGGATACAGCAGCGACATATCCGCAAGCGGCTCGGACACGGACGGAGACAGCTTCAAAACCCGATGGATCCACTCGTAAGGGTGCTGCCATTTTTCATTAAAATAGAGGTGATTCCGATCGTTGATGCGGGCGAATTGCTCGCCGATCGCGCGAAGGCTGACGCTGCCGAAATGGTGGATGAACGTATCCTCCGCTACGACGAGATTGCGGCCAAGCAGCCGAACCCGAATGCCGTAATCGTCGTCCTCGAAATTTCCCAATTCGAAGCCCTCGTCGAAGTACCCGATCTGCTCGAACAGCTCGCGGCGGAACAAAAGGCAGAAGCCGACAAGCCGGTCGGTGCGGCGCCAGCGAGAAGCGTCGGAACGGTTGAAGGCGGCGGCGAACCGAGGCATGTCGCCGATGTGATCGTACGGAACCGTTATTTGCTGGTCGCCGCTCACGCAATTGGAAACCGGTCCCACCATGCCGATGCGTTCGTCGCTGTTCAGGCAGGCCAGCATGTTGTCCAGCCACCGCTCGGTGACGAGCGTATCGTTGTTCAGCAGCAAAAGGGTGCTGCCTTTGGCCATCATCAGGCCGACGTTGATCGCGCCGGCGAAGCCGCGGTTCGCGTCCAGCGCCCGGAAGCGGACCTGGCCGCCCAGACTCCGAAGATAGGCGGCCGTTCCGTCGGCAGAGGCATTGTCCACGACGATAATCTCGTAAGGTACATTCGTATTGTCCATAATGCTGCGAATGCATTCCTTTAGCAGGGCCAGCTGGTTGTAAGTCGGAATAATGATGCTGGTTCCTTCGAACCCCTCATGGAATCTTTGCAGTCCGACTTGGACGCCCTCCCGGTACCCTTCTTGATAACCGCGATCGTACCATTCTCCCGGCCTCGCCGGCGTTCGTCTGCTCGGCGCTTTTCCCCCGCTTTTTCTCCGGGCGGGGTCGGAACGGGGCGGGCGACGCGAACGCCGGCTGCGAGCCGGCCTTTTTGCCAAGCCCATGCCGATGCACCTCTTTCTGAAATTGATGGCGAGCCTTTCGCTTTACCGCCGGATTTTCGGCTGATATTCCAACCCGGCCATCCGATCGGCCAAATGGCCGAAATCGACGGCCGCTTTGCCGGTTCGTTCGACCAGTCGCACGCAAATCGGAACGGCCGCGATTCCGGCCGACACGAGCGCCAGATCGAACGGATGTCCCGACGCCTCTTCGGCGACCCGTTCCCAGTCGCTTATCCCTCTAACAGGGCCGACCGCGGCGGCGATGCGGACTCCTCGATTGCCGAGCACCCGCGCCAGCGGCGCCGCCGCGTTGCCGACGACCAGGACGCGGCGGCCGGCCATCAGCTTCGGCCAATAGTCTCCTTCTTCCAGTGCGTAATTGATCGTCGAGGTCGTCAGCCGGATGCGTTCCCAATCGATGCCGAGCGCCCTCCATACCTTGAATAAAAGCGGCTGGAACGTCGGTTTTCGCGAAAGGGGGATTCCGATGACGGAAGCCGCTTGGACGGCGGCGGTAAGTACGTCCCTGGCCTTTATATCCGGCACGTTTACTCCCGCATAGGCCAGAAACGGGCCTTGCCGGGAAACTTCGGTCGCCGAAAGCACCGTGCCTTGCGCCATCGTCAGCAATTCCCCGTCCCCCAGACGGACCAGCGAATAAGGAATGCCTTCGTCAAGCGCCCTTTCCAGCTCGTCGTAGACCGCCGCCGGACCGAGCAACGGAATGCCGCTCGGCTTAAGCGCCGCGATCCCGGCGGCCAGCACGTCGTCCAGCGTCAAATCCGGGTAAACGCGATCCGCAGGCAGCCTCGCTTCCAGCAGCGCCTCGCCGCCGTCGTAGACGCCTTCGTCGTAAGCATCCGGCAAAACGTCGACCCGATTGCTTCCGTTCCGCTCCGGCCGTCCCGGACGCGGCGTCGCGGTTCCGTGCAGCTTGCGGCGGCCGGTCCGGATCGGCCTTATTTTGCGGGCGCGTCTCGATCTTTTTCCTTTTCTCGGTCCGGAGGCGCGGGACGCAAGCCTGCCCGCTCCCGCCCGGACCGCCAAACGGGCGCTCAAGGGAGCGTTCCTTTCAATCTTCGCCCGGCTTCCTCCAACGACTCGAACGTTCCCGCATCCGTCCACCAGCCGTCCAAAATGCGGTAATGCAATTTTCGTTCCCCGGCAAATACGTTGTTCACGTCGGTAATTTCCAGTTCGCCCCGATGCGACGGATGAACGCGGCGTATGATTTCGAACACTTCGCTCGAATAAAAATACAGACCGGTGACGCAATAGGACGATTGCGGAACGGCCGGCTTTTCGTCGATATGCACGATCCGGCTCGAAGCGCGATCCAGCAGCGGAACGCCGTACCGCCTGGGGTCTTCGACTTTTTTGAGAAGCACCATCGCCCCGTCCCTCTGTTTCTCGAACGCCTCCGCGTAAGGCGCCAGCGATTCCTCGAAAAGGTTGTCGCCGAGCAGAACGGCGAACTTCTCGTCAGGCTTCATGACGGGCTCCGCCAGTTCGAGCGCCTGCGCGATCCCGCCCGCTTCCTCCTGAACCCGGTATATGAGCGAGACTCCCCAATCTCTCCCGCTTCCGAGCACATCCGCAAAATTGCCGAGCGCATCCCTGCCGGTTACGAGCACGATGTCCCGGATTCCGGCTTGGCGGAGTTTAGCCACTCCATGGCAGATCATCGGATACGTCCCTACGGGAAGCAGGTGTTTGTTGTTCCAATAGGTCAGCGGCTTTAACCTTGTACCCGTGCCGCCAGCCAGAATGACTGCTTTCAACGAAATGCCCTCCTCGCGTCATAGCTGACGATTTAAATGAAGACATGCGGATCGATCTTCCATTTTTCCAGAAAGAGCCGATAATTTCGTTCGATCAGCCGCCGCTGGGCCGCGGCGTCCATTTTAAAGCTGGCGCTTCCTTCGTGATGGATGAGGCAGTCGCGGCAGATAAGCAGCTCGAAGTTCTCCAGCCTGGCCCGCAAACAATAATCGTCGTCTTCGAAATGCCCCGGAGCGAACCGTTCGTCGAGCAGTCCGATCCGCTCCATTACCTCTCGGCGAAACGCCAGGCAAAAACCGACGAGCCGGTCGGTTTTTGTCCATTTTTCCGGATTCGAGCGGTTGACTTCCGCCGCGATTCGCTGAAATTCCTCAAAGCTATCGTAAGAATACTTGACCTGCTGTTTCCCGCTGCAATAATTGGCGACCGGGCCGACCATTCCGACACTCGGCGAGCTGTAGAGCGCGGCCAGCAAATTGTCCAGCCAGCGGGCCGTCACGATCGTATCGTTGTTAAGCAGAACGAGCGTATCTCCCGTCGCAAGACGCAGCCCTTTGTTGCATGCGGTCGGAAAACCGGCGTTTGCGGGCAGTGAGACGAACGCCAGCTTCTCGGCGGCGCACCAGTCGATCGTCCCGTCGCGGGATCCGTTGTCGACGACGACGATCTCGTACTCGCTTTCCGTATGCTCCCGAATGGAAGCGACGCAAGCCTGCAGCAAATCGAGCCTGTCGAATGTCGGGATAATAATCGATGCGCGCATTAGCCGACCGCTCCTTTCGCAGCCTTTCGATTGCGCGCCTTGTCGGGGAAACGAAGCCGAAAACCCGCTTCCGCAAACGCCATCTTCCAAGCCTCGAGGTGGTCCCCTCGGGCTATGCGATCCCGGTTTGGCATGGCCGGCGGACGCCAATCGACCGCGGCGGCCGTGCCGACGGCAAGGCCCCGCTGCAGCGCTTTGGCATGCGCTTTGACGGGCACGGACAGCTCCGCGGCTCCAAGCGTTTCCAACGCTTTGCGGGTCATGGCGAGCGGCAGCGCGGCCATCGTGTTCATTTGAAGATCCGGTCTGTTTAACGTGACATTCAAAAATTCGTGAAACCGTTCCACGTCGCTTCGTTTATGAAACAGGCCCAAAAAAGCGGAACGGTCGTTCAACGCGACGTCCAACCGCCCGTCGACCGCCCACAGCAACCGGGCCAGCTCCGACGCTTCGGCCTTCTGTTCGCCGTCGGCGATCAGAAGCAGATCCGCATCGGTTAGTTTGGCGCCCAGTGCCCGTCCAATGTCGGGATGAACGTCTTCGGGCAAGCAGGCGATCGTGGCGGTGCCGCCGCTTCGGGCCGCCTCGAGCAGTCGTTCCGAAGGACTCCCGAGCACGACGACGATTTCGGCCAGCGGCAGGCGGGCCAGCTCCTTGAGCACGGAACGCAAAGCATCCGGGTTCGCGTTCGCGTAAACGACCGCGCCGGCGCTCCGCGACAACGGCAGCGGAACCCGCGAGGGGGCCATTCCCGCTCCGGCCGCAAAGCCTTCGGCATACGCCTTCGCTCTTTCCCATATCGCCTTGCCGTCCAGTTTCGGCAGGTTCGCATGTTCTTGCAGCTTTTGCATCCACGTTTTTCGAACGGCTTCGTTCATGGCAACGTCGGCGGCCTCGGGATGCCCGGCTCGCCAATCCGCTCCGTCGTCCCGGCCCTCCTTCCAAAGCCCGGCGAGAAGCGCCGACCGCTTCGGCGGCTTTCGCCGCCGGACGCTTCCGGCCGCATGCGTTCGCCGGCTGCCGTCCCGGCGCTTCGCCGCGCGAAGGCCGCCGGGCCGTTTGCGGGCTCCCCGGGCGCCCCTTTTTCCGGCAAGCCCGGAGCGGGACGACGTCTTCGCGAAGGGTTTGCCGGCCGCGCGGCCGGTTTTCGGTTTTCCGGACGATGCTGCCAATGACTTGCGGGCTCTTGCCTTCACGTTATCTCACCATCCATCGCTTGCGGTCGTCTTCCCCGCACCCTCCCCGGCCGTCGGTGTTCCGCATCAGCCAATCGATCGCTTCGAGATGATCGCCGACGATGAGCGGCTCCAAGGAGTTCGTGCGTTCCCTTCGAATGCGCAGCGGGTTCAGCCGGCCCACGTTGACGTGTTTGACGCGCTCGACCGAAAGCTTCCCGTGAACGGCCATCGCATGGGCGAGCGGCGGCACCGCGAGCGCGGCGGCGCCGACCGTTTCCAGCGCCTTGCGGCTGATCGCGTGAGGCACGGCCGTCATCGAGGCGCCGCGCAAATCCTTGCGCCCGAGCAGCCCGTTGAGCGCGTGCTTCGCCAAAACGACGCTGTGCACGGTCGCTCGGTCCGTCGGGCCCGAATAGTCGTTCAACGCCACGTCCACTCCCCGTTCCACCGCCTCGACGAACGTCCGGAGCTGCGCTGCGGGAATCACCATGTCGGCGTCGATAAAAAGAAGAACCCGGCCCTGCGCCTCCATCGCTCCTACCGACCGCCCGACATCGTGGCCTAACGGCCGGTCGAAAACGATGACCCTCGCCCCGCTGTTGCGGGCGATGTCCAGCGAACCGTCGGTCGAACCGTTGACGACCGCGATCACTTCGGTTCGGGGACGGATGCGAAACGCTTCCCGAATGACGCGAGCCAGCCTCCGCTTTTCGTTCATGACGGGAATGATGACCGAAACGGCGGGCTTCCCCGCCGCCCCCTCTTCGCTTGCGGGCCGCTTCCCGCGAGAAGCGTAGCCTCCGGTTTTCCTGACCGGCCTTCGTTTCGGACGGATGTTGCCCCTTTTTCCAGCCAACCCTCTCACCCCCGACTCGGGCAACGGTATGCACATGACATTGTATGTGTAACGTGTCCATGCGCAACGGCATCTGTACTAAGCCGCGGCCGGCGAATCGGATTCCGAGCCGAGTCGGTTTTCCATAAAAAAAACGCCTCGAAGGCGTTTTCAGCATGTGATCGGCTTTTGGAATTTCGGTTTAGCCCCGTTTTTCCGGCAGTCCGGGACGGCCGTTCCGGCAGCGCCCCGTTACGTTCTTGCTTGAGCGTCGGCCCGGCCCGAGCCCGCCCTATCCGGCGCGCTTGGCTTCGGCCGCGTTCAGGCCGGCCGTTTCGATCTTTTTGACGACGTCCAGCATGCCGATTTCCTCGACGGCTTCCACTAGCGCATCCTGCCGGACGCTTTTCAGCTTGATTTCCAACCTTAATTCCCGCTCGTTGCCGGTCCCTCCGGAGACCGGATTGATTTTCAGGGCGGAAATTTGCATGCGTCGCTCCATGAATACGGATGCAATCGCTCCCAGCGATCCGTGATCGTTCGAGACCGTGATCTCTACCGAGCAAAATCTGCGATGCCTCAGGAGGCGCTTTTCCCATTTGTTGAGCATGTACAAACTGACCAGGACCAGGAACGTGCAAATTAGCGCGCCGGTAAAAAATCCGGCCCCCACGCAAAGTCCGATGGCGGCTACCGTCCAGATCGACGCGGCCGTCGTCAGCCCTTTGATGACGTCCCCGTTGCGGAGAATGGCCCCAGCCCCGAGAAATCCGATTCCGCTGATCACTTGGGCGGCCAGCCGTGCCGGATCGACCTGAACGTTCGGTTCGTTCACGAATTGCGAAAACCCGTAGAGCGACATCAGCATGATCGTCGCCGAGCCGAGGCAAACCAATATATGGGTGCGGAAGCCGGCCGCATGGTTGCTCCACTCCCGTTCGATTCCGATCAAGCCCCCCAACGCGGCGGCAAGTATCATGCGAATCGCCAAATCCGCCTGCGAAAGTTCCCAAACGCTTCCCGTGCCGGCCGTCATGCCCGAATTCCCCCCTTTCTCTCTACCGGCCCAGCCGCTCGATCGCCTTTCCGAAATGGCCGCCCGATTCCTCCAGCGCCCGGGCCGCTTCCCCGGCTCCGACGTTGTATTTCAGCATCAAAATCGCCACCCGGGCGTCTCCTCCGGCGAATTCGGCATACGCCCTTGCCGTTTCTTCGTCGCGGTCCGTTCCCTTCTGCACGATGCGGACAACGCGCTCCCTCAGCTTCGAATTCGTCGCCTGAACGTTAACCATTAAATTGCCGTAAACTTTGCCGAGACGAATCATCAGAGTCGTCGTGATCATGTTCAGCACCATTTTGGTCGCGGTACCGGCCTTCAATCGCGTCGAGCCGGTTACGATTTCCGGACCGACCGGAATTTCGATCGGATACCGCGCTTCCCTGCTCATCGGCGCGCCTTTGTTGCAGCTCAGGCTTACCGTCAGCGCTCCGATGCGCGAAGCTTCTTGCAGAGCTCCGATGACGAACGGGGTGCGACCGCTCGCGGCGATTCCGACGACCGCGTCTCGCGGCGTGACCCGCCGAGCCGCCTCGCCGCGTCCCGCGTCGGCATCGTCCTCCGCATTTTCGATCGATCGCGTAATGGCCCCCTCGCCTCCGGCGATCACGCCGACGACCAGCTCCGGAGAAACCCCGAACGTCGGCGGACATTCGGAAGCGTCCAATATGCCCAGACGTCCGCTCGTTCCCGCCCCGATATAAAATAATCGTCCCCCGTTTTCAATGAACCCGACAATCTCCTCGATCGCCGCGGCGATTTCGGGAAGCGCCCGGCTTACGGACGCAGCCACGGTCCGGTCCTCTTCGTTCATCAATTCAACGATTTCCCGGACGGTCAAACGGTCCAAATGACGGGAGCGCTCATTGGCCTGTTCGGTTATCGGCGTATCGTTAACGGGTTGTGGTCGTTTCATCGCTGCATTCCCCTTCTATTCCGCAATGTTGTCGTACTCGTTCGATCATGTCGGGCGACACGACGATGCCCGCCTGCTTTACAGCCATGTAATAGCTTCCCGCTACGGGAGCCACGTCCAAAGGGCGGACCGCGAGTCCCGGCGCGCGAATCTGCTGCTGCTCTTCGAACAGCCGAAGGAAATAAGGCTCCCGGAACACGCCGCCGCTGACGATCAGCGGCAAGCCCGCCGCATCGGAGGCGAGTTCGGCAAAGACCGATGCGGCCAGAGAAGCCAAATCCCGCGCGGCCTCTTCCGCGATGCGCCGGGCCTGCTCGTCGCCTTCCCGCACGGCCTCGAAAAGTACCGGGGCGAGCGAAGCGATCGTCGACCGCGCATTCTCCTCTTCGTAGATGGCGGTAATCAACTGGTCTGGACGCTCCAGCCCAAACCTGGCCAAGATTTTATTCGTAAGCAGCGTCGCTTCGGCCCGACCGTCGAAAGCTTTCATGACGGCTTGCAGGGCTTTTTTTCCGAGGTCGAAGCCGCTTCCCTCGTCGCCGAACAAATATCCCCATCCGCCTGCCCGCACGTATTTTCCCGTGGCGGGATCGAAGCCGCAGCAAATCGAGCCGGTGCCCGAGATCAGCACCATGCCCTTCTCGCCGAAGGTTCCGGCCGCTAACGCTGTCACGGCGTCGTTGTAAACGGCTATCTCGGCATGGGACGGCAACTCCGCCGCCAGATGCTCTTTAACGCGTCTTTTATCCTCCGGCCGATCGCTTCCGGCAAGGCCTAGCGCGATTCCTGCCACTTGTTCCGGGGAAGAAGCCGAACGCTCCAGTCCGTCGCGGATAAGAGCGGACAGTTCCGTTCTCACCTCTTCCCATCGCCTGGATTTCAGGTTGGTCGACGCTCCGCCGGAAACGGACAGCACCCGGCCCTTGTCATCCCCGACAAGCAAAACTGTCTTCGTTCCTCCCCCGTCGACGGCAAGAAACCGCCTGCTTCTCTTTGGCATCATGTCCCGCTTCCTCCCCGTTCTCCGCCTCTTTCGCGGTTCTTCTCCGCTTCCAGACAGGCGAACAACTCCCGCAAGTCCCGGATGACGTAAGACGGCATAAAGCGATCCGGCAACGATGCCGCGTCCTCCGGCAGAAGGTTCTCTTGCGAAGCCAGACGTCGCAGCACGGGAAGAAGGTTTTCGCTTTCCGCCCGTTCTCCCGGCGAAAGCGGCAGAAGCGCGTCCGGCAGCCGGCGGTGAATGAGCACGGCCGGAACGCCAATGGCATGCGCGAACACCATGTCGTGATCCAGACGGTCCCCGACATGGACGGCAACGGCTCCTTCAAGCCGCAATCCGTCTGCCATCCGAGCGTCCGGCTTCGCGCAGCCGACGCGGTCGGGGGTGACGATTTCATCGAGCTGATCCGTTAACCCAAGCGCTTTCATCACCGGATATTGATATTTGTAAAACCCGTTGGTGACCGCGGCGAGCGAAAAACCGCTTCGTTTCAACCGTTTTAGCGCGGGAAGGATCGTCTCGTCCAGCAAAAAAATGTTGGGAGGCACGGAGTGCCGGCGAACCATTTCCAAAATATCGACCTTTCGGCGAACGCCCAACTCCCGCAGCAAACGTCCGACGATTTCGTCCCAGTCGTATGCCGACACGATTTGCCCGCTCGCCAACAGCCGCTCGTGCTCTTCCAGCAATTTGCGCTTCAATCCGCAAGGCTCGTTCAAATCGGCGGACACGAGCTCTTCGAGTTCGGGAAATATCGAACCGCTGAACGGATTTTGCATCAGCGTGCCGTCCAAATCGAACGTAATCCAGCGCTTCATGATTTCACCGCCCCGGCTGTCAAGCCTTCGATAAATTGCCGCGACGCGAACAGAAAGGCGATAATCATTGGCAAGGACGACAGCGTCAAGCCGCTGAACAGCAAGTTCCACTGCGTATCGTATTCGCCGAACAGGCTCAGCATGCCGAGAGGAATCGTTCCCTTATGCGTCGATTTGATAAAAATAAGCGGGTAGAAAAAATCGTTCCACACTTTGATCAAATCCGTAATCGCCACCGTCGCCATGGCCGGGCGCATAAGCGGCAGCACGATTTTATAGTACACCTGGAAATTGCTGCAGCCGTCGATCCGCGCGCTCTGATCCAGATCCTTCGGCAGCGTCCCGAAAAAGCCGTAGAACAAAAACACCGCGAAGGAAATATGGCCCGCGACGAACACAACGATAAGTCCCGTCAGCGTATCCAGCAAGTTCAGCTTGAGAAGCTGCATGTAAAGCGGCGAAATCGCAAGCTTCATCGGCAGCATCAGGCCTAGCATGAAAAAGAACAGAATCGCGCCGTTCCAGCGAAATTTGAACCTCGCCAAATAGAAGGCCGCCATCGAGGAGATGAGCAAGATGACGATGACCGAAATGGCGCTTACGAACACGCTGTTTACGAGATATTCCGCATAATTGACCTTCTGCCACACCTCGATGAAGTTGTCCAGCGAAAATCGGCTGGGCAACGCGAGCGGCGAGGACGTAATTTCTTTTTTCGTCTTGAAAGACGACATGAACATCAGAAAAATCGGATACAGCGACAGGAACGCGAACATGCCCACAAAGACATATTTGAAAAATTGCTTCATCAGTAGTCCACCTCTTTGCGCTTGAACAGGAACATCGAAATCGCGGTGGCCCCGGAAATGAGAAGCAACAGCACGACGGCAAGCGCGGACCCGAGTCCGATGGAGTCTCCTCCGCCCGCGGTGCCGAACATCAGCCGGTAAAAAAAGAGCGCCAGCACGTCGGTCGAGTAATACGGACCGCCGGACGTGCCCTGCATCGCATAGATCAATTCGAACGATTCGAACGCGGAAATAAACGTCAGAATCGTCATGATCATAATGGACGGCATCGAAAGCGGAACCGTTACCCGGAACAATAAAGTCAGACCTTCGGCCCGGTCGATCTTGGCCGCGTCGTAAATTTCGCTGGAAATCGATTGCAATCCGACGAGAAAAATGAGAACGGCAAAACCGAACTCGTACCAGCTGTCGATCAGAATGATCGATAACAGCGCCGTATCCGGATCGCCCAGCCACGGTCTTGCCCAATCGGCCAGACCGACGGCCTTCAGCGCCGTGTTCAAGGCACCGTAGGTCGGATTCAAGATTAGGCTGAATAAATACCCTACGACGATGACGGACAGCAGCTTAGGAAGGAAAAATACCGTCTTGAAAAATTCCTTGCCTTTCAGCTTGCTGTTAATGACGAGAGCCAGCGCATACGCCACCATCAGCTTGGCCGGTACCAGCACGAGGAAGAATACGACATTATGCCTAAGGGCGGTGTTGAATGTTTCCTTATAAGGCGTTTCGGTAAACAGCCGAATAAAATTGCGCAACCCGATAAAGTCCCCGCGAAGCAGCCCGTTCCAGGAAAAAAAACTGTTGAGCAGCGCCGAGAGGATCGGATAGATCATGAATCCGACATAAAAAACAAGCGCCGGAAGCAAAAACAGATGGATCGAATGCTTTGAAAAATGGCCTTTCACCGGTTCCGCCTCCTAGAGTCCTAATCGTTCAGACCAGATCCGTTCGGATCCGGTCGTGCAGCCTGCGGCGAAGAGCCCGTATCGGCGTATGACGTCCGAAATGAACGGCATTGGTTAGCCAAACGACGATCAACTCGGCTTGCGGATCGATCCAGAGGCTCGTTCCCGTAAAGCCCGTGTGCCCGAAGCTGCCTTCGGTCCAGGTCGATCCGCAGCCGAGCGGCATATGGTTTCGGTCGTGGACCACTTCCCATCCGAGTCCCCTGCCCTGGATCGGGTGAAGCAAACATTCGGAAACCAGCTCGGGAGAAAGCGGTCCGGACCGATCGGGATAAAGCCAGTATCCGGCGTACCGCGCAAGATCCGCGGCGGTGCCGAACAAGCCGGCGCTGCCGGAAACGCCTCCGAGGGCAGCGCTTTTTTCATCGTGCACTTCGCCCACAATATATGTTCCGTTTACGCTTTCGGTAGCTGCCGCCCGCAGCGGCAGCCCGGAGAGCGTAGGACCAAAGCCGGTCGATTTCATGCCAAGCGGGTCGAATACGCGTTTTTTTGCCGTTTGGTCAAGCGACTCTCCGGCAACGCGTCGAATCAGCTCGCCCAGAACGATCATGCCCAGATCGCTGTATGCGACCTTGCTTCCCGGCGCGGAATCCAGGCCGGTCTCCCATATCGTCCTCAACACTTCGGCTCCGTCGCTTCCTCTGGAAACGCCCGCAAGATCCGGCGGCAATCCCGAAGCGTGCTGCAACAAGTGACGAATCGTCACCTGGCGGTGCCGGAATTCATCAACGTAAAGACTAACGGGATCGTCCAAAGCCATGCGCCCGTCTTTGACCAGGGCCAACGCGGTCGGAAGCGTTGCGACGACTTTCGTCAGCGATGCCAGATCGAACGGCGTATCGAGTCGAACCTCCCGCGCCCTCTCGTTGTCCGAGTAGGCTCCGTAGGCTTGTGCAAACCGGAAGCGATCGCCGATTCGAACGTCCAGCACCGCTCCGGGAATGACCTTTTCCCGTACCCAGCCTGCAATCAGAGCATCGAACGAGTACATGCCAACAGCTCCCCGTTTGCGCGTTTTACGTTTACGGCTTCGGTTTAAACCACTTGTTCACCGAAGCCTGGAACGTGCTTGCGACTTCTTCCGGGGTCAGCTTGTTCAAATACATCCCTTGAAGCGAATCCTCGAAGATGGATTTTGAGGTCGGAGCGCCCTGATTAAAGTTGGTCAGAATCAAATATGGCGTCGAACGCTCGCTGTTCGCTTGAGCCATTCTTTGCAGCAGAGGATTGGCGGGCTCAACGCCGGAAATCGGACTTACCCGGGTCAGCTTTTCGCTGAACGTTTGGCCGAACGATTCGGACGCGACGAATTCAAGGAATTTTAGCGCCTGTTCCTGATGTTCCGAGCTTTTTGCTACCGCGTACGAGCCGTCGACCCAGGTTACGATGTCGGCCGATTCTCCCTTGTTCTCCGCAAAACCGGTGAAGAAGTCTACCGTAAAGTCGAGATCGTTCTCGCTGAACGTTTCCAGGCGGTGGCTTCCATTAATGTACATAGCCGCATCGCGGTTATAAAACATCGCCTGGGCGTCCTTGTCTTCAATGGCGATAAAGTCTTTCGGGAAGAACGCTTCCAATTGCTTCATCCGGGCAATCGATTCGACGAACCGCGGATCGTTGAAGTCGGTTTCCCCTGCGACGACGGCTTGCGCGAATTCGTTTCCGCCGTACGCGCTTTCGCCGATGACCGCATGCGTCATGGACAGCAAGTACCCGGCCTTGCCCGACTGGGCGATCGGGGTGATGCCGTTGTTCAGCAATTGCTCGCATACGGCCAAAAACTCTTCGTACGTTTCCGGCACTTCCAGACCGAGCTCATCGAACATTTCCTTGTTATAAAAAATGACCGCGTTATTCAGCATGAACGGAACGCCGTACACGTTGCCGTCGCTTCCCTTCGCCGCTTCCTGGTAGACATCCGGAATCTGGTCCAGCCCGGCAAGGCCGTCCAGCGGCGTCAAAAAGCCCGCGTCCGCAAGCGCAATAGCCGCGTCATAGGGACGAAGTTGCAGGATGTCGACTCCCGTTCCCGAATGGAGGGTATTGTTGAGGATCGTGTTGTATTCCGTCGACTTGAACGGCTTGAATTCGATGTTGATATTGGGGTTGGTCTTGTTGAACTCCTCGATCAGAACCCTGTAGCCTTCCGCGTCTTCCGGCCGCCAGCTGTACATCGTCAGCGTTACCGGATCGCCGGCCTCTTCGACGGAGGCGGGACCGCCTGAGGCGCCTTGGCTGGGCGGAGAGGAATTGCCGCCTCCGCTTCCCCCGCAGGCGGATATCAATACGCTCGACAGCAGCAGCAAACTTGCCCCAAACATCCATTTCTTCATTCGAATGTCCTCCCAAGATGATTTGTATAAAAACCAATAGGTTGAAGCCGAAAGAAGCAAGTCATTTTTTGTTTCGGACCGCTTTGCGGGTTTTTTCGAGGGCGCGGACGTGGCGCTCGTGATCTTTTCTGGCAATGCCGACATACAAGATATCGATCACGTTGAGTTGGGCGATCCGGGACGCCATCGCTCCGCTGCGTATGCTGTTTTCCAACGAGCTCGTAAACAAATTGATTTCGGCAACGCCAGCGACCGGATTGCTTCCGAACCGCGTCAACGAAATCGTCTTCGCTCCGTTTTCCTTCGCGAGCGAGAGGGAATCGATGACATCCAACGTTTGCCCGGAATAGGAGATTCCGAAGGCGACGTCCCGCTCGTCCATATTGGCCGCGAGCGTTGTCTGTTCATCGAGGCCAAGGCCGGTTTCGCACCAATAATTGATCCGGGTCAGCTTCTGCTTCAAGTCCATGGCGATGACCGCCGAAGCTCCCACGCCGAATATGGCGATTTTTTTGGCCCCGCTCATCGCATCGATCGCCTTTTCCAGTTCTTCTTCGGACAAAACGGTCAACGTATCCTGAATCGATCTCATATTGTTGTGCGAGATCGATGTAACCAGGTCGGAAATGGGACCGTCGATCTGAATTTCGTGATACGAGTCGGTTTGATCAGAATTTTCCGATAAATCAGCCGCTATGCGGAGCTTCAATTCCTGAAAACCTTTGAAATTAAGCGAGCGGCACAATCGGATAATCGTCGCTTCGCTCACTTCAGCCAGCATCGCCACCCTTTGCACGGAAGAATTGACGACCTCCTCCGGATGTTCCGCAATGAACTCGGCCGCCTTTCGCTCGGTCGGCTTCAGGCTTGAAATCGCAGCTTTCAAACTGACCAGGCCGCCTTTAAGCATTCCCCATCCCCTTCTTTCGGTTCGGCATTCTTACGCGATGACAGATTTACTTACACACTCATTATATAATATTATTTCATTATGTAAATATTTTTTTGTAATTTTATTTCATGAGTTGAATAAGCAGCTCGCTTATCTCCTTCCATAGTCCGGATTCCCGATAAGATTGACGATCATGATCGCCTTTCGATCCGTACTAGAAAAAAAACGGTTCGACAGCAAAGCGCACTGTCGAACCGTTTAGGCTTTTTACGCTTTGGCCCCTACGGCGATCCATTGAATCGCGCCTTGCGGATCGGGACCGAGTCGAGTCCGAATCATTTCCAGGACGGCTTCTTCCGGCTGCTTGCTTTTGACAATGCAAATGCAGGACGGGTGGTCGGAAAGCGCGACGACGACGTAAGAGGCATCGGCGAAAGGTTGACTGAACTTTAACGTAATGCTGATGCTTTCCACCGGTCCCGGAAATTGATAAGGCTCGTTTCCGAACAGGAGGGTTACGTTTGGAAGCGATGCCGCTACGGGGAGAAAAGCCAGCTTTGCCCCATCTACGCTTCCGTCGGCCAGCTTCTCTCCGGTCACGCTGCCGTCGGCCGGCTCGAAGACGCGGCTGTCGCGGGCGGAGGTTCGCAATTCGTCCAGCATCTCGACGATATCTCCGGACAGCTTTTCGGCCGTCACGCTGCCGTCGGCGAGATTGACGCCAAGCACGGCTTTTTCCGCTATATGGCCGGTGACGATCGAGCCCGGCACGATATGCAGCGAAGTGACGCTGTGCAGTCCGAGCTTTTCCGACTGGACAGCTCCTACCTGGAGTTGGGCCGCGCCTACGCTTCCTTCGGCCAGCTTTTCGGAGGTAACGGCTCCGTTCGACAGCCGGTCCGTGCCGATTGATCCTGCCGCCAGCTTCGCGGGTGGAATGCTTTCATCCGGAAAGCTCGCCGGGTCGATCGGCGCAAGCGCCTTGTCGACGGCCCCTTGCAGATCCGGCGACAAGCGGCTGTACGTCACGCTCCCTTCGGACAGCTGCTCCGTACCGACCGCGCCGGAGGCGATCTGTTTGGCACCGACCGCTCCCGTCGCCAATTGCGCGGTCCCGACCGCCCCGTTCGCAAGCTGTGCGGTCCCTACGCTGCCTCCGGCCAGTTTGTCGGAGGTGACGGCTCTGTTCGCGAGCCGGTCCGTGCCGATCGATCCCGTCGCCAGCTTCGCGGACGGAATGCTTTCATCCGGAAAGCTCGCCGGATCTACCGGCGCAACCGCCTTATCGACGGCCACTTGCAATTCCTGCGACAGCCGGCTGTACGTCACGCTGCCTTCCAACAATTGTTCCGTACCTACCGCGTCCAACGCCAACTGTCTCCGGCCGACCGCTCCCGTCGCCAATTGCGCGGTTCCGACCGCCCCGTTCGCAAGCTGCGCGGTTCCTACGCTGTTATCGGCCAATTTATCCGTCGTGACAGAACCTGCGGCCAGCTGCTCCGTTCCAACCGCGCCCGCCGCAAGTTTCGATTCGGTGACCGTTCCGTCCGCCAAGTGCTCCGTCAAAATCGACCGGGCCATCACGTGCGAAGGACCGACGCTCCGGGCCGAAAGCTTTTCTCCGCTTACCGCGCCCGCCGCGAGCTGATCCGTTCCAACGCTTTGCGCGGCGAGTTTATTCGACGCGACCGAACCGTCCGCAAGCTGGTTCGAACCTACGCTAAAAGCGGCCAATTTGGACGAAGTCACGCTGCCGTCGACCAGCCTATCCGTCGAGATCGGCTTCCCGATCGCCGACATGTAATCGAGCAATTGGCCCGACAGCTTGCGGGCGGTCACGCTGCCGTCGGCGAGCTTCAGTTCCGAGACGGCTCCGACGGAAAGCTTTCCTTCCGTAACGACCCCGTCCGCCAGCTTCCACTCGGTCACCGCGCCGTCCGCCAGCTTTTCCTTCGTCACCGCGCCGTTGCCGATCTTGCTCGTGATCACGCTGCCCGCCGCCAGCTTGTCGGCCGAAACGGCTTCGTTGGCGATTTTATCCTCCGATACGCTGGCCGCCGCCAGCTTCGCTTCCGTGACCGCGAGATCCCGCAGGTGAACCTGGGCGACCGATCCCGGTTCGAGCCGCTCGGAATCGATTCGCCGTTCGGCAAGCTTCACGAAATGAAGCATATCCGGAGCGAGATGCGGCACGGATACGGCGCCCTTATGGAGGTGATAGCCTTGAATCGAGTCCGGTCTCACGTGTTTTCCGCCGACGCTGTCGCTTAGCAGCTGCTCGCCGCCGACGCTTCCCGGAGCCATCTTCGACAAAGTTACGCTTCCGTCCGCCAGTTTTTTTTCCGTGACGGCATTTTCGGCGAGCGCCGCTTCCCCGACGCTGTTAGCGGTCAGATGAGCCGCTTTGACCGTGTTCGGCTTCAGATGCTCCGTCCCGACGGCCCCCATCTGCAGCTGATTCGGACCGACGGAACGCTCCGTCAAGTGAGAATTATCGACGCTCGACGCCTGCAGTTGGCGCCCGCCCACGCTTTTTTCGGCCAGCTTGGCGGTCGTCACCGACATATCCGCCAGCTTGTCGGTCGAAACGCTTTCCGGCGACAACTTTAGCGATGTGATCAAATGATCCGACAAATGATGCGAAAATACCGAACGGATGCCGAGCTGCCGCTCGCCGACGGCGCCGGGAGCGATAATGTCGGAAGTCACGGACTCGGGTTTAAGCGCCGCGGTCCCGACCGATTGATCGGCCAGATGGCCGGACTCGATCGAGCGTTCGCGCAAATGCCGCCCCTCGAGCGTCCGGTCGGCGATGGCTTCTCCCGTCACCGATTCTTCGGCAAAGTGGAACGGCTTGAGTTGTCCCGCAGCCAGCTTGCTTGCCGTTATGCTGCCTTCCGTCAGATGCTCGCTTCGAACGGCGGCCGGAGCCAGATGCTGCTGGCCAATGGCTCCGTCGGCAATATGCCCGGATTGAACCGCGCCGCTTGCCAGCTGCTCTTCGCCGATCGCCCCGCCCGCGATATGCCGGCGAATGACCGCTTCTGACGCGAGCTGGGTCGAACCGATGCTTTGCTCCTGCAAATGCTCCCTCCGGACCGATTCGTAAGCCAGATGCCGGCCGTCCACCGCCCCGTCGGTCAAATGCCGGCGTTCGATCGAATAGTCCGCCAAATGTTCCGCCTCGACCGCCCCTTTCCCCAAATGGCGGGAAAGCACCGATTCGCTTGCGATTTTGCCCGACGTTACGCTTTGATCCGCGATTTTCATGGACGTGACCGCGTGATCGACGAGTTTGACTGTCGTAACCGACTGCTCCGCAAGCTTCGGAGCCGTAACGGCCCCCTCCGCGATATGCTGATTCTCAACGGCTTCCGAAGCGAGTTGGGCGCCGCGGACGGCCGCGTTTTGCAGGTGCTCGGTTTGAATCGCCCCGCGGGCCAGCTTGCTTCCGATTACCGATTGATCGGCCAATTCGTCCGCGCCCACGGCGCCTTTGTTCAGATGGCCCGAGGTGATGGCCTGCAGAGCGATATGCTTTCCCGAGATGACTCCGGGAGCGACGTGATCGGCGAGAATGAGTCCCGGCTTCAGGTGGCGGGTCTCGATCGCTTCGCGGGCCACTTTATCCGGGCCGACGGATTCGTCCCGCAGCTTGGAAACCGTCACCGAACCGTCCGCCAGCTTGGAGGTGTCGATAATTTCATTGCTCAGATTTTCTCTGCGAATAGCCCCGCTGCGGATTTTCTCCGCCGTAACCGCCTGATCCTTCAGCAGCTCCGTCGTAATGATCGATTGGCTCAAATGTTTAGGCTGAATCGAGCCTTCCGCGATTTTGTCCGCGCTGATCGTCCGGTCCGCCAGCTTCTCCGACGTCACGCTGCCATCCTTCAGCTTTTCGCTCGTAATCGAGCGGTCCCGGATTTTTTGTCCGGAAATCGCGTTTTTCGTCAGATGCTCGCCCGTTATGGATTCGGGAGCGTACTTGGAGGACGTGACCGAACCGTCCGCCAGCTTGATCGCCGTGACCGAAAAGTCGGCGAGCGCTTCCGTCGTCACCGCTTCCGCCTGCAGATGCCGGGAACCGACCGAGAACGGGGCCAGTTTGTCGCCGGTGACGGATTCGTTCGCCAAATCGTCCGTGTACACGATCGGCTCCGGCACCGGCATCCGTTTTTCGGCCAGCTTTTCATGACGCTTGCTTCGCGGCTCCCGTTCGGCCGGCTCCGCCTCTTCCTCCGACGCGGATTCCTCTGCGGCCGGATTCGGGACATCGGGATTATACAGCAGGTCCGCGAGCGCTTCCGCCGCTTCGTATCGGTTGCGTTCGGCATAAGAAACGACGGTGGCGATCTCTTCCGCCTGTTCGGAAATCTTCGGGGCGTCCGAATCCGCATCGCCATACGCCGCAAACAGATCGGCGGTTTCAAAGGTTTCCTGGGCCGATGCAAAATCGGAAGTCAAGCCGGAGAACGCATCGTAAGGCGCACTTCCCGCTTCCGCCGGCGTTTCGACCGTTGCCGTTTCCTGAGCCTCGCGGGGAGGGTCCGCAACGGCGGAAGCCCCGTGCACGCTGACCGGTTTGGCATTTTGCTTTTTTATATCATCCAGCCAATGAAGTTCGGACGTGTTCGGATTGTCGACAAAATAAAGCGGCCGGCGCGTTTTGGGCGCTTTTTTCGTTTTGCCTTTTTTCATGTTCCTCTCCTTCCCAACGGATAATCTAACGTATCATATGCATACACCCATAGGCACGTCACCCGATTGTTTGGGAGCTAGGTCGGTTAAATAACTATAAACTGTAATTTAAAAAAATAAGCGGTCCCTTAGCCTTCCTCTTTACTTCCGGCAGCGACAAAAACTGCAATTGCGCAGGCTTCCGGGTCGGAGAGCCATGGAGCGGATATCGCAACAGGCTTGGGAAAGGAGACGACACAAAAAGGCGGCCATCCCGCTCATGGGCGGAAAAGCCGCGCAATCCGACATGCGCAAATATTTAGTCGCCGTTCAGAATGCCCGCTCGCTTCGCCTCGTCCAGCCATCTGCCGGCCGTGTGCTCCCAAGTGAACAAGGACAGCGCTCTTTCCCGCCCCCTGCGCCCCATCTCCTCTCGCAAACTCTCGTTCTGCAGAAGCAGGGACAGCCGGGAGGCGAGTCCGCTTCGCAGGCATTGCCGGTCCACGAGGAAGCCGGTAACGCCGTCTTCCACGATTTCGGAAATGCCGCCCGATCGGGCCGCGACGACGGGAAGCCCGCTCGCCATCGCCTCTACGTTCACGAGTCCGAAAGCTTCCCTTTCCCCGGAAGGAACGGCGACCGCGTGAGCCAGGCCGAACCAGCGGGGAATGTCGGTATGCGAAACGTACGATTGGAAATGAACGTGCCGCTTCCAGGGCTTCGCCAATTTGTGCAGGCGTTCGACGTAAGCGGTGCGCCGGGACGAACCGTAAAAAGCGCCTCCGACGATCACGACCAGAACGTTCGGAACGGCCCGGACCAGCTCCGGCATTGCCGCGAGGAGGTGATGCACGCCTTTGAGCGGAATAAGCCGCCCGACGTACAGCACGATCCGCCTGTCCGCCCAGCCTCGGCGCGCTCGTTCCTCCTCCGGATTCCACAAGCCGAACCTTTCCGGTTCGACGCCCAGATGCACGACGCTGATTTTATCGGCCGTTTCGGGCGCCCGTGCCCTTACCTGCGACGCCAAATAACGGCTGTTGACCAAGATCCGGTCGGCAAGCCGCAAACACGCCCGCGTCGTTTTCGGTCCGAGATACGGACGCGAAATAAACGTCGTCGATTGCAAGCTGAGCCAGATCGGCTTATCCGGAAACCGTTTGCGGAGCTCCCGCACGAACAGAGGCCTGTTTTCCACCTGGATCAAATCCGGCCGGTACGAAGCCAGGCTTCGAAATACCCGCGCGGCGTAAGCCGCCTTGTCGGATGCGGGATATCGCACGCATTCCGCGCCCCGCCACCGTTCCCGGGCCGGCAAGCCCCGGCGGACCCGGCCGTAGATTCGGGCTTCGATGGCAGGCGCGAGCAGCGGAACGACTTTTTCGACGACCCGTTCGACCGACCCTCCCCTCGGAGAAGGCACGGCGTAGGCCCCCGGCGTGACAAACGCCACTTTTACGATGTCGATCCCCCCCCCTTAAGCCGCATCGTTCGCCAAGCCGGCCCCGCGAAAAAGTTGAACTTTGGACGGCGATATGTCACACTGAAATCGGCACGGCTTTGCCTGCCAAGCCATCGTTCAAGCGAAATCAAATTGAGGCAAAAGGAGTGGCCATGCGAATGAATCGTTGGCTGCTGCGCGCCATGACGGAATTGTCCTCGCGCAAATTCGTTTCCCGGCTGACGGGACGGCTCGCCAAATCCGCCTTCAGCCGCCGCTACATTCCGCGTTTCGTCGCCCTGTACGGCATTCCGGCGGAAGAGGCGGAGAAGAATCTGGAGGAATACGGCTCGTTGAATGAATTTTTTACCCGGAGGCTGAAGCCGGGTTGCCGTCTCGTGGACGAAACCGCCCAAGCGCTCGTCAGTCCGGTCGATGCGCTCGTCACGGCATGCGGCTCAATCGAAAACGGAATGCTGTTGAAAATCAAAGGCCAGGATTACTCGCTGGAAGAGCTGCTCAACCGTTCGCCTCGAACTACATTGTATGAGAACGGGCTGTATTGGGTTCTGTACTTGAGTCCCAAAGATTATCATCGAATTCATTCTCCCTGCGAAGGAACGATTGCGGAAAGCGAGCATATACCCGGCCGGGTATATCCGGTGAACGACTTCGGCTTGACGTCGATGCGGCGCGTCCTGTCGCGCAACGAAAGGCTCGTCACCTACATCCGCCATGAATTCGGCGAAGTGGCAGTCGTCAAGGTCGGAGCCCTTAACGTCAGCAGCATCCGGTACGTAACCCCGCGGCCCACAAACGTCGATCGCGGCCAGGAGCTGGCGTATTTCGAATTCGGCTCGACCGTCGTCCTGCTGGCGGAAAATCAGACTTGCCGGGCGAGAAGCGGCCTCAAAGCCGGCGACAGAGTCAAAATGGGCGAGCTTCTGGGCGTGCTTGACGGCAACCGGAAGGCCAGGGAGCTTTCGGACGAAAAATGAAAACGACAGGCCGTCGTTCCTTCCCGCGAAGGAAAGCGGCCTGTCGCCGTTTTTGCCGGCGTTTTCGTCAGCGCAGCTCGGACGGGCTTTTGCCCGTATATTGCTTGAACTGCCGGCTGAAAAAAAAGATGTCCCGGTAGCCGAGCGTCTCCGCCACTTCCGTCACGTTCATGCCGGCGTGCGTCAGCAGATGCTGAGCCCGCTCGATCCGCATCCGGATCATGTACGACTGAACGGAAACCCCGATCAATTCCTTGAATTTGATGGAAAAATATCGCGACGACAGTCCCGCCCTGGCCGCCAGGTCGTCGACCCGGTGCGGAAGCCCCGGATGCTGGCGGATAAAGTTCGCCACTTCCCGAATGCTTTCCGTCAGCTGGTTGGACGCTTTGCGTTCCACCGGTTCTTCGCGGTCCTGGCGGAGCATCCGGATCAGCAGCTGCTTCAGAATAAGCCGGGCTTCCTCCTCCGAGCCGAACGAAGGAACGAGACAAAGCCGGACGTAACGGGACAGCAAATTTTCAAATTCCAGCGTTTCCTCCAGCACCCGATACGATTCGGGTATGAGCGTTACCGGCTCGTCCACGTCGAAATGAATGTAGGTGAGCACGAGCGGCTTCTGCGGATTGTGCGTCGCCGTCGGATGCTCGCCCGGCCGGAACAGAAAGCAGCTTCCTTTGCCTACGGCGTACGTTTTCCCGTTCAGCACGACCTCTCCTTCGCCGCTCCAGACGTAAAACAAATCGTAATTGACGAGCGGAATTTCGCGTTTCTGCCATTTCCACCCCGGCTCGCATACGATTTTGGCAAAAGAGGGCAGCAGTTTGAACGAGTCCGGCTGAGCGTTAAGCATGGTCGTTTCCTCCTTTCCCGGGAGCGATCAGCCCCAAAGTCTCGGCGGCCGTCCGAATGCGGATCAGGCCGCTCCGAATGCTCTCCTCCTCCAAATGGGCAAAACCGAACAAAGCCGAAGGCGGAGCCGCCGGGCCCGCGGCCGCGCAGCGCGCGCCATCGCCCCAGACGACCCCCTGCCGTTTGCAGCTGTCGTACAACAAGGCGTATTCTTCCCGGCTTTTTTTCCAATACGCGAACTGCAGCAGGCCCGAATCGGAAGGCAGCGCCTCGAACAGCTCGCCCAATTCGCTCCGCAGGCCTTCCGCCAAACAGAGCTGGAGCTTGTGGAAACCGCGCCGCATCCGCCTTAAATGCCGGTCGTATCCGCCCTCGGAGATCCAGCCGGCGAGCGCCAACTGCTCTGCGATCCCGGCGGGATACGGATCGTACAGCCGCTTGGCCCGCTTGAACGGCTCGCGAAGCGTTTCCGGCAGCACCGCGTAGCCGATCCGGACTTCCCGATGCATCGTGCGGGAAAACGTGCCTACGTAAATGACCCGGTCTTCCCGGTCGAGGGATTTGAGCGGCTCGATCGGACGCCCTCCCCAGCGAAAATCGCTGTCGAAGTCGTCCTCGACGATCCACGCCTCTTTTTTCGACGCCCATGCGAGCAGTTCGAGCCTGCGCTCCAATTTGAGCACGGCTCCCGTCGGAAAATGACGCGTCGGCGTGACGAACAGCAGCCGGGCGTCCCAGGCGGCGGGAACGATTCCCTGCCGGTCGACGGCCGCGGGAATGACGCGGGCGCCGGCGGCTTGAGCGGCAAGGCGGGTGCCCGGGTAGCACGGATCCTCCACGACGGCGGACTGGCCTTCCTCCAGCAGCAGTTGGGCGAGCAAGGCGATGGCCTGCATCGAGCCGCCGGTCATGACGATTTGTTCGGGTCCGCAAACGATGCCGCGTTCCCTGCGCAGCCGGGCGGCGACGGCTTGACGAAGCGCGAGGCTGCCTTCCGTCCCTCCGTCCTCCGCCCGCTCGCCGATGCGGCGCAGCTGCGCCGCGACGGCTGCCCGCCACTCCGCCCAGGGAAAGGAACGTCTGCCCATTCCCCTCGGCACGAACGAACCCGGATCGGCAGGCTCGGACTCGTCGCCGAAAGCTTCTTCCTTCGCCATCATGCGTCTGCCCCAAGCGGACAGTTCCGGCAATTCCGGCCGGGCGGCCGCGCCTTGCGGCCGGAAGCCGGCATCCTTCGGCTCGCCGCAGACGAACGTGCCTTGTCCGATTCCGGTCCGCACGTAGCCTTCCGCCGCGAGCATATCGTAAGCGAGGCTGACGCTGCCCCGCGACAGGCCGTACATCGCCGCTAGCGTTCGCGAGGACGGCAATCGTTCCCCCGGAGAAAGGGCGCCGGAAGCGACGCTGTCCCGGATGGCCCTGTACATCGCAAGATGCTTGGACCCGCACTCTCGCAGCCTCAGCTCGTAAGGCACCTGGAACGTCATACGAACACCTCAACATTGGACTAATATTTTTAATGTAAATTGGATCTTTTTTATTGTCAATAAACGACGTAAAATGAAGCGGCATTCCCTGCGCCGCTCGAATCGAACGGGCGGCAAATCTCGTGGATAAAGAAGGTGCATGACGATGCGCAGATCGGAATTCGAAGCGAATATCGCCGAGTGCGAGGCTTTTCTTGCGGAGCGAAACGACGGCGTGCTTGCGTTCGCGGGGGAGGACGGCTGGCCCAAAGCGGTTCCCCTCAATTACGTTTGGCATAACGGGTCGGTCTATTTTCACGGCAGTAAAAAAGGGGAAAAAATGAACGGGCTTGCCGCCGACCCCCGCGCCGAGTTCGTCGTGTATGAAGCGCATGCCTTCATTCCTTCCTACTTTTCCGACCCTTATCTCGCCTGCCCCGCGACCGTGTTTTTCCGGTCGGTCCGGATTCGGGGCGAGATCGAGCAGGTTGAAGACGCCGCGGAGAAGGCGGCCGCGCTTGGCGCTCTCATGCGCAGCATGCAGCCGGAAGGCGGGCACGCCCCGATCGACGCGGGCGACCCCCGATACGCGGCCTCGCTGCGGGGCGTCGCGCTGCTGCGGCTTGTGGCGAAGGAAACGACCGGCAAGTTCAAATTCGGGCAGAACCTGTCGGAACCGAAGCGCGACCGCGTGCTGGAAGGGCTCGAGCAGCGCGATCGGCCCGGAGACGAACGCGCCGCCGCGGAAATCCGCGCGCGGATTCCTCAAAAGGACGATCGGGTAAAGCGGCAAACTTGAAAAATGTAACGGAGTCGCCGTCATTTTCCCGAAATGTGACTTCGATTCGATGACTCCCCCTTCGCAATGGTGTATAATAACTGCGAATGAAAAACGGCCAAGAAAATGCGGGCGTCGTCCCCAAGGACGGAAAATATCCGCTTATATCGGGCGCCGACACACGACCATTGGAAGGAAGGACATTATGAACCCCCTCGCACAGCAGTTGAACGAAACGATCGAGCGGGAGCATCCGCGTGTTGCCGAAATGCTCTCGGGGCTGGGCAAAGCGATTTATTTTCCGAAAGAAGGCATTTTAAGCCAGTCCGCGGAAGCGAAGCAAAAGGCGAAAACGTACAACGCTACCATCGGCATCGCGACGGAGAACGGCAAGCCGATGCACCTTAAGGTCATCCAGGATAAACTGTCCGCCTACGATCCGAAGGACATTTACGAATACGCCCCTCCCGCGGGCAAACCGGAGCTTCGCGCCGTATGGCGCGAGAAAATGCTGAAGGAAAATCCGTCGATCGCGGGCAAGACGATCAGCCTTCCGATCGCGACGAACGCGCTGACGCACGGCCTGAGCATCGTAGCCGATCTGTTCGCGGACGCGGGGGACGCCGTTATTTTACCCGACAAAAACTGGGAAAATTACGAATTGACGTTCGGCATTCGCCGGGGAGCCGTCATGGTCGAATATCCGTTGTACGACAACGACAACCGGTTCAACGCGGCGGGCTTGCGCGATGCCCTCCTGTCGCAGAAGGGCAAGGGCAAAGCCATCGTCCTGCTGAACTTCCCGAACAATCCGACGGGCTACACGCCTGGGCCGGAAGAAGGCAAGGCGATCGTGTCCGCCATCCGGGAGGCCGCCGAAGCCGGGATCAACGTGGTCGCCGTAACGGACGACGCTTATTTCGGCTTGTTCTTCGAAGATTCCGTGCACGAATCGCTGTTCGGACGGCTGTGCGGGCTGCACGAACGGGTGCTTCCGGTCAAAGTCGACGGAGCGACGAAGGAAGAGTACGTGTGGGGTTTCCGCGTCGGTTTCATTACGTACGGCGGAGCGTCGGAGGCGGTGCTGGCCGCCCTCGAGCAAAAGACGCTCGGCATTATCCGCGCGACGATTTCCAGCGGTCCGCATCCTTCGCAAACGTTCGTGCTGGATGCGCTGAAATCGCCGGATTTCGAAGTCCAGAAAGCCGAGAAGTTCGCGATCATGAAGGGCCGCGCCAACAAGGTGAAGCAGCTGCTCGACAGCGGCAAATACGGCGACGATTGGACGTATTATCCGTTTAATTCGGGGTACTTCATGTGCCTGAAGCTGCAATCGGCGGATGCCGAAGCGGTTCGCCAACGCCTGCTCGAGAAGTATCAGGTCGGGACGATCGCGCTCGGCTCCACCGATTTGCGCGTCGCCTTCTCCTGCATCGAGGAGCCCTATCTCGAAGATTTGTTCGACCGCATTCATCAAGCCGTGCTCGACGTGAAAAACGGCGCCTGATCCGGCATGAAAAAGGGGTTGTCCCGTCCGGCGGAAGCATTCCGCCGCGGCGCGGGCAACCCTTTTTCCATATTCCGCCTTCGTTGGATTTTGTCCGACAAAGAACCGGGCTTTCGCAAAATCACCGTTTAACCGTTTTCGTTCGATTTCATCCGATCAAGCGACGTCGTTTAATGGAAATGGGCTCGAAGACCGTCTAGATCCCGTCAGTCCTCGTCGTCGTCCTCGTCCGGTCGGGCCGTCCGGCGCGGCAGCAGCCAGCCCGACCATAGCAGGCCCGCGGCGAGCGCGATCAGCCATGCGCCGGCCGAAAACGGCCGGGCGGGAAGCGCGGCGGCGAGCCACAACAGCAGCGCCGCGGCCGTGCCGGCAGCGCGGGAAACGGCCGCAGCCGCCGGCCGGCGCTTGTCCGCCGAAAGCGGCACCGCAGCCGCGCTCTCCGCGAAACGTACCCGGCCCAGCTCGGTGAGCTGAAGGCCGCCGGCCGCCACGCCGACCGCATAAATGATCAGGTCGATCGTCGGCTGTTGCACGAACAGGGCAAGCGCGGCCATGAGCGCGTTCCACCGCCAAAAAGCCCCGAACGCCTCTCCCCGCACCAACGTTTTCGCATACAAGTACGTCCACGCCGATCGGCTGCGCCGCGGAAGCAAATCCGCCGTCCACGCGATCCAATCCCGCTTGGCCGGTTTCGCCTGCTCCGTCTTCACGTCGACAAACCAGCCCAAAAACCGCATCCATCTCCGGCGGGTCGCGCCTTCCTCGGCTATCAGCGCTTCCCACGGGACCTCGTAGCGCGCCGGCAAGCGAACGACCAGCGCCAGCAGAAGGCAGCAGAGCGCGGCGAACGCCGCCGCCGGCCAGAACGGCTTGAGCAGCAGCGCAGCCGTCATGACGGCAACGGCGAGCCAGCGAAGAAGGCGGAGAAAGCGCCGCAAGGCGGCGGCGACGATCCGGCGTTCCTGCCACGCAAGCCAGGAGCTGCAGCCGCCCAGCAGGACGAACGCGAGCCCAACCGCCCATAACGGCCGCGCTTCGGCAGCGGAGGCGGTTTCCGGCGCGCGGACGTAAAGCGGCGCAAACGCCGCAAACGCGACAAGCAAACGAGCTCCGGCGGCGACGATCGCCCGCCGAAGCCGCGGCCGGATGACCGTATCCGCCAAATCCGTCTCCAGCGGCAGCAAAAAGATCGTATCCGACGGCTGCAAATAAGTGCGCAACGGCGTATAAACGGCGACGATCGCAAGCCCTGCCACCCCGACGGCGGCGGCCGGCCAACCGGCCGGCATATCGGTCAGCAAGCCGACGTAACCCGATATGAGAAAAATGGCGATAGCCGAAAAAACAAGCCCGCCGCTCTGAAGAACATAGCGAAAATAGGGCACGACTTCTTTGCGGAACTCGTCTGCCCGCCTGGCGCGAAGGGCGGGCAGCTCCTCGCGGGAACGCCGCTCCTTATTCACCGGGCTTGCCCCTTTCTTCGGCCGACAAAACAAGCGTTTCGAATGCGTCGTCCAACGAATCGGCGCCGTCCGCCGCGGCCTTCACCGCATCCGGCGTACCCGCCGCGAGGACGCGGCCCTGATGCAGCACGACGATCCGGTCGGCGCGCCGTTCCAGCGCGGGCAAAATGTGCGAGCTGAGCAAAATGGCCGTGCCTTGCTCGCGAACGTCGTCGAGCGCGCCGATCAGCGCCCGCGTCGCCAGCGGGTCCAAGCCGAGAAAAGGCTCGTCGATAATAAGCAATGGAGGAGCCACAAGCAGCGCGTTCATCAGCATAACCTTTTGTTTCATCCCTTTGGAAAGGGTGTCCGGCAAAGCGTTCACCGCCTTGTCCATCCGAAACGTGGCCGACAGCCTGGCGGTTCTCCGGTCCGCTTCCCCGGGATCGAGGCCGTAAGCCATCGCCGTCCACCTTAAGTGCTCGCCCACCGTTAGATTCGGAAACAGGGAAGGCTGTTCCGGCACGTAAGCGCAGGAGGAACGGTATTTGTCGCGGTCTTCCTCGAGGCGCACGCCCGAAATGCGCACTTCGCCTTCGTGGGGCATCATCAGGCCGAGAATATGCTTGATCGTCGTGCTCTTGCCGGCTCCGTTCAAGCCGATCAGGCCGAGCATTTCGCCCGCTCCGACGTCGAACGACACCTCGTGAAGCACCGGCTTGCGCCGGCTGTAGCCTCCCGTCAGCCGTTCTATTTTCAACACTGGCGTCATGTCCCTTCCCCCTTCTTTATATCAAATTATACTCGAGCGAAAACGCAGGCACAAAAAGGGAAAATCTAAAAAACCGGCCCCCGCTAATTCCAGCGGGGCCGGTTTTCCATTTTGCCATGTCCAGAACGGTTGGGCCGCGATCCTGCGGCGGCTTGGCGACGGGCGCGACCGTTACGATTGAATCGCGATTTTGGTGACGGCGTTGGCTGCAATCGTGACGATGACGGATTGGTTGGGCGAAAGCGCTCCGTTCCCGCCCGAAATGACGACGTTATCCGCCACATTGTAAACGGTAATCGCCGCGGAGCCGTTCACCGTTTTCGAGAGCGACAGCGTCGCTATTTTGCCTTGCGCGTTCAAGGTGAACGATCCGACCGTGCCGTAGTCGGTCGTTTCGATCGTCTGCTGCGCCGTTTTCGTCACTTCGATGAACACGACTTTGCCCCCGTACGTGCGGGCGAGCACGGTATCGCCGACCTGCACGGCCGATACGTCGACTTTCTTGTCTTCGCGGAACACGAAGACGTCCGTGCCGAGCGCGAGCGCGACGGAGCTGCCGTCCGGCTTGGTCAACGTCAGCGTTCCGTAAGTTACGGACTGAACCGAGCCGGCAACCGCCTGCGCTTCTTCTTCCGGAAGCTGCTCGCCCGCGCGGTCCAGCAGCGTAGCGAGCTCCGCCCGCGTCACCGGCTTGTTCGGCTTGAACGTGTTGTCCCCGTAACCGGTGATCAGCCCTTTTTCCAGCGCCACCGCAACGTATCCGACCGCTCCCGCCGGAATTTCCTTCGCATCCTTGAACGTCAACTGCGTATTCATCTTGGCAAGCGCTTCGTCTTCCAGCTTGAGCGCTTTCACCAGCAAAATCGACGCCCACAGCCGATCGGCGGCTTTTTCCGCCTGCACCGACGTTTCGGTTTCCGCAAGGAGATCGTTTTCCAGCGCCACCTTCAGGTAGCCGATCGCCCACGGAAATTTTTTCTTCACTTTGTCGAAATCTTTAAAGTTCAACGCCGCATTCATGTTTTCGGCTTTTTCCGCTTCGTCCTTCAAGCCGAGCAGCCGGACGGACGCCACGATCGCTTCGATGCGCGTAATGCTGCTGGCCGGTTTGAAGCTTCCGTCTTCGTAGCCGTTGAACACTTGCCTGGAGGCGAGCCGGATAATGTGCTTGTACGCCCATTTCCATTCCTTTTCGCTCAAATCGCTGTAGCGAAGATTGATTTCCCCTTTGGCCGATTGCCGTTTGCCGTTGCCGTTGCCGTTATCCTTGCCTTTGGCATCCGCATAGACGCCGGACAAGCTTCCGGCCGCCAGCCCCACCGCGAGCGTCGCAACGGTCGTTTTCCGCAGGACGGAGCGGAATTTCCGTTTTTTCGTTTCTTCGAAAGGCATGTTCATGTCCATCCATCCCCTTATTTCCGAATTTTCGGCGCTTGCCGGCCGCTCGGCCGTTCGCCGCTATTTATACCGTTCGGGGACTTCGGGAAGATTGGTTGGGTACGCGATTAAAAATAAGGCTCAAGCCTTAAAAAAAACCGCCGTCTTGGTTGACGGCGGTACTATTGTCGTATCCCGATGCCTTCCGAACCCGAATCGGGCCTGCGAAAAACCGGGATTTATTCCGCCGGAGGCCGGGACTGCTCCCGCTTTTCCTTCAGCCAGCGCGGCGCGCCTTTGTCTTTATTCTTCTTTGCCCGATCGGTCTTGGCTTTCGCCGGGCCGGACGGCGCGCGGGCCGGCTTCGGCTTCGGCGGAGCGCTGTCCGGCTTGCCGTGCATGCTGCCGTCCGTTGCCTTGCCGTTCATCATGCTAGCCGCTTTGCCTTTCATCGTGCCATCCGCTTTCCCGTTCGCCCTGCCGCCCGAAAAGCCGCTCCCCCTGCTCGCTTCACGAGCCGGGGCCGCCTTCTCGCCTTTGCCGGAGAAGGCGGCTTCGTTGCGCGGACGATCCGCTTGTTTCGCCGGCGCGCGTTTGCGTTCGGCTTCGCCCGCCCCGATCACTTGCCCCTCGCGCAGCGCCTTTTCCTCGAAATCGACGCCGAGCTTCTTCGCAAGCTTGCCGATAATGAATCTTTCCTGCGGCGAAACGAGCGTAACCGAAACGCCCGACCGTCCCATCCGGCCGGTCCGTCCCGCGCGGTGGACATAATGGTCGGCATCGAGAGCCGGCTCGAATTGAATGACGAGCGGCAACGACGGAATGTCGAGCCCCCTCGCGGCCACATCGGTCGCGACGAGCAGCTTCGTGCGGCCCTCCCGGAACTTGCGCAGCGCTTCGCTGCGGTCGTTTCCGCCCGTGTCGCCGTATAGGGCTTCCACCGTAAAGCCTTCGTATTTCAGCTTGGCGACCAGCTCGGCGATTTTCTCCGTATCGTTGACGAAGATCATGGCGGAGGACGGCTTGACGGATCTTGCGATCCGGCGCACCGTATCGATCTTGTCCCGGCGATCGCAGACGAAAACCCAATGTCCGATCGTGTCCGGAAGTCCCGCAGCCGTACCGTTGTTCGCCGCCTCCGCGACGAACGGCTCCTTCAGCCATCGGCTTTCCGCTTCCCGCATCGCTTCCGTCCGGGTGGCGGAAACGAATACCGTTTGTCGTTCCCTCGACGTTCCGTGCAGGATCGCCTCCACGTCTTTTTTGCCTCCGAGCGAAAAAACGCGATCCGTCTCGTCGACGACGACCATGCGCACCGCCGGCAGCGGGAGCTTTTTGCGCAGGACGATTTCCCGTACCCGGCCCGGCGTTCCGACGACGAGCGCGGGACGGTTTTTCATCCGTTCCAGTTGACGCGACAGCGCGGCGCCGCCGATCAGGGCGACCGTCTTGATGCCGAGCGGCTCTCCGTAATGTTCGGCGACGCGCACGATTTGCATCGCCAATTCCTGGGTCGGCGCCAGCACGATCGCTTGCGTCTCGCGTCTGTCCGGGTCGAGCCGCTGCAGCAGCGGCAGCAAGTATGCAAGCGTCTTGCCGGAACCCGTCGGCGAGCGCAGCACGGCGTCCCGCCCGGCAAGCAGCGGCGGCCATGCTTCCGCCTGGACTTCCGTCGGCTCGGCGATGCCCGCCTCGGCCAGTTTATCGGCCAGTCTCGAATCGATGCCCAGCGAAGACGCCGAACGGGCTTCCCGCTTTTCCTCTTCGCCGGCCCGAGGTTCGTTAAAAGGCATTTCCTTTTCGTTCATTTCGTTTGCTCCTTCATCGCGTTGAACCGCTTCCGCCCGGTCATGGAGCCGGGCGGCGGCGGTCATTTCTTATTCGTCAGGCGAGCGACGATGCCGCTCGTCCATCCCGGAAACAGCTGGACGATCCGGGCCCCGGCCGATCCGAGCAGCGGCAAATCCTTCTCCGCCCTCCTGCTTTCCATTACGCTTATGATCGCGTTGGCCACTTTTTCCGGCTTCATCATAAACCACCGGACATTGCTGACATAGGTGCCGCCGGGATCGGCGCGCTGAAAAAACGGCGTGTCGATCGGCCCCGGATTGACGGCCGACACGGCGATGCCTTCCCCGCTCAGCTCTTGCCGAAGCGCGGACGTAAATCCGAGCAGCGCATGCTTCGAGGCGGTGTAAGCGGTCGACTTGGCCGTTCCGAGCTTCCCGGCGATCGAGGCGACGTTTACAATATGCCCTCCGCCGGCTTTTCGCATATAAGGAAGGGCCGCTTTGACGCACCGGACGGCCCCCATATAATTGACGTCCATCATATTCTGGAAATGGGACAGCGTCGCTTCGTCAAACGGCACGAATTCGCCGTAGCCGGCATTGTTGAGCAAAATGTCCATGCGTCCGAACCGCTCCCAAACCCGCTCGGCCGCGGCGCTAACCGCCTCCGGGTCGGTCACGTCCAGCGGGAACGCCGCATGCTCGCTTCGGATCGAAGCGGAAACGTCGGACAGCTTGTCCGCGGACCTCGCGGTCAGCACGGGGATCGCGCCTTTTTCCGCAAGCTTGCGGGCGGTCAGCGCGCCGATGCCGCTCGACGCGCCGGTAATCCATACGACGCGCCCTTCAAGCGATTGTCTCACCATTCGGATCACTCCCGGAACGTTCTTCTTTCCATCATACACCAATCGGGCCGCCATCCGGTAATCGCGCTTCCCGAAAGCAAAAAAAAATAGCCCCGAAGGGCGCGACAATCGCCTTGAAGCCATCTCTCCGAAAATGCCGTCAAGCGATCAAAACCTGAATTTCCAATTCGCCGATCCCGTCCATAATAAGCGGCACCGTCAACGCCCGGCCCGGCGAAAAATCCCGCACGGCGTCGGACTGCAGAACGCGAGGCGGCGTGATGTCCACCCGCACGCCCTGGTTGAACAGAAGCGTGCTCGCGTTCCCGCTGATCATATTGCCGAGTTCGGAGATGGCGCTTTTCCCCATTTCGTCGATTTCCGTTATGACGAATCCGCCCATCATCGCCGAAATCATCCGCAACGCGACCGCTTCGCTTAATCCGAATACAATATTGCCGTTAACCTGGCCCGTCATCCCGATATGAATCCATACGTGGTGGTCGATCAACTGAATGTCCTTCAACGTAAGCTGGCCGGTGCTAGGCCGAATCTGTACCATCTGTTCGATGACATTGCTCGCGGATTCCAAAAATGGGTTGATGAATTCTGCCTTCATAAGTTTGAACGCCGCCCCTCATCTCGTTTGCCCGACATCCTGCTTAGGTCCGATACGATTTCCTTTATTATACTGTAATCAATTGGACAAGTATACTCTTATTCGGGAAAAAATAGTCCGCATGGACGAAAATCGGCTCGAACCCGCATGAATATTGTCGAAGACGAATGGATGAATATGCAAAAATAGTCGTTTATCCCTATACGCGCTTCGAACCCTAACCCTTCGATTGCACAGTTGGAACGGTTTTGCAGGTCAGGCACAAATGGCCTATAATAGGTTTGTTGACAAAAGGATTTTATGCCTCTTTATTAACCTGATAAATAATTTAAATTTAGGGAGGCGCTTCCATTGAACATCAGCCAGCTGGAAACGATGCTTACGATTTCCAAAACGCTAAGCTTTCGGAAAGCCGGTGAATGGCTCAATCTGACGCAGCCCGCCGTTTCCGCGCAAATCAAAAGCCTGGAAGACGAATTCAAGGTCGTGCTGGTCGACCGCAACCATCCGGTCGCGCTGACGGACCGGGGCAAAGTTTTTCTGGAGCATGCGGAGCGAATACTGGCCATCGTCGAGGAGCTGAAGCAGAAGCTCGCCGATCTCGACCATATTCCCCAAGGGCATATCGTGCTCGGCACGACCGCCTCGATCGCCATCCAAATTTTGCCCCGCGTCCTTTCTTATTTTCAAAACCAGTTTCCGCTGATCAAGACGACGATTATGTCCATGCCCTCGTCTCAAGTGCTTGCGAGCGTGGAAAACGGGACGATCGACGTCGGAATCGGCTACTTGTCGGAGCGAAGCGCGCAAGTGGAAACGTCGACGCTCTACTACGATACGTTCGAGCTCGTCGTCTCTCCGGATCATCCGCTCGCATCCTTCGACGTCATCAACGTGGGCATGCTGAAGGACGTGCCGATGATTCTGCTCTCCCCGGACACGCAAGGCCGCAGGTTTGTCGACCGGGTTTTCGGCGCATACCATATTCAGCCGAACGTCGTGATGGAGCTCGGCAGCAGCGAGGAAGTGAAGCGGATGGCCGAGCTCAACCTCGGCGCCGCCGTCGTCTCCAAGCTTTCCATCGCCGCCGAATTGAAGCGGGGAAGCCTGAAGATGATCGCGGTGCGGGAATTCGACGCCACCCACCCGGTCGGGGTCATCACGAAATCGGGTCGTTACATGAACAGCGCGATGCGGCAATTTATTAGCGATTTGAAGGGCATGCCGGAAGATCAATTTATCGGCAGCGAATAACAAGCGCTCATTTCAAGGAGGAATTCGGATGGAAAAATTCGATCTGCACACCCACCATTACCGCTGCGGCCACGCCGAGGGCACTATCGAGGATTACATCGAAGCGGCGATTGAAGCCGGTCTTTCGGCCATCGGAATTTCCGACCATTCGCCTTATTTCGCAAGAGAGGAAGATCACCCCCAGCCCGGCATTTGCATGGCCAAAAGCGAATTCCCGAACTACGTCAAGGAAGTGCTGGAGCTCAAAAAACGATACGAAGGAAAAATCGAAGTGCTGCTCGGCGTGGAGTCGGACTTTTATCCCGATCAGATCGACTTGTATCGCTCGAGCTACGCCCCTTACCCGTTCGACTATATTATCGGCTCGGTGCACCAAACGAGGGGCGTCAGCATTTTTAACCGAAACCGCTGGAAGAACCTGGACGAAGCGCGAAAAACGGAGGAAAAACGCCACTACTACGAACTCATCCGCCACTCGGCCAAAAGCGGCCTGTTCCAGGCGCTCGGCCATATCGACGCGATGAAAGGCTACTACCCGGTATTTTCCGAAATTCCCGGCGCGAAAAAGGAAATCGACGAGGCGCTGAAGGCCGTCGCCGAGCACGATATCGCCATCGAAATCAACACAAGCGGAAAGACGAAGGATTGCGGCGGCTGGTACCCTTCCGACGAAATTTTGGAACGGGCGCTGCATTTCGGGGTCGACGTTACGTTCGGTTCGGACGCCCACGTGCCGAAGCGGGTCGGGGACGAATGGGAGGAAGTCCGCAAGCGGCTCAAGGAAATCGGGTTTTCCCGCTGGGTCTATTATCGTCAAAAAAGCAAAGTCGTCGTCGCTCTGTAACCTTATTCCCAAAAAAAAGAACCCGTCCAGGCAGACAGGCTCGTCAAGAAATGAAAAAGGGGGTCTTGGGGTTCATTATAGCCCCGGAATACGACAAAATCGTAACAGTCACATTTCATTTGTATGACAAAGCTCCTATCGAAAGTGAATCGCAACCCGGAAAGGTGATCTTGTCGTGTGGTGGTTTACGCTTGCCGTAGGCAGCGCGGTCGTGTTCGGGTTGGCCGGGTTGTTCATGAAGGTCAGTCAAATGCGGCGGGGCTCGACGACCGCCATGCTGCTCGGCTTGTACGCTTCCGGCACTTGCGGCTTTTGGCTTCAAGCCGCCGGTTCCGGCGGTTGGACCCCGTTCGATTACCGCATATGGATCGCCGGCGCCGTCATCGGGCTGGGTTCGGCCTGGGGAAACCTGCTGTTCATGAAGGCGCTGGATTGCGGCCCCGCCAGTCTCACTTCGCCTCTTACCAACAGCAACATCGTTCTTGTCGTCGCGATGGGCGCCTTCTTTTACGAAGAAGCCGTAAGCTTGGCCGGCATCGCCGGCGTCGTTTCCTTGCTTGCCGCCGTCGTCTTGCTGTCCGTAAAGCCCGGAGCAGCGAGCGCCGAAGCCGGCAAACGCTGGTTCGCGCTCGTGATCGCGGCCACGCTTTTGTTCGCGTTCCGCAACGGAGGGCTCAAGGTAACGGCGGAAATGGGACTCGACAATGCGTCCGTGCTATGGTCGGGGTATTTGCTGTCGTTTCTCTGGTTTGCCGCCGCGACGGCCGCAGGTTCGAGACGGAGCTCCGCGGGCCGAAGCGCCGCCGCGTCTTTCGGCTCATCCTCCGTTCGGACGGGACTTGCATGGGGGCTGGCGGCGGGAATAGGCTCGTACGGAGGCTTGCAATTGTATTCGGCCGCTCTGCTGGCAGGCCCCTCCCACCTCGTCGCGCCGATTTTCGCCACGAACAGCCTCGTCGTCGCGCTGGGCTCGTTGCTGATTTTCAAGGAAAAGCTCGGTCCCCTCCAGCGCGTCGCCTTTTTGCTTTTGATGGCAGGCCTCGCGCTCGTTCGGATTTAATTCCGATCGGCATTTACTAACTTTTGTTAAGTTAATATTCGTTGTATTGTATCTTCTTTCTTTTCGGTGATGGATATGCTATAATGCCTAAAGAGAGGGGGGATTCGGATGGACTACTCCAAAATGTGCCCCAAGTACGAAGCCGCCGCGGAATTGCTCGGCAAGAAGTGGACGGGGCTCATCATTCGCGTACTGATGGGAGGTCCGAAACGGTTCAAGGATATCAAGGAACAAATCCCCGATATGAGCGACAAAATGCTGACCGACCGCATGAAGGAGCTGGAATCGCTCGGAATCGTCAAACGAACCGTTTATCCCGAAATGCCCGTGCGAATCGAGTATGAATTAACCGAAAAGGGTCAAGACCTTGAAGACGTGACCAACTCGATCCAAATCTGGGCCGAGAAATGGATATAAGCGGATAAGCCCGAAGCCGAAACGAAGCGGCTCTCGGGCTTTGTTGTTTCAAATTCCGCCGTTTCGGCCAAACTGGCAGGAATTGCGCTATTCGGCCCTTTTCTTTTTCGCTTTTTTCGGCTATCATTCGACACATGCATGCAACTTGTACGGTCGCTTGGTCGTCATTTCTTTGGAGGCGAATTTAATGAAACTTAGACAATGGGGCATTCTCGCGGTGGTCGTGGCCGCCGGCATTTGGGGAGCGTCCGAATACGGCAAATGGAACGTATGGGGAAGCGTTTCGGAAACGGCGCCGTCTTCCAAGCCGGCGCAAACCGGAGGTTCGGCGGCTCCGTCGGGAACGGCTGACGGCGCGGCGACGGAAGGGCCGGCGGCTTCCCCGGGATCCGGCGCTACGGCCGGGGAAGAACAAGCCGGCGGCGGACAAGCCGGCTCGGACGGCGATACGCAAACGTCCGCAGGCGGCTCGCTCTCGGAGGCCGTCGAAGCTATGCTCCGCGAGAACGCGCCGGACGCGACGATCGCGACCGGAAACGACGGCCTGGCGGTCGTAACCAACGAATCCAGCCTCCTCGTGCTCGTCAACAAAAAGCGAAACCTGCCGTCGGACTACGTGCCGGACGACCTCGTCGTTCCGGACGTCGCGTTTTCGTTCTCCGGCGATTCGCCGAAGAAGAAGCTTCGCAAGCCGGCGGCCGAAGCGCTGGAGGAGCTGTTCGCGGGAGCGGAGGCGGACGGCATCGAGCTTAAAGCCGTATCCGGATATCGCTCGTACGCGACGCAAAAATCGATCTTCGAGCGCAACGCCGAGCAGAAAGGCGAGGAAGTCGCGAACCGGACAAGCGCGAAGCCCGGCCAGAGCGAGCATCAAACGGGGCTCGCGATGGACGTATCCAGCAAAAGCGCCGGCTACGCGCTGGAAACATCGTTCGGCGACACGAAGGAAGGCCAGTGGCTGAAGGAGCATGCCGCGGATTACGGCTTTATTATCCGGTATTTGAAAGGCACGGAGGATATTACGGGCTACACGTACGAGCCTTGGCATATCCGTTACGTCGGCAAGGAAATCGCTCGGGACGTCATGGAGCAAGGCGTTACGCTGGAGCAATATATGGAGCAATTTTCGGGAGCGGTCGAAGTATCGGCGTCCTGAGAAGCAGACCGAACGGCCGGATTTCCGGCCCGCAAAGCTTCAAAATATCTGTTCAAATGAAACGGCGGCGCCGGGAAAGCTCCCAAGCGCCGCCGTTTCTTTATTTTTCCCTATTATTCGCTGCCGGCCGCCTATCGAGCCCGCGGGCCGCTTTCGGGACTTTACAGCTTCAGGTTCAGCAGTCGGCTGATCACGACGGCAGCCTGGGCTCTGCTTGCCACGCCTTTCGGCAGGAACAGGTCCGCGCCGACGCCGGTAATGACGCCGTTCTCCGTCAGAAGCGCGACGGCTTCTTTGGCGAAGGAAGCGATGCTGCCGCCGTCCTTGAACTTGCTCAGCGCGGCTTCGCCGTCGGCTGTTTGCGCGCCGGCGACAAACTTCAGGACGTTGGCCGCCATTACGGTTATTTCCTCGCGGGTAATCGGACGGGCCGGATCGAACTTGCCTCCGCCTACCCCTTGAACCAGGCCGAGCTTGACCGCCGAGGCGATATACGGATAGCTCCACGAAGACGAGCTCACGTCGCCGAACGATACGGTTGCCTCTTCGTCCAGCAGATCGAATGCCCGAATCAGCATCGCCAGGAATTCGGCGCGGGTGACTTCGCGTTGAGGCGCGAAGGTGCCGTCGCCGACTCCGTTCACGATGCCTTTGGCCGCAAGTTCCAAGATGGCGTCCGCGGCCCAAGGCACGGAGTCCAGATCGTTGAACTCGGGCGGCTCAGGCGTTCCGGGGTCGGTCGGCGTTTCCGGCTCGGCCGGCGCTTCCGGATCCGCAGGCGTTTCCGGACTCGTCGGCGTGCCCGGATTCGTCGGAATCGGATTATAATTGTACGGGCGTTCCGTCACGCCGTCGTCCATCGTTTCGTTTTCCCCAAGCTCCGGAGCCGCGGCGTAGATGGCATTGGCCAGCAGGCGGAACTGGGCTTGCGGATGATCCTTGTTCAAGGAATCGGAAGCGAATACGGTAATGTTAAGGCCGTTTTGCTTATACAGGAAGCCTGCATATTGTCCTTTCGCATTGTCGCGGGTCGGCCACCAGCCGGCCTTGAAGAAATCTTCGCCGTCTCCGATCCGCGCCAGTTCGATTGCGCCTTCCGGCAAAGAGGTAATGTATGAGCCGGTGTTCGTGTACAAATAATCGGTTTCCGCGTATGGCGCCGTGATGACGTTGTCCTGGGCGAAAACGGCTTTGTACAGCCCTTCGTACGAGCTTTGGGAGGTGAAGGCGAATCCTTCCTCCGTCAGCAGACTGTTGTTCCTCAAGGCGTTCATGCCCGTTCTGCCGAAGCCGACGTACGGCTTGCCGGCCAGAATTTCGTTCTTGTTGACCGAATTGACCAATACGCCGCTTGCAGACGCGTCGGAGGAAACGGTGAATCCGAGCTGTCTGAGCACGAAATCGGTTACCCGGTCGGAAGTGCCCACGACGGGCGCCTTCAGCACTTTGCCTTCTTTGCCTCCGTCATCCGGAAACGGAACGAGAGTCAGCAAATATTTCGCTTTCAGACCCTTCAAGTTCGCATAGGATACGAGGAAGTCGCCCTTTTCGTATCCTTCCCCGCCCTCGCTCAGAAGCGTAACGGATTTGCCGGCCGCGATCAATTCGTTGACCGCTTGAATGGCCGCGTTGCCGTTGTTGCGGATAATGTAATGCGTCGAGTTGCCGGGGAAAGACGTTTCCGGAACGGATACGGCGTTCACCTGGCTCGTCCTTCCCGAAAATACGCCCGATTGACGAACCGCGACGAGATCAAAGCCTCTCATTACCGGAAAATCCTGAATGATGTCCGAATACATCGCCGAAAAATCGGAAACGTCGATCCCGTCGTACAGCACAAGGTTCGCAAACCCGCGTTTCGCCTGATGCATGTTGACGACATAGGTACCGGCCGGATAGGGAACGCCCTCCAACGCGACGGGCTCGATCGTTTGTTCGACCTTGACTCCGTTTCGAAGCAGGTACTGCACCATTTTATAAACCTCCACGGGATTCTTCTGCAGCTCGGAGTTAACCGGGAGGACGTAATATTCCGGGAAGAAGTTTTCGTGCTCGCCTCTCGGGCGACCGATTACTTCGTCGGAAGCGTTGATCAGATATTGGTCGACGTTACGGTTGTCTTCGTTTTCGATGCCCCGCTTGAACACTTCAAGCTGATTCAGGAAAAGCTTGTCCTTATTTTCCACGACGTAATTCGTCGCGGCCAGAAGCGTGTAATATAGGGCATCCGCGGAATCCTGGTTCAGCTCCGGAATTTCGATCGTGTGACCCAGCGCGCCGTGGTGCATGGCGAATACGGCGGTATAAGCCGGGGAAGCGTCGTCCCAGCCGGTTGCATAGCCGGAATCCGTTCCCCTTTGATGCTCTTCGTACGGAATCAAATAGGAATCGTACTTCGTGTTGGCCACCCCGGCCCGGCCCATCGCGTTCGCCTGCTCCAGCATGTTGTCGATCAGCAGGTCGTATTCGAAATTGGGATCGTGCGGCGGCGTGCATGGCTCGATCAGGAATTCGCCGACAAAACCGTGCAGATCCAGGAAGCTGAGCGGCGTCCACTTGGCGAGCTCTTCCATCACCTGTTGCGTTTCCGGCTGCGTCTGATAGGAGTTATCCCGGTTGAGGTCGAATCCGGCCGCATTCGCGCGGGTGTTCAAATAGCGTCCGTCCGGGTTTTCCGTATAATCGAGCAGGAAAATGACGTTGTCGAGCGCCTTGTCGATGTCCAGCACAACCGTTTGCGGAGTGCCGGAAGCGTCCGTCGTTTCGTACGTTACGTATTCATCGGTAAGCAGCGTATCGAACATCGTAATGATGGCGTCCACGCCCGGCGCTTCGTCGGGATGGATATTGTTGATCCAGATCGGCACTTTATAGTCGCCGAGCGAACCGCTTTTTACTTTCTCCTGAAGGGCTTCCGGGTTATTGAGCATCATCGGCATCGTTTCGTTCAAATACTGGTCGACCGATGCTTTGTCCCTGGCCACGATCGAGAAGTGGATATCGCGGCCCTGGCCGGACTTGCCGATGACTTTGTACTCCGCATACCGTCCGTCCACCCGGTCGGGGCTTTCGGCAATGGCGTCGATCGCCGGCTTGATCTCGTCGTACGTATGGTAATCGTCGTATACGTTCAGCTTGACGGGGGCTTTGGCGATCGTTTCCCCTGCGCCGTCAAGCACGGCCAGATCGTACGTTCCGATGAGCGCCGGATACCGGGAACGGAAGGATCCGGACAGATTGCTTGTCCCGTAGACCAAGTCGAAGGTGACCTTCGCGGTTACCGTCGTTCCGTTAACGGTCGGCGGCTCCTCCAAATAAATGAATGGAGCTCCGTTATAGCCGGCGGGAGAGGGAGAGGTGCTCCAGCTTTTCCATTCCGACAGCGGCTTGCCTCCGAACGTCCATTGCAAATCGTTCAAGGTCGAGGCGTTGAGCAGTTGGAATTCGACGTCGATGGTCCGTTTTTCGGTCATGGACGCCTTGTCGGTGCTTACTTGCAGTTCCTGAACCGGAACCTCGAGCTCCAGCACGAGATGGGTCAAAACTTGCGTAAACGTGCTTAACCGCTCTTCGATTCGTCCGGGATAGTTGGCGGAAATGTACTCGAGATTATCCTTGGGCGTATGCCAAATTTCCCCGTCCTGCTCGGTTTGCGTGTACCCGTCCAAATCCCCCAGCGTCCAGTTGGTTGCTTCAAGGTAGCCATAAGGGATGCCGGCTCTTTTGAACGGGGCATGGTCGCTCCAGTCTCCCGTCGTTCCGGCCGGATAATCGGGATTGATCCCCGGGTTCGTTTGAAGGTTCAAGCCGAGGCGCTCCGCAATGGCAAGCCCCTGATCGCGCACGAAGCCTTGCTCGCCGGCCCCGCCGTAAATATACATGTGATCGCCGACGGCCAGGCTGTCAAGATTGATCATGGCGACCGTGTTTTTCTTGTCCTCGTCGCTCATCTGGGAAACGTAATAATTCGACCCGCGCAAGCCTTGCTCCTCGGCCCCGAATGCGACGAACTTGACCGTGTACGGCGTCGGCAGCTGCGCTACGTTTTTCGCCGTCTCGAGCATGACGGCTACGCCCGAAGCGTTGTCGTCCGTTCCCTTTCCGGCGCTGACGGAATCGAAATGCGCTCCGACAATCAGGACTTTAGGGGAAGCGCCGGGCTTCGTTGCGACAATATTCTGCGTTTGCACCGTCGTGCCCGAACGGGTGTAGCTGAAATCCTGTCTCGCAACGTCCAACCCCATCGCGGCAAATTGCTCCGCGATATAATCCCGGGCGTAGACGTCCTGGACGCTGCCGGCGACGCGCGTGCCGATTGTCGAAGACAAATATTCCAGGAACTCGTAAGCCAAATACCCCGGGGAACCGGGCAGCAGCGAGGTTTCCGCCTGGGCGGCAAGCGAAATTTCCGATTCGCCGGTTTCCGTCGCATAGACGGACTCGGCAACGGAACTTGCCTCCGTTCCGTTCGTTTCCTCTGCGAAGACCGTCGGAGCTGCCGCGGAGAACAGCAGCAGGAGCGCCATCAGCAGGGAAACCAGTTTGTTGGTCGCCTTCTTCTTGAACATGGTGTTCCTCCTTTTTTATTATGACGACGAATGATAGATTAGAAGACGTTCTCCAGCTGCAAAACCCATCTATGTCATCCTTCATCCCTCCAAATCCCGTCATCTGCGCTTGTCTATGTATATAATATACAAAATACCATATACTATATTTTGTATATTATATTTTGTTAGGTAGTATAACATCGACTTTACATTTCAACAATAACTTGCGTATCCATATCTTATTTATTAAGAACTTTCGTCAAAATGCTCCTTTGTTCGCCGGCTTCCATCATGAATGTTCCATAAAAAATCCAGCCGCCGCTCCCCCGCTGCTGCGGGCTTGAGGCTGCGCTTGTCACAAAATTCGTTTGCCGAGCAAGGAAGCGATCAGCTCCACGCCCAATCGGGACGTTCGCCGATTGTAATCCAGGACGGCATTCACCTCCACCAGATCCATCGACGTCACCCGACCGGTTTCGGCCAGCATTTCCATCGCAAAATGCGCCTCCCGGTAATTGATTCCTCCCGGAACCGGCGTTCCCACCCCGGGCGCTTCGAGCGGATCGAGGCAATCCATATCGAAGCTTACATGAACGCCGTCCGTTCCCTCGCAGGCGATGGCTATCGCTTTCTCGACGACGGCCCTCATGCCGAAACGGTCGATATCGTGCATCGTGAAACAGGCGATGCCTTCCGAGCGGATCAGTTCCTTTTCGCCTTCGTCGATATCCCTCGCCCCGACAATGACAAGCTTCTCCTTGCCGATCAGCGAAGCGTTCGGAATATCGGACAGCTTGAACCTGGACTTGCCGAGGGCAACGGCGAGAGGCATGCCGTGCATGTTGCCGGAGGGGGTCGTTTCCTCCGTATTGATATCGCAATGAGCGTCGAACCAGATGACGCCGAGATTGCGGCGATGCTGCGTCAGCCCGGCAAGCGAGCCGATGGAGATGCTGTGATCCCCGCCGAGAATAAGCGGGAAAAAATTCGCGGAGACGGCTTTAGACACGTGTTCGCTGACCTGCCGGCTCATTTCGCGCACCTCGGGCAAATATTTCACCTTGCCTTCTCCCGCTTCCTGCAGCGGATGTCTCGGACATTCGACCTCGCTGTCGCCGACGAGCCGAATGCCGATCGTTTTCAATTGCGCCAGCAAACCGGCTTTCATGATGCTTTCCGGTCCGAACTCGACGCCCGAACGGCCTCCTCCCAGCCAAAACGGCACGCGTATAAGACGGACTTTTTTCTCCCGGGCGTCCGTGCCGGCCCATGCGGACGGATCGCTTGCCGCCGTTTTTTCAATCGCCATCGCTCAGCACCTCCCGGATTTTTTCCAAAGCCCATTCGATCTCTTGCTGTTCGATGACGAGGGGGGGAGCAAAGCGAATGGTCGTTTCGTGGGTTTCCTTGCACAGCAAGCCGCGAGCCATCAGCTTCTCGCAATAGGGACGCGCCTCGCCGTACAGCTCCACTCCGATAAACAGCCCCCGTCCCCGGACTTCGCGGATGTTCTCGCTGCGCAACTCCCTTAACCGTTCGATAAAAAAATTCCCCAGCCGCTCCGACCGTTCAGCCAGCCCTTCCTCCTCCGTCACTTCCAGGGCGGCGGTCGCGACCGCGCAGGCAAGCGGGTTGCCGCCGAAGGTGGAGCCATGCGACCCGGGCTCGAAAACGCCCATGATTTCGTCGTTCGCCGCTACGGCGGAAATCGGCATGACGCCGCCGCCGAGCGCTTTGCCCATCACGAGCACATCGGGGACGACGCCCTCCCAGTCGCAGGCGAACTTGCGGCCGGTTCGTCCGAAGCCCGTCTGGATTTCATCCGCGACGAACAGAACGTTGCGGCTTGAGCAGAGCTCGTAGGCGGCCGCGAGATATCCGTCCGGCGGAATCACGATGCCCGCTTCGCCCTGGATCGGCTCGACGAGAAAAGCCGCCGTATTCGGCGTCATCGCTTGTTCCAACGCCGCAAGATCGCCGTAGGGCACGACGGTGAAGCCCGGCGTAAACGGTCCGAAATCCCGTTTGTATTCTTCCGTCGAAGAAAAGGACGTCGCCGTTATCGTTCTTCCGTGAAAATTGCCGGCGCAAACGATAACGTCCGCCTTCCCGGCGGGGACGCCCTTGATGCGGTAAGCCCAACGCCGAACGGCCTTGATTGCCGTCTCCACCGCTTCCGCTCCCGTGTTCATCGTCAAAATTTTCGGTTTTCCGGCATATGCGGCGAGCTTCTCGCAAAAGCTGCCCAGAGCTTCGTTGTGGAAGGCGCGGGAAGTCAGCGTCACCCGGTCGGCTTGCTCCTTGAGCGCCCTTATGATTTTCGGATGACGATGCCCTTGATTCAGGGCGGAATAAGCGCTAAGCATGTCCATGTAACGGTTCCCTTCGGGATCCTCCACCCAAACCCTTTCCGCCCTGGCGACGACGACGGGCAGCGGATGATAATTGCGGGCGCCGTACCGTTCCGACTTCTCCATCATTTGCGTTTGCGATATCAAGCGGGAACACTTCCTTTTGCGCGCCTTGATTTGTATACAATATACAATGTAGAGTATGAGATCGCCTTTGCCGGGGTGCGCGTTCCCGGCCGTTTTCCGAACCCATTTTTCGAGCTACAAAATCTTGGACAAAAACTCCTTTGTCCTCGCGTGGGCGGGATCGGCGAATACGGCCTTCGGCTCGCCCTCTTCCACGATGAGACCGCCGTCCATGAACAGCAGCCGGTCGCCGACCTCGCGCGCGAATCCCATTTCGTGCGTAACGATGACCATCGTCATGCCCCGCTCGGCCAAGCCTTTCATGACGTCCAGCACTTCGCCGACCATCTCGGGATCGAGGGCCGACGTGGGCTCGTCGAACAAAATCACGTCCGGCTGCATCGCGAGCGCTCGCGCAATGGCGATCCGCTGCTTCTGGCCGCCCGACAGGCTGTCGGGATAAACATCTTTCTTGTTCTCCAGCCCGACCGCGCGCAGCAAATCGAGCGCGACGCTCTCGGCTTCGGCCGGCTTCATCTTTTTCAGCTTTCGCGGGGCCAACGTAAGATTGTCGATCACTTTCATGTGGGGAAACAGGTTGAAATGCTGAAACACCATGCCCATTTTCTGGCGAATTTCGTTCAAATCCGACTGCTTGCCCGTTACCTCGCGGCCGCGAAACCGGATAACGCCGGCGGTCGGCTCCTCGAGACGGTTCAAGCAACGCAGAAAGGTACTCTTTCCGGAGCCGCTCGGTCCGATAATGACGACAACCTCGCCGCCGCGGATCTCATAGTCGATGCCTTTCAGAATCTCGTTTTTTCCGAAAGATTTTTTTAATCCCTGAACTTGAATCACGGTTACTCAACTTCCTCTCCAGCGCGCCGAGCAGTTTCGATAGCGTAAAAGTCATGACAAAATAACAGACGGACACGACGATTAACGGTTCAAAGGGCAAAAACAACGAACCTTGCAGAGTGCGTGCATTGTAGAGCAATTCCGCGATTCCGACCGTAGAAACGAGCGAGGAGTCTTTTAGAATAATGATGAATTCGTTGCCGATTGCGGGAAGCATATTGCGAAAAGCCTGGGGCAGCACGATATACCGCATCGTCATGCCTTTGGGCATGCCGAGGGAGCGGGCCGCCTCCGTCTGTCCTTTGTCGATCGCTTGAATTCCCGCCCGGAACACTTCCGCCATGTAAGCGGCGCTGTTGATCGTAAGAGCCGTTACCCCGGCCATGAAAGCCGACATGTTGATGCCGAATTCGGTAAGACCGTAATAGATGACCAGAATTTGCACCAAGAGAGGAGTTCCCCGAATCACCTCGATATAAATCGAGGCGACCGCTTTAAGAATCCAGATCCGCGAAATGCGCATGAGCGCGAAGAGGACGCCGAACAGCGTGCCGAGAAGAACGCCGAAGAACGACAGCTTCAGCGTCATCCACGCCCCCTTCGCGAACATGGGCCAATAGTCCTGAAGGAAAGAAAAATCCATTACCGCCGCTCCATCCGATCGTTATTCTCCTGCCAGTTCGTTTGCTTCCACGACGAAGCGTTCGATGTCTCCGTTCTCGATCAGGCGTTTCAGCGTGGCGTTAATGCTGTCAAGCAGCTCCGTGTTGCCTTTTTTGACGGCGATCGCAAAGCCCGTTTCTTCCGGAGGCTGTTCGATGACGACATCCGACACGACGGTGTCCGCCTGCGTTCTCGCATATTGGTCCGCAACCGGCCGCTCGAGAATAATCGCGTCCACCCGTCCGGTCGTCAGCTCCATGACGAGCTCCGGGATTTTAGCGAGCGAGGTGAGCGTTGCGCCTTCGATTTCCTGGGCCAATCCTTCCTGGATGGAACCCTTTTGCACGCCGATCTTCTTGCCTTCCAGATCCGCCGGCGTCTTGAACTGATCGGCGGCCTCTTTTTTGACGAGTACGCCTTGCGATGCATTATAGTAAATGTCCGAAAAATCGACCTGCTGTTTGCGATCCTCGGTCGGATTCATGCCGGAAATGACAAAGTCCACTTTCCCCGTATCCAGCGCCAGCAGCAATCCGTCAAAATCGGAGTCCTGGATTTCCAGCTCCGCGCCCAGATCATTGGCGATCTCCTTGGCGATCTCGATATCGAAGCCGACGATCGTGTCCTTGCCGTCGATCAGCTTGTGGAATTCAAACGGGGCGTAGTCCGCGCTCGTTCCGAGCACGATTTTGGAGGCGGCCTCGGAAGCGGGAGCCGAACTCTCCGCGGGGGAGGCGCTCGCGGTAGACGGAGAAGTCGCCGAGGCCGACGGAGCCGCGGACGAGCTGCCTCCCGAATTGTTGTTGCCGTTGCCGCAGGCGGCGAGGCCGCCGATCGCCATTACGGATACGATGCCCGTGAGGAGCAACTTTTTCATCTTGTTCATCTTTTCCATCTCTCCCATTCGATCCCGTTTTTTTGAGATGATCCTTTCGATCCTCAAATTTGTATACAATATACAATACACAATATAATTATTATGTATGTGAAATATTATAACATCCATTCTCGGCTACGACAACAGAAATATGCAATTCATGCAATTGCCTACTAATTAACGTCAATAAACATAACATTCATGATCGAAACTCCTTTCTTGAAAATATGCAATGCCGATGTTAGAATTTATCATGATTGATTTTGCCTGTTTGCTGGGGCAAAAGACGAACGGAAAGCGACTTGTCGGTTCCCTTTCGGTTTCCCGCCGTTTAAAGCGGGCCGAAAGCTGGACAACATGCCGCATATCGGCTTAAGGGGGGAACTGTTTGCAGGCTCCTAGATATCAATCCTTGAAGGACCATGTCTATAACTATATCGTTAATAAAATCCAGGACGGGGCCCTTCTGCCGAACCAGAAAATAAACGAAGCCGAAATCTGCAAAAAGCTGGACATCAGCCGGACGCCGACCCGCGAAGCGCTGTTTCAACTGACCTCGGACAATCTGCTTGAGTATATTCCCAGAAGAGGTTTTATCGTAAAACCGCTCGATGCCAAGAAAAAACTCGACGTCTCCCAAATCATCGGCTCTTTGGAAGCATTGGCCGCCTCGTTGGCGATCGAGCATCTCGCCGATGCGGATATGGCCGAAATGACCGCCATTGCCGTCAAGATCGACGAGGACATCCGGCGCGGCGACTTTTCTCATTATTACAACGATCAATACCGCTTCCATGAAGTCTATATCCAAAAATGCGATAACCCTACGCTGATCGAAACGCTGCATCTGCTCAAGAACAGCTTTATCCGCCAGTCCTACCTAAGCGAAGACAAGGAACGGATGGCCAGGGTTCTTCAAGAAGTGAACAACGAGCACCACCAAATTCTCGAACATTTTCGCGCGAAGGATAAAGACGCCCTCGACGCCTTGCTGAAATACCATTGGCGAATCATCGACTCGGAAATGCTGTAAGACGCGCCGACATCGCGGCCATTTGTCTGGCCGCGTGTCCCGGGGCGTCTTTTTATTTCCCCTGAACGGCGCCGACAAAGCGCCTATAGCGAATGAAACGAAAAAAACTCCCTTCGGAAAGAACCCGAGGGAGTTCAATTCGCACGGATAACGGGTCCGGGAAATCCGGGGGCCCGCCGCTCACCCTTTGACCGCGCCGCTGACCATCCCCTTGATGAACTGCTTTTGCAGCAGCAGGAAGGCGATGACCATCGGCAGGGAAGAGATGACGACGCCGGCGAAAATGAGCGGCCATTGGTTGTTGTACTCGCCGGTAAAGGAATAGATGGCGATCGGGATCGTGCGGACCGACGACTTCTGCAAAAACAGCAGAGGAACCATGAAGTCGTTCCAGATGCTGATGCAGTTCGTGATGACGACCGTCGCCGTAACCGGCTTCAGCAGCGGAAACACGATCAGCGCGAACGCGCGGACGCGCCCGCAGCCGTCGATGGACGCCGCCTCCTCCAGATCGGCCGGCAGCGCGCGGACGAATTCGAAAAACAGGAAGACGACGAACGGAATCGTCACCGCCACGTAAGCGAGGGCGCCTCCCGGAATTTTGTTGATCAGTTCGAACGTCCGGAAAACTTTGTACAGCGGGATCATGGCGATCTGGAACGGCACCATCAAGCCGAGCAAAAAGTATGCATACAGCGCCCGGTGGATCCGGGAGCTGCCGCGCGCCAGCGCGTAAGCCGCCGCGGAGCCGAACAGCACGAGCGCCGCGAGGGAGATCGCGGTGACGAGCAGGCTGTTGCCGAGCGCAAGGCCGAGCGAGGCCTGCGTCCAGGAGGAGACGAAATTGTCGAGCCGGATCGAGGCCGGCAAGCCGAACGGATTTTCGAGAAACTCCGACGGCGTCTTGAAGGCGATCGACAGCAGCATCCAGAGCGGCACCAGCACGACGACCGACCAAATTGCCAAAAAAACGAGGCGGACTCCGCCTATCCAGCCTTTTGCGGTCATCGTCATTCGCCTCCCGCCCGCAGCACGCGAAGCTGCGCGTATGAAATCAGCATGATGAAGGCCAGCATGACGAGCCCGATGGCCGAAGCGTAGCCCATGTCGTTGAAATTGAACGCCATCCGGTACAGAAGCGTGCTGAGCGAATCGGTCGCGCCGCCCGGCCCGCCCTGCGTCATGATCATGATCGTGTCGAACACTTTAAGCCCTCCGATCGTCGCCAGAATGACGCTGACCGTAAACGCCGGCCGCACCTGGGGAACGGTGACGTTCAGCAGCCGCTTCCACGGACCCGCGCCGTCGATTTCCGCCGCTTCGAGAAGCTCCTTGGACACGCTTTGCAGCGCCCCGAGAAAAATAATCATATGAAAGCCGGTCCACTGCCACATATGCGCGAAGATGACGCTCGGCAACGCCAGCTTCGGATCTCCGAGCCAGTCCTGCTTGAGCGCGCCGAGTCCGACCGCGTCGAGCGCCGAATTGATGACCCCGAAAATCGGGGAGTACATATAGCTCCACATATAGCCGATCGACAAGCCGCTGAGCAGGGTCGGGATCAGGAAGAGCACGCGAAGCGTCTTGCGGATCCGTCCGTTTCCGTCCAGCGCCAGGGCGGCCAAAAAGGCGATAAGGTTCAAAAAAACGACGAGTCCGAGCGCGAACGCGAGCGTGTTGCGCAGCGTGCGCCAGAAGGCGTCGTCCGCCCACAAGCGCCGGAAGTTGTCCAATCCGATAAACGACAATTCCGGCGACAGCCCGTTCCAGTCGGTCATGCTGTAGTAGAAGCTGCTAAGCGCAGGATAACTGAGAAAAATCGTGTAAACGAGCAAGCCCGGCAGCAGAAACAGCAGGTCCGAGGCTTTGAACGCGAGCTTGCCCGTTCTTTTTCGACTTGCCATACGGTCGCCCTCCATCCCGAAAAGGACAGCGCCGCGCCGCGTCCGGCGGATTCCTGCGCCGCTGTCCTTCGCCTATTCCGTTCTCTCTTTAGACCTTATCCTTGTTTCGCTGGAAGGCTTCGTCCAGCTTCTTCAGCATGCCGTCGATGCTCTCCCCTCCGGAGAACACGCTCTGGATTTCCGTGAACAGCGTATCCTGAACGCCAGCCGGCCAGTTGATGTCCAAAAACGGGTAGGTGCCGCCGCTCATGTACGGCTCCATATCCTTGAGGGCGGGGTCGAGCTCGACCGAGGCGTCCGTAAACACCGGGAACGCTTTTTTGCCGTTCAGCCAGATCCGGTTGTTTTCCGGCCGGGACATGAATTCCAAATAGGTTTTCGCCTCTTCGGGGTAAGCCGTCTTCGCGTTGACCGCCCAGAACGCGCCCGGGCCGACGGAAATCCACGCTTCCTTGCTGCCGTCCGTATACGGGAGCGGGAACATGCCCAGGTCCAGGTCTTCCTTCAGCGCCCGCAGGTTCGGAATCATGAACGAACCGTTGACGACCATCGCCGCTTGCCCGGAAGCGATCAGCTGCGCCGTCTGGTCGTAGGTCGTGCCCATCAGGCCGTCGTTGAAGTATTCCTTGAGCGCCACGTAATCCTCCATCGTTTGCTTCCACGCGGAGTCCGCGAACGTCGCCTTGCCGTCGTACATTTGCCGGTCGAAGTCCGGCGTATTCGCGTAAATCGAATTCGCGATCATCGGATACGCGATCAGCTGCGTAATCCACAGGTCCTTGAAGCCGACCGCAAGCAGAATTTTGCCCGCGTCCTTGATCTTTTTCGCCGTATCGAGAAATTGCTCCCACGTTTTGGGGATTTCCAGATTCAGTTCCTTGAACAGCGCCTTATTGTAAATGACGCCGATGACGTGCTGATCCGCCGGCATGCCGTAAACTTTGCCGTCATAGGAAGCGACCGATTTGGCCGAGTCCGGCAGCCTCGATACCCAGCTTTCCCCGGATAGGTCCAGCAGGTAGCCGGCGCTCGCGAACGGATCCTTCTTTTTTCCCGGCCAGACGGTGAACAAATCCGGCGCGTCGCCGGCCGCGAGACGCGTTTTGATGACCGTCGAATATTGATCCTCCGGGGCGACCTCCAGCTCGATTTTGATGTTCGGATTCTCTTCGCTGAACTTCTGGTTCAACTGGTCGAGCGCTTCCTTTTCGCTGCCCGAGGTCGTATACGCTTTCAGCGTAACCGTTTCCGTTTTTCCCGATGCGGACGAAGACGGGCTTCCGCCCGCCGCGGACGGCGAAGCTCCGCCTTCTCCGTTCGATCCGCAAGCGCTTGCAACGAGCGCGAACCCGAGCGCCAGCGCCAGGAGACCGGCCCCTTTTTTTCTGATTTGCATAGCGGTTCGTACCTCCTTGAATTTGGCTTCCGCTGCTCATTATAAGCGCTTCCGCTCCCCCTTGAATGCGGACGATTTTGCGTATTGGGGGGGGATTATTTTTCCATGCGCCATTTGTTCGGGGATGCGCCGTATTTTTTCTTGAACAGCTGGCTGAAATATTTCGGGTCCTCGTAGCCGACCATGGCGCCGATCTCGCTCAGGCTAAGCCGATCCTCGAGCAGCAGGCTTCGCGCCTTCTCCAGCCGGAAATCCGTCAAATAATCGGAAAAAGAGACGCCCGTCTCGTTTTTGAACAGGCGGGACATGTGCCCGACGCTGATGTGATGGCGGGAGGCGAACTCCTGCAGCGACAAGCCTTCTCCGTAATGAAGCTTTACTTGCCCGATCAATTGCTGCACCAGATGGCGCGTGTCGGCCGTCGGCCGCCCGCCCTCCCGCTCCATCAGCGTCGAAATCCATCCCTCCAGCCAGGGCTTCAGCTCCGCATATCGGACGGCGCGGCGCAAAGGGCCGTTCAGCGATTCCGTATCCATGGCCTGGGCAACGCCCGCGTTCGAAGCGGTCGAAGCCAAGTTGTATTGAAGCGCATAAAACAAATTCACCAGTTGGGTCTTCGCCTCGCGCGCCGTCGCCTTCCGCTCGTGCAGCGCCTTCAGCAGCTTGTCGATTCCCTTGCTCGTTTCGGCCCGGCTTCCGTTCCGCACATACGCTTCGATCAGCCGAGCCGCGTCCCAGAAGCCGCTCCAGTCGCTCGCGGCTTGCGTTCCCTCGCCCCCGGCCCCCGCAAACGTCGGATGGCCGATCGCAAGCGTCTCCTCCAGCATCTTCATGGCGCGCAAGTAGGCGGGCCGCAGCACATCGCCGTTCCCCCGCTCCGCGACGAACGCCCCGTGCGCCGTCCCGGTCCGTCCGGCCCGCCGGTGGAGCTCCGCCGCCGTCCGCGCGGCCTGCGCTTTCCCCTTCTCCGCCGCCGGCCAAACCGCCGCGAGCAGCCGCGGCTCCACGCGAAGCAGGCGCGCCGAGCCGCCCGCGAGCGCGGCAGCCTCCGCTTCCAGCTCCCGGATGTCGCGGTCCGGCCATGCGCGCGGGCCGTCCCAATTTTCCAGCAGCAGCCACAGCGTGCTCCAGCTGCCTTCCGGGAGCAGCCGGCTTCGCTCGGCGGGGGAAGAAGCCCCCGTCATCGCGTCCACCCAGGCGGCGTCTTCGCTCCGTCTCCGGAAACGCAATCGTTCCTCCCGCTCGCGCAGCGCCTGCTCCGCGCTGGCGAGCAGCGTTTCCGTCGGAACCGGCTTCAGCAAAAAATCCTTGACGCCAAGCCGCAGGCCCGTTCGGGCATATTGAAATTCGTCATATCCGCTCAGGATGAGGCAAACGACGCCTTCGTCCGACGCCAGCAGCCGCTCGATCGTTTCCAGCCCGTCGAGCCCCGGCATCCGGATATCGGTCACGACGACGTCCGGGGGGCACTCGGCCGCCTTTCTCAGCGCACGACGCCGACGATTTCCGGCGCTTCGCGCTTGCGGCCGATCGCCTTGATCATGTTGAGCGTGTTGAACAAAAAGTGCGGGTTGATTTGCGCCTGTAGCGCCAGCAGCCGGGTATCCTTTTCGCGGAGCTTCGATTCGTACGCCTCCTTGATCAGCACGTCCAGGTTTTGGACCATCTCATTGAACATTTGGCCGAGGTGCCCCACCTCGTCGTTCCGTTCGGGCCTTAACCGCACCTTGAAATTCCCCATCTCCACCTTCTGCATGTTCCGCATGAGCAGCCGCAGCGGCCGGGTAATGCCGGTCGAGATCATGTAGGAGACGACGATGACGGCCAGCAGCGCCGCCGCGGCGATCAGCAGCGTAACGTTGCGCGTTTGCTTGATTTTGCCGACAACGCTGTCGTACGGAACGAACGCAACCATCTGCCAATCGGCCCCGTTCACCGGGCGGGTGACAAACAGCGAGCGCTCCCCGGCCCACTCCGTTTCCCCGGAACGAAGCCCGGCGCCGGCATACGCCGCAAGCTCCGGCATCGCGCGGCCGGTCGCGGCGCCTTCAGCATCGTAGATGACGTGGCCGTTCCGGTCCGCGATATAAAAATGCGAAAACGACCGCAAGCCGGATTCTTCCTGGCCGAGGGCATAGTCGAGGCTTTGGGCCTTGATGTCGATTTTGAGATAGCCGAGCACGCTCGGAACCGGAAAATCGTTGATCGGGCGAATGAGCGAAAACACGGTTTCCGACTTGCCGAAGACGGTCGTCTCCGGTCCGGACGGCCAGATTTCAAGCGCTTTCAATTCGCCGTTGGCGATCAATCCGTACCAGGGCTCCTCTGCGAGCTTGTAGTGGAGGCGCGGGCTTTTTTCTTTGGATGCATAGTACAGGCGGCCGTCCGTGGAAAAAACGTAAATGCCCTGCACCTGATTCCAGGGCGAGGCGTAGCTGAGAAGGCGGTAGTTCATCTCGTTCGTGTCGCTTTGCCGGTCGCTTTCCGAGTCGCCGCTTTTCGCGCGCAAAATGCGCTGGACGCTCGGATCGCCGAAGATCGACAGAGACAGCCGTTCCGCGTTGTCCAGAAAAAAGCCGACGCTTCGGTTCATTTGATCCACCGTATTTTCGCTCAAAAACAGCGCCTGCGCTTTGATTTCGCGAATCATCGTCCAGTAATAGACGAAGCCGACTGACGTAATGGTAACGAGCATGACGAGCGAGAACCAGAACGTAAGCTTCGTTTGAATGCTGCGAAAGCGCAGCGGAGCGGGCGGTCGAAGCCGCGCGAGCATAGCGATTCCCCCTTCGGTCGGCCCGCTTGAAATAAGGACCGGCTGTCGACAGTGCAAAAAAGAGCCCTTGCAGGCTCTTTTCATCGAACAAACTATGGATAATGTTACCACCGGTTGCCCCGCGCCGTCGAGATGCTTTTTTTTGCGATCAACCGGATCCGCCTCAAAGTCAAGCGGGAGAAATGCCGTTTAGGCCTTCGGCTCACGGCGGTACGCATCACGGTTTGCTCGGGCCCGCGATCTGGATCCGGTAAGGCTGCGAAATGTAATTCGGATAATCGTAAATGTCGAACGTTAACGGCTGCGCGTAAAGCTCGTTTTCGATGTTGAAGGAGACGGATTGTTTCGAAGGCTCGCCGGACGTGAACGAAGCGAAACTGCCGGAGCGGTTCACGCTTGAGTATTCGGCGCCGGAAGCGTCCGTAAACGTATCGTTCAGAAGCAGTCCGTAAATCATGTTGTCCTCGGGCAATGTCTTGTTTAGCGTCAACCCGATATTCAAGCGGTTCCCCGTCTCCGATATGCCTGAAAGCTGCACATTTTCGTCCGGCGCCTGAATCAACTTTTTCCGTTCCGTATCGATAACGAGCTTCGACTTGTTCTTATCGAGCGCCCGAAACCAGGAGCCTTCCAGGTAAAGCTCCTTCGGCTGCCGGTAGTAGGGACTTTCGAAATAGATCCGGTCCTGCCCGAAGCCTCCCTTGTACTGCCACTCCGTGCCGTTTTCGTCGAGAAGCCGAATATCTCCCGGTCCCGTAATCCGCTTGGCGTTCGATTCCTCGTAATCAAGCTGTACGTAAACCCGCAATGGCGAAACGGTCGCGCTCGCGAACGTGATTTTCTGCCCTTCGGCGACGATCGTCTCGTTCAGTTCGTAGTTTCGGGTCAAGCCGGCGAATTTTTCGCGATCGATCGGAAACCTCACGCTAAGCCGGGTTCCTTCCGCATCCTCTTCCGCGGTCGGCTCCAGTCCGGCCCGAACGAGACGCTTCTGCAAACCGTCGTAAGGAACGACGATGACCTCCGGAGCGAAAACCGCCTCTTCCGGCATGGCGGAACCTTCCTGCAATTGGGCATCGATCACGCCGCGGAGAACTCCTTTCGCGTAATCCTCCTGCTCCTTTTCGTCGAGGGAACCGTACGCGATCATCGCTTCAAGAGATTCTCCGTTCGCTCGGGACAGGTTGGGCTCCAACAGGCGAACGACCCGCTCCCCTTCTCCTTCGGCCCTGATTTCATAAAAAATGACGAGCCGCTGATCGTCGGCGATAATGCCCCGAACGGTCAGCTTGATGCCGTTCTTCTCGTCGGACAAGCCGATCGGCTGCATCAAGTCGGCGTCCATCGCCAGCTCAAGCCCTTTGTCGTTCCAGCCTCCGATCAGATCGACGAACGCTTCCATCCCCGGAATTTCCCGCACGATCGCGGCGAAAACGGGCGACACGCGGATCGTAAACAGGCAGGCGGCGACCAGCAGCACGGTAGCCGCGCTTGCCGCCATCCGTTTTCTCCGCTTGCCGGCGCGCCGGCTCTTGAGCTTTTTCCCCCGCTCGATTCCTTGCAGAATGGCACGGTCGACGCTGTCGGGCGCGGAATTCGCCTTATCCGTCCACTCCGGCGTTAACCTCGCATTAACGTAAACCGTCGGATCGGCCGGATTCTGCCGCCCGTTTTCTTCCGCGCTGTCCGCCGAACCTTCCCCATTCTCGCGATCCCATCGCTTATCGTCCGGCATAGCCGCCTCCTTCCCGGCCGCACATCCGCTTTAACTCTTTCAGCGCCTTATGCAGCCATGTCTTGACCGTGCCTTCCGGTTTCTCCAGAAGCTTTGCGATTTCGCCCACCGTCAAATCCTGATCGTACTTCAAAATAATGACGTGCCGATATTTGGGCGCAAGCTTGTCGATCGCCGCCCGCAGCGTGAGGCGTTCGTCCATCGCCAGCTCGGCGGCCAGCGGTTCCGGCAGCCGGGCAAGCGGCAGCGTCTTGCGCCGGCGCTTCTGCTCGTCCATACAGTAATGAATCAAAATGCGGATGAGCCACGTGTGGAAAAATCGGGGCTCCTTCAACTTTTTCAGCTTCATGTAGGCGCGGCATGTCGTTTCCTGGATCGCTTCCAGCGCATCGGTTTCATCCCGCAGGTAAGCGTAGGCGATCGCGTACAGCCTCGTTTTGGCGCTTCGCATCAATTCGTACAGGGCGTCGTCGTCCCCTCCCTGCGCGGCGCGTACCCGCTCTTCGAGCTCCTCCGTCGTCAAGCCGTCTCCCTCCATTCTTTAATTAGACTTCGGAACGGGGCAAACGGTTTTGATCCGGCGAAAAAAAATCGGCAGCCGAGCGCGCCCCGAAATAAACCGAATTGCGCGGGGTTCGGCGGAGCTTCGTTGGATTTTGTCCAACCAAAATCGGCTTTTTCGCGATTCTCGCTGGCTTCATTGGATTTTGTCCAATCTGGAGAAGCCCTTTCGGAGATTTCGTCCGAATTGGCAGTTCCTCGTTGGATAAAATCCACTCTAGATTGAGATTTCCCCGTTTCCGGCTTGTTCGAATGGATAAAATCCAACATAGGCTCCCCGCTGCAGGAGGGGATCTCCCCGCCGAACGGATCCTCCGCCGGCTGAGCGGATCTCCCGCTGTCCCGCAAGCCGCGCCGTCTCCAAAAAAAACCGCCCCGGCCAGGAGGCCGCGAGGCGGTTTGAAAGGCGACAAGCACCGGGCAACGTCCGAAGCGGACGCGCGATCTTAGCTTTCGAGCAGAAGCGATTCCGGATCTTCGAGCAGTTCCTTGACTTTGACGAGGAAGCTGACCGCTTCGGCGCCGTCCACGATCCGGTGATCGTAGGAGAGCGCAAGGTACATCATCGGGCGGATCTCCATCGTCTCGTTGTTGATGGCGACCGGACGGTACTGGATTTTGTGCATGCCGAGAATCCCGACTTGCGGCGCGTTCAGAATCGGCGTCGACAGCAGCGAGCCGAACACGCCGCCGTTCGTGATCGTGAACGTGCCGCCGCTCAGATCGGACAGGCTCAGCGTATTGGAACGGGCTTTCTTCGCGAGATCGGCGATCGTGCGCTCGATTTCGGCGAAGCCGAGACGGTCCGCGTCGCGTACGACCGGAACGACAAGGCCTTCCTTGGCGGCCACGGCGATGCCGATGTCATAGTAGTGCTTTTCGATGATGTCTTCGCCGTCGATTTCCGCGTTGAGCAGCGGGAACCGCTTGAGCGCGCCTACGACGGCTTTCGTGAAGAACGACATGAAGCCGAGGTTGACTTCGAATTTTTCTTGGAACGATTGCTTGCGGCGTTTGCGAACGTCGAGAATGGCGGTCATGTCGACTTCGTTAAACGTCGTCAGCATCGCGGCGTTGTGCTGCGCTTCGACGAGGCGATTCGCGATCGTCAGCCGACGGCGCGACATGCGCTTGCGTTCCGACGGCTTGGCCGGATTGACGGCGGCCGGAGCTGCGGCCGCCGCAGGCTTGGCTGCCGGAGCGGCAGCGGAGGCCGGAGCGGAACCGGCTGCGCGCACGTCCTCGGGATAGACGCGGCCGAGCGGATCGCGGGTCGGCGTGCGGCTCAAGTCGATGCCCTGCTCGCGCGCCAGCTTGCGGGCGGCCGGGGATGCCGGAACGTTCGCGGCGGAATCCGCGGCCGCGGGAGCGGCTGCCGGTGCGGCCGGCGCGGCTGCCGGTGCGGCTGCAGGAGCTGCGGGAGCCAAAGCGGCCGGGGCCGCGGCAGCGGGCGCAGGGGCCGCGGCAGCGCCGCCTTCGCCGATCCGTCCGACGACTTCGCCGATTTGCACGGTGTCGCCTTCTTGGCGGATGATTTCGGCGATGACGCCGCCTTGGTCCGCGCTGATTTCCAGGTTGACTTTATCGGTTTCCAGTTCGAGCAGCAGGTCGCCCTGCTGAACCGTATCGCCTACTTTAACGGCCCATCTGGCGATGGTTCCTTCCGAGATCGATTCTCCCATAGCGGGTACGATGATTTCTTGCACTGTTGTTACCTCCCCAAGTTAAGAGTCAAGGAACGACTCGGCTTCAACGTTTGCGAGATGATATACTGCTGTTCCAGCGCGTGGACCTGCTGGAAGCCGGTAGCCGGGCTCGAACGGTCCGGGCGGCCGATATATTGAACGGAGACGCCGGCGGGGGCAAGATCGCGAAGCCGGGACTCGACGAAATTCCAAGCACCCATATTGCGCGGTTCTTCCTGAACCCATACGATTTCTTTCAGTTTCGGGTAGCGTCCGGCAATTTCGGCGATTTCGTTCGCCGGGAAAGGATAAAGCTGCTCGACGCGGGCGATATGCAGCCAATCCGTCTTGCCGTTCTCTTCCTTCTCAAGCGCTTCGGCCAAATCGATCGACACTTTGCCCGAGCAGAGCACGAGCCGTTCGACGCGGTCTTTCTTGCCTCCGAGGCCCGGATGCTCCAACACGGAGCGGAACGAGCCTTCGCTGAACTCCGCAGGCGCCGAAGCGACGCGCGGGTTCCGCAACAGGCTTTTCGGGCTCATGAGCACGAGCGGCCTCGCGTTGTCCGTGCCCAGCAGGGACGCTTGGCGGCGGAGCAGGTGAAAATACTGTGCCGCGCTCGAAACGTTGGCCACGATCCAGTTTTCTTCGCCGGAGAGCTGCAGCACCCGTTCGAGCCGCGCGCTCGAGTGCTCCGGCCCCTGGCCTTCGAAGCCGTGCGGAAGCAGCATGACCAGGCTCGATTTTTCGGACCATTTGGAGCGTCCGGCCGCGATGAACTGGTCGAACAGCACCTGCGCCACGTTCGCGAAATCGCCGAACTGCGCTTCCCAGATGACCATCGTTTCGGGAGAAAACACGTTATAGCCGTATTCGAAGCCCAAAACGGCCGATTCGGACAACGGGCTGTTATGAATCGCAAACGATGCCCGGGCTTGCGGCAAGCGGTGCAGCGGACAGAACACGTCGCCCGTCTCCGGGTCGTGAAGCACGAGGTTCCGGTGCGCGAACGTGGCGCGCTCGGCATCCTGCCCGGTAATCCGGATCGGACGGCCCTCGGACAAAATCGTGGCGAACGCCAGCGTTTCCGCGTGGCTCCAGTCCACCTTTTCCCCTTCGTTCAGCGCGTCCGCGCGGCGTTCCAAAATCTTTTGCAGCTTCGGATACACCTTGAATCCGTTCGGCCACCGCAGCAGCTCGGCGTTGATTTCGCGAAGCTTCTCGAGCGGCACCGCCGTCGGGAACGCCGGTTCCTTGTCGTCAGCCTCGGGCGGCGATTGGTGCACCGCTTCCTGCCCTTCGTTCTGCTTCACTTGCTCGTACGCTTCCTTCAGCTTGTCGAGCACGGATTTTTTGATTTCGTCGTAGGTTCCCTCGCTCAGGGCGCCCGCTGCGGAAAGCTTGTTCCAGTAGATCTTGCTGACCGACGGGTGAGCCTTCACTTTCTTATAGATCAGCGGCTGGGTCGCATCCGGATCGTCGCCCTCGTTGTGGCCGTATTTCCGGTAGCCGACCAGATCGATCAGGAAATCCTTCTTGAACAGTTTGCGATATTCGGCGGCCATTCGCGCCGCGGCGATGCAGGCTTCAGGATCGTCCGCGTTGACGTGAACGATCGGAATTTCATATCCTTTGGCCGCGTCGCTCGCATAATGGGTCGAACGCGAATCGACGCTCTCGGTCGTAAAGCCGATTTTGTTATTGACGATAATATGGATCGTGCCGCCGATTCCGTAGCCCCGCAACTGGCCGAGGTTCAACGTTTCCGTTACGATGCCCTCGCCCGGGAAAGCCGCGTCCCCGTGCATGACGATCGATGCCGCGAGATCGAAATTTTGCTTCGGATAGCCCGGTTGGCTCCGATCCTCCTGGGCGGCACGCGCGAAGCCTTGCACGACCGGATTGACGTACTCGAGATGGCTCGGATTGTTCGCCAGCGTGATGCGCGTTTCGACGGCTTCGCCCGTCTTGATCGAACGGTTCGCTCCGAGATGGTATTTGACATCCCCCGTCCAGCCGTAATTGATGCCGATCGAGCCTTCGGACGGGATCAGATTTTTGTTCGGCGAATGATGGAACTCGGAAAAAATTTTCGAATACGGCTTATTCAGCACGTGCGCCAGAATATTCAGGCGGCCGCGGTGAGCCATGCCCATCGTGATGTTGCGGACGCCGTCGTTCGTCAGCTCGTGCACGATTTCGTCCACGAGCGCGACCAGCACGTCGTTGCCCTCTACGGAGAACCGTTTTTGGCCGACGAAGGTGCGGTGCAGAAAATCTTCGAACTGCTCCGCCTCGATCAGGCGGGTCAGCAGCTTCAGCTGTTCCGCGGCGTTCGGCTTCTTGGACGGAATTTCCTGCTCCGCCCAATGGTTCAGCCACTTTCTTTCCTCCTCGGAATGAACGTGGCCAAAGTCGAAGGCGATCGTTCCGGTGTAGGTTTCGCGCAGCTTCTTGATCGCTTCCCAGCCGTTCGCGAGGCCCGCCGGAGCGCCTTCCCATACGAGCTCGGCCGGCAAAGCCGCCAGGTCCGCTTCGCTCAGTCCGAACGCGGAAGGCTCCATAATGTTCGTATCCGCTTTCGGGCCGATGCCCAGCGGATCGATGTCCGCAGCCAAATGGCCGTAGGCGCGAATATTGAAAACAAGCTTGCCGGCAAGCACGGCGTTCCGCAGCTGCCGCGGGTCGATTCCGGCCGCCGAAGGAGCCGCCTGTGCGGCCGAACCGGCATAGCGAAGAGGCGGCGCTCCTTTTGTCGCGAACAGTTCGCGATATTCCGGCTCTACCGCCTCCGGATTGCTCAAATACAATTCATACTGCTCCTGGATGTAGCCCAAATTGTGGCCGTAGTACTTTTCCCAGAATTCACGTTGGGTACACTCTTCTGTCGCCATGGTCCTACCCCTCGAGTTCATTGATTTGTCGATAAAATGAATTTTTAAACGTAAATAAGTCACCCTAGAAATTATAGTATATCCTTGACGATGTTAAAAATAATCAATTCCTATCAATATCATCTCAAAATGAGATGGATAGGCCCGCGCAAGGAAAAAAGGGGCTCCGAGCACGACCCCCGGGGCCATTCATTTTCTCAAGCGGTCGTCGGACATCCGTTTAAGCCGCCCGCTTCACCCCGGCAAATCTGCCGCGGCGTCCAAAATCTGCCCCATCGTAAAAGAGACGCAGGGCAGCCGTTCGGACCGGACCGCCTCGTCCCTCTCATAGACGTTGAGCAGCTCGTAGCTTCCGTCAGACAAAACGTACTGCTCCAGCGCTTCGTTGCCGGGGTCGGCGATCCAGTATTCGGGAATCCGGTAAGCGGAATAAACGTCCCGCTTGTCGAACCTGTCCCGCTTGACCGAATGAGGCGAAAGGATTTCCACGACGAGATCGGGAATGCCCTCGATCCCCCTGCGGGTGATAATCCCGATTCGGCTGCGGTTAATCATGACGATATCGGGCTGGCGGACCTCCGTCGGGGACAAAATCAGATCGACCGGAGACGCAATGACGATATAATCGTTCTGACATCCGTTCGTAAGAACATTTTGCATGAAATAGCTGATGACTTGATGCTTGGGCGTGGGCCCCGGAGACATCGACTCCAGCACGCCGTCCGCGATCTCGTACCGCTTTCCGTCATCAGGCATGTTGGCGTAATCGTCGTACGTTACCGGCTGTTCCCGGATCGTCGCCGCGCGCTCGCCGGCATTTGCCGTCCTTTTCGACCGCTTTTCCCCGTTCATCCGAACATTCGCCCTCCTTCATGCAAATAGCACCTCATCAAAGCTGCACGCATCGTGATCGGCTTTGTGAGGTGCTTCCCCGTCTTTCGTTGCTTTTATTATCTATCGGTTCGTCCTTCGTGTCAACGCGCGAAGAGCCGGGAACCCGCCAATGCAACGTCGCCAGTGCAACCGTCACTTCGGACCCTCGAACGCCCCGTTGTAGCATCGCCTGCAAACCGGCTTGTAATCCTCGTTTCCCCCGATTTGAATTTGGTCCCCCTCGTTGACGGGCTGTCCGTCTTTATACCGGATGACCATCGTCGCCTTGCGGTCGCAGTACCAGCAGATCGTTTTGATCTCTTCGATTTTGTCCGCGTAGGCAAGCAAATAATAGCTTCCTTCGAACAGGTTGTTTTGAAAATCGTTTTTCAGGCCGAACGCCATGACCGGAATGTCGAGCTCGTCCACGATTCTCGCGAGGTCCAGCACCTGCTTTTTGTTCAAAAATTGGGCTTCGTCCACGAGCACGCAGTAGATGCGTTTTCGGCCTTCCCTGGGCAAGAACGACTTCACGCTTTCGAATAAATCGGTGTCGTCCTCGACCGGGATCGCTTCGCGCGTCAAACCCGCGCGGGAACCGATGCGGTTGTGCCCGCTCCGGGTATCGATCGAAGGAGAGAACAGCAATACCGGCTTGCCTTGCTCCTCGTAGTTGTGCGCGACCTTAATGATTTCGATCGATTTGCCGCTGTTCATCGTTCCGTATTTAAAGTACAGCTGCGCCATTCGCTTCCCTCCGGTCTTCCGCACCCGCGGCTTGATTCGTGCTGTTTACAAACGACCGGACAATTCGTTCGCAAAACCGCCCCGTGCCTTCGTTCCATTTTACTCCTCGCTTCGGCGCTTTGCCAGCATCGCTTCCAGACGTCCGAAGGAAGTTCGCTTGCTTGACCGGTTCTGTCTGCCTATCGATAGACAGAAGGGGCCGTCCCCCAGGTCGATTTTGACCTTTCGGGACGGCCCCAAGCAGCCTCTCCGAAGGACGAGCCCCCGGCAGCGAGTGCTAAATGTCTTAAATGGTCAGCCAGCGCTTGAACATATGCTTCGTCGTGTCGCGGTTAATGGCCGCGATCGAAGTCGTCAGCGGAATGCCTTTCGGGCAGGAGCGCACGCAGTTTTGCGAGTTGCCGCAGCCTTCGATGCCTCCGTCCTCCATCAGCGCTTCCAGACGTTCGTGGGCGTTCATTTCGCCCGTCGGGTGAGCGTTGAACAGACGGACCTGCGAAATCGGGGCCGGTCCGATAAAGCTGGAGCGGTCGTTGACGTTCGGGCACGCCTCGAGGCAGACGCCGCACGTCATGCATTTGGACAGTTCGTACGCCCATTGGCGCTTCGATTCCGCCATCCGCGGGCCCGGGCCGAGGTCGTACGTGCCGTCGATCGGAATCCACGCCTTGACGCGCTTGAGGGCGTTGAACATGCGCTCGCGGTTGATGACCAGGTCGCGGACGACCGGGAACGTCGTCATCGGTTCGAGGCGGATCGGCTGCTCGAGCTGATCGATCAGCGCGGAGCAAGCCTGGCGCGGCTTGCCGTTGATCACCATCGAGCAGGCGCCGCACACTTCTTCCAGACAGTTCGACTCCCAGCAGACCGGCTTCGTTTTCGAGCCGTCCGCCTTGACCGGATTCCGCTGAATTTCCATCAGCGCGCTGATGACGTTCATATTCGGACGGTACGGGATATCGAACTCTTCCGTGTAAGGAGCCGAGTCCGGATTGTCCCGACGGGTGATAATGAATTTGACTGTGCGTTTGGCGGTTGCCGTTTCGGCCATCGCTTATCCCTCCTTCTTCTTGTTGGTGGAATAGTCGCGCTTCCGGGGCTTGATGAGCGAAACATCCACGTCCTCGTACGAAATTTCCGGACCTTCGTTCGTCCATTTCGCCTTCGTCGTCTTCAGGAAGTTTTCGTCGTCGCGTTCCGGGAATTCCGGCTTGTAGTGCGCGCCGCGGCTTTCGTTCCGCAGAAGGGCGCCGACCGTCATGGCTTCGGCAAGCTCCAGCATGTTCCACAGCTGGCGGGTAAACGAAGCGCCCGCGTTGTTCCACCGCGCCGTATCGTTAATGTTGATTTTGTTGTAGCGCTCTTTCAATTCCTTGATTTTGCCGACCGTCTCTTCGAGTTTCTTGTTGAAACGGACGACGGTCATGTTGTTCGTCATCCATTCGCCAAGCTCTTTGTGCATGACGTAGGCGTTCTCGTTGCCGTCCAATTTCAGGATCGATTCGTATTGGGCGGCCGCTTTCGCGCGTTCGCGTTCGAATACGCTCTCGGACACGTCCTCGGCCGATTTTTTCAGGCCTTTGATGTATTCGATCGCCTTCGGTCCGGTCACCATGCCGCCGTAGATCGCCGAAAGGAGCGAGTTTGCGCCCAGACGGTTGGCTCCGTGGTATTGATAATCGCATTCGCCGCAAGCGAAAAGCCCCGGAATGTTCGTCATCTGGTTGTAATCGACCCACAGGCCGCCCATCGAATAGTGAACCGCCGGGAAAATCTTCATCGGAATTTTCCGCGGGTCGTCGCCGGTGAACTTCTCGTAGATTTCGATAATGCCGCCGAGCTTGACGTCCAGCTCCTTCGGATCCTTGTGGGAAAGGTCGAGATAAACCTTGTTCTCGCCGTCGATGCCGAGCTTCTGGTTGACGCAGACGTCAAAAATTTCGCGAGTCGCGATGTCGCGGGGCACGAGGTTGCCGTAAGCCGGATATTTCTCTTCGAGGAAGTACCACGGCTTGCCGTCCTTGTACGTCCAGATGCGTCCGCCTTCGCCGCGGGCCGATTCGCTCATGAGACGGTTTTTGTCGTCGCCCGGAATCGCGGTCGGGTGAATTTGGATGAATTCGCCGTTCGCGTAATAGACGCCTTGCTGGTACACGGCGCTTGCCGCCGTGCCGGTGTTGATGACGGAGTTCGTCGTTTTGCCGAAAATGATGCCGGGGCCGCCCGTCGCCAGAATGACCGCGTCCGCGCGGAACGTTTTCACTTCCATCGAACGCAGGTCCTGCGTCACGATGCCGCGGCAAATGCCTTCCTCGTCGACGACCGCGCCGGTAAATTCCCAGTGCTCGAACTTCTGCACGAGCCCCGCGGCCTCCCAGCGGCGAACCTGCTCGTCCAGCGCGTACAGCAGCTGCTGTCCCGTCGTGGCGCCCGCGAACGCGGTACGGTGATATTGCGTGCCGCCGAACCGGCGGAAGTCGAGCAGGCCTTCCGGCGTCCGGCTGAACATGACGCCCATCCGGTCCATCAGATGGATGATGCCCGGAGCCGCTTCGCACATCGCCTTGACTTGCGGCTGATTCGCGAGGAAGTCTCCGCCGTACACCGTATCGTCAAAGTGCTCCCATGGGGAGTCGCCTTCGCCCTTCGTATTTACCGCGCCGTTGATGCCGCCTTGCGCGCACACCGAGTGCGACCGCTTGACCGGCACGAGCGAGAACAGGTCGACCCGCATGCCCGCTTCCGCAGCTTTGACGGTAGCCATCAAACCTGCCAGGCCGCCGCCGACGACGATCACTTTTTGATTTGCCATTGATGTTTCCTCCCCTTAACTGATCGTTACCGAACCGAGCGCCGAAGCGGCCGCCGCGAACTCTTCTCCGCGGAACGCGAACAGCGACAGCAGGAACAAGGCGGTTACGATCACGAAAATGCCCATGCAGATGTTCGAGGAGACGCGTTGGGCGCGCGGTCCGACCGTAATGCCCCAGCTGACCAGAAACGCCCACAGGCCGTTCGCGAAGTGGAACGAGGCGGCCAGAACGCCGATAATAAAGAACGTAAAATAAACCGGATTGCTGACGATGCCGTGCATATGGTTGCCCAGCTCTTCATGCGTCGTGTTGCCGAGCGCGATTTGAACGCGAGTCGTCCACACGTGCCAAATCACGAAGATGAAGGTGATCACCCCTGTAATCCGCTGCAGCGCGAACGCCCAGTTCCGGCCGTAGCTGTAACGGTTCACGTTCAGGTCGGAGGTGAACGCCAAATACAGCCCGTAAACGCCGTGGAATGCGATCGGAAGCCAGATGAAGAACAGCTCCAGGAAAAATACGAGCGGAAGGCTGTTCAGCAGATTTACCGCATCCTTGAAGCCTTCCGGGCCGCCTTCAAACGCGGAGTAGTTCGTCAGGGCGTGTTCGATGAAAAACAGCCCGAGCGGAATGACTCCGAGCAGCGAATGAAGCTTGCGGGGGTAATACGAATTTCCACTCATGTCGTTGTGCCTGCTCCTTTCGAATCCGTACGTTTTGGACGAAAAACGGCCGCAACTGTCGCGGAAGCGCTTTTTCGTCACGATTTTGTCACTCTTCTAAGGTTACTGCATTTTCGCTTATAATGGAACTGCTTATTTTTTATTAACACTTATACCGAATACGCATAAGCGGAAGGATGACCTGTTATGCTGGAAGATATGAAGCTGTTCGCCACCGTCGTGGAGCATTCAAGCCTAAACCGGGCCGCCGAACGGCTCAATTTGACGCAGCCCGCGCTTTCCCGCCGCATCGCCCGGCTGGAGCGGGAGCTGGAGGTCGATCTGTTCCGGCGGATCGGCAAAAGGCTCGAGCTGACGCCGGCCGGCCAGCTCACGTACGAATTCGCGCTGGAGCTGCGCCGCTTCCACGGCGAATACCTTCAGCGCTTGAACGCTTTCAAAACGGAGGAAGCGCCGGTGACGACGATCGGCGCGAGCCTGACGTCGCTGCAAACGACGCTTCCGGAAATCGTCAAGGCGATCACCGAAAAGCATCCGAACCTGGAAATCAAGGCGATAACAGGAAAATCGCATGAAATCGCCACGCTCGTCAAAGAGCGGAAAGTCGACTTCGGCATCGTCGCCTCGGCCGTCGACGACGACCCGGCCGTCACGAGCGTCCCCCTGTTCGACGACAGCCTCATGCTCGTGCTGCCGCGCACGCATTTTATATTGGAAAAAACCCAGCTCGAAATGAAGGATTTGAACGGCCTGCCGATGATTTTATTCGCCCCCGGAACCTGGTACCGCACGCTTACCGACGAGTTGTTCCGGCGCCATGGGATCAAACCGGACGTCCGCATGGAAATCGATTCGTTCGAAGCGATCGTCCGCCTGCTCGCCGCTTGCCGCGCTGGCACGCTGCTGCCGACGTCCTATCTGCGCCCGCAGCTTCTGGAAGACAACGACTTGTACGTCGTCCGGCTCAAGGAGCTGGAGGTGACCAAGCGCACGACGTCGCTCATCTACGGAGACTTGGGCTGGCTCGTCCCGTCCACGCGGTATCTCATCGAAGAGACGATCGCCTATTTTTCCCGGAACAGCTTCAAATCGAGCGAGCATTTGACGCCTTGATGGCGAATGTTTCCGGTATATTGCCCGTTAAAAAGTATGTTATCCTCACTAGGAGCTGGATAGACTCTTCCGAGTCAGGAAATTCAAGCTTAATCTGCCAAAACCACCGATATTTTCATCCCCGAATCGCGCGAAAAAGCGAAAATCTTCGACTTCCAAAACGTTAAACTGTACATTCTCGAGTAAGCTCGAGCCGCAATTTTCGCACATAGGGGCTGCTGCATAAAAAAGATTGGCGACGTCAGGGAGCATATCCCTGCGTCGCCGTTTTTTGTTTTCCGTTCCGCTGTCGCCACTATTCGCAACCTCTCAATGGCCTTTCGCCTTTCCTTTCCGCGGGTACGTTTTGCACAGGGAAATGGTCGTTAATTGCGATTTCGCGCTCCGAGGGCAAATAACGGTCCGGGGAGGCCGTTATTCGCGAATTACCCCGCACCGCGGGCAAATGGAAGCTGCCACGAAGCCGCTCTGATTCGCGGTCCGCTTTCCGGCACGGCCAGCATTTCCGTGAGCGCGACCGGCTCGTATCCTTTGGCGCGAAGCCAATCGATCAGCCGGGGCAGCGCCTCGACCGTGCCGGACAAATCCTGTCCGACGCCTCCGCCCGCGTGCAGCAAAATAATCGATCCCGGCCGCACCGCCTCGGTCACATTCCGGATAATTTCGGGCGCTTGAAGCTGACGCCAATCGAGAGAGTCAACGTTCCAATTGACGACGGTATAGCCCTGCGAGATCGCCCACTTCAACTGCGGCTCCGTAATCTCTCCGTACGGCGGACGGATCAGCTTCGGGACGAACCCGATTTGCTTGCGGATAATCGCACCCGTCCGTTCGATTTCGGAAACCATTTTCCGCGTGGACAATCGCGAGAAATCCGGATGGCTGAACGAATGGTTGCCGATCGCATGCCCTTCGGCGAGAATTCGCTTGACCAATCCCGGATGCTTGGCCGCTTTCATCCCCACGACGAAAAACGTCGCATGCATCCTTTTTTCCTTTAAAATATCCAGCACCTGCGGCGTAAACCTCGGATCCGGCACGTCGTCGAACGTCAGCGCCACCTGACGGGGGCGGCCCGGAGCGGATAAAATAAACGCGCCTCTGTACCTTCGCTGCATATCGGCCCAATTTAGCTTCGGCCGGCTTTCGTTCGCGCGAACGAGACGCTCCGTTTCCGCGTTCGTTCCCGTTCCAACGAGACGCCCCGCTTCCGCTTTCGTTCCCGCAGCCGCCCCTTCTCCTTCGGCGAACAGCAAAAGAACGGCGCAGCCCAGCAACAGCGCGCGCCGTCCCCATCCCGATTTAAGCATCGCTACCCCCCACTCCCTTGAGAAACCTGCGCCTCCCATAGGGTTAGCGGAACGACTTTTTATCATGCATAAGGCATCTGGCCCGATCTGCGGCTATTTCTCGATCGATTCCTGGAATTGCTCGATTTGCTCGTTCGTCCCGATGACGACCATGACGTCTTTTTTCTCCAGCAAATCTTCGGCCGTCGGGGCGATAATGATGCCTTTCGGCTTGTTGATAGCCACGACGCTGCAGCCGAAGCGCCCGCGGGGATTGACCTCGGAGAGCGATTTGCCCGTCAGGCAGTCCGGCACGTTCAATTCCGCGATCGTGTACGTCTTCGAAAGCTCGATGTAATCGAGCAGATTCGGCGAGACGAGCTGGTGCGCCACGCGAATGCCCATATCCCGTTCGGGGTAGATGATCCGGTCGACGCCAAGCCGCTCCAACACCCGGCCGTGAAGCTCGTTCACCGCCTTGGCGACGACTTTTTTGACGCCGAGCTCCTTTAGCAAAATCGTCGCGAGAATGCTCGCCTGGATGTCGTCCCCGATCGCGACGACACCGCAATCGAAATTGCGGGCGCCGATGGAACGGAGAACTTCCTCCTCCGTTGCGTCCGCAACGACCGCATGCGTCAGGACGCCGCTCATCTCCTGTACCTTTTCCTCGTCGCGGTCCACGCCGAGCACCTCGAAGCCGAGCTCGATCAGCTCGCGGCCCAAGCTCGACCCGAAACGTCCCAGTCCGATAATGACAAATTGATTCAGCTTCATGTTCGCTCTCTTCCTCTACCCGATCATAATTTTGCCTTCGGCGTGGCGGTACAGCTCGCGGCCCTTTCTCGGTCCGAGCGCATAGCCCATCGTCAACGGGCCCAATCTGCCGATAAACATCAGCAAAACAATCATGATTTTCCCCGCGTCCGTCAGCTCGAGCGTCAAGCCCATCGACAGGCCGACCGTGCCGAACGCGGACGTCGCCTCGAATAAAATCATCAAAAAATGGCGGTCCTGCGTCGTCGAAAGAATCATCGTTCCGATCAGGACGATGGCGAGCGATATAAGCGTAATGGTGAGCGCTTTATATACCCGCTCCTGGGCGAGGCGGTACCGGAACATCGCCACGTCCTGCTTGCCCCGGATCATCGCCCACACGGCGCCGAGCAGCGCGGCGAACGTCGTCGTCTTGATCCCCCCGCCCGTCGAGCCCGGCGACGCCCCGATAAACATATACAGGATGATGAAAAATTGGGTCGCCTGGCGGAGCGAAGCGATATCGAGCGAGTTGACGCCCGCCGTGCGAGGCGAAACCGACTGCAGGAACGCGGCCAATATTTTCTCGCCGAACGTCAGCGGGCCCATCGTGTCCGGATTGGAGTATTCGAAAATGAAGATGACGAACGCGCCGAACAAAATCAGAAACCCGGACATGCTGAGCACGACTTTGGAATGCAGCGTCAGACGCCTCGTTTTTTTGAAATCCGCCAAATCCGACAGCACGACGAAGCCGAGCCCGCCCGAGACGATGAGCAGCATCGAAACGATGTTGACGAGCGGATCCCCCGCGTACATCGTCAGGCTCCGGTAATCGCCCATAATATCGAAGCCGGCGTTGTTGAAGAAGGAAATCGCATGAAAAACGCCGAGATACGCCGCGCGGCCCGGGCTGACGTCGAACATGAATCTCGCGGTGAACAGCACCGCTCCGGCGGCCTCGATCGACAACGCGTAGACGACGACGCGGCGAACGAGCCGCACGATGCCTTCGATGCTCGTCTGGTTGAGCGCTTCCTGCAGGATGAGCCGCTCCTTGAGCGAGATGCGCCGCTTCAGAAAAATGGCGAACAGCGTAGCCATCGTCATGAAGCCGAGCCCGCCGACCTGAATGAGAACCAGAATAACCAGCTGGCCGAATGCGGAATAGTGCGTGCCCGTATCGACGACGACGAGCCCCGTCACGCAGGTGGCCGAAGTCGCCGTGAACAGCGCGTCGAGCCAGGGCGTCGCCTCCCCCGTCGCGGACGCGGCGGGCAGCCGCAGCAGCTGCGAGCCGATGAAGATGATGCACGCGAATCCGAGCACCAGCAGCCGCGGCGGCGATGCCGTCAACCACTTGAAGGCCGCTTTCATGGCTCTTCACCTCGCATTTTATCCAATGATGATCTTCCCTTCTGCATGCCGGTACAGCGAGCGATTTTCCCGGGCGGCGAGCGCGAAGGAGAGCGTATACGGACCGACCCGGCCGACGAACATCACCAGCATAATGATGATTTTCCCCGCCGTCGACAGCTCCGTCGTCAACCCCATCGAAAGCCCCACGGTGGCGAACGCGGAGGTGGCTTCGAACAGGACGCCCATGAACGACGCGTTTTCGGTTACGGACAGGATCATCGTCGCCGCCACGAGAATCGCAAGAGAGAAAAAGGTGATCATGATCGCCTTGTACACCTGGGTTTGGCCGAGACGGTGGCGAAACAGAACGACGTCCGTTTTCCCCCGGATGACCGCGTAAACGGCGGCGACCAGCACCGCGAACGACGTCGTCTTGATTCCGCCGCCCGTCGAGCCGGGCGACGCGCCGATAAACATCAGCCAGACGATAAAAAACTGCGTCGCCTGGCGCATGTCGTACATGTTGAGCGTGGTGACGCCGGCCGACCGCGGCGTTGCCGAATGCAGCAGCGCGGCAAGGAGCTGGTTGCCGAAGTTTAACGGCCCGAACGTTTTCTCGTTCGTATATTCGAAAATGAAAATGACGATCGCGCCCCCGACGAACAGCAGAACGGTGACGCTCAGCACGACCTTGGAATGAAGCGACAGCCGTTTGCGCTGCGGCCACTCGACCAAATCCGCCAGGACGACGAAGCCCAGGCTTCCGCAAAGGATCAAAATGATGGAAATGACGTTCATGTAAGGATCGGAAACGTAATCGGACATGCTGCGAAAATCGCCGAACAGATCGAACCCGGCGTTGTTGAATACCGATACCCCGTGAAAAATGCCGTAGTACAGCGCGCGTCCGAGGCTCATTTCCTCCATGAACCGGATCGCGTAAAGCAGCGAGCCGACCGCTTCGATCGTCAGCGCATACAGCACGACTTTGCGCACGAGCCGGACCAGACCCTCCAAAGTGTTCTGATTCAGGGATTCCTGCAGCGCAAGCCGGTCCCGCAGCGAAACCTTGCGCCGAAGCATGAGAGCGAACAGCGTTCCCATCGTCATGAAGCCGAGTCCTCCGACCTGGATCAGGATCAGAAGAACCCAGTGGCCAAACGCGGAAAAATGAGTTCCGGTATCCACCACGACGAGACCGGTCACGCACAGGGCGGAAACCGAAGTGAACCAGGCGTCGATCCAGCTCAGCGTTTGGCCGCTCACGACGGAAACCGGCAGCTTGAGCAGCACGGCCCCGACCGCGATAAGGAACGCGAAGCCGAATACCAGGGTGCGATAAGGCGAAGCATAAAGCCAGCGAACGGCTTTTTTGTACAAGTCGGTCACCTCGTTCGAAGTCAAGCGTCATCCGTTCCGTCCAAACCCGTGAGGGCGAAAAGTTCACCCTTAATCTTTCCGAAATCGCAAAAAAAGACACCGGCACTCCGGTGTCTTCGCACACTGAGTCCTGTTCGGCTGCAGCCTACGAGGTTAGCTGACGGGTTCGGGCCTGAACAGGCAGCCCTATCCCGCGCGCCGCCTGCGCGCGCAAGGAATTCACCCCGACCGCGGCGCCAATGCGGCGGCGGCATTTGGTTCCCCCGTTTTCTTGCGGAAATTCGGCTGTTTAGTATGATAGGGAATAACGATAATAATCGAATGCAAAATTACATACCATCGCATTATAGTCTCTCCGCTTAACGCGGACAACTGCCAAATCCGGCTAATAATGCAGTTTGGAGCGTTAATTGCTTCGGCAAGCGGCGGAAACGGGGAGCGATGCATCAATCTTCGCGGTTATCTTCTATTTTCGTTAATTTAGCTAGCAATCGGGCGGAAAACGAGAAAAAAAGAATTATGCGTCCGGTGTATGCGTTTACCTGAACGATTCGAAAGAGCGGAGTGATCGAATTTGATTTCGAAGCGTTGGCTCGTTTGGTCTGCCATCGGTCTCGTCTTGTATTTTTTTATCCAAGTGGCGCCTTATTTCGGTTCCTTGCAGGACTCCGGGGATTTCGGCATGCTGACCCGCGAGGAAGCGAAGTCGGCGGCGCTTGAAGCGGCAACCGCTCGGTTCGGCATTCCCGCTTCGGACCTGGGGGAAGCGCGCGCAGCGCATCTGTCCGACAGCGAGGGCGTGAGCTACTTGTCCAAAGAAAAGCTGCTCGAAGCTTATAACGACGCGTGGGACGAGCGCTTTCCCACCGATGTTTATCGCGTGGACATTCCGCTGGGAGCCGAAAGCAAGCTGGAACTGTCGCTTCACATGAAAACCGGGGAACTCGTCGCGTGGCGCCACGCGACGGAAGGACGATCGACGGGCGGCGCGGACGAAGATCCCGCCCTCCTTGTCCGGCAGGCTCGCGAAACGTTGGCCGAATGGGGCTTCGCCGCGGAAGACTGGGAACCGACGGGCGAAGTCGCCGCGGACGGCGCGGTCGGCTTCCAGTCCCGGAAAGCCGGGCTCGGAGAGGCGAAGCTGCAAGTGTTCGTCAAGCCGGCGCAGCGTTCGCAAGCTTCCTCCGGAACCGGCGCGGAAAGCTCGGCAGCGGAAGACGGCATCCTGCCCGACCGCGCCGGGAGCGAGCTTCGGTACCGGCTTTTGCCGCCCGCATCCTTTATGCAGTATTTGGAGTCGCAGGAGGAAAAGGCCGCTCTCCTGTCCATTTACGGCTCCATGCTTCCGCAGCTCGTCCTGCTCGTTCTTGCGGTCGTCTACTCGGGGGCGTACAGCAGTTGGACCTCGTACCGGCGCGGGGCCTTTTTGGCCCCTTTGTTTTTTGTTTTGTATGCGGCCTTTACGTTCAATATGGCGCCCGCCTTCCGGGCTCAGGCCATCGAATCCGGCATGGGGCAGCCGGAAGCGGCGGCGTTCGGATCGATCGTTTTCAATCTGATGATGCTCGCGGCGATGGCGCTCCTGACTTACTTCTCCGCGGTCGCCGGCGACGGCCTGTGGAAATCGGCGGGCCGCGATTTGTGGCCGAGCTGGCGTCAGCCCGACTACGGCCGGCGGGTGCTCGCCGGCATGGGTCGGGGCTACTTGCTGGCGTTCATCGTGCTCGGCGTCCAATCCGTCGCGCTGCTTGCTTTAACCTTTTTGCTCGGGTCGTTCTCTTCCTCCGACGTCACGCAATCGACTTACAACATGACGTATCCTTGGCTGATGCCGCTGCTCGCCTGGTGCGCGGGCATCTCGGAAGAGCTGCAGACGCGGCTGTTCGGCATCGGACTGTTCCGCCGCTGGCTGACGGGCGGGGCTCGCCGGCTGCTGCGCCGGGAGCCGTCTCCGCGGGCGGCGAAAGCGCTGACGTTCGCGGCGATGCTGCCGGCTTCGCTGCTATGGGCGTTCGGGCATGTCGGCTATGCGATCTATCCCGTTCACACCCGATTGATCGAGCTTGTCCTGATCGGCTGCCTGTTCGGCTGGTTCATGCTCCGGTTCGGCCTGATCGCCGTCATTTTCGCCCACGTTTCCGTGAATTCGATTTTGATGGGCGTGCAGATGCTGTTCGACGGCCTGCGCGTCGATCTGGCGGGCGGACTGTTCAGCTTCGCGATGCCTCTGCTCGTCGCCTGGGCGATCTGGCTGCTTCACCGGCGATTCGGGAGCCGGCCGCCATCGCCGAGCCGTTAGAAAACCAAAAGCCCGGCGCAGGCCGTTGCAGCTTGCCGCCGGGCTTCCGATCCTTATCGAATGATCAGGCCTTTCCCTCTTCTTGCCTCTCCTCGTTCAAAGCCTCCAAAATCCGCTTCGCAAGCGCCTCCCCGATCGAGACGGCGCGGAAATCCTCGACCGACGCTTCGCGGATCGCCTTAAGCGAGCCGAAATGCTTGAGCAGCTGCTTGCGCCGCTTTTCGCCGATGCCGGGAATCGCGTCGAGCGCCGAGGCGACCATCGATTTCGCCCGTTTTTCGCGGTGGAACGTAATCGCGAACCGGTGCACCTCGTCCTGAATCCGCTGAAGCAAATAAAACTCCTGGCTGTCGCGCGGCAGCGGCACGGCTTCCGGGGGATCGCCGACGAGCAGCTCGGCGGTCCGGTGCTTCTCGTCCTTGGCGAGGCCGCATACCGGCACATCCAGCCCCAGCTCGTTGACGAGCACGTCCAGCGCGGACGCGATTTGCCCTTTGCCGCCGTCGACGACGATCAGGTCCGGGAGCGGCAAGTTTTCCTTCAGCACGCGCTCGTAGCGGCGGCGGATCACTTCCCGCATCGTCTCGTAGTCGTCCGGTCCGGTGACCGTCCGCACGTTGTATTTGCGGTATTCTTTCTTGTCCGGCTTGCCGTTGGTAAAGACGACCATCGCGGAAACCGGCGACGTCCCCTGGATGTTGGAGTTGTCGAACGCTTCGATGCGGCTCGCGGACGGAATGCCGATGCGCTCGGCGAGCCCTTGCGCCGCCTTGACGCTGCGTTCCTCGTCCCGCTCGATGAGCCTGAACTTCTCCTCCAGCGCCATCCGCGCGTTGCCGCAGGCCATCGATACGAGCTTGCGCTTCGAGCCCCGTTTCGGCACCCTCACCTTGATGCGCAGCCAATTGCGCAGCGAGGCGACGATGTCGCCGCCTTCCCCGTGCGCTTCATCCTCTTCGTCCTCGTCGTCCTCCGGCACCGCGCCTTCGCCTTCCCCGGGCACGGCTCCGTCCGCGAACGCTTCCGCGGATTCGCCCGTTGCCGCCGCGGCGGCGTCTTCCGCTTCGGATGCCGCGTCCGCTTGCTCCGCGTTCCGCGCGGCCTCCTCCTCCGGCGGCGCGGGCAGCAGCACCTCGCGCGGCAGCGCCGGATTGTCGCTGTAATACTGCGTCAAATACGTCAGAAAGTCGTCGTACGGCTCGCCGTAATACGGAAAAACGGAGACGTGGCGCTGAATCATTTTCCCTTGGCGCATGTACAGAATTTGCACGCACATCCAGCCCTTGTCGACGGCGTAGCCGAATACGTCGCGGTCTTTGGCGTCCGCCATCGTAATCGTCTGCTTCTCCATCGTCGCCTCGATCGCCGCGATCTGGTCGCGGTACTCCTTCGCGCGCTCGAACGCCAGCTCCTCGGCGGCTTGCTCCATTTTTTGCTGGAGCTGTTTTTTGATTTCCCGGTGTCCGCCGTTCAAAAATTTCGTGATTTCGCCCGTCATCCGTTCGTATTCGGACGGCTCGACCGGAAATTCGCACGGCGCCAGGCATTGGCCCAGGTGGTAGTAAAGGCAAACCTTGTCCGGCAGGGTGCGGCATTTCCGCAGCGGATACAGCTTGTCGAGCAGCTTTTTCGTTTCTTGGGCCGCGTACGCGTTCGGATACGGTCCGAAATATTTGCCTTTGTCTTTGACGATTTTCCGCGTGACCTCAAGCTTCGGATGCGTCTCGTTCGTGATTTTCAAATACGGGAACGTCTTGTCGTCCTTGAGCAGCACGTTGTAGCGCGGATGATGCTCCTTGATCAGGTTGCACTCGAGAATGAGGGCCTCCGTATTGCTCGCGGTGACGATATATTCGAAATCGCGGATTTCCGCGACGAGCCGCTGGGTTTTCGCGTTATGGCTGCCGCTGAAATACGAGCGGACGCGATTTTTCAGCACTTTGGCCTTGCCGACGTATATGATGGTGCCCTCGCCGTTTTTCATCAAATAACAGCCCGGCTGATCGGGCAGCAGCGCCAGCTTGCGGCGGATGTTTTCCTTCGCCTCTGCGGGGTCCGAAAACAGAACCGTCGGGATTTGCTGCGGCGTATCCATCGCTTGGGAGCGCCTCCTTGCATCTAAAATAACAGACGATGATGCCGATTTGATTATTATTGTATCACACCCCGGACATGCGCAAAATTCCGCAACTTGTCCGCGCAAACGCTTTACAACAAAATGCGAAGTTGGGTATACTGAAGCTAATGATGTTTTCAGGAGGCTTCCCCATGGAGAACGCTAACGTACAAGATCCACGGCTGCACGTGAACGAAGAGCCCCGCGACGATTTGAAGGATCTCGTTTACGGGTTCGGCGGCATGTTCGGCTTTATGTTCATCGTGTTCACGATCGCGGTCATCGTCAAGTTTATCATCACCGACTGAGACGGTCCAACGCCGAAAAGCCGTCCGGAACCTTTACAGGGTTTCCGGGCGGCTTCTTCTTTTTGAGTCGCAACGATTGCCGGACTGACCGTCAGAAGTCGATATCCCGAAAGATCGTTTCCGTCGGAAGCTCGATGCCGGGCAGCACGTCCGACCGCCCGATCGGCTCGTACTTTCCGTCCGCAAGCCCGTGCATATAGATTTGACGCTCGATGTAATCGACCATCCAATATTCGCGAACTCCGTGCCGCTCGTAAAGCCTGAACTTGTCGACCGCGTCCCGCGTGGCGTTCCGCAAGCCGGGAGACACGATCTCGATGATCAAATCGGGCGCTCCGAAAATGCCGTTCGGCCGCAGCAGATGTCTGCGCTCGTTCGAAACATAGGTCAGATCGGGCATCACGTAATCGCCCGTTTCGCCGTGGGCGTATACGGCCGCATTCGAGAGGAACACCCGGCCTGTCCGGTGACGATTAACGAATTGCTGCAGAATCAGGTGAAGCTGTCCCAATACCGATTCATGCGGGAGCGAACTCGGTTCCCGGAGGACCTGCGCGCCGTCCCACACTTCGTAACGCCCTTCCATGTCGATCGAATGATATTCGAAAGCCATCCGGAGTCCTCCAATGCGCAGAATTTACATATATGGATAGTTTATCGGATATGTGCGGAAGGATCAACGATGGACCGTGTCGAGAAAAGGATCGTTTCATCCGCTTCTTTTTCCGTACTTGAGCCCAAAATAAAACAACTTCCCTGACAGCCAGGCTGCCAGGGAAGTCGAACATGATCCCGTTTATTTTCCCGCCGCTTCTCCTTGCGCCCCGTCCCGCGCCGAGCGCCGCTCCGCCACTTCGTCGAACCTGCGCCGTTCGGTTCGTTCGATTTGCACGATGCGGCCGTCATGCACGATGATCTGGACGGTGCCGTACTGAAGGCCGGATACCGCGTCCGTAATCCGGTTTACCCAGCTTTCCGACAGTTCCAATGGTTTGGGCATATGTCGAGTTCCTCCCCTTGATCGTTTAATCTTAAGCTTCGTGACCGCGGCTCATTCGGTTTTCCAGCACGGATTTGACGATCAGCGTCACGATCGCAAGCAGCATCAGCAAAGACGAGACGGCAAACGAAGCGGAAAACTGATACTCGTTGTACAAAATCTCGATGTGCAGCGGCAGCGTGTTCGTCTCGCCCCGGATATGTCCGGAGACGACGGAAACGGCCCCGAATTCCCCCATCGCCCGGGCGTTGCAAAGTATCATCCCGTACAGCAGCCCCCATTTGATGTTCGGGAGCGTGACCTTGCGGAACACTCTCCAGCCCCGAGCGCCGAGACTGACCGCCGCTTCTTCGTCCTGCGCGCCTTGGGCCTCCATCAGCGGAATAAGCTCGCGGGCGACGAACGGAAACGTGACGAACATCGTCGCGAGGACGATTCCCGGCGTGGCGAACACGATTTTGATATCGTGCTCCTGCAGCCACGGGCCGAGAAACCCTTGGGCGCCGAACAGCAGGATGTAAATCAAGCCGCTGATGACGGGAGAGACGGCAAACGGCAAATCGATCAGCGTGACGAGCAGGTTTTTGCCGCGAAACTTGAATTTGGTGACGGCCCAGGCGGCGGCGACGCCGAAAATCGTATTGAGAGGCACGGCAATCAGCGCGGTCACGAGCGTGAGCCTTAAGGCAGCCATCGCGTCGGGGTCGGCCAGGGCGTCGACATAGGCTCCCCAGCCTTTCCGGAACGCTTCCGCCAGCACCGAAATCATCGGCAGCACGACGATGAGTCCGAGAAAGAGCAGCGCGATGCCGATCAGCGCGAACCGGACGAAGCCGGACTCGGTCAAATGCTTGGGCGAAGGCGCGCGTTTTTTGCGGCCGAGAGGATTGGTGACGATACCCGCCATCGGTTATCCCCCCTAAGCCGAGCGCAAACGGCGGTTGCTCCACCGTTGCAGGACGTTGATCAACAGCAGCAGAAGAAACGACATGACCAGCAGGACGACGGCGACGGCGGCCGCCTGGCCGTATTCGAACTGCTCCAGCTTCGTGACGATGAGCAGCGGCGCGATTTCCGTCTTGAGCGGCATGTTTCCCGAGATGAAGACGACCGAGCCGTATTCCCCGATCCCGCGGGCGAAAGCCATCGCAAAGCCCGTGAGCAGCGGCGGCACCAGCTCCGGAAAGATGACCTTGCGGAACGTCCGGAAACGGTGGGCCCCGAGCAGGGCGGCCGCTTCCTCCGTATCCTTGTCGAGATCCTGCAGCACCGGCTGGACGGTGCGGACGACGAACGGGATGCCGATAAAAATGAGCGCGATCGTAATGCCGATCGGCGTATACGCGACTTTGACGCCGAGCGGCTCGAGCAGCGATCCGACCCAGCCCTTCGGCGCGTAGATCGTCGTCAGCGCGATGCCGGCCACCGCGGTCGGCAGCGCGAACGGCAAATCGATGAGGCCGTCGACGATAGTCTTGCCGGGGAACTTGTAGCGGACGAGCACCCAGGCGAGCAGCAGTCCGAACACCATATTGACGATCCCGGCAAAAAACGCGGTCATCAAGCTAAGCTTATAGGAGGCGACGACCCGCGGCTGCGTGATGGTGCTCCACCACTGCGCCGGACTCAGGTCGGCCGACTTCACGACCAAAGCTGCGAGCGGAATGAGGACGATCAGGCTCAAATACGTGATCGTAATCCCCGTCGTGAGCCGAAAGCCCGGCAGCACTCTTTTTGGCTTGCGAATCGATGCGGTCATGTCTTCGCGTTAACCCCTCTCGCGTTTGCTTCGCTTTCCGTCACCCGGCCGTATAAATCTGATCGAACGTGCCGCCGTCGGCGAAGTGCGTTTTTTGCGCTTCCGCCCAGCCGCCGAAATCTTCGTCGATCGTCAGCAGATTGAGAGCCGGGAACTGATCCTTGTATTTGTCGGCGACCGATTGAAGGCGCGGCCGGTAAAAGTTTTTCGCCGCGATTTCCTGGCCCTGCTCCGAGTACAGGTAATTCAGATATGCTTCCGCGACTTCGCGGGTGCCTTTTTTGTCTACCGTTTTATCGACGATCGCGACCGGGGGTTCAGCCAAAATGCTGATCGAAGGCGTGACGATTTCGAAATCGTCGCCGAACTCCTTGAGCGCCAAATACGCTTCGTTCTCCCATGCGAGCAGTACGTCGCCGATGCCTTTTTCAACGAACGTCGTCGTCGAGCCGCGAGCGCCCGTGTCGAGGACCGGCACGTTCTGGAACAAGGCTTTCAGAAAATCCTTCGTTTGCGCTTCGTCGTAGCCGAGCGTCTGCGTCGCGTAGCCCCATGCCGCGAGATAGTTCCATCTTGCGCCGCCCGACGTTTTCGGGTTCGGGGTGATGACTTGAATCCCTTCCTTGACGAGATCGCCCCAATCCTGGATGCCCTTCGGATTGCCTTTGCGCACGAGGAAGACGATCGTCGACGTGTACGGCGTGCTGTTTTGCTCGAATTGCTGCTGCCACTCGGCATCGAGCAGCCCTGCCGCCGCCACCTCGTCGATATCGTAGGCGAGCGCGAGCGTTACGACGTCCGCTTCCAGGCCGTCGATGACCGAACGGGCTTGCTTGCCGGAGCCCCCGTGCGACTGCTTGATCGTAACCGTCCCGCCGTTCTCCTGCTTCCAATAGTCCGCGAAGCTCTTGTTGAATTCTTCGTACAGCTCGCGGGTCGGATCGTAGGATACGTTAAGCAGCTCGGCGTCGATCGGGGCCGGTTTTTCGCTGCCCGACGGCGAAGCCGATCCGCTCGGGGACGCGCTTTCGGCCGGACTGGCCGACGGGGATGCCGAAGGGCTGGCCGCGCCGCCTCCGTTGTTGTTGCTGCCGCCGCCGCATGCGGATAACGCGGAAATCAAAAGCGCGAAAACGACGAGCAAGCTTGCCGATTTGAAGCCGTTCCTTCTTTTCATTGACCATTCTCCCTTTCCGTTAATTCCTACCCGTTTAGTATGTTTTGGTATTTGCTTGAAATAATAGCATTCGGGTTGGAAAACTGTCAATAACAAAATTTAAAATCATTTATCAAATTAGCTTATGAAAAAAAGCCATTTCGCGGCAAAAACCGACTCGCTCCGGCGAAATTTTTAACCGCGCACCCCGAACTGGGCATTCGCATAGAATGAACCGACTGTTCACAACGATTAACGGAGGTTTTGAAAATGAGCGTGGCGAACGCCTTCCCCGCAGAGCAGAAATATATTTATAAGCCCGATCCCGAGCTGACGCGGCATTTGAAATCCGTTCAGGATCACGTGCACCGGGTGTGCGCCCCCCACCTGAACCGGCCGGTCATGGTGGAAACGATGGACGGCGACGTCTTCGAAGGCCACATCGTGCATTGCGACAAAGGCGTTCTGTACTTGAGGCTGTCCGCGGAAAGAACGGACCGCGCCTTCTTTCCCGGCCCTTTCGGCGGTCCGGGCCCGTACGGCAATTTCATCCTGCCGCTCGTTCTGTTCAATCTGCTGACGATTTCTTTGCTTTAACCCGAGTTGCACAAAGCTTCGCCATTCTACTTTGATTCTTAAGGAGCGATGACTTATGGCCTTCATGCCGCCTTTCGGACCCCAAGGCACCCAGCAGCCCCCGACCGCGCCGCCGCCGCTCTCGGCGCCTCCGAGACCCCAGCAGCAAGCCTCGCTGCTCGCCGTCGATCCCGGCGCGATTACCGGCTGCCTGTTTCGCAACACCTACATTTGGCCGACCAGCGGTCCCGGATTTTGGTTTTACCCGATTTTCGTCGGCAGCACGTCGGTCTCGGGCTTCCGGTGGACCGGCTGGACCTGGGTTTTTTCCGGCTTCGACACGCGGCGAATCGATTCGTTTTCCTGCTTCTGATCTGGGGAATATAACGGAAATGGAATATGCGATTTGCGGAAATTCGGCGCGAAAACGGGGAGAAACGAGGAAATAAGGGCTCTGATTTCCGTTACATTTTGAAAAGGGGCCATTGGGGAGAAATAGCGAACCCCCATCTCCGTTAACCAGGAGATGGGGGATAAGAGGAGTTGCGGTCGTTTGGCTGCCATTTTCCCCGACGGTTCGGAACGCTTCCCGCTTACCCGCGATGGTTCCGCCCGCGGACGTGAACGACTTCGACGAAGGGACGGATCCGGTCCATCAGCCGTTGGCCTTTATGCATTTCCTCGCCTTCCTTGTGCGTGAAGCTGAAATGCCGTTCCAGCGAGTCGAAGTCGTGGTTCGACGTGTAAAAGGTCGGCTTGCGGTTCATGCGCGCGTTCAGGATGGCCCCGAGCACATGATCGCGCACCCACGGGCTCAAATTTTCCGCGCCGATATCGTCGAAGACGAGCAGATCGGCTTCCTTCATCAGCGTCAGCGTTTCCTTCAGCTTTTGCGGCTCCATCATGAGCGCCTTGGCGTCTTCCACGAACTCCGGCATGTAGACGATCACGCCCGAGTACCCCGCTTTGGCCAGCTTATGAAGCAAAAAGGCGGCCATGTACGTCTTGCCCGTGCCGAAGCTTCCCATCAGGAACAGCCCTTTTTTCTGCAAGCCTTGCTCCTGCGTCCGGTCGATGTAGGCGAGCATCTGATGAACGGCATTGATCCGTTCGGGATCGAGGTCGAACATTTCCTCCAGGTCGTAATCGGCGTCGAAATCGATGTTGGCGTTTAAGCTCGTAATCCGGCGCCGAAGCTGCTCCTGCTGCTCGTACGCGGTCCATTTCGGGCAGGCGGCTTTGTGGTCGTACAGCTGCCAGCGGCCGTTCACCTGGTCGCACGTGATGCGGGTATAGTGCCCCTGCATATCGTTCGGACAACGCTCAAGCCCCGGGCATTCCTTGCAATTGCGGTATTCGGCCGCGCATTGATGCAGCCGGTTCATATTGATTCTGAGCGTCCGCTCGTCCAGCCCGGGATAGCGGGAACGAAGCTTCATCACGAGCGGGTCCCTCAGCACGCGTTCGGCCAACTGCTCGACGTTTTGCAGCTCCGACGCTTTTCTCCAACCGCGGATGACGTCTCCCAGCGACTCCATGGCTCTCTCCTCCCTTCCGTCAGCCTTTATCCTTCAATTTGCGCACTAGCTCGCGCATTTTCTCGACTTCCTCGGGAGGAATCTCCTCCTTCGGTCCGCGGTCCTCCACCACCGTCATCGCCGGCTTGCGGCGCGGGCCGGTTCGCCCGCGGCCGCCGCCCGCGGCCGAGCCCTTGGACGCATCGTCTTCGCCCCGTCTTCTCCGCTCCAGCGTCTCGTTCAGCTTTTCCTGCTCGCGCACGTAAACCGCCGCTTTTTCGAACGTGTCGATGCCTTTGGCGAGCATGTTGGAGGCGATCGAGTCGATGAAATTTTTCGTCAATCGCTGCGTATGGTTCATGCCGAACACATAATGGATGAGAACGTTGATGACCGGTTCGGGCAGCTTGTAATTCAGGTCGACCCTTTCGAAAATGCGCACGAACGCGTCCGGCACGGCCCCCGGAAAATAGCGCTGCAGCATCCGGGTGTAGGGCTCGTTGCGCAGCATCCGATTGTACGTTTCGACGGACGTTTTCATGCCGAAGCGGTCCGGGATCGCGAACGGCGGAACGCCGGAAGCCCCGCGGTCGAAATCGCCGGCTTCGGGCGCGTAACCCGGCGTTTCCGCCTCGGCCGTGCCCGTCCGGGCCAGGAGGCGTTCGCGTTCCTCTTCCCGCTTCCGGTCTTGCCGGTACATCAGATTCGCCTTCGCCTGAAGCTCCTCCCAGCGCAGCGTGCCGTCCTCGAAGAAAACCCCGTCCTCGTTCAGCAAGCGGCAAATTTCCGGCACTTCCAAATCGTATTTGTAAGCCAAATAGTTCAATTGGTCCATCGTTTCCGGAGCTCTGTACAGCCGTTCGACGAAGCGGCGGTTCGGCGAGCTGCGCGGAAACCGGAGCAGCATGTCGGCGTGGCGGATCCGCTCCGGAGGCCGCACGGCGCGATTTCGCTCGGTTCCGGCGGCGCTCTCCGCGACCGCTTCCTCGAACCCGGAATCGGCCGACCCGGCGCTCAGGCGAAAAATCTCGTAAAACGGGACGGTCGCCTCCTCCCGGTTCAAAAATCGGCTCAGCCCGGAGGGCTTGGCCGGCGCCAGCGATTCGCGCAGCTCGTCGAACGCCATCTTCCCGATTTTGTCGCGGAGCAGCAAAGCGAGGTGAACGGTCGCGAAAAACTCCGCCGCGCCGAGCGGCCGCTGCAGCGCGTATTCGTAAATCGTTTCGTCCTGGACGGGATCGTGCCGGCGAAACACTTGCATCAATCCGACGGCCTCCAGCCTGGAGGCTTGTTCGATCAGCGTTTGCCTGCCGTCCGGGCTCATCTCCAAGTCCAACCCGAGAAATAGCTTGCGCTGCGCTTCCAGCGCGGAGTAGCCGACCCGGTCCCCGGCCAAATGTTGATATAATAATTGATAAAAGCTTGCGGCAAACGCGCCGACCATCGGCTGATACAGCTGTACCAGCATCTTTCGGTCGAGCCCGCTCAGCGCGAAATCCCGATAGACGACAAAGCGATGATGTTCCGTAAATTCCAACCGGTTCGATACGCGCATGGCGAGCCCGACCACTCTTTTCGCATAATATTTATAGGTTAGTCTATTGTAGCATAAACATAGGCGGCGCTGACCGACAAAAAAGAGACCCCCGCAAGACGCCTGCGGAAGTCCGATTGCATGCTTGCCGGCATCGGCCGGAGCGGCTTGCGAAGCTGCCGGAACGGCTTATCGCCGAACGTCCCGCGCCGGCTGCGCGTCGCGAAACACCCAAAGCTTCGTGCCGGTGTAATTGACCGCGAGCGATGCCCCGACCGACACCAGCTTGGCCGCCCACGCCGCGAAGCCGAGCCCGTGCTCCAGCCCGAGCAGCACGCCGGTGGCGCAGGCGAACGAAAGCGCGTTAACGATCATGAAACGAACCCATTCCCCCGCATTCGCCCGCTCCTGAACGCGGAACGTCCAGCGCCGGTTCAGCCAGAAGCTGTTGACGACGCCGCAGCCGTACGAAACGATTTGCGCGACTCCCGACATGACGTCGAATCCGTATACCAAAGCCGCAAAAACGGCGAAATCCACGCCCGTGTTCGCAACGCCCACAAGGCCGTATTTCGCCACCCGCAGCCATTCCTTATTTGCCATTCCGCACCGCTCCGATCCGTTCTGCCTAAAACATCTTGTAGCCGTTTTTGCGGAGCGAGCGAATCGCCCAACCGCTCGTCAGCGCGCCTCCGATGCCGGCGAGGAACGGCCAGAGGAAGACGCCGAGAAACGCCAGCAGGCTCAAGTCGGGCTTCCAAAAATACCAGACGCCGAGCGGGAGCACGATAATGACATACAGCCAGGTCGGCAGCCACGTCGTTTTAATCAGCATATTCAAAATAAAGCCGATCCCGAAAAACAGCACGAAAAACAGCACGGTCCCGACGATTTCCTGCAAAATCTCCCGCATGACGAAAAATCCCCCCGAGATGGTATCACTACTCAGTTTACAAGATCGGTCTCGGGACAGTCAATCGAAACCGCTTTTATTCGGACGCTCATCTTCCCGTCAGGCCCGCGTTCACTTCATTGTCATCGCTTTGTCAACGATTTGCTTTACCTTTCGTTTGCCCCGCCTCCCTCGTTCCGCTACAATTAATAAATAGAAGGAAGCAGACAAGCTAATCACGACAGGGGAGAATGGTTTCATGAGCGAAGCAGCCCAAACGCTGGAAGGCTGGTACGTATTGCACGATTTTAGAACGATCGACTGGACGGCCTGGAACGCCGCTTCGTCCGCGGAGCGGGAGCAAGCGAAGAACGAGCTTGCCGGCATGGTGGAGCAATGGGAAGCGGTCGAACAGCGGAAAGAAGGAAGCCTGGCTTTATACGCGATCGTAGGACAAAAAGCGGATATCGTCTTTATGCATTTGCGGGAGACGCTCGAAGAACTGAACGCGGTCGAGAACGCCCTCAACCGCTCCTCGGCCGGCCGTTTTCTCAAGCCCTCCTATTCCTACGTGAGCGTGGTCGAGCTCAGCAACTACATGGGCCAGCCCGGCGTCGATCCGATGCAGGTGCCGGAAATCGCCGCGCGGCTGAAGCCGACGCTGCCGAAGACGAACCATATTTGCTTTTACCCGATGAACAAACGCCGCCTGCTGGACGACAACTGGTACATGCTGCCGATGGAAGACCGCAAGGCGATGATGCGCAGCCACGGGATGATCGGCCGCAGCTATGCGGGCAAGGTCAAGCAGATCATCAGCGGCTCGGTCGGCTTCGACGATTGGGAATGGGGCGTCACGCTGTTCGCGGACGATGCCCTCCAATTCAAAAAGCTCGTCTACGAAATGCGCTTCGACGAAGTCAGCGCCCGTTACGGCGAGTTCGGCGCGTTTTACGTCGGCAACCGGCTCGACCGGGAATCGCTCGCGGATCTGCTGAAAGCCTGATCCTCGTCGGCAAACCGGCATTATCCGCAGCTTAAAAGGCCGCACCCTTCCGGAAAGGGTACGGCCTTTTCGTTTATTCGTCTTCTTGTATCCGATGCCTCTTATTCGTCATCGTCCAGCGCCTTCATCTGCGCTTCCCATTCGGCCCGCCGCTGTTCCTCCAGAAATTCCTGCGTTTTGCGGTCGCGCTCGCGGCCCTTCTCCTTGAGCCGCTCGATGCCGGGCTGAATGAGCAGGTCGATTTCCGCCTGCACGATGGCCGACAAGTCGTACCGGGATTGCGCCTCCAAAAACCCGCCCACTTCCATCAGCGCGTTGTAGCGGTTCAATTCGTCGCGGGTCAGCAATCCCCGAACCTGCACGCTGCAATGTCTCATTACAGGAATTTGCCTTTGCGCAGCACGAGCGGAATGCCGCCGATGATGAACAGGTAGCGCAGATCGATCGCCTTCTTCAGCCAGGAGGCGACTCGGCCTTTGTACTTCTTGCCGAACGCGATGCCGATCGCTTCGCCTTTGCCGAGAGAGGCGACCGTTCCCTTGTTGCTGAACACGAACGGCTTCGACGTCTGGTTGCGGATTTGGGCGACCAGATTGTGCGCGCAATTGACGCCTTGCTGCATCGCGATTTGCGCCGTCGGCGGGTACGGGCGCCCTTCCTCGTTGAACATCAGCGAATTGTCGCCCAGCACATAAATGTTCTCATGCCCCGGGGAACGCAAATATTCGTCCACTTTCACGCGTCCGCGCGTCGTCTCGAAGCCGGCTTCCTCGATCAGGCGATTGCCGCGCACGCCCCCCGTCCAGATGACGGTTTGGGATTTGATTTCCTCCCCTTCGCCGACGACGACGCCCTCCGGCGTGCATTCCCTGATGGCGGTGCCGATTTTGAAAATGACGCCCTTCTTCTGCAGCACCTGCATGCCGTATTCGACGAGCTCCGGATCGAATCCCGGAAGCGCCGTCGGCGCCGCTTCGATGTTGTAAATTTTCACGAGGCTGCGGTCCACGTCGAACTGCTTGCACAGATCGGGAACGCGATCGGCCAGTTCGCCGATAAATTCGATGCCCGTAAATCCGGCTCCGCCGACGATAAACGTCAAATAATCGGTTCGGTGCGGCTCCCGCTTATAGCGGGCGAACTGATATTCGATATGCTCGCGGATCAGCCGGACCGAATTGATGCTGCGGATCGTAAACGCGTGTTCGGCCAAGCCCGGAATGCCAAACGTTTCAGGTTCTCCTCCGAGGGCGATAACCAAGTAATCGTAAGAAAGCGTGCCGTCTTCGAGGATGACCTTGCGGTCTTGCGGACGGATTTGCACGACGGTCGATTTGACGAAGTCGATCTTGAATTCGTCGATCAATTTCGAAATATTGACGCGGGCGTTGTCGGGATGGTCCGTCCCGGCCGCCGGCATATGCAGATGAGTCGTAATATAATGATAATCGTGTTTATTTACTAATGTAACATCCGCTTCATTGTAATTTAATTCCTTCTGGAGTCGCAAAGACGTTAGAATGCCGCCGTATCCCGCCCCCAGAATGACGATTTTCGGTATGCTGCTCATGGTTAAATCCCATCCAATCCTGTGTTTGTTTCTCTCCTATTATGCCCATTTCCTCACCGTACAACTGAATCATATAGGCTTTCACTGCTATTTTCAAGTTTCATATGTACGAAATTGTTTGGACATCTCCACAAAAATAAGAGGGATTTTTTTAGTGCCGATTGCATAGTTTTCATCAAACTTACGTTCCCTATGCGCGGGCCGGTTTCTTTTGCCATCGTTCAAGGTTATAATTTTCATATTAAACGGAGGTGTCACCTATGGATCAAGCTCTTGGAGAAGTCAGGGACGTAGCGATTATCGGCGGAGGCCCCGCCGGGATGTTCGCGGCTTTTTACGGCGGAATGAGGCAAATGTCGGTAACGTTGATCGAAAGCATGCCGCAGCTGGGCGGGCAGTTGGCCGCGCTGTATCCGGAAAAGTATATTTACGATGTCGCGGGATTTCCGAAGGTGACGGCTCAAGAGCTGGTGGACAACCTCAAACGGCAAATGAGCCTGTTCGAGCCGGACGTTCGTCTGGAGGAAAAGGTGCTGAGCGTGAGCAAGCTGGAAGAGCGGCTGTTCGAAATCGTCACGGACAAAGGCGTCCACCGTGCCCGCGCGGTGATCGTGACGGCGGGCGTCGGCGCGTTTGAGCCGAGAAGGCTGGAACTGCCCGAGGCGGCCAAATTCGAAAAGGCCAATCTTCATTATTTTATAAGCGATTTGGAGCGGTTTCGCGGCAAGAAGGTGCTAATCAGCGGAGGGGGCGACTCGGCGGTCGACTGGTCGCTCATGCTGGAGCCGATCGCGGAGCAGGTGACGCTCGTCCATCGGCGGGACAAGTTCCGGGCGCATGAGCACAGCGTGGAACTGCTGAAGCAGTCGAACGTCAACATCGTCGTGCCGACCGAAATTACGGCGCTTCACGGCGAGGACGAAATCCGCAAGGTGACGCTGACCCATACGAAGACGGGGGAAACGCAGGAAGCCGACGTCGACGCGGTGATCGTCAACTTCGGCTTCGTCAGCTCCCTCGGCCCCATTTCCGAATGGGGACTGGACATACGCGACGGTTCCATCGTGGTCGACTCCCGGATGGAAACGAGCGTTCCCGGCATTTTCGCGGCCGGCGACATTACGACCTACAACGGCAAGCTGAAGCTCATTGCCGTAGGGTTCGGCGAAGCGCCGACCGCGATCAACAATGCCAAGGTTTATATCGATCCGGGCGCCAAGCTTTCTCCCGGGCACAGCAGCAACATGAAACTGTAACGTTTGCAACGATTTTAGGGCATCCCCGTGGCGGTTCACTGCGATTTGCGATGACGCGGTCATGAAGGATGCCCTAATTTTTATGTTTCCGCATGCGATGTTGTTGCCGTACGGTCTTGGAACTAAACCGTCTGCTCTTCGGGCAAAGCCAATTCTCGCCGGTGGATCTCCGCTTGCAGCAACGACACGAACTCGTGCTCAAGCTGAAGACGAAGCGCATGGCGATAGGCTTCCAACAGCAATTCATCCGATAGAAGCGGCAACATGATCCACACCCTTTCCTCCTCAATTGGTTGTGAGGGCATCATAGCATGCGGCGGAAAAGGTGGACAAGGGTTCGCGCTGTCCACATTCCTAAGTGGACAACTTGTGGATATAATGTTGAAAAGCGTCGGTAAAGCCCGATTCTACACTGTGAACATTGTGGATGAAGTTATTCACAGCCCATTTTCGAACGTTTGCATAAAAAACTTTGATTGCGTAATTTGCGGTGATTAAACGAATGTATTGAAAATAATGTCATTTTCCCTCGTTTATTGCGGTCGAGTATTGACTTCCAATATCCAAATATGGCCGTTCCGGTCGATTCCGTAATCGTAGCCCAGCGACCCGACCCCCGGAAAGCGGCTTTCCAGCAGGCTTGTCGCGGTTCTCGTCAGCTGTCTCATTTCCCCTTTTTTCGCGCGGACGAGGCGCGGCGACAACGATCGCGAAATGCCTTGGGCCGCCGTCATCTGGCTGCCGCCTCGACAAAGATTGGTCACGAACAATCCTTTGCGCGCCATGCGTCCGACCATGGACCGGATCGTCCAGCTTCCGTTTTCCTTGATGTATTTGACCCGGTAATCGATCGGCCTTCCGGCGATGCGGGCCAGATGAATGCCTTTTTGAATCAAGTAGGAGCGCCGCCCGCGCTTGTGGTTCAAGTGGGACAGCAGGCCTTGAAACGTTTGGAACGATTGCGTCCTGGCCATATACGTGCATTGATAGGTCCCTCCGACTCGGGACACTTTCATGACCCCGATGCCTCCGCCGCCGCGAACGGGCTTGATGACGACCATTCCGTACTTCGAAAGCATCTCGCGAAGAGCGGAAGCGTTGAACAATTTGGAAGGCGGAATGTGGCGGGCCACATAAGGATCGGTCCGCAGCGCGTTCGTCTTCAGCCACTTGCTGGCCAATTGCCGTCCCGACGAGATCGTTGCGAATTTCGCAGTTTCCATCCTCTGCGTCTCCTTTCCTGTTGCTACGCTATTATCTTACGGGGGCAAAAGGACAGGTTCTTGGATGAATGACGCCCGAAAATCGCCCGAAAAAAAACCGCCAGGGCTCGACGTTCGAGCCCTGGCGGCACTGCCCCGTACCTGTCAGCACGGTTCCGCGTTCGGTTTGCCGGCGTCGGTCGCCGTACGGAACGACGAGCCGCAGCCGCACGTCGCGGTCGCATTGGGATTGAAAATGGTAAAGCCTCCGGAAAGCCCGCTTTCCTTGAAGTCGATCTCGAGACCGTTCAAGTATTTCGCGCTGTCGGCATCCACGACAACCTTCAATCCGCGAACATCGAGGACCTGATCGTCTTCGTGCTGCTCGTCGTCGAATCCCATTCCGTATGAAAAACCGCTGCAGCCGCCTTCCTGCACACCGACGCGCAGGAACAAGTTCGGAGATTCCTCCGCCGCGAGCATTTCCTGGATTTTTTGGCTGGCCGTTTCGCTGATTTGAATCATGGACGATCCCTCCTTGCATGTAGTGACAAACCGTAAAAGAAAGCCCGTATTCAGCTTTCCCGCTGCTTCCCATTATACTCCTCGGGGTACAAAGCCTCAAGGGGGCACCCGGTTAGCGGGATTTACAGGGTGAAAGACTTAACCTTTCCCATTTGCTAAAAAACCCGGCGCGTCATGCGCCGGGCTCTTCCTCTTTCCAATCCGCGGGCGAAGCCGCTTGCTGCTGGTGCAAGGCCTTAAGTTCGATGCGGCAGCGGAAATGGCCGTTTTCGTTGATCAAAAATTCGGATAAACGTCGGAACACGTGGGCAAGCTCCGGCCCCGTCGAATCGGTATCCAGCCCGTAGCGGAACTGGTCGGCGGGCAGCCCTTTCACCTGAATCCGCTCTTCGTCCCGGCTTTCCGATTCGCGAATGCGTTTCCACTCCTTGGAGGGCTCGAACTTGTCCGCGCGGCGTACGATTTGCTCGTATATATGCTGCTTTTTCAGCCACATGTAATATTGAATCGGGTTGTTCAGCCCCCAAGCCTGGCTCAAATCCTTGATCGTATATGCGGCTCTGTATTTTTGCAAGGTTGCAACCTTTTCACTTTTTTCCATTTTCTCCAATTCCGCGAGGGGCAAAATGTCGGGCTTCAACGCGAACACCATCCTTCTACGTTATTTTTCGCTACATTTAACATAACCATATTTTACTTTATATTCAAGTTGATTCCCCTATTTGACATTAATTATACCTCATTTATTTTTGTTGCCGGGCGGAGATCGGAGGTTTATAATGTAAACTGACATTTCGGTTGCCGTGGCATTCGTTATAATCGGCTAAAAAGTTATTTTTTTCACAAACATTTTGCGCTGCACCGCCTTTGCAGCCATGAAATTGGATAAAAGGAGGCCGTTCAATGTCCCTTATTTTAACGAATCCGGATCGCAAAATGGCCGAAATCGCGGACAAAGTCCGCAACGGCGAAAGACTTGGCCTGGAGGACGGCATTTTCTTATACGAATCCGAGGACTTGCTCACGATCGGACAGCTGGCGAACGAAGTCAATTTGCGCAAAAACGGCAAAAAAGTCTATTTTACCGAAACGATGAGCCTTTACTTTACCAACGTTTGCGAATCGCACTGCGCGTTCTGCAGCTTCCGCAAGGATCTCGGCGAAGAAGGCTCCTATACGCTAACCCCGCAGGAAATGTTCGAGTACGTCGACCAGCACATTACGCCGACCGCGCGGGAGTTTCATATTGTCGGCGGCCACAACAACCACGTGCCGTTCGAATATTACGTCGAATCGATTCGCGCCTTGAAGGAGCGGTATCCGCACGTCACGATCAAAGCGTATACGGCCGCCGAAATCGATTTTTATTCGCGGCTTTCCGGCTTGAGTTACCGCGAGGTGTTGGAGCGGCTTATGGCGGTCGGCCTTCAATCGCTTACCGGCGGCGGCGCGGAAATTTTGTCCGATCAATACCGGCAAAAAATGCGGGTAGAAAAAGCCGGCATCGAGCAATATTTGGAAGTGCACCGGATCGCGCATCGGCTCGGGATGAAAACGCCGACCACGATGCTGTACGGCCCCGTCGAATCCGTCAAAGAGCGGGTCGAACACATGCTGCAGCTGCGGGCGCTGCAGGACGAGACGAACGGATTCCAGGTGTTCATTCCGCTGTCCATGCAGCCTTCCAGTCCGAAGGCCGGCATCCGCCGCCGCAATTCCGCGTTCGACGATTTGAAGGCGATCGCCATCGGACGGCTGATGCTGGATAATTTCCAGCACGTAAAGGCCTATTTCATCAATATCGGGACTCAATTGACGCAGGTGGCGCTTACGATGGGCGCATCGGACGCGCACGGCACGATCGTCAAAGAAAAAATCAGCCACGCGGCAGGCGCGCTGACGCCGGCCGGCATTACCCGGGAAGATCTCGTATGGCTGATCAAAGGCGCCGGCCGGATCCCGGTCGAACGCGATACGCTGTATAACGAATTAAAGGTGTACGAATAACCCGACGCTCGAAGCGGCAGGCGTAGCCGCTTTTTTTGCCGTGCGTTTCCTTCCTCGGGCCATACTAAGAAAAGAAGACATCAAAGGAGCCATTCCTGTAATGAATTAAAATGCGGTTTGCAAAACAAAAAGCGCCTCCTGTATGCTGGGTCTCGGAATGGTGCACATTCACTGCCCTAATTAAGAGGAGGACGCTCACTATGAAGTTTAACCAATCGAGCAAGCAAAATCAACGGATTTCGAGAATTTCTGAAACAACATTGGTCATCGGGACGGATATCGCGAAGCACAACCATGTCGCTCGGGCCTTCACCTACCGTGGCATTGAGCTCGGTAAGCGTTGCCTGTTCCAGAACGACGAGAATGGCCTACTGGACTTGTTGGCCTGGGCCGAATCCATCCAGCAAGAACATGGACTGACGGACGTACTACTTGGCGTAGAGCCCACCGGGCACTACTGGTTCCCGCTGTTTCACTTCCTGAAGCAGCGCAGCATCGAAGTGGTGCTCGTGAATCCGCATCACGTCAAGAAAAGCAAGGAACTCGACGACAACTCGCCGACCAAGAACGACATCAAAGATGCGAAGGTCGTCGCCAAACTCGTCATCGACGGACGCTATACACAGCCGCAGCTGCCGGAGGGTGTTTACGCCGACCTGCGTGTACTGATGAACCAGCGTGACCGTCTATGCGGGGATTTGAATCGGGTGAAAGGAAGAATCCACAATTGGCTGGATCGCTTCTTTCCCGAATATAGGCAAGTGTTTAAAGACTGGGAAGGCAAGGCCTCGCTCATTACGTTGCAACACTTTCCGCTGCCACAAGACGTCGTCTCCGCCGGCGAAACGACAGTCGTGGCGACTTGGAAGAAGAACGATGTGAAACGAGCTGTGGGCCCCAAGAGAGCGGGACTGCTCTACCGGAAAGCCCAAACGTCCATCGGCCTCACGGAAGGCGCTACGGCGGCCAAACATGAGCTAGCCATGTATTTGGAACAGTACGCCATGCTGTGCAGGCAGATCGAACAACTGATGGAGCATGTGGCGGATCTGGTGGAACAGATTCCGGGCGCCACCCACATGATGAGCATTCCGTGTATCGGCCTCATCACTGTGGCAGGATTCCTGGCGGAAGTCGGAGACTTGAGCGGCTACGATCACAGCAGGCAAATCGTTCGTCACGCCGGTCTCAGCCTGCGAGAAAACAGCTCCGGGCTTCACAAAGGGGAAACGACCATCAGCAAGCGAGGCCGTTAGCGTCTCTGGGCTTTGCTGTACCGACCGGCATTGACCTCGGTTGCCAAAAATCCGGAGTTCCGCGCACTGCACCTGTACTTCACGACGCGCCGGGATAATCCGCTGAAAAAAAAGCAGTCGATGATTGCGATTTCGAGCAAGCTCATTCGAGTCATGTTTGAGCTAGGCCGTAAACAGAAGAACTATGACGTCAGCAAAGTACTCGGCCCCCATCGGGAGGCTCAATTGCAAGCGGCAGCTTAATTCATTCACAGATGGATAACTCACTTTGGTTTCATCGCTTACACACATGTTGATCTTTGACAAACGAAGCACGGATAGGCTGGGAGTAATCGATTCCATTAGGGCAACGACCCCGTAAAGGAGCTAACCTGGCCTCCACCCCTTGAGAGGTAGAACGAAGGAATGTAAGGGCAACGACCCAGGGAGATATGGGAGGGTAAACCGCAAGGGCACATGTGGAGATCCATATGCGACCATACGGCTTTCAAAAAGCGGGGTGGTCCCCACCTCTATTCCCGCCAACAGGTCGATCCCAAATATTCGCTCCGCGTCAAATCTTATCCAAGGGAGCCTCGGATGTCAAAGTTGAAATCCTGAGAAAATGCGAGAAAAACGGAGAAAAGATTAATTTATTGAGGGAGTTTTCCACCATGAGCAACGTTGTCGTTCTCGGCGGCGGCTACGGCGGGCTGACCGTCGTACAGGAATTATTGCAGCATATCGCGGCGGACGTTCGCATCGTCCTGATCGATCGGAATCCGTTCGGCGCGCTCAAAACCGAATTTTACGCTTTGGCTGCCGGCACGTCGTCCGAGCTGGATATCCGCGTTTCGTTTCCGTCCCATCCTCAGTTGGACATCGTCTACGGCGAAGTCGAATCGGTTTCTTTCGAAAACAGAACCGTCCAACTGGCGGGCCGGGACCCGATTCCTTACGATTCGCTTGTCATCGCGCTGGGGTGCACGGACAATTTTCACGGAATCGAAGGCGCGCCGCAGCATTCCACCGGCGTCCAATCGCTGTCGGCGACCCGCCGGACTTATCAATTGCTTAACGATACGAAGCCTTACGGCCAAATTCATATCGTCGGAGGGGGACTGTCCGGCGTCGAAGTCGCTTCGGAATTGCGCGAAAGCCGTCCCGACCTGAACATCCGCATCTTGGACCGCAGCAGCCTGATGTCCGCATTTCCCGGGAAATTGCAAAAATTCGTCGCTTCCTGGTTCAAGGAGCACGATGTCGAGCTTCGCTCCCAAATTCATATTACCCGTTTGGAGGAAGGCGTCATTCATAACGGCGACGAGGAAATCTTGTCCGACGTCACGGTTTGGACGGCCGGCATCCAGCCGGTCGAACTCGTGCAAAAATTGACCTTCCCGAAGGACAAGCAAGGCCGGCTGATCGTGAACGAATGGCATGAGCTCCCCGATGCAAGAGACGTGTTCGTCATCGGCGACTGTTCCAGCCAGCCGTTTTCGCCCAGCGGACAGCTGGCCCAGGCGCAGGGCCATCAGGTTGCCCAGGTCATCGCGGCCCGCTGGGCGAACAAAGACATTCGCCTTCCCCGGATTCAACTGAAAGGAACGCTCGGCTCGCTCGGCAAAAAATCCGGCTTCGGTCTAATGGGCTCGACGCCGATTCTGGGACGGGTTCCCCGTTTGCTCAAAAGCGGCGTCCTCTGGAAAAGCCGCCGCCATTTCGGTTAAAAATCCCGTATTTTTACAGATCGTCGAGCAGCTTGTCGAGAGCCGAACGTTCGGCATCCTGCTCGCCCATCTCGGCTAAAATTCGATCGTACAGCTCGTCCGCGGTTTCCGCGAACACGGCCGTCCCGTTCACGAGCGCATACGGGGACAAATAACATTCCCCGCAGTTGCCGAGACATCCATACTCGACCGTTTCGACATCGGGAAGCTGCTCCAGTTTCCGCAGCACGCGATCGGTTCCGTGATGCATGTTGGTTACGCAAAATTCGACGATATGCACGGAAACCACCTCCCTCTTTGTTTTGCGGACATCCGTTTTATTTCCTTGCGTTTTGTACTATAATAAACCTAAGAAAGGAGTCGATAATGATGAGCGAAAACACGCAAACCGCAGACTCGATGTACGACGAAGTGCTCGAAGTGCTCGACAAGCTGCGTCCGTTCCTGCAACGCGACGGCGGCGACGTTGAACTTGTCGACGTGGAAGACGGCATCGTGAAGCTGCGCCTGATGGGCGCTTGCGGCAGCTGCCCGAGCTCCACGATTACGCTGAAAGCCGGCATCGAGCGCGCGCTTCTCGAAGAAGTCGAAGGCATCGAGGAAGTCGTGCAAGTGTTCTAATTTTTTGATTCCCATTCCCGTTTGATTCGTTTCGGACGGAAAGCGGGCCCCGCTTCGCCGATTGCCGGCGGCGGGGCCTTTTGCCTTTTCGGCGGCCGCTTACAATAGCTTGATGTTGTTTACGATCGGATCGAGTCCTCCCGAGACGTCGACCGTGTTCCCGGTAATGAAGTCCGATTCGGGCAAGCACAAAAAACCGATCACGCGGGCCACGTCCTCGCCCGTGCCCGGACGCCCGCGCGGAGATTCCTCGTCCTTCACGCCCTCGACGTCCGCGATGCCCTTTTCCTTATTCGCGCCGCGAATATCCCCGGGACAAATCATATTGACCGTAATGCCGTTGCCGGCTTCCTCGGCGGCGAGCGTTTTCGTGAACGAAACGAGCCCGACTTTGGCTGCCGCATAGACCGCCCGGTGCGGCCATGACCGCGCCTCTGAAGCATGCCCGAATCCGAAATGCACGATGCGTCCCCACTGCCGCCGGCGCATGCCGGGCAGCACGCGATGATCGAGCAGCATCGTGCCGACGAGGTTTCCGTTCATCAAATAATGAATCTGCTCGGCCGTATAGTCGGCGAACAGCTTGCGCTCCCGAATAAACGGACCGGCGTTGTTGACCAAAATATCGACCCGGCCGAACCGGCTTTCGGCTTCCCCTACCAGCCGCTCGGCATCATCGGGTTTTGCGATGTCGGCCTGCACCGCGATCGCTTGGCGCCCGAGCGCGGCGATATCCGCGCATACGCCCTCCGCCTCCGTTCGGCTCGATACGTAATTGACGACGACGTCGCAGCCGAGCGCCGCCAGCTCAAGCGCCGTGCGCCTGCCCAAGCCTTTTGCGCTTCCGGTGACAAGCGCCGTTCTTCCCAACAGCTTCGACAACCGTTCCCGCCCCTTCCCCGCAGCGCGGTTTACCCTTTATTCCGCGTTTGATCGCAAGTACGCAAAGGAGATGGCCAACGTTTTCACGACCATGTCCCAGCCGTCCTCCAAATCGTTCAATTGCGCCGACAGATCCTCCAGGCGAAGCCGGGAAAGATCGCGTTCCGGCTCCAAGCTTTGCAGCAAATCGTCCTGCAATTCGGCATTCATATGATGAACTTCCGTATTGCGCCTCTTGCGAAGCCGGTCGAGCGGAGGCTTGTACGCTTCCTTCCAATGCCCGAGTTTTTCCCCCAGCTCCCGATGGCGCCCGTCCTGCCTCATTCGGCGAAGCACCGTGAAATAGGAAAAATGCGGTTTGACTTTTTCCGTTTCGAGAGACAGGGCGTCGTTCAGCAGCGTGCCGAGCTTGTCAAGCAAGGCGAAAATGCGAATGTAGGCGTTTTTATCGAAATAAACGTACCGGTCGTAATCCAGCCGTTCCGCGTCCCCCAGCTCTTTCACGATCGTGGCGGTTACCCGGCTTCCGAAGCGGAAAGCGGCGTAACGGCTTTGCTCCAATTCATCCAGCGAGCGCAGTAGGCCTTCCGACCAGATCGCGTATTTGCGGAACCTGGCGTTGTCCCCGTGAATGCCGTTTGCTTTGTCGCGCAGACGGCCGATATAGCTCTCGATTTCCCGAACGGCTTCCGCGGGGGCGCCCTCCCACTTGCGGGGCGGTTCCCCGAATATCGATCTCAGCATGAAAGTTCCTCCAGCGTTTTCCGCCCTTGCCGATGTAGGCGCTTAAGCGCCAGTCGATTTGGCCGTTCTATTTATTTTAAGCAAAAAAAGCGCCGCGCTCAACCCTGAGGGCCGGCGAGGCGCCGATATGGATCAGGCCGGAAAATATTCCTTCCACCGCTTGTCCACGAGCTGCACGATATCTTCTCTCGGAAACAGCTCGTCCGGATAGCCGGGCTTCATGCGGGCATCGATCACGAGCGGCAGCCCGTACCGGATATGATGGCGGCCCTGCTCGCTCACGGCGTAAATATCCTGCGCCGGATTAAAGCGCGTAAACGTGGTCCACAGGAACGAGGACTCGCCTTCCGCCATGTCGGCATCGTCCGCCAGCACGACGAGCGGCCATTCGCAGCCGGACTCCGCAAGCTGAACGGACAACCGCTCGGCCAGCTGCGGATCGCCCGCGTAGCTTGCTCCCTGGACGACGAGGCAGCCCGGGCAGAACGGCTTCAGCCGGTCGATTCCCGGAATGAGACCGCCCGTATATTCGGAAGGAAGCTTCCGGATCGGCTCCCCGATGCCCAGCATTACCGCCTTGCTGCCGTGATTGAGCCGCGGGCCGGTGTAATCGAGCGTATCGTGCGAAGTGTTGTCGAAAATATACAAATCCCTCTGCGGATCGAACCGTTCCAGCACGGTGGACAGCAGCAGACGGAAATTCTCCAGGTCGACATCCCGGTCGGTCAGCATCAGCACTTTCGTAAGCGACAGCTGCCCTTGGCCGAGAATGCTGAACGCCGTTCCCATCGCTTCGCGCGAATAGCTTTCCCTGACGACGGCCGAAGACAGGGCATGGAAGCCCGTATCCGCGTATGTCCACAGGCTGCGGACGCCCGGCATGACCATCGGGAACGCGGGAGAAAGCAGCCGCTGCAAAAATTCGCCCAAATAATAGTCTTCCTGGCGCGGCTTGCCGACGATCGTCGCCGGGTAAATCGCATCCTTGCGGTGCCAGACGTGATCGACGTGCAAAACCGGAAAATCGTGCTGCAGCGAGTAATAGCCGTAATGGTCCCCGAACGGGCCTTCCGGACGGCGCTCGAACGGGAGCAGGCGGCCGGAAATGACGAATTCCGCTTCCGCCGGAATCCGGTGCCCGCCCAGCGGATCTTCGGCCATCGGCAGCTTGCTGCCCATGATGAGCGACGTCAGCAGCAGCTCGGGCAGGTTTTCGGGGGCCGGCGCGATCGCGGAGGCGATAAGGGCCGGCGGCCCGCCGAGAAACACCGTCACCGGCAGCGGCTCGTTGCGCTTCTCGGCCTCGCTGTAATGGAAGCCGCCCCCGCGGTGAATTTGAATGTGCATGCCGGTCGTTTTTTCGTCGAAAATTTGCATCCGGTACATGCCGAGATTGTGCTTCTTCGGATGTCCCGGCTGCTCGGTGTACACGAGCGGCAGCGTAATGAAAGGCCCGCCGTCCTCCTGCCAGCTCGTCAGCGCGGGCAGCCCCTTGAGCGGCTGCTCGGTCCGGGAGACGCCCAGCACCGGAGCGGCGTCGCGGCTCGTTTTGCGCAGGCCGATCTTCATCAGGTCAAACAGCATGTCCTTCTCCTGCCACAGCGCGGCCGGGGTCGGCGGCAGCAGCTTGTCCAGCGCGCCGACGAGCCGGTTCATCAATTGCTCCGGCCGGGGACCGAACGCGAGGTCTACCCTGCGGCTTGTCCCGAACATATTCGTCACGACGGGGAAGGAGCTTCCTTTTACGTTCGTGAACAGCAAAGCCGGGCCCTCCTCCTGGATGACCCGACGATGGATTTCCGCGATTTCGAGGTAAGGATCGACAGGCGCCTCGACGATCGCCAAATCTTTCTCCTTGCGCAGCACGTCCAAGAACGGCCTAAGCGACGAAAAACTCATGAATTCACCCTCCAAGCGGCGTTAGCGGCGGGACAGTTGATAAGCCCGGACCGCCAGCAAGCATAAAGCGTTGAACAGAATGCAAATGATGATCGTATGGAGCAGAGCGGTAAACACGTACACGTCTTCGTTATGCAACGTGACGGTAAGCAGCCAGCCGCTTAAAATTTGCGCGACGACCAGTCCGAGCGCCGAGGCGGCGATCCCGTTCAGTTCGCGGCTTCCCGAAGCTTTCCGGACGTACAGGAACATGGCGACGATCGCGAAAAACAAAAGGACGGCGGCCACGCGGTGGATAAAGGCCGGAATCGTCGCCCCGGTCAGTTCCGGCACGATTTCGCCGTTGCAGAGCGGCCAGCCGATGCATCCCCCGGCGGTGCTCGTATGCCTTACGTACGCCCCGATATAGACGACGACGTAGCAGTACGCCATGACGGCCAGAACCCATTTATAGAGCGCGGCGGGAACGCGGGCGGCGCCTGTTCCGAGATGAACAGCCGCCGGATTCGGCTCTCCTTCCGCTTGCGCTTTCTCGTATCTTTTCGCCCACGCGTACAACAGCCAGGTGAACGAAAACGCGATCATCGAAATGCCGAAATGAATCGCCATCACGGCGTCGGACGTCGGCCAAATGACGGCCATCATCCCCAGAATCGCCTGGACGACCGTGAACGCCAGCGCTCCGCCGGAGTACCACAGCGCTTCGCGGCTTCGCGGACGCATCATAAACGCAAAAACAAACGTAGCGAGAACGAGCAGTCCTTCGATGCCGGTGACGAACCGGTGCGAATACTCGATCATCGACTCCAGCGTATAGGCCGGAATGAACTTCCCGTGGCACAGCGGCCAATCCGTTCCGCAGCCTTCGCCGGAGCCGGTATTCGTAACGGTGACGCCGGCCAGCAGCACCAGCAGCATCCCGATGCAGGACAGCAGCGACAATATTCGAAATCTTTTTGCGGTCATGGCCATCCCCGGTTTCATTGTGAAAGTTAGCTCAAAATAGCCAACCTCATTATACCGAACCGCGTTTCACAATACTATGTTTAAAGTATGACGATTTTATAGCGGGACGGCGGCTGCCTTGGAAAAATGGCTTTTGTTGTCATGAAATCGCCTTTATACGGGTCACAAAATCGCCATTATTCGCCATTATATCTCATATTGCGCAAAAAAGCGCCCTCTCGGGCGCTTTCGTTGCCTGCTCCTTATACCGACGCGGACAGACTGTCCGAAACGGCAATCGCTCGATCGAGAAACAGCTCGATCTCTTCCCGCGTCTTGCGAAGCTTGCTGACGAACCGAACAAGCTCCTTGCCTTCCCGGAACGCGATGAAGCTCGGGATTCCGAGAATGTTCAGCTCGAAGCAAAGGTCGGCCAAATCGTCGCGATCGATTTCGATAAACGCGATGCGGCCGGCGTACGCCGCTTCCACGTCCGGCATGAAGGGATCGATGAAATGGCAGTCCTTGCACCATGTCGTCTTGAATACCGCAACCGTCAGCCCGCTGCCGCCGACCGCCTCGCGAAACTCGGCCTCTTCCCTGATTTTGCGCATAACCTCCGTACCTCCTTCGAAAATCTCCGGTTATCGTACGGTCATTATACGCCTTCGGACGTTTTTCTACAAATCCCTTTCGATCACCATCCAGCGGTCGTATTCGTCGTAGCTGTCGTCGAACGAATACGTCGCCCCGAGCTGTCCGAGCAGCTCGTCGGCAGGGGCATAGGCGACGCCGTCCAGGGCGATGACCGGATGGAGCCAGGCGTCGGATTCCCCGTTAACGGTAATGGCGGCCGATCCCAGCTCGAGCGTAATATCCTGGTACGTCGCCTCGTCATAAAAGTTGATCGAGCGGGCCGCATGGTCGTAAATCATGACGTCGCCGAAGCCCGTCAGCGTTTCCCGAACCGGCACGTACAGCACTCCGGCTTCGTCATAGAAGTAGACGTCCGGCCAGTAGGAGCTCAGCCACACTTCCTGGTCGTCGATTTCCAGCTCGTTCTTCAGCAGATCGTACGCGACCGAATCCGCATCGAACGTGCGCAGCAGCCGGATCGGCTGCATCGTCTCCAACTCCTCTTCCGTCAGCGCGTTGCGGGGAACCCGGATTTCCGGAATCGAGACGTCCCCGTTCACCGTCCATTTCTCTTCGTCGTAGCGGAGCGCGATCCCGACGAGGGGAACGGCTTCGTCCGCAAGCGCGGTCGTATCGATGCGCGCCTCTCCCGAAAGCTTGCGGATTTGCAGAGACGAATCGACATAAACGTCGGCGGAAATTTTCGTGCCTTTGTTAAACAAACGGTCCCAGCCGAATTCTTCGTCCGTTTTCGCCAGCTCGAGCTCTTGCCGGGCCTCCTTGAGCGAATCGATCAAAGCCCGGATTTCCGCGTCGATCTCGGCGTCGGTCAACGGAGCCGGGGTCGCGTAATCTTCCCACTCCTCGTCCAGCCATTCTTCTTCATCGAGCCATTCGTCATCCGCTCCTACCTCGTCATACCCTTCCTCGTCGTACCCTTCCTCGTCGTACCCTTCTTCGCCGGCCCACTCTTCTTCCGTTCCGAATTCCTCTGCCCATTGCCGCTCCATTTCCGCGTACCACAACGCTTCCGCTTCGGCAGTCATGGCATAAAACTCCTTCAGCAACGCGCGAAGCCCTTCCTCGTCCGCCAAAATCGAATCGAGGAAAGCCGGAATCATTTCGCCCAGTTCCCGGCCGTCGAGCTCGGCGTGGAGATGGGAAACGTCCGTCGCGACGCCGTTGATCGGAACCGACGTCCGCTTCACCTCGATATCCGACGGATTCGGGAAATGGCCGATCGCGTAGGATGCGGCTTTCTTCGCCAACTGTTGAATATGCCCGGCGATCAAATCCGGCTGCATTCCCCCGAGGCTCAACCCTCCATAGCTTTGCAAATCGATCGCGATCGGCCGTTTCGCCCCGCCGATTTCGATCAGCATCGTCTTTTGGTCGCTTTGAACCGCGAACGGAATGTCCCCCTTTCCGAGGGAAAGGATACCGTTAGCCGACACCCTGCCGTCGTCCGTCTGCTTCAGACTGTTCAAGCTAAGCTTGATTTCGCTAATCCATTCCAGCATCCGCAAAGACGCTTCGTCCCACCCGGCGAGAGCGTCCCGATCCCAGTCCAACGAAAGCTCGAACGTACTGCTCGATTCGGATGATGTCACATCCAATTGGTTGACGATCGCCTTGTTCACGTCAAGTCCGCCGACGGACTGGCAGCCGGCCATGACAAGCAGCAAGAGTCCCGCGAGCAGGCTCCCCATCCGTCTCATGCGCCATTTTTTCATGCGTCACGCTCCCCGGTAAATTCCCATCAAAGATGCCTTGGGTAAACAGTTATTTCGACACGCAAATTGGAAATCCTTCCAATAGAGGCGCGTTTTCAAATGGAGGATGGTTCATGGCAAAGGAGTGGCTGGAAGCGATCCGGCATCTGGCGGAGGGCATGGCGGCCAAAGCTTCCGGGTGGCGGCGCTCGGCGGAGCTGACGAGACCCCGGGAGCCGCTGAAGATTCGGAGGGAGTCCGTCGAGTGGACGGTAGAAGCGCTCAAACAGGAGCAGTTTCGGAAAAAAAGAGGAGAGTCGACCGTGCTGTTCGGCGAAGAAGGGGAACGGGTCAGGCGGATCGCCGCCGAAACGGAGTCGCTGAACCGCAACAACGTGACGCGGACGAAGGCGTATGCGGATTTATTTTTTCAATTTCCCGAGCTTCACTGGGCGCTGCTCGCTCATCTCGTCTCCCGCAACGGCGGCTGGAATATGACCGACTTGAAGGGCGAATGGCTGCCGCGGCTGCTCCCCGAAGCCGCCGTCGAATCGACGTTCCATCTGCTCGAATCGTGCAACGCGATGATTTTTCGGGACGCCTATCCCCAGCTTCGGCTCTATGCGGAAAGCCGTCTTGCGGGACGCGGCCTGTTCGCGCTGCTTCCCGCTTTCGGCGTGTCTGCCTTTATGGCGCCGTTCTGGGAACGTTTCTGGATCGACCGCGATCCGGTTCCCTTGACGGTGGCGCTCGTCGTGAACGAACAGAACGTCATCGAACACCGTATCGTGCGGGATCCGAAGTATCGGGATAAAGTCGTCGAATCGCTGCCGTTCCGCAGCCAGCCGCTGCTGCAGCTGAACCAGATCGTGTTTCCGCTCGGGCCAATGGGCGAACGGCTGGCCGGACGCGTGCTGGAACGGTTCGATTCGCTGGACGAAAGAATCGCCTTCGGAAAGTGTCTGTACGCCATGCTGTTCGCTTGCCCGCGCATTCGCGACGGCGCGATCGATTTCGCGCGGGCGGTTCCCCATACCGGCTCCCGCGCGGATTATTGGCCGCATGCGTTCGCCGCGCAAAAAAAAGGCATCCGCCCCGAAACGCGCGGGCAAGATGCCGAACGTGCGGAAGGGCCTCCTTGGCTGAGTCCCCGGCTGGAGGAAGCTTGGGCGGACCGCCCGCTCGGTCCCGTGACCGAAGGCGATTGGTTCCAGAGCCTGTCCGTCCTTCACGCTTTCCGGCATTTGCGCTGCCCTCTCCTCGTCGACATGACGGAGGAGCATCTGCTCGGCCAGCGCAAGCTTCAGACGGCGGCCCTTGCGGCGGAGAAGCTGCAGCCGCAGCTTTAGGCGTCCGCTCCGCTTCGCGCCTGTTTTTTCCGCAGGCGCATGAACGGCTTCAGCAGCTTGCGCAGCTTCGCCGGATAGCTGTCGAGATCTTCGGAGCGGACGACGCCGAGCGCCGCGAGCAGCAGCGGATAGGCGCCGCAGACGACCGCGCCGGTCAGCCCCGCGGCAAGCAAGTACGGCCACTTCCAGCCGAGCGGCTCGAACCATTCCAAGGCATAGTGCGCGAGCGCCCAGCCGGCGGCGGCGAGGACCGCCACGACGCCAGCAAATCCGGGCCAGCGACTGCCCAGCACCTTGACGTCGGCGACCTTGCGAACGGCATGCATATTCCAGGCCGTAATGAAAATGAAGCAAACGCTGGTCGCCGCCAGCAGCCCGTAAATGCCGAAAAACGGAGTCAGCGCGAAGCTGAGCGCGATTTTGACGGCGATGCCGACCAGCGTATGGGTCATGGCTTTGCGCTGAAGGCTCAGGCCATTCAAAATCGAGTTGGACACCATCATCGAAATTTGAAAAATCGTTCCGGCGGTCAGGACCGCGACGATGGCGGAGCCGTCCGGAGAATCAAAAAGCGTGCCGGTGACGGCATACGCTGCCGTAGTCAGCACCAAAACAAGCGGCATTCCGCTAAACACCGCGATGCGCATCGCCAGCGCCGATTGGTGCCGGACTCGTTCGATGTCCCGGGAAGCGAACGCGGACGCGATGACCGGCAGCAAGGACGTGCTCAGCGCGATGGCCAAAATAGGAGGAATTCCGGCAACCGCCTGCGCACGCATGGTCATCCATTCTCCCCACGCTTCGGCAGTCGCGAAATCGTATTTCCACTGGGATAACGGAATTAAAACCGTCTGGTCGAAAGAGTAAATCACCTGTACCGTCATCGCGGTCAGCAAAATCGGAATCGAAGTCCGGAAAATAGCGGCATAAATTTCTTTCGTCCGGGTTAATACCGGCGGTCCGCCGACTTGCGGCTCTTGGGGGGCATGCGCGCGGTCGGGCTCGGCTTTTCGCAGTTTGAACGCGTACCAGAGCATGACCGCAAACGCTCCGACGCTTCCCAACACGCTCCCGAACGCGGCGCCGGCCGCGATATGGCTGTCGTCGTACCCCCAGCCCGACAGAGCGAAGGCCAGAACGATCGCCGTCAGCACGCGGGCGATCTGCTCCACGATTTGCGAGATGCCGCCTGCGGTCATATACTGCCTGCCCTGAAAGTATCCCCGCATGATCGCGATAACGGGAAACAGCAGCAAAGACGGCGCAATCGCCCGAATGGCTAGCGTCGCATACGAAGCATCCGCCAGCCTCGCATACCAAGGCGCAAACAGAAGAAGACCGGCGGTCATGACAACCCCGGCCGCGATGCCGAATCTCAGGGCGGCGCGGTAGATGAGCTTCACTTCGGCTTCGCGTCCGAGCTCCACCCGCTCCGACACCATTTTGCTGATGGCGCTCGGGATGCCTGCGGTAGCGAATACAAGCAAGAGCAGATAAATGTTGTTCGCGTATCCGAACGCCAGGCCTCCCTCTCGGCCCCATAAGTAATCGAGCGGAACCTTTTGAAACAAGCCGAGCGCCCGGGCGACAAGCGCCGCGAGCGCCAGGATCAGAGTACCTTTGATTAGCGAGTCTTTTTTAGGCATTTTAACGTCGTCATCCTAACGGTTCCAATGGTTTGTGATTCCCGCGCACCGGCCTCGCCGAGCCCGACGGGGCCGCCCAGCGGACGCCGTTCGCGATGACGCGGCGCACGAGCGGATGATAATAGGTCGGATACGTCTCGTGGCCGGGACGGAAATAAAAAATTTTGCCTTGGCCGCGCTTCCAGGTGCAGCCGCTTCTGAACACTTCGCCGCCCTCGAACCAGCTGACGAACACGAGCTCGTCCGGGGCGGGAACGTCGAAATGCTCGCCGTACATTTCTTCCGGCTTGAGCTCGAAATATTCGGGCAGCCCCGCCGCGATCGGATGGGCCGGATCGACGACCCAGATGCGCTCCTTCTCGTTCGCTTCGCGCCATTTCAAGTCGCAGCTCGTCCCCATCAGCTTTTTGAAAATTTTCGAAAAGTGGCCGGAATGCAGCACGACGAGCCCCATGCCCTCAAGCACGCGGGCATGGACGCGCTCGACGATGTCGTCGCTTACTTCGCCGTGCGCCATATGCCCCCACCAGATCAGCACGTCCGTCTCGTCGAGAGCCTCCCGCGTCAGCCCGTGCTCGGGCTCCGGAAGCGTCGCCGTACGCACGGAGAAGTTCTCCTCCTGCTCGAGTCCGGCCGCGATCGCGCGGTGGATGCCGTCCGGATAGACGCTCCGAACCTCGTCGTGAATAGGCTCGTGCCTGAATTCGTTCCATACCGTCACGCGAATCATAACGTCGCCTCTTCCTTATGCGGCTACAGGAGCCAGATGATGAACAGCACGATCATGATCAACTGGAGAACGATTTTGGCGACCATGCCGCTGAACAGCCCGATGACGGCTCCCCAGCCGACCTTCAACGAACGGTCGAAGGAGGAGCCTGCGATCAGCTCGCCGATGACGGCGCCCGCGAAGGGGCCGATCAGCAGCCCGAACGCCGGAATAACGAACGGCCCGACGATGACGCCGATCGTGCTGCCGACGACGGACGCCTTGGAGCCTCCGAACTTTTTGACGCCCCAGGCGTTGACGATATAGTCCGCCGCGATCAGCGCGACGACGATCAGCGTCTGAATCGTCCAAAACCAGAAGCCGAACGGCTCGAAAGAGAAGAAGAACCCGTACACGAAAAACGCCGCGAATATCGCCAGCGCCCCCGGCAATACCGGAAAAACCGCTCCGGCCATGCCGAGCGCGAACAGCGCCGCAATGATCAACCAGCCCAAAATGTCCATCCGTCCATCACGCCTTTAGCACATAGTTTTGAATGACTTGCGCGACGCCGTCCTCCAGGTTCGTTCCGGTAACGGCATCCGCGGCGGCTTTGACCTCTTCCTGCGCGTTGCCCATGGCGACGCCGAGCCCGACGGCCTTGATCGCCTCCAGATCGTTCAGGCTGTCCCCGACCGCGACCGCTTCGGACATGCTGTACCCCAGCATGCGGCAAACTTCGGCGATGGCCGTCGCCTTGGAGACGCCTTGCGGATTGATCTCGATGTTGAAGGGCGAGGAATTGCTCAGCTCCAGGCCGTCCCAGGTGCGAATCTCGCTCAATATTTCCGCGAGCTGCTTCGCGTCTTCGGTATAGTAACCGAATTTCAGCCATTCGAGAGCGGCGCAGTCGTCGAGCCATTTCTCCTTGTTGTAAATGCCTTCGGTGGAATACGCCCAAAACCATACGTCCGGGTAGCCGGCGGCCAGGCGGTGCAGTCGTGCGACGATCTCCGCGTCAAGCGCAATGCGGCGATGCAGTTCGTCGGGACTGCGCCAAATCTCGCCGCCGTTGACGAAAATCATCGGGGACGTAAGCCCCAGCTGCTCCACGTAGGGCATTGCCCCCTGCTTCCCGCGTCCGGTGGACACGCAAACCGTAACCCCCGCTTCCGCCGCCTTGCCGATCCATTCCGCGGTCGTATCGCTGATCTCGCTGCGATCGTTGAGCGTCGTGCCGTCCAGGTCGAGAGCCAAAAGCCGATAATGTGCCAAAAAAACGTCCACTCCTTTTGTTTGTCTCTATCCCCGTTCGCCATATTTTAGCATACGAGCCCCGTCATTGCGCGCGAATGGCTTATCGCGCCTCCGAGTTCGCCTGCCCGGTCTGATCGGCGTTCGCGTCGGTCGTCGCGGCCGCCTGTTTTTTCGGCGTTCCCGTCAGGCCGATCTCCTGATCGTACGCGTCGAAAATTTGACGCGCGATCGGCGCGGCGCCCCAGCCGCCGAAGCCGCCTTCCGGCACGACGACGGCGACCGCCAGCACCGGATCCTCGGCCGGCGCGTAGGCGATGAATACGGCGTTTTCTTTTCTCGTTCCCCCGACGTCCTGCTCGGAAGTGCCGGTTTTGCGGTAAAAGTTATAGTCGAAGCCGTCGAAGCCTTGAACGTTTACCTGCGACATTCCTCTTTCGATCGTATCCCAATAGGTGTCCGGCAGCTCAATCGTATTCAGCACTTCCTTCTGATACGACTGCACGACGTTGCCGTCCGTGTCGACGATCCTGTCGACGAATTGCGGCTTGAGACGCTGGCCGTGGCTCGCAAGCGTCGTCGCGTATTGGGCGAGCTGCAAGGCGGTATAGCGGCCCTGCTGGCCGAAGGAAGCGTAGATAAGCGGGGATTGGGCGCCACCGCTTCGTTCCGCTTCTTTGTAATAGTTGATGTCTCCCGCCGACTCGCCGGGCAGGCCGCTCTCCGTCTTGACCCCCAGCCCGAACTGCTTGTTGAACGAATCCCAGATGTCCAGCCCTTCGTCTCCGTCCCGCATATACAAGGCGTTGCCGATCTCCGCAGCCATGAAGGCGTTCGAAGATTTCGCGATCGCGGACCACGGATACAGCAGGCCGTTCGCCTTGCCGCCGCCCGCGTTGCGGACTCTTACCTCGTAGCCTTTGCGGCCGAACTCGAAATAGCCCCGGTCGTTATAAGAGGTGGAAGGCGTGATCAAGCCTTCCTTCAGCCCGAGCAAAATCGTCAGCGGCTTTTGCGTCGAACCGAGGAAAACGAGCGAGGACGGGTGCTTCAGCCGCTCCTCGTACTCCGCATACGGCGCCTGCACCTCGCGGATCGCGCCGTTGCTGATAAAGTACTGAACCTCTTCGTAGTCCTTGCTGCTGATGCCGCCCTGCCACAAATTCGGATCGTAATCCGGCATGCTCGCCATCGCCACGACTTTGCCGGTCTTGACCTCCATCGCGACCGCATAGCCGGTGATCGCATTTTCCGCCCGTTCCGCCTTGTTCGACGAGTTGCGGATTTTCTCGAGATGCGTCGTAATCGCGTTTTGCGTCGCGAGTTGCACGTCTTTGTTGATCGTCAGGTACAGGTTGTCGCCTTTGACCGGCTTCGTCAGCTCCATCGGGCCGACGATCCGGCTCATGTTGTTGACCGGATACGTCTTGAGCCCGTTGCGTCCGCGCAGCACGTCCTGGTACATCAATTCGATGCCGTCGAACCCGACTTCTTCGGAGTCCAAATATTTGAGGGTCGGGTCGTCCTGGTTGTCGTTGATCGTTTTGTACTTGTCGAGCGAGGTCGCGCCGTTGAATTTTTTCATGTAGCCGACCAGCTGGACCGCGACCTGATCCTCGCTGTACTGCCGGATGCTTTCCTCGACGATGTCGATGCCTTTGAACTCGTTGCGGTGCTCGCTGAAATAGGCGATTTCCTTATCGGTCAGATTCGATTTGATCCGCCGCTGCTGGTAGGGCAAATGCACGATGCCCCCGAAATCCATATAGCCGAAAATTTCGTCGGCGGTAAGCGGCTTCTCCGCCGGGTCGCCGTATTGCGCGAACACGGCCGCCAGACTCTCCGCGAGCTTGCGTCCGTCTTCCTCCTTCGTGCCGGGCTCGAACGTGTAATAGAGCGATTGCGTCGAGGTGGAATAGGCGATCGCCGTCCCGGTCGAATCGTAAATGTTGCCGCGGATCGGCGGGATATAGACGTCTCTCGTGGCGATTTTTTGCTCCGCTTCCGCGAGCGACGGACCCTCGACGAACTGAAGATAGGCGAGCCGGACGATGAGCAGCGAAAACGCGAAAAAAGTAACAAAAAAGAAAATGTTCAGCCGAAAGCTGAAATTCCGACGGTTGCGAATTTCCCTCTTCTGGGCTTCTTCCGTCCGATCGTCCGTCATTGCGCTTTCCTCCTGTAGCTCCGATATCTATTTGCGATTGAAAAACCGGAATGCCCCCGATTCGCCGTGTGCGCCCTGCCGCGACGGCACTCGCGGCGCGCGGCGGCTTCCCCCGGTCCCGATAACCCCTTTTTCGAATCGTTTCGCGTCAACTACTCCGGCATCCCTTATACATACGAGATCGGCCCCTGGCGAATATGCGTATCCTGGAAGCCCTCCGGATCGAACCAATCTCCCGAGCTCGCCCATGTGGCGTCGAGCGGCGCCCACCGGTTTTCCTCCTGCAGCCATACTTCGTTCCAGGCGTGAGCCCCGTATCCGCCCTGTCCGTCGTACCCGAGTCCGGTGACGACGCGGACGTCGAGGCCGACGGCCCGGGCCATGGCCGCGTACAATCTCGCGTAATCGATGCAAACGCCCTTTCGGGTGTCGAACGTATCCTCCGGCGTCTGCTCCCGCCATTCGCCGCGTTCCTCGTAAGCTTCCACTTTATCGTAGTCGTAGGCGATGCGGCTGCCCACCCAAGCGTAAAGCGCCCGAGCTTTCGCCTCGTCGCCTTCCGCGCCGGCGGTGACGGAGACTGCCGCTTCCGCGATGTCGGCAGGAAGCTCGGCATCGATGATGTCGTAGCGCTTCTGCCACAGCTGGTCGAGCTCCGTCTGCATGGTCGCGGCGAAGACGGGAAGCTGCTTCGTCAGCAGCGAGCCGGCGGCGGGCTGGATAATTTGCGAAGCCGTCTGTTTGTATAGGCCGGACTGTTGAATGTAGTCCGCATAAGGTCCTTGCGGCCACAGCGAGCAATACGCGAACAGCACGGCCGTCAGCAGCAGCGCGCGGCCGCAGCCCAGCGCCGCGCCGATCAGCCCTCCGATCGCGCGGCTGACGGCGCCCCCGGAAGGCAGAAGGGTGAACGGAAGACCGCCTATTCGCGCGAGCAGCGAGCCGATCAGTCCGAGCGCGACGCGCAGCACGATATAAAAAAACAGCATCAGCAAAGAAAAGCGAAGCAGCGGCAGGGCCCGGATTCCGGCGATCAGCGTAAAGGCGAGCTGGACCCAGGAAGAAGCGTCCGGAAGCGGCTGCCGCCAGCCTCTGGCGATCAGCCAGGCCTGCACGTGAGGGGAAGCCGCTGCGGCCGCCCAGGCGGCTCCTCCTACCGAAAGAAGCGTAAAGGCCGCGCCGGCTACGAATCCGAACAGCTGCCTGGCCGATCCCTTCGCTCCCCGAAGCAGTCCTTGAAGCAAAGAAACCGCCACGATGACAAGCAGCGCGACGGTGATCCAATTGGCGTCTATCCTATTCATGAAGCGGCATGGTCCCGAGCCTGTTCGATGAACTCGCGGACGGCCCCTTCCATATTCCACGTTCCAAGCGAGACGCCTTGAAACTTCACGGAAACTTCTCCGGAACCGGGCGTCCCCGTCAATTCCAGATTCGGCGTCGCGACGGTAAACGTCCCGTCGTCGTTCAGTCTGTATTCGGCCTGCGACGCCTCGCCGGCCATCGCCTTGACCGCTTGATCCTCAAGCGCCTGCGTCACTTTGCTTCCGACTTCCTTCAGGTCGTTGACGCTGTATCCACCGTAAACCGCCAGTCCGACGACGATAGCGGCGACTAACACCCATTTGAGCACCGTTTTGACGAGGTTGATCACGACGATCAGCGCCACGACGGCGATGACGATCAATATCCAGTGGTCGATCGCGAACTGTTTCCACGCCTCCAAATCGAGGTCCATCCCATCTCCTCCATGCCTAGCCTGCATACTCTAGCATCTATTATACGTGCGTTCCGTGCCGCAGTTCAACCCGAGCAAGAGACGAATTGCGCATAGACCGAAAAATCAGCCGGAACGGGTTTTGCCGTCGCGGGACCAAAAGGCTCTGCGGCCCGCTTCCTGCGTTTGAAACAGGTGGAGATGAAGCCATTTCGCCCCCAGCGCGAAACACCCCCAAGCCGCGGGCAAGCAAACGGCGATCGCGAGGATCGTCGCCGCCCATTGGCTATTGCCGATCCCTTGCTCTTTTGCGACCGCGGGCAGCACCCACCGGTTGATCGCGGTCGGCAGAAAGCCGGCGCCGCCGTACAGCGGAAGGAAGAGCGCGGACGTCCAAGCGTTTTTGTACAAAAACGGCCCGATCGCCAAAACAAACGTCATCAGCAAGCTGAAGGCGCAGCAGCAGAACGCCAAGTAGGCGAAGGTTGCCGCGTCCCGGCTCCACGAATCCGACGGCCAGCCGGAGACGGCCCAGCGCGCCGCGGCTCCGAGCGCAAACGCCGCGAACGCGAGCCCGCTTCCCCGCAGCAGCGTTACCCAAACGGCGAGCATTCGGGAAAACAACAGCGTCCGCCGCGCGTAGGGCATGGCCAGCCACCAGACGAGCCGGCGCTGTCCGGCATCGTGCTGCAGCATGACGGCAAGCATGAACAACGGCCCAATGCCCGCAAAATAAAGGATCATGACCGGGAGCACGAACATCGTTTCGCTTTCCCCGAAGGCGAAAACGCCCGCGACCGCGGCAAGGGCGAGCAGCGCGTACCGAACGGCCCGCGCCGTCTTGAGCCTCGCGAAATGGCGGAACCGCGAGCGCTCCAGCGCATACAGGGCGCGAAAGCCGCCCGATGCGCCCGACCGGAAGCGCAGCTTGACGCTCTCATCGCCTCGTTCGGAACTCGATTTCATGCCGGAACGGTAACGGGCCAAATCGGCCATCCCGCGGCGCGAAACGAAACGAATCGTCGCCCGCTTCAGCAGCAAGCCGAAGAGCAAACCTATCCCTGCGTATAAGGCAACCCTATCCGCGGCAAACCATTGCGGCGCAACGTCTGTCGACAGCGCGAGGAGCGGAAACATCCCGAACGGAAGCATGACGATGCAAAAGTACGGAACGGTCAGCCATTGCCGCCGCCCCCGGAAAAAGCCGAGCAACAGAAACCCGAACGTAGTAAAAACAAAGCCGCAAGCCCAAAACAGCGCCAGGTAGGCAAGGGACATGCCGAGCAATTCGTCGCCTCGAGCATGCGTCAACGGGGTTCCGAATAACGTTCTCGAACCAAGAATCTGCAGAACGCTTACCGTCCACAGGCCGAACGACGCGATCGCTTGCGCGGCGTAAGCCGCCGACATTTTCGCGCGCAGCAGTTCAAGGCGGGAATGCGGCATCGCGAGCCACCACTCGCGGAACGGATTTTCCCATATCGTAAGGGACGGGAACAGGGAAAACCCCGTTCCAAGGCAGCAAACGATAAGCGCGCCAAGGGAAAGGAGCTTCTCGGGCGCCAGAGAATTTTGCAGGAAAACGACAGCCAGAGCAAGCAGCAGCGCGTAAGCCGACGCGGCGGTTTTTACGATGCCGGGCTGTACATAGGCGCTCCACTCCAGTTTGAAAAGCGGCATATGCGGCTTCATGCGAACACTTCCCTATAGCAGGATTCGACCGAACGGCCCTCTCTCCGCAGCTCCTCCACTTCGAACGCGCCTTTGACTTTGCCGTCTCCGAGCAGCACGATCCGGTCGAAAATGGACTCCATCTCCCGAATGTCGTGCGTGGCGATCAGAAACGTGCGGAACCCGTCCGCCATGTCCCCGACGACGGCGGAAGCGATGCGTTCGCGGGAAACGAGATCGACGCCGGTAAACGGTTCGTCCAGCACGATGAGCGGAGCCTGCCTGGACAGACAGGTAAGCAGCTGCAATCTCGCTTCTTCCCCCCGCGACAAGGCGCCGATCCGGGCGGCCGGATCGACGGCAAGCTTTTGCGCCAGCTCCCGCTGCCGCGCCCGGTTCCAGTCCGGATAAATGCCGGACGCCAGCTCCAGCCAGTCCGCGACGCTCAGCCAGCCGGGCAGCTGCCCCCTGTCGGGCAGGTACGATACTTGGGCCAGCGTGCGTTCCCCGGCCTTTTGCCCGAACAGCAGCACCTCGCCCGAATCCGGAGGCACAAGACCGGTCAGCATGCGCAGCAGCGTCGATTTTCCCGCGCCGTTAGGGCCGAGCAACCCGCATATGCTCCCTTGCGGAACGTCGAACCCGACTGCTTCCAGCAGCGTTTTTTTCTTCCATTTGGCGCCGACGGCCCGGCAGCGGATCGCGGGAACCGCGGAAAAAACCGCATCGTTCGCATGATGGATGTTCATCGTCATTCCTCCTGTTCGTGAGCCAACTCGATCAATTCCTTCACCGTCAGACCGATCGATGCGGCCGTTTCTTCCAATTGCCGGAACGCTTCCTTCGCGATCCGCTTTCGGGAAGACCGAATCGCGTCCGTATCCCGCGTAACGAACGTGCCTTGGCCGCGGAACGTCACGATGAGCGACAGTCTTTCCAGTTCCTGATAAGCCTTCATCACCGTCGTCGGATTGACCCGGAGGCTTGCCGCCGTGTCCCGGACCGACGGAAGCCTCGCTCCCGGTTCCAGCTTCCCCATGGCGATTTTCGCCCGGATTTGCTCGACGAATTGTTCGTATAGCGGGCGCGAAGGATCGATTTGAAAATCCTGCGGGGACCAGATCCAAAATGGCGGCAACCTTTTCACCGGCTCTCCGTTTCATGATTGTGTAATGTGTATGATGACACGCCATACACTTTTGATCCAAATGTACCACACGACGCCATACACTTGCAACCGGCTTGCGCGATCGGCCAACGAAAACGGGCGGCATATACGGACGAGATCGAACGTACAAGTAGGATAAAACAAGCTTTGGCGATCGAAGGCCCGACCGTGCCGAAATCGCCGGCGGAGGCGAAGCGATTGAAAACCGCGATATGGCTTTATCTGTTTTTGTTCGTGGCCTTTTTCGACCTGCACGCGCAATATCCGATGCTCACCCCGTTTGCCGTATCTCTCGGGGCGGCTCCTTCTTTTATCGGACTCGTCATGGGCATGTACTCGCTCACTCATCTGCCCGGCAACATTCTCGCCGGCTACAGCGTCGACCGGTTCGGAAGCCGCTTGTTCATCGCCGGCAGTCTGACCGGGGCGGGCATCCTGCTGCTGCTGCAAGCGCGGGTCACTGATCCTTGGCAGCTGCTGTACATCCGTTCCGTCAGCGGGTTCGTGCTCGCCTTCCTTTCCCCGGCTTGTTTGGCGATGCTCGCGAGGCTCGCCCGGAACCGCATTCATCAAGGCAAGCTGATGGCCGGCAACGGCCTTGTCCATACGGTCGCGGCCGTCGTATCGCCGGCGGCGGGAGCCTGGATGACCGCCAAAATCGGGTTTGAGACGTCCTTTCTCATTCTCGGCTGGATTCTGCTCGTCACCGGCATCGCTTCCTTGATTTTCGTTCGCGAAGCCAAGCAGCCGTTCGCAGATGCCGCCCCGGCGTCCTCGCCGTCGGGATCGAAAGCAAGCGTATCCCTGTCCCCGTCGAACGCGGAGCCGGCGCCGCTTCCTTCAATGGGCGACAGGCGGTTTCCTTGGATCGTGCTCATTTTGCCGCTTGCGATGTCCTGCTCTCAGGGGATTCTCTCTTTCGAACTGCCGCTCAGCGTGAAATCCGCCGACGAGATGATGACGACCGGCCTGCTGTTTTCCGTTATCAGCCTCGGCTCGCTCGCCACGCTGGCCCTGCTGTTTCTGCAAAAATATTTGCCTTACGCCCGAAGCGTTTGCGGCCTGCTGCTGCTTGCGATCACCTATTACGGCCTGGCGGCGGGATGGCCGTTGCCGATCGCCGTGCTGTTGTTCTCGCTCGGCATGGCCAAAGGGGTCGTCTTCCCGGCCATGACCTCCTTTTTGCTTCAGTTGAGCGGTTCTTCCCGATACGGCAGAACGCTCTCGTTCATGTCGATCGCCTCCTCGATCGGCGCTTTCCTCGGACCGGTCGCGGCCGGAGCCGTCAGGGACTATCTTTCGCCGTATTTTATCGCGTTCGCCGTGCTGATGATCGCGCTGCTCGCGCTTGCGCCCCGGCCGGATTACTCTCTCGGCTGGAACGGAGGAGCCGACGCCAGCCCCCCGGCGGCGGGACATTGAAGAAGCGGGAAAATAGGTGATCGCACACGTCGCCCCAGGGACAGACGCATATGCTGTAGGGCGGCGCGCCTTTTCGGCTTCGCGGGAAGGCGGGCGGCAATAAGCGTTAAAAGCGGGGTGAACGCGGATGTCTCAAATTGCGGATTGCGGCCACGGACATGGACACGGCCATGGCGCCTCGGCGGCCATCGTGCTCGTCCTGTTCGTTCTGCTCGTCATCGTGCTGAGAGCCTGTTGATTTCGTTCGAACGGCGCAAGGCCAAACGTTTCGTTTCGGGATGAGCCGCGAACGCCGGAGCGGTTCATCCCTCCATTTGCGAGGGGACGATCCCGAGCCGCCGGACAAGCTCGCCTTTTCCCCGTTGTGGTACAATAGGAACAAGAGGACGGAAGCGCCGCTCCCGTTCCCGCCTGAAGGGGGTCGCAGCAAATGGATGTCGCCATCATCGTCGAAGGAAAAAACGACAAAAGCCGCCTCGCCCGCGTGCTGTCTCCCGAAATTCCGATCTACTGCACCTTCGGCACATTGAATACCGAGCGGATCGAATCGCTTCGCAAGGCGGTGCGGGATCGCCAGGTGTACCTTTTTACCGACCCGGACGCTTCCGGCCGGCGAATCCGGGGCATGCTCAGCGACGTATTTCCCGACGCCGAGCATATTTACACGCGTCGAGGCTACAACGGGGTCGAAGGGACCCCGGAAGAATATTTGATTCAGCAGCTCGAAAAAGCCGGCCTGGAACAATACATCGTTTACCCCCCTCCCGCCGAATGGCCGGAGTGAAACGAATGCTTTAACTGCTTACGACTTTTTGCGTTTAGCGGGTTGAGATGAGTTAAATCTACCCATCTGAGCACCGACACGCGCCTATACCCGGCTGAGATGAGTAAAATCTACCCAACTGAGCGCCGACACGCGCCTATACCCGGCTGAGATGAGTAAAATCTACCCAACTGCGCGCCAACACGCGCCTATAACCGGCTAAGATGGGTAAAATCTACCCAACTGAGCGCCGACACGCGCCTATACCCGGCTGAGATGAGTAAAATCTACCCAACTAAGCGCCGACACGCGCCTATACCCGGCTAAGATGAGTAAAATCTACCCAACTGAGCGCCGACACGCGCCTATACCCGGATGAGATGAGTAAAATCTACCCAACTGCGCGCCGACACGCGCCTATACCCGGCTAAGATGAGTAAAATCTACCCAACTTAGCGCCAAAACGTGCGAACTACGGGTAGCCAATTCACCATATCCGCAACAAAAAGGGCTGCCCGAGGCCGAAAAGCCTTCGGACAACCCCTCTTCTTCGCCGCCCCCGAATTTACAGCAGCGTTTTGACTTGCTCGTACAGCGCGTCCGCATCCAGATCGCCCGGATTTCCGTTCGCGTCCGGCGAAATATAGCTGCGGATCTGGCCTTTTTTGTCGACCAGCACGACGAGGTTCGAATGGCCGAAGTCCCCGTTTTGATCCTTCACGACCATGAGGCCGTACTCTTGCGCCAAATCCCAGATCGGCTGCTCCTCGTCGCCGCGGAGGAATTTCCAGCCGGCATAGTCGGCGTTGAATTTGTCCCCGAACGCGCGCAGCGCTTCCGGCGTATCGCGCAGCGGGTCGATCGTAATCGACAAAAATTCGACCTTGTCCCCGAAATCTCCGTCCGCCTTCAGCTTCTCCTGCACTTGGGAAAGCATGAACGTCGTCGGAGGACAGACGTCCGGGCAGTTGGAGAAGAAGAAATACACCAGGCGAACCTTGCCGTCGAGCTCGCTCATCGTCACCGCTTCGCCGTCGATGCTTTGCAGCGTGAAATCCGCCGCTTCGCCCTGAACCGGAAGGTCGCTGCCTTTCATGGAATCCCACAGCAGATAGCCGCCGAGCGCCAGGCACAGCGCCAGCAGCACCATCGGAAACGCGTACCGGCGGGCGAACGATTTTTGCGTTCCTACGGTAGGCGCCGAAGGCCCATTCGCTCCGGTTCCGGCCGTTTCGGCGGTTTCGGGGGTTGCATTTTCCAGTTTGTCGGACGGTTCGCCCTTGAATTCGCTCATCTTCGCTTAAGCTCCATTCGTGTCGAGAATCATCGCCAAAAACATAATCAGCAAATAGTTGACGGAAATCAGAAAGTCGGCCTTCGCCCATTTCTCGGTGTCTTTGGCCCGAAAGCCGGACAGCGCGTGAAGGAGCCAAGCTCCGACGATGACGACCGATAAAACGAGAAAAACAACGCCTACGTACCCGTACGTATAAAGGAAGACCGAAGCGACCAGCAGCAGGGCGATATACGGAACCATTTGCAGCTTCGTCCGCTCGATGCCTTTCACGACCGGAAGAACGGGAAATCCCGCTGCGCGGTACTCTTCGACCCGCCGGATCGCGAGCGACCAAAAGTGGGGAGGCTGCCACAGAAACAGAAGCGCGAACAATATCCAGGCTCCCGCGTCCACCTGGCCGGTCACCGCGCAATACCCGATGACGGGAGGCATCGCCCCCGATACCCCTCCGACCGAGGTGCTCCACGTCGAGCTTCGTTTCAGCCACATCGTATAGATGACGACATAAACGAATATCCCCAAAATCCCGAGCCAGCCGGTCAGCGGATTGACGAGCCCGAACAGGACGGCAAGCCCCGCGATTCCCAACACGACGCCGTACCCGAGCACGAATGAAGGCCGCAGCCTGCCGGTCGGGAGCGCCCGGTTCCGGGTTCGCTCCATTTTCGTGTCCATTTCCCGGTCGAGATAGTTGTTAAACACGCAAGCGGACGCCATCGTCAGCGTCGAACCGATAAGCACCCAGACAAGCAGCATCCAGTCCATCTCCCACCGGGAAGCGACCCAAAAACCGCCGAAAGCCGCAAATAAGTTCAACCGGATGATGCGCGGCTTGGTCAGGGCCACAAGATCTTTAAGCACGGAGCTCCTCCTTCGAGAATGAAAAGCCGCAAGCGACCGCCATTTTTCCATTTTTAATGATACCTTATAAGTCAAATCATTGACAACGATTCCGCCGTCAAAGTTCATGAATTTGCCATTGCCCGGCGGCCCGCGAAGCTCTTGTATTCCTTTTCGCCGAAGATGTCACACTTTTGGGCGCTTCACAATACATTGTAGAGTGACATTCGCCCAGTGCCGCCCGGCGGCGGAGCTGGAGGCGAGACCGCAAGAGGAAGGGTGCAAATCGAATGGCCGTCATCAAAACGAACGAAGAAGGCATCAAAATGCTGGCCCGCCTTATGCGCGCGGAAGCGGAGGGCGAAGGCCACCTCGGCATGCTGATGGTCGGCAACGTCGGCGTCAACCGCATTCGCGGGAACTGTCTCGATTTTCGCAACATCCGCTCCGTATCCGACATGGCGTTCCAGTCGCCGGGCGGGTTCGAAGCGGTCCAAAAGCCGTATTTTTACCAGAGAGCCCGCGAAGCGGATATCGCGCTCGCCAGACGCGCCGTCAACGGAGAGCGCACTCATCCGGCATCCAACGCGCTATGGTTTTTCCGCCCGTCGGGAGGCTGCCCCGGCACCTGGTACGATCAGACCAATACCGGGCGCTTCAAGGCCCACTGCTTCTTCGCTCCCACGTACGAGGACTGTCCCCGAGTTTATTAAGGCGTCAAAGGAGGATTTACTTTGATTCAAAAAGCTCCCTGGCCGAATACCGCTGCCCCCACGCCTATGCCCATGCCCGTGCCCCAGCCGATGGTCAGCCCCGCGATGACGGGCAACAACGCGTTTCCCGGAACCGCGGGCATGATGCCGATGGGCGTTCCGGGCGGCGTCATGATGCCCCCGATGGCCGCTCCGAGCGGATCCATGATCACGCCCGCCGGGACGACGATGCCGCTGCCGACCGAAGAATCGTATGTAGAAAACATCCTGCGCATGAACCTCGGCAAAGTCGCCACGCTGTACATGACGTACGAAAACAACAGCGAATGGAACGCGAAAATATTCAAGGGCGTGCTGGAGGCGGCCGGACGGGATCATATCATCATCAGCGATCCGGCTACGGGCAGGCGGTTTTTGCTGCTCACCCTGAACCTTGACTATATCACCTTCGACGAACCGCTCAACTACACCTTGCCGTTCGGCACCCAAGGCTGATTCGAATCAGCCGGTTACCGGAACGAACGTCCAAATTCTCAGGCCCTCGCGCCCTCCTTTGATCCAGGGCGTCATCGCCTCCCATCCGGAACGTCCTTCGCGGCGTTCCTTTTCTATTTCGGCGGCTTCGGCCTCGCTTTTCACCCTTCTCAGTTCGACGATAACGCCAGGCTGCGCGGTGTTTTCGAGCAGTTCGACTCCGTTCCACCGCCGCGGCTCCGCGCGCACCCATTCCATATAAGCGGCGCGATGCTGCCGTTCCACGGCATATTCCACGAACAAAATCATTCCGTCTCCTCCAATTTTATAAATTCGGGCGGCCTTGCCCATACTTAAACCCGACAAACGTCATGACGACGAAAGGGGACTTCCAGTTATGGATTCCGGCACGCATCTGCTGTTCGGGCTCGGCCTGGGCGGACTCGCCCTTGTCGATCCGGTCATCGCTTCGCATCCTTACGGCGCTGTCGCCGCGCTGATCGGCACGGTCGCCGGGTCGCAGGCGCCCGATCTCGACGGGCTGCTCCGTTTCAAAAGCAATGCCGATTATATCAGAAACCACCGCGGCTTGTCCCATTCGCTGCCGGCGGTTGTCGGATGGGCGGCGGCGATTTCCCTCCCTTTGGCCGCCTTGTTTCGAGGCCTGCCCTGGTGGCATTTGGCGCTCTGGGTGCTGCTCGCCGTCGTCGTACACGTCGCAAGCGACTTGTTCAACGCCTACGGAACGCAAGCGCTTCGGCCGTTTTCGAAAAAGTGGATCGCCTGGAACATCATTCACATTTTCGATCCGTTTATTTTTTCATCGCATCTCGTGGCCCTTCTGCTTTGGATGACCGGAACCGCGGATCCGAGAGCGATTTTCCCCGTCCTGTACGGATTGATCGTCCTTTATTACGCCTGGCGATGGGCCGTTCGACGCCGGACGGCGGCCAAGGTTCCGAAAACGGATTCCGGGCATCGGCCGGGCGACGACTATACGCTGCTGCCCACCGTTTCCCTTCATCGCTGGAACGTCGTCCGGCTGTCGAAGGACTGCTCGTACACGATCGGCTACTGGGAAAACGGAAAGCTGACCTGGGTCGACCGGACCAGCTGCGATCAGCACCCCGCCATCGACGCTTCAAGGAATATCGCGGACGTTCAGGCGTTTCTGAACGTGACTCCGTTCCCCTGCGGGCAGGTCCATGAACGGCCGTGGGGCTTCGAGGTGCGCTGGATCGACATCCGGTACCGTTACCGCCGGCAATACCCTTTCGTCGCCGTCGCGCTGCTCGATTCCTCCCTGCAGCCGCTTCAGTCTTACGTCGGATGGCTGAGCGACGAACGCCTGGAAAAAAGACTGCGGATGAACACGTACTAAGCGGCCGGGCCTCGGCCGCGGCTATTGACGATTTCGCTTCAAAAGGAGACAATAATAAAAGCCCGAGGGCAACCTCGGGCTTTCGGTCGGGACTATCGAGTCCGATTAACGACCGCCGGTAAACTGTTGACCACCGGAAAGCTGTTGTTCGGCGATGCGGACCAGGTTTTTCGTGATATAACCGCCAAGCGATCCGGCATCACGGGAAGTGACGTTGCCGTAGTATCCGTCGGACGGAATTTGAACGCCGAGGGATTGTGCGGCTTCCATCTTCATGTTTTCCAGGGCACCTTTGGATTCTTTTACAAGTACCCGGTTGCGAGAAGAATTGTTGCTGGCCATGTTGATTGCTCCTTTCGCCTTGCTGAAGTTATTTGCAAGCTTGCTTTTGTAGTATGCAAAGGCGAAAGAAAAATATGCTTCAAGGAGATGAAAAAGATGAAGAAATCTGTGGCATGGGTTTTGGCCTTCGTTTCGGTCGCCTGGATGACCGCCACCGCCATCTCGCTCGACTATAACGTTTGGTTGTCCGCCCTGTTTTTCGTCCTCTGCGGCTGCACGATCGGAATCGGCTTCACCGTCAAATCGCGCAGCCGCAGAAGCCCGCAGTAGGCTTCGGACGTCCGGAGACTAACGGCGGGGGAGCAGGAAGCCCATCGCGTCCTTTACCCGGGCCAGCGTTTGCTCCGCCGCCTCGTTGGCCTTCCGCGCGCCTTCGCGCAGCAAATCGTGAATGGCGCCGGATTCGCGAATTTCCGTATATTTCCGCTGGATCGGTTCAAGGACGGCAACGACTTGCTCCGCCAAATCCTTTTTGAACGCCCCGTATCCCTGTCCCTCGTACCGCGCCTGAACCTCGTCGACCGAAATTCCAGCGCAAAGGGCGTAGATGCTCATCAGATTGCTGACTTCCGGTTTGGTTTGCGGGTCGAACTCGACCTCCCGTCCCAGGTCCGTTTTGGCCCGGGATATTTTTTTGCGGATTTCGTCCGGGGAATCGAGCAGGGAAATGTAGCTTCCCGGATTCGGATTGCTTTTGCTCATTTTTTTGCTTGCGTCGTCCAACGACATGATTCTCGCGCCCACCTTCGGAATATAAGGCTCCGGAATCCGCAGCGTTTCGCCGAAACGGTGATTGAACCGGCCCGCCAGATCGCGCGTCAGCTCCAGATGCTGCTTCTGGTCGTCGCCGACCGGGACGAGATGCGTGTCATACAGCAAAATGTCGGCCGCCATGAGCGGCGGGTAGACGAACAAGCCGGCTCCTACCGCTTCCTTGCCCGCCGATTTGTCCTTGAATTGCGTCATCCGCTCGAGCTCCCCCATATACGACAGCGTCGTCATGATCCAGCCCAGCTCCGCGTGCGCCGGAACGTGCGATTGGACGAAAACGGCCGACTGCTGCGGATCGATGCCCGCCGCGATAAACAAAGCCGCGACCGATTCCGTTTGCTCCCGAAGCGCCGCCGGCTCTTGCGGCACGGTAATCGCGTGCAGATCGACGATCATGTAGAAGCTGTCGTACTCCTCCTGCAGCTTGACGAAGTTTTTCATGGCGCCGATGTAATTGCCGAGCGTCAGCTTGCCGCTTGCTTGAATGCCGGACAGTACCCGCTGTTTCGCGTTTGAATTCATGTAAATGCAATCCCCTTCCTGTTGGCCGGTCCATCTGCCGGCGCTTCCGATTAATCCTGCTAAAAAAACAAAAGACCCCTCGTCCGTAAGGGACGAAGAGGTCGTGGTGCCACCCTTGTTCGCTTCGAAAAACGCGGCGAAACGGCCGCTTGAAGCCTTTGTGTTCCGTAACGCGGAACGGACGGAAAGCAACGGACGCTCCCGGGGACGGACTGAAAAAGAATGCCCGGCGCGTCTTTCCGCTTCGGCTCCGAGTTCCATTCCGCACGGGAGAAGCGCCGGTTCGCAGCGAACACCGGCTCTCTGCCAGCTGTCTCCGTATGCGTACTTGTTCTCGTCATCGCCAATGGCCGATATGCCGACGTAAAGTCGATTGAAATTCATTATACTCCCCCGCGCCGGGAAGTCAACCTCCCCGGTTCTTGCCAACGGGAGATCGAGCATACGCTAAACTAACGCCTGTCCCCATCAAGCCGTAAGGAAGTGATGAACGTGACGGTTTCCAGGTTCAGTCTCGCCGCGGCCGCGGTCGCGACGTTCATTTTGGCATATGCGGCTTATGCCGCCCGCTTGCCGCTGGAACGCCTGTTTCCGTTTTACCGGGCGTTTGCCGGGCTTTTGTTCGAGGCGCTGCCTTTTCTCATTGCCGGGGCCGTCCTGTCCGCTTTGCTGGAGACGGTCGTTCCCGACCGCTTCGTCCAGCGGCTCGCCCCCCGCGGGAAAGCCGGCGGCATCCTGTTCGGAAGCTTGCTCGGCCTCGCTCTCCCCATTTGCGAATGCGGCATGATCCCCGTCGTCCGAAGACTGATCCGCAAAGGCCTTCCGCCCTTCGTCGGCTTCTCTTACCTGGCTGCGGGGCCCGTCCTGAATCCGATCGTCTTCGCCTCGACGCTGACCGCCCTCGGAGCGCATTCCGGACTTGTCAACGCGCGGTTCGCGCTTGCGTTCGCCGTGGCGGTCGCGCTCGGGCTGATCGCGGCTTTCGCGATGGGCGGCCGCGATCCGCTGCGAGCGAACGGCGGCGGAACGGCGGCGGCGTCTTCGTTTCACGACCATGACCACGAAACGATGTTCGGTCCGCGCGGTAAGGGAGGTTCGCTGCCGGAGCGAATGCGGGCTTGGAAAAGCAAAGCCGCGCATATCGGCTCCCACGCGGCGGAAGATTTGCGCGATACGGGCAACTATTTGATCGTCGGCTGCATGTTCGCGGCTTTTTTGCAAACCGCTCTGCAGCCCGAACAGCTTGCCGCCGCGGCCGGACACCATTTTTTTACGCATTTGTTCATGATGGGACTCGCCTTCGTATTGTCGCTGTGCTCCACCGCGGACGCCTTCGTGGCCGCTTCCTTCGCGGCGTACGTGCCGCAAGGAGCGCTGTTGTCGTTTCTTGTCTTCGGTCCCATGTTCGATATGAAAACGCTGCTGATGATGCTCGCCGTATTCAAAAACAAATTCGTCCTGCTGTTCGCGTTCCTCGCCGTTTGGCTCGTGCTGGCCGGTTCCGTGCTGTTCGAAAAATGGGGATGGGTTTGACGGCCCGTGACGGGGGCACGCCGCAAACCAAAAAAGAGCGGCCCCCTTCGCCGGGAGCCGCTCTCGCGCTGACGTCCTCGCTTCCTATTCGCCGGAAATGCCCCGGCGGTCGTGCTTCTTCGGGTGCAGCCGGAACAAAACGTTGGCCATATTGTAGTTGGACTCGAACTGTACGCTTACTTGAACCTTGTCCTGGCGAAGCGCGAAATCGTATGTAATCTCGCCGTGAGTCCAGCCGTTTTTGCGGGTGATCGCTTCGACCGCCGTGCGGCGCAGAGCCGTTACTTGGGCCGAGGTCAATCCGGGAGAGCTCCCCTTGCCCGCTCTTGCCTGGTCGATGTCAATCGGCAAATGGCGGATGCCGAATTTCCCCACCGTATCGTTGCGAATTTGCAGCACGATCGTTCCGGCCGTCATGCCCTTCAGCTCATTTTCAAGCTGTTGCAGGGCCATGTCTACTTGCCTGATCAATGGGACCTGTTCCGAATGCATCATTCTCCTCCTTATGCACGAAATTTCAAAAGCGGTATGTATTCCCATGAGTCGATAGGACTATTATATGAAAATATTTAGAAAATTACAATCATTTTGTCTGGAAATGTCGTAAAAAGATTTTCGCAAAAGGGGCTTTCGAACGAAGCGACGGAGAGGCAGGTCCTCATCCTCTCCGCCGTTCTCTCGCTTTTTTCGCTTACCCCTTCAAGCCGAGCGCGCAAAATTCGTCCACGTCCGCAACGGCGCGTTCGACCGCCGCTTTCCAAAATTCCGGCTCGTCCAGCCGCACGCCCAAATGCCGGGAGCCGAGCTGCTCGACCGTCATCCGCCCGGTGTCCCGCAGAAGCAGATCGTACCGCTTGGCGAAGGACGGCCCCTCGGCTTCGGCCACCGCCGCGATTCCCGTGCTGAACAAGTAACCGAACGTGTATGGGAAATTGTAAAACGGCACGTCGGTCAAATAAAAATGCAGCTTCGAAGCCCAAAAATGCGGATGCCACGAGGACAGCGCCCCGCCGAACGCTTCGCGCTGCGCTTCGAGCATCAGCTCGCCTAGCCGCTCCGCCTCGAGCATGCCTTTGGAACGTTCGTCGTAAAACCTCGTTTCGAACAAAAAACGCGCGCGGATGTTCATGCAAAACGCGGCGGCGCGCTGCAGCCTTTCGTCCAGCAGCGCAAGCCTTGCGGCGTCGCCGTCCGCCAAGCGAAGCAGCGCGTCGCTGACCAGCCCTTCCGCGAACGTCGACGCGGTTTCGGCCACGTTCATCGCGTAATCCTGCGCGAACGGCGGCAGCCCGTGCACGAGCGAGCTGTGATAGGCGTGGCCGAGCTCGTGCGCCAATGTCGAGACGTTCCCCGGCGTTCCGGAATACGTCATAAAAATACGGGTTTGCCCGCTTTCGGGAAAATCGGTGCAAAATCCCCCCGGGCGCTTGCCCGGACGGTCTTCCGCCTCGATCCAGCGCTCGCCGAACGCTCTTTTCGCGAGGGCGGCCATGTCCGGCGAAAAGGCGCCGAACGCGGATTCGATCAGGGCGGCCGCTTCGGCATACGGAATGACGGCCGCGTTTTCCCCGACGGGCGCTTCGACGTCGTGCCATGCGAGCCGATCCTTGCCCATCAGCCGCGCTTTGGCCGACATGTACCGTTGCAGAGGCTCAAGAGCGCCCGCCGCAGCCGTCCACATGGCGTCCAGCGTGTCGCGGCTCATCCGGTTCAGCTTGAGCGGCTCCCGAAGCGGATCGTTCCAGCCTCTGGCGCCGTACAGCTTCAACCGGAAGCCGGCGATCCGGTTGAGCGCGTCGGCGCACAAATCCGCCTGCCCGGACCAGGCATCTTCCCAGCGGCGCCCCATTTCGTCCCGGACCGCCGCGTCCGGATGGTCCAGCTTGTTGGCCGCCTGTCCAGCGGACAATCGGACGGTTTCCCCGTTCTCTTCCCACGGAATCGAAATTCGGGCGACGATCGTCTGATAATGCTCGGCCCAGCCGTGATAGCCGTCCACGGCCAGCTCTCCGGCCAGACCTTCGAGGGCCGGGGGCAATTTGTCCTTAACCGCGTCGCGCCGCTCGCGAAGCAGAAACGCCACCTCCGCGCGGCCGCCCGACGCGGACCATTCCTCCCACTTCCGTTCCGAAAGCGAAGCCAGCTTGACGTCGTACAGATCGGAGGCCTGGCGAAACCGCGCGGCGAGCGTCTGCACCCGTTCGGTCCAGGCGACCGCCTTGCGGTCGTCCATCCGCTGCGACGTCAAGCAGCCGATGAAAGAATCGGCTTGCCGCAGCCGGGACAGCGCCCTTTGCAGCCCGTCGGTCCACAACCCAAGGCGGTCCTTGAAGGAATCGTCCCCCGCTTCTCCGTCGCTTGCTTTCAATTCGCCAAGCAGCTGGCCGACAAGCCGCTCCGTTTCTTCGAAAAAAGCGGCGAAAACGGGCGATTCCGATCCGCCCGGAAACAAAACGTCCAGGTCCCATCTTTGCGTTTCGCGTTCGTTCGTTTGCGTCATTCGCTTCCTTCCCCCTACTCGCGGTTCCCCCGCGGAAATATGCGCGTTGCGCGCGGCCTTGCGCTGATGTATCGTTAACGTATGTACACAGGAGGTGCCGAAATTGATTCCTTTCGGTAACAGTTTACCATACGATATTCAAATGAATGAAGTTTACGCTTCCGAATGTCCGTTCTGCGGCCAGTCCCACGTGCGCCTTCCGATCAAACCGGCGGAAGTCCGCGACCTGCGCGCCGGGCCCGGCAAGCGGGCGGTCGTCTTTCCGTGCTGCCGCACGCGAATCCAGCTGATCGACTCCGACGACGATTATTTGATGGCGGACAAGCCGATCCCCCGAAAATAAAAAAAGCATGGCGGAGAGACTTCCCTCTTCGCCGTGCTTGCAACGGTGCGCCGATGCTCAAGCCCCGCTCTGCATTTCCTCCGGCAGCTCCTGTCCTTTTTGCTGCATCTCCTCGCGAATGAGCGTCCACTGCTCCCGGGAGGCGCGGATCATCGCCCCGTCCGTAATGGACTTGTCGTGAATGACGCGCGAAAACCAGCGCACGGCTTCGCGCGGATCGCCGAGCCTGCGGTGCAGCTCCCCGATGACGTACAGCAAACGCGCATTGTTGAGCGATCCGCGCTCGGCTTCGTAAACCCGTACGTAAGCATCCAAAGCGAACCGGAGAAACCGCATCTCCTGTTCCTTCTGGCCCGCGTTGCGATAAAGCCAGGCGATGTGATGCAGCAGGCCGGAGATGACCCGGTCCTTTTCGCCTACCGCCTGGGCCGTCAGCAGGGCGAGCTTATAGCATTCCAACGCCGCTTCCGGCGTTCTTTCGCCGCTGTAATCCCGCATCTTCCATTGATGGCCGAGCTTTTCCAAATAGGCTTGCTTTTGTTTATCGTAAAGGCGGTCGCTGAAATTTTCCGTCGACGCGAAGCCGCAATAGGGGCAAACCCTGACAACGTAATAATCCGGATTGATGACGTCGAAATACGCGCAAAAATCGCTGTCGGTACGAATCGGCCTCTTGAAGCTCGGGCGAACGCGGGAGGTTGCGAACGTATTTTCGCAGCAGGCGCAAACGATTTTGGACTGATAGAGCGGTTCCATCGGAATTCCTCCTCGGGCGGCGGCAGGTTTTTCTTCAAGTCGGCGCCGTGCTTTAATTAAGTATTGATAAAGTGATAAGCAGGTCCCGAAAGCCTTGTCAGCATGAGCTCCTGCAGCTCGGCGGGAATCGCCGTTTCGGCCAGCGCGCGACTCATGCAGTCCAGCCAAGCGTCCGCCCGCTCCCGCGTGATCGGAAACGGAAGATGACGGGCCCGCATCATCGGATGGCCGTGCTCGTCGGAATAAAGCGTCGGCCCGCCGAAAAACTGGGTCAAAAACTGATATTGCTTTTCCATGACCGGATCGATGTTCTCCGGAAACAAAGGCGATAGCAAGGGATGGGCTTGCACTTTCGGGTAAAACTTTTGCACCAGTTCCCGAATGGCCGGAGCGCCTCCCGCGGCCTCGTATATCGTATCGTAGTTCATAAGAAGCAACCCCCATTTCGAGTAGGACGACATTCGCGGAATCACCTGGGACTATTTGCCTTCACAGGCTACTTCATTATACCATAAAAGACCCGGAACTTATCTCCCAAAAAAACAAAAAACGCCCTTTCGGGCGGGACTAGCGAAATGGCTCGGATTCGGCTTCCGTTTTCGTTTCCGTTTCATCTTCGGCCGAATGCAGCGATTCCCGGATTACGTACACGAAAGCGCACGCAATGATGCCTGCCACGATTGCCGCCACGTTCATCCCTCCGCTTCGTTGCGCCGTTGTCGATCCCGACCGGATTCGTAGTTCTATTTTATCATATCCTCCCGGCGGTTAACAGGTTATTATTGCAAGCGATTTCAAAAAAGACCGATGCAATTTCGACGGTTTGTACACATATAGTTAAGGACAAGACAACGCGAGCGGAAGGATGGAGAAGATGAGCAAACGGATGACCGCAAGCGATCCGGTACGGCTGGTCAAAAAAACGATGCTGCTCGGAACGGGATTGCTCGCGCTGTGGATCGGAGGCATGGCGCTCACGATGCCGGGCGAAGCGCTCCAGGCGTCGCTGCGCGGGCTGGCCGTCTGGTGGGAGGTGCTGTTCCCGGCGCTGTTCCCTTTCTTCGTGCTGTCGGAGCTGCTGCTCGGCTTCGGCGTCGTCCATTTGACCGGCACGCTCCTGGATCCGCTCATGCGGCCGCTGTTTCGCATTCCGGGCGTCGGCGGATTTGTCGTGGCGATGGGGTTCGCCTCCGGCTATCCGGTCGGAGCGCGGCTGACGTCGCGGCTGATGGAGCAGCGGCTCGTCAATCGCGAGGAAGGGGAACGGCTCGTTGCGATGACGACGTCCTCGGATCCGATATTTTTGATCGGGGCGGTTTGCATCGGGTTTTTCGGGCGGGCGGACATCGCGCCCGTCATGGCGGCCGCCCATTACGGCGGCGCCATGCTGCTCGGCCTGGCGCTTCGGGGGCGCGGGCGGACCGCCGAGGCCGGGAAGCCGGAAGCTTCGGGAGCTTCGTCCCCGGTCCTCCCGGAGGACGGGGGCAGGATGCGCCGAGCGCTGGCCGCGATGCACCACGCGCGCCTGGCCGACGGACGGCCGTTCGGCGTCATGCTGCAAGACGCGTTGGAATCGTCGATCCGGCTGATGATCGTCGTCGGCGGGCTTGTCGTCTTTTTCTCGGTCGCTCTCGAGCTGCTCCTTCACAGCGGCATTCTTTCCGCGCTTCGATCCGGCCTCGGCGCCGTCCTCGGCGCGATCGGTCTCGTTCCCGGCCTGGCCGAAGCGGTCGTGCAGGGGTCCTTCGAAGTGACGCTCGGATCCCGGGCGGCGGCGGAAGCCGCGAAGACGGCTCCGCTGATCGATCAGGTCGCCGCCGGCGCTTTCGTCCTCTCGTGGGCCGGGCTTTCCGTCCACGCCCAAGTGGCCGGGCTGATGAGCCGGACGTCCTGGCGGTATTTGCCTTTTTTGCGCGCCAGATTGCTGCATGCCGCCTTCGCCGTTGGCTTGATCTATTTGCTCTGGCCGCTCCTCGGCCCGCATGGCGGTTAATCCCGGGCGCGGCGAGGCTTAGCCATTGTGCTTGCGGCTTCGATTGTTTATCATCGTATTGAAGATCGCATTCAGACAACCTGCTGCGGAAGGAGCTGCAACCTTGAAATATGCGCTGCTAGACCGGGGCGACCGGCTATCCCGCCAATTGGCGGAGCAGTTTCATACCCTTGCCCAGGAGCGCGGGCTCATAAGCGACGAGCAAGCCCCCGATATCGTGTTGTCGATCGGCGGCGACGGAACGCTGCTGCAAGCTTTTCACCGGTTTCGCGACAAAGTGAACAAGGTCGCTTTCGTGGGCGTCCACACCGGACACCTCGGGTTTTACGCCGACTGGCAAAAAAACGAACTGACCGAATTGGTCGAGCTGATGGCGACGACGGAGCCGAAAACCGTCCGCTATCCCCTCATCAAGGTGGAAATCGTCACCGACGGGGGCACCTCGGTGTATATGGCGCTCAACGAATTCACGCTGAAAAGCGTGGACGGAACGCTCGTCGCGCAGATCAACATCAACGACGAACCTTTCGAAATGTTCCGCGGCGACGGCATCGTCGTCTCCACTCCCTCCGGCAGCACCGCGTATAACAAAAGCGTCGGGGGAGCCGTCATCCATCCGCATCTCGAAGCGCTCCAGATCGCGGAAATCGCTTCGATCAACAATCGGGTGTATCGGACGCTCGGCTCTTCGTTCATTTTGCCGAAGCACCATCACTGCGACATCGCCACCGATCCGGAAGAGCCGCTGGCGATCGGCATCGACCACCTGATCATGCAATTTCACGAGGTGCGCTCGATCGTCTGCTCGGTTGCCGACGAAAAAGTGCGTTTCGCCCGTTACCGCCCGTTGCCGTTCTGGAATCGGGTGCGCGAAGCGTTCATCGGGCTCAACCGGGAGGACATGGCGCCGACCCAGAAGCGTCCGCGATAATGCCGGCTCGCGCTCCGATCGGCGAAAGCCGGCTGCCCGTCTTGTCAAAACGATTTCGGATCGGAAGCGATACTGAAAAGCGATATTTTGTATCGTCTCCGATCTGAAAAACGCCTGACGGCGTCCTTGAAAAGCGGGGGGCATGAGGTTGACAGCCGTCACGCGCCGTCGAACCTCAGCGAACGGTTTTCCTTGTACCTTTAACAGGAGTTTAGTGTGATGGCGCCAGAGGAGGCAGCATGCTAGTACTCAACAAATTTCCTGTGGGATGAGCGGGGAGTACGCAGGGTTGAGCGGGGTTTACGCTGGGTTTTGCGAAGCTTGGTTGGATTTTGTCCAATCAAAATCGTTTTTTTCACGAGACGCGTCATTTTCGTTGGATTTTGTCCAATCTGGCGTGGCCTTTTCCTCGTTTTCACCCAAATTCCAAGCTCCTCGTTGGATAAAATCCACTCTAGACAACGGTTTCCCCGTTTTCCGCTCCCTTGATTGGACAAAATCCACTATACATGCAATAAACCTAACGCGAAATCCAGTACCGAGTTGGTTTGTCATTATTATTTCCTTTGACCTAATATTTTACATGTCGTTTGGATGGGGAGAGGAAAAACGAGCAACAGGGGAGGAATCGCAGAAAAAATTGCCAAAAAAAGGTTTGGATCCAAATGGTTTCGTTACGGGACTAGAATCTTCACAACCTCACGTTCATTTTTGCCTCTGCCAGGTTGAATCCGAGGGACGGTCTTGGCTTGTTTTCGCTTTTGCCTTCCCCGACTGGTTCGTTCCGTAGGTTTATTCAAGATGGCGACGAACCGCTTCCACTGGTATTGGCTGTAATGACGCAAATAACGAACAAAGTTAAACAGGGTCAACTTGTTCGGCGTTTGCCGATGCACGAGCTGGCACAACAGATAGCTAATGACGCCCAGATACAACTGAGCCCATACGGCATTCGGATCATGGTTGTGAAAGGTGATCGTCGTCAGGTGTTGCTTGATCCACTTAAAAAACAACTCAATTTGCCATCTGCAGCGATAGACTTCCCCTACGTCCGCGGCGCTAAGATCGAAGCGGTTGGTCAGCAGCCTGTAGGTCCGACCCTTCTCGTCCTGGAACTCCACCAAGCGAAACGGCCGATGGGTTTTCGTCTTCTTGTCGTAGATCGTGACGGTTGCATCCCGCAGGATCGGCGTGTCGGCCTTCACAGGGTGCTCCTGCAATACCGTGAACGTGTTGGTCGTTTTAAGTCGGGCCACAAAGGTAATGCCGTCTTTCGCCCATGCACAAAAGCGCGTGTAATTCACGTAGCCCCGGTCCAAAATGTAGGTCAGATCCTTGCGTGTCACGAGCTCATCAACCGCCATCTGATCAGAGACCCCAACCGTGGACAAGACGATCCGGTCCGGAAAGGGATTTTCTTCGTCCAAGCATAGCAGCCGAGTGTGCATCTTCACCCCCTTGGTTCGATCCTGATAAAAGGCCCAATCGCCAAACACAAACGGAAGAAGGAAACTGCTTGAATCGATAGGGGCCAGTTTACCCAAATGACCAACTCCCTTGGCGCCTGGCATCAGTTGTTGCAGTCGGGAGGCTAATCGATTGAAGATGCACTGCAAGTATTCCAAGGGCAGTTTCGCCAGCTTTCGATTCAGCGTCGAGGCATGAACGGAAGACACGCCAGTCAGTTCTTGAAGATAGGGATCGGTAGCCAAATGGAGCTGAATATCTTCCAAGGTCCTTCGCTGTTGAATTTCCCCCTCGATACATAACAGGATGGCCGCGGTGATCGTCAATTTTTTTGAATAGCGATCCGCTAGAGGAAGTCTTCTTATATGGAGTTTAAGTTCTTTTAAACACTTGCGCATAACCGTTTTTTGGTGTATATTGCCCATGGGTTTGTTCTCCTTTGTAGGGAAATGGGCAATTTTGTCTGCTTCCTCTACAATAGGAGACTTTTTTTATTTTGGCTAGCTTCATGTCAGGTTTTTTGCATACGTAGTGGACAAAATCCAACCTAGGCTCCCTTCGTTTTCCCTCCGCTTGGGCGGCCCCTCTTCTGCCCCTAATTTTCCACCAGACTCTTGAATAAGTCGAAGAACTTAAACTTTCCGATGCGCTGAAAAAGGCTCTTCCGCAGCTTTCGCGGAAGAGCCTTTGAACGTTGAGCATCAGCGTTCGCCGCCGGACGGATTGCCAAGCTCCGGAGGCCGGCGCCCCCCTTCGGGACGCGGAGCGCCGCCGTCATGGCGGGGCCGGTTCGGCTTGCCGCCGTTATTGAAGCCGCTGCCGCGGCGGCGGTTTTTGCCGGACCAGCGGCCGCCCGAACGCGATTGCGAACCGTGCGCCGCCTCGGCCTGGACGGAACCGTCGTGGCCGTTCGCGCCGCTCCGCTCGCGCGGTTCCTTGCTCCCCCCGCCGTTATGGTGCTGCGGGGGCTTATGATGCGGGCCTCCGGACCTTTTGCCCTGTTCGGCCGAAGAGGAGCCGCCGCCGCGCGGGCCGCCGGCTTGCTGGGGCCGGCGGTCGCCGTTGCGGCCGCCGGAGGCGTCGGAAGGACGGGAAAACGTCCTTCCTGAACCGGCTTGTCCGCCGCCATCCTGCCCGGACCTGCGCGAAGCTTCCGACCGTCCGCCGACGGCCGGAGAGCTGCCGCCCGCCGCTTGCGCCTGGGCGGCCGCCCTGCGCTCCGCGCCTTCGGAAACCGCCCTCGCTACCGCCGACGGGCTCGTGCCCGGCACGCGCCCGATCGGCCGGTCCTTCAGCGGCCACCGAAGAATCAGGCCGTTGCCCTGCGCCGAAGCCGCCGCTTGCGAATCGTCATCGCCCTCGGACGATTCGGCGGCTTGTTCCGCCGCGGCGGTCAAATCGGTCACGAGCGACTCGGGCACCGATTTGGGATCGGTTTTCTCGAGCACGAAAAAAGCGCACCCGAAATTGCAATATTCGTTCAAATAATCCGCCAGATTGGAAATGACCGAATCTTTCGGACCTTTAGGGTTCGGTTCGCGAAAAAAACCTTTCAGTCGGAGTTGATTGTAGCCCCAGTCCCCGACGACATAATCGTAACGGTCCAGCACTTCGCTGTACCTTGCGCGAAACGCCTCGGGGTTCCACCCGTTTTTATGATCGTGGACGATCGTATAGGCGCTTCCTTCAGTCAAGTAGATCACGAATGCTTCTCCTCCCGAACGTCCGTCGAGTTGACCCCGTCATCAATCCGACTCCGCTGTAATATCAGCCCTGAGCTTTCGTGGCGGCGGCGGATTGCACTTGCTCGTGGGCATGATACGAGCTGCGAACGAACGGACCGGATTCCACATGGGAAAAGCCTCGCGCGAGGCCTTCTTTCTTCAGCCATGCGAAGTCGTCCGGATGAACGTATCGGTCGACCTCCAGATGGTTCGGGGTCGGCTGCAAATATTGTCCGAGCGTCAAAATATCGCAATCGACCGCTCTCAGGTCGTCCATCGCCTGCAGCACTTCCTCGTTCGTTTCGCCGACGCCGAGCATGATGCTCGATTTGGTCGGAATGTTCGGCGCCATCAGCTTGGCCTGCCGCAAAAGCTCGAGCGAACGGGGATATTTGGCTTTGGCCCGAACCCGGTCGCTCGTTCTCGCTACCGTCTCGATATTATGATTCAAAATATCCGGCTTGGCATCCATGACGGTTTTGAGCGCTTCCCAATTGCCCTGAAAATCGGGGATCAGCACTTCCACGCTGCAAAACGGCAGTCTGGCGCGGATCGCACGGATCGTAGCCGCGAAAATCGAAGCGCCTCCGTCCTTCAGATCGTCGCGCGCGACCGACGTCACGACGCAGTGGCGCAAATTCATCTGCTCCGCGGCTTCCGCCACCCGCTCCGGCTCCTGAAGATCCAGCTCCGTCGGGAGGCCGGTTTTGACGGCGCAAAAGCGGCAGGCGCGCGTGCAAATGTCGCCCAAAATCATAAACGTCGCGGTCCGATTCGCCCAACACTCGTATATATTCGGACAGCGCGCCTCCTCGCATACGGTATGGAGGGTCTTCGTCCTCATCATGTCCTTGATTTCGCGATAATTATCGCCTGTCGTAAGCTTGATGCGCAGCCAATCCGGCTTGCGCGGCTTAGCGCCCGTTGTCATCGGCATTCCCCTCTTTCTGTCCCCTTTATTATAACAGGTTTCACATAAAAACCAACGTTCTGCAAACCATATCCTTATGCGCAAAAGGAGGGGTTTCATGAAACGGAAAAACGTTCATTCGCCGTGCGGGCGCCGCATGTTCGCGAAACTTGCCGCAGTCGCAGCCGCGGGAACGATCGGCTTGTGCGCATTGATCAACGCGAACGATACCGCGGCCGCGCCGAAAGCCGAAGGAACGCCTCCCGAAACCAAAGAAGCAGCGCTTCGCCAGCTTTACGAACGCGTCGGGCTCATGACGGATTTGCCCTGGCATTCCATCGCCGCGATCGATCAGTACGAACGGACGCTGTCCCGGGCTCATCCGAAAAGCCGGCCGTTGCCCGAAAAAGCGCTTGCCGGCATTTATATTCCGGCCGAACAATGGGCCGGCCCTTTGAACCCGGACGCCGAGGACAAGAATCCGCTGTCCATCCGCTTGTTCCGCGGGATCGGCAGGGACGGCTCCGGAGACGGGATCGCGGACCGCGGGGACGCCGCCGACCTCCTCTATTCCGTCGCCGCGCGCATCCGGTCGCAGGGCGGCATATCCGGAGACGACTTTGCCATCGGACTGTGGGAATACTACCACAACACGAGAGCGGTGCAGCGCGTATTGCAATTTTCCCAGCTGTACGAGACGTTCGGAAAACTCGACTTGTCCGATCGCGCCTTCCCGCTGCCCATCGGTTCGGTATACTCCTACAGGAGCACCTGGGGCAACAGCCGCGGCTGGGGCGGGGCGCGGATACACGAAGGAACGGACATTTTCGCCGCCCACGGGATCCCCGTTCGCAGCACGGGCTACGGCATCGTCGAAGTGAAGGGCTGGAACCCGTACGGCGGCTGGCGAATCGGCATCCGCGACCTTGACAATCTGTATCATTATTACGCTCATCTGTCCGGCTTCGATAAAAAAATCAAGATCGGCGATGTCGTGAAAGCGGGCCAGGTCATCGGATGGGTCGGCAGCTCGGGTTACGGCCGCCCGGGAACCTCGGGCAAATTTCCGCCGCATTTGCATTATGGCGTCTACCGCGACCGAGGCCTCGTGGAATGGGCGTTCGACCCCTATCCGCTGCTTCGCAAATGGGAGCGTTCCGAACGGAACGCGCTGAAGGCGCATCGCCGCAAGTAGCTTGATTTGCGCCCGTTAATTCGCGGCCGCGTCCGCTTCGAGCAGACGGACGATATCGCCGCGTTCCGGAATCGACGATTGGGCTCCTTTTCGGCCGACGGCCAGCGCGGCCGCAGCGGAAGCGAAACGCAGCGCCTCGGAAGACGGCGTCCCGTTCGCGCAGGCGGCGGCAAACGCGCCGATAAACGTGTCCCCGGCGGCCGTCGTGTCGACGGGGGTTACGGAAAATGCCGGCGTAAAAAACGATTCTCCCTCGCCCCCCAGGCAAAGCGAGCCTTTCGCGCCGAGCGTTACGATGACGCAGCGGACGCCGCGGCGAAGCAATTCACGCGCCGCCGCTTCGGCATCCTCGCGATTTCCGACCTCGATGCCGGTCAGCGTTTCCGCTTCCGTCTCGTTCACGACGATGACGTCGATCAGCGGATACGCGTCCGCTTCGATCGGCCGGGCCGGAGCCGGATTGTACATGACCTTGGCGCCCAGGCCGCGGCATTGTTCGAGCACGTGGCGGTTGACCGCCCAAGGGATTTCGTTTTGCAGCAGCACCCAATCGGCCGACGCGAGCCGTTCCGCGGGGACGTCTTCGGGCGTCAGGCGGCCGTTGCTTCCGGCGGATAAAATGATTTGATTTTCCCCGCTGCCCGAAACGGTTATGAAAGCCAGGCCGGATGTGCCTTGCTTGACGGCCACCGACTCGGTTCCAACCCCCGAATTCCGCAAGGAAGCGAGCAGTTGTTGACCGAATGTGTCGTCCCCCACCGCGCCGACCATGCGCACGTCCCCGCCGGCTCTGGCGGCGGCCACCGCCTGGTTGGCGCCCTTTCCTCCGGGCAAATAATCGACTCCGCGACCGTGTATCGTTTCCCCGGGCAGCGGAAATTCGTCTACGTGATTGACCAAATCCATATTGATGCTTCCGACTACGAGCACTCGGTTCATAGGCCACCTCTTCTTAAGGTTATCGTTTTCTATGATGGACAAGCGGCCACCGGAATGCAACTGTTTTGTCGCCGGCTGTCCCTCGTTGGATGTTGTCCGATCGGGCGATTCCATTAAAAAATGCCTCTTGCTTCGGCCGAAGCCGAAGCGAGAGGCATTTGCCGCCGCCGGTTGTCCGGGCGGCGCGGCGGCCGGACAACCGGCGGCGGTTCAGCGAACCATCCATCCGCCGTCCACGCACAAGACGTGTCCGTTCATGTAGTCGGACGCGCGGGAAGCGAGCATGACGGCCGGACCGACCAGATCCTGGTCCGTCCCCCAGCGGCCCGCCGGAATCCGCTCCAAAATCTGGCGGCTCCGCACCGGGTCGTTGCGGAGCGCTTCCGTGTTGTCCGTGCTCATGTACCCGGGAGCGATCGCGTTGACCTGTACGTTTTTGGACGCCCACTCGTTGGCGAGCGCTTTCGTCAGCCCCGCCACGGCGTGCTTGCTCGCCGTGTAGCCCGGAACGTTGATGCCGCCCTGGAACGACAGCATCGAAGCGATGTTGACGATTTTGCCGGAGCCCTGCTCGATCATCGCCCGTCCGGCCAGCTGGGACAAGACGAAAACCGAGTTCAGATTGACGTCGAGAACCGCCTGCCAATCTTCGTAGCTGTGCTCGGCGGCCGGCGTGCGCCGGATAATGCCGGCATTGTTCACGAGCACGTCGATTCGGCCGAACGCGCCGAGCGTCTCGTCGATCAGCCCCGGCAGCGCGGCCCGATCGCTCACGTCGGCCGTCAGCGCGACGGCCTTGCGGCCGAGCGCCTCGATCTTGCTTTTCGTTTCTTCCGCCGGCGTGCGGTTCGTCACCAGCGCGACATCGGCGCCGGCGGCGGCAAGACCCACGGCGATCGCGGCGCCCAAGCCGCGGCCCGCTCCGGTGACGACCGCCGCGCGGCCCGTCAAATCAAACAGCTCTTTCAATGTTGACCGAACCTCCCTTGTAGCGCTTTTCGACCTCTTCGGACAATCCCGCGTCCGTGATCAGCAGGTCGATCTCCGCCAGCGATGCGAACGTCAGCAGCGCGGCGCGGTCGAATTTGCTGTGATCGGCGACGCAGTAAATTTCTTTGGCGCTTGCCATGTATGCTTTTTTCAATTCGATCAGCTCGTTCGTGAATACGGTCAGGCCGTATTTTTCGTGCACGCCCGTGGCGGACAGAAACAGCTTCTGCACGTTAAGCCGCGACAGCCAGTCCAGCACGTCGTTTCCGATCAGGACGTTTCGCTGGCGGTAGCCGCCAGGCACGACGAGCCGGATCCGATCCTTGCCGATCAGCTCGTGAATAATGAGCAAATCGTTCGTGATGACCGTCAGCGGCTCGTTGGGCAAACGCTTCGCGATTTCCAGCGTCGTGCTGCCCGCGTCGAGCGCGATGATATCGTCCCGCTTGATGTATTTCAACGCGTGGACGGCGATGCTGATTTTCTCGTCCGGATGCTTCGTGTTCGGAATTTGCAAAGGGAGCAGGGGCTCCGGCTCCTCCGCTGCGGCCACCGCGCCTCCGTGCGTCCTTTTCAGAAGGCCTTTTTCCTCCAGCTTCTCCAAATCCTCGCGAATCGTCTTTTTCGTGACGCCGAATCGTTCGCTCAGATCGGACACCTGGACGGTTCCGGCAGTCTGAAGCAGCTCCAGTATCGACTGTTGACGTGCAGCGGCCAGCATGATGCTCTTGTCCTCCCTTGCCAAACTCCCGCGAGATGAACTCGCGGTGCGCTCCAAAAGCGCGGCTTTCCTATTTTAATTCGCTCGGAGGAACGACGTCCATATCCGTAAACGTATAATTTTCGCCGGCCATCGCCCAAATGAACGTATAATTGCTCGTGCCCACGCCGGAGTGAATGGACCAGGCCGGCGAAATGATCGCCTGCTCGTTCGCGACGACCAGGTGGCGCGTCTCCTGCGGCTGCCCCATCATATGGAACACGCGGGCGTCTTCGGCAAGATCGAAATAGAGATAAGCTTCCATCCGGCGGTCATGGACGTGGGAAGGCATCGTGTTCCAGACGCTTCCCGGCTTCAGCACGGTGATGCCCATCATAAGCTGACAGCTTTGGATGCCGCCTCCGTGAATGATCTGGTTCAATTCGCGTTCGTTGGACGTCTCCTGCGAACCCAGGTAGAGCGTGTTCGCTTCCTGAATCGATACTTTGCGGGCCGGAATGACGGCATGCGCCGGAGCCGAGCAGAAGTACAGCTTCGCCGGGTTCGCCGCATCCTTGCTTGACAGCTTCACGTCGCGAACGCCTTTGCCGACGTACAGCGTATCGAGTCTGCCCAGCTCGTATCGTTCCCCGTCCGCCGTGACGACGGCGTCGCCGTGGCCGATGTTGACGAAGCCGATTTCGCGGCGTTCCAGGAAGTACTCGGTTTTCAATTGATCCCCGGCATCGAGCGCGATCGTTTCGTTGACCGGCTGCGCCCCCCCGATAATGAGTCGATCCTCATGCGAGTACGTCATATGAAGACGGTCCGCCTCGAAAAGCTTCTCGATCAAATAGTGCTTGCGGAGCTGCTCCGTGTCGTAACGCTTCATGTCGTCCGGATGAGTGGAATGGCGAATATCCAAAACGAACGCCTCCTTGTTTGATTTCGTTCGCTTTGAATTATATCACACATTTTAGAACATTTGTGAACGTTTTTTCGATCGATCCGAACGCCGTTAACGAATCGTCAATGCGCGGCGCCCGCTCCCGCGCTCGCCGACCCTTCGGTCGAAGACGGAGCGGGAGGCAGGGAAATGACCGGAGCCTGGGCCGCGCCGCTGCCGACCGGGTTGCCCGAGCCGTCGTAATAGTACATCGGGACGTCGCCGACGACCATCGCGTAGGAAAGCGGAATCTCCGTTTCGATCGGGTTCGATTCCTTGTCGAACGGAATGAGCACGTAAATGTTCGTTTTGATATGAATGTAAACCTCGACGAGCACGTTGTTGATGCCCGCGTTCGTCTGCCGCGTTCTCACCTCGGCCTGAACCGCGCTCGCAGGCTCGAACTTGACGGCGACGCTTGGGCCGATGGACGATATGATGGGGCTCTTGAGCGCATGCCCGATCGGAACCCGCGCGTACAGATGGCTTTGCTCTCGCAGCGCCTGTTCGACGATCCCGATCGTTTGGGCCGTGATGCGCATCTGCTCGTTGTAGTCGATCGCGAAGCCTCTCGTCTCCCCCGATTCGTCCAACTGCCATTTGATCATTCTGCTGCCGTCCGCCTGCGCCGATACATTGTTCTTGATCGCCTGATTGATCGCTTCGGTCGCCATCTGCGTCGTGCGGACTTTGGCCAGAAACATGAGCGGCTCCCGCAGCAGCTTGTCGAGCAGAACGACGGACTGGATGGATGCGAGCACCGCGATCAACAGCATGATGAGCCAAAAATGCCGCCGCTTCATCCGCTTGCGGGGACGGACCGCCCAGCCTTTCGGGCCGTTCGGGGACTTGAACGAAGCGCCGCCTCCCTTCGAAGGGCGGGCGACAAAGCCCCGGCTTCGCGGCACGAGACGATCGGCCGGCCCTTTCCACGTTCGGGGCCGGTTCCCTCCCCATCTGCGGACGGGCGGACTCCACTTCAGCCGCAGCGGCAGCGGCTTCCCCCACCTTTTTCGCAAATGGCCCTCCTCCTTCCGTTCGCTTCTGTCCCGGCAGGAGGGACAGTCCTCCTCATACTTATGCTTTCGGGCATTAAAAAAGAAGGCGCCCGTCCGGACGCCTTCCGTCAGCCGTATATCCTTCGGCTCAAGCTTTGGCCGCTTCGATTTCGATGGCGATTTTCACTTCGTCGCCGATCAGCACGCCGCCCGTTTCGAGCGCCGCGTTGTACGTCAAGCCGTAATCGCTCCGCTTCAGGCTGCCGGTCGCGCTAAAGCCCGCCTTTTCGTTGCCCCACGGGTCTTTGCCGACGCCCTCGAACGTAGCCGAGAACGTTTCCGAGCGGGTGACGCCATGCAGCGTGACGTCGCCCGTAATATCGTATTCGTCGTCGCCCGTGCGAACGATTTTCGTCGCTTTGAACAGCAGCTTCGGGTTCTTCTCGATATCGAAAAAGTCGGCCGATTTCAAGTGGTTGTCGCGGTCCGCGTTGCGGGTGTCGACGCTGGACAAATCGATCGCGAATTCGATGTCCGCCGTCGTCAAATCCGCCGGATCCGCTTCGATGCTGGCTTCGAAGCCGTGGAACGTGCCTTTCACTTTCGCGATCATCATGTGTTTTACCGAAAACCCGATTTCGCTGTGGGATACGTCTACCGTCCATTTTGCCTTTGCCATCTTCCGTTTCCTCCTCATCATTAACTAACTTTTGTATAGTAACATTAACTTGAATATAAACTATCGTCACAAATTTGTCAATGCGATTTTTGCGCTTTTGATTCCTTTTGGGCCCCGAAACAAAAAGACCGCTCCCTGTGGCCGTTGCCGGCCAAACGGTGCGGTCTTTTATCGTCACGATTCGACTTTGAACACGATATCGCCGTTTAGGCAATCGAGGGTGAGCTTTTTGTGCTCGAGAAACCAGACGTCCTTTTGTTCCATATAGAAGGTCAGCTCGCCTGCGGTCACCACGGCTGCCGGATCCATCGGATCGTCCTTCATGATGCCGAAACCGTACGGCTCGGTGCCCCCGCTGACATAACGAACAAATACGCGAATGCGGTCGCCGTGTTTATAGCCCCATTCCTGCTCGAAGCACTGCAAGGCGGACGGCGAAACGGCCATTTCCATTTCAGGCGCACCCCTTTCCTACGTATGAATCCCGCGTGCGGTCATTTCATTATACTGCTCGCTTGGCCGACCAACAAGGCCGCAGGCGGCGCTCGCCAACAAGCGCGTCAAAATCGCGCCATCAAGAAAATTGACAACGAACGAAAAATCATTTAAGATTCGCTTATAGCTTGATCTACAACTTCATACCCGGATGAAGGGGAGTAGCTGTTCAGTAAAGTCGTCATTACGAGATCAAATCTCCGGCTTTATTGGCAATAATCCATTGTTAGCGAGACCTTTGCCGCTGATTGTGAGACGCCTTTTTTGGCGATCTTAACAATTGGAGGCAAAGGTCTTTTTAATGATCATGAGTTGGATGAGGGAGGAAACGAGAAATGGATGTCGGGCTTTTGCTTGAGTATGGGTGGGTTTTGATTATTTTGGTGCTGCTGGAGGGGCTTTTGGCGGCGGACAACGCCCTGGTGCTGGCGATCATGGTCAAGCATCTGGACGAAAAGGAACGGAAAAAGGCTTTGTTCTACGGTTTGTTTGGAGCTTTCGTCTTCCGTTTCGCATCGCTGTTCATCATTTCCCTGCTCGTCGATGTTTGGCAAATCCAGGCCATCGGCGCGTTGTACCTGTTGTTCATTTCGATTCATAACATCGTGAAGTTCATTCGCAAAAAGAATGCGCAGGAAGCGGAAGCGGCGGAAAAAGAAAACCGCAAGCAGGCCGGCTTCTGGATGACCGTCCTCAAAGTCGAGCTTGCGGATATCGCCTTTGCGATCGACTCCATCCTGGCTGCGGTCGCGCTTGCGGTCGCCCTTCCGCCAAGCGGCATCCAGTCGATCGGGGGCATGGACGGCGGCCAGTTTATCGTCGTTTTGGCGGGCGGCATTATCGGACTCGTCATCATGCGGTTTGCCGCCAATTTCTTCGTCAAACTGCTTCACTCCCGTCCCGCGCTTGAACTGGCCGCGTTCGTCATCGTCGGCTGGGTCGGCGTCAAGCTCGCCGTTCATACGCTCGCCCACGACGCGCTGCACGTGCTCCCGCACTCGTTCGTGGAAAGCACCGGCTGGAAAGCGACGTTCTATATCGTGCTCGTGGCGATCGCCGTAACCGGCTGGTTCCTGTCGGGCAAATCGGCGGTTCCGAACGCGCATAAAGGCGACGAAGAACTGAAGGATACGATCAAGGAACAGCAAAAGCTGAGCTAATTCGTTATCGGTACGAGCGAATTCGCTCGCCGGTCCGAGCCGCAACGAATAACCCGCCGTCGGGCCCGTTGCGGCTCGGATGGCTTTGCAAGGAGGAAATCCCGTGTCCGAAACGTCCGAATTCGATCGCCTTCTGACGCAGCTGCCTTTATGGTTGGAAACGAGCAGGAAGCGCGCAGCCGAAGGCAAGGTCGCATCGTATATCCCGGAACTGTCCAAAATGCCCCAGTCCGCTCTCGGCATTGCCGTACTGGACGCGAACGGCCGAACCGCTTCGGCGGGAGACTGCGGCATCCCGTTTACGATGCAGAGCATTTCCAAAGTTTTTACGCTAATTCTCGCGCTAATGGATAATGGCGAAGCGGCCGTTTTCGACAAAGTGGGCATGGAGCCGACCGGCGACAACTTCAATTCGATGCTGAAGCTGGAGCTGGTGCGGCCCGGCATCCCGTTCAACCCGCTGATTAACGCGGGGGCGATCGCGGTGTCGTCGCTGATTGCCGGCGCGGATTCGGAGGAAAAATCATCTCGGATTTTGTCTTTCTTCCGCAAGCTGGCCGGCAACCCTTCGCTCGAACTGGACGAAGATGTTTACCGGTCGGAAGCCGCTACGGCCAACCTCAACCGTTCGATGGCCTATCTCCTAAAGGACAACGGCGTGCTGGAAGGCGGCGTCGACGAGGTGCTCGACGTGTACTTCCGCCATTGCTCGATCAAGGTCGCCTGCGCGGACATCGCCCGTATGGCGCTGGTGCTTGCTTTCGACGGCGCCGACCCGTTCACGGGCGAGAGCTTGATTCCGCGCCGCTACGTGCAGATCGCGAAGACGTTCATGATCACTTGCGGAATGTACAACGCCTCCGGCGAATTCGCCATCCAGGTCGGGCTTCCGGCCAAAAGCGGCGTCTCGGGCGGCATTTTGACGCTCGTTCCCGGACGTTACGGAATCGGCGTCGTCGGTCCGGCGCTCAACCGCAAAGGAAACAGCATCGCGGGCGTCCATCTGATGGAGACGCTGTCCCGGGAATTCGACTGGAGCATGTTTTGACCGATGGCTTTTGCTCTGGAAAACCATTCGAGAGGCGAGCCGACCTGCGACCGACGTCGCGGGTCGGCTCCTTCTGCATTGGCTGGGCTCAGCCGACCCGGCCCTTATTTATCCTTCCATCGCGGCACGGACAGGCTTAATCCTTGCGCTCCGGCCGCTTTCGTATAGGTCCGGTTCGCGATATCCGAGCCGTTGGCGTTCGCTTCGACCGATGCCCACGTTCCTCTCGTAAACTTGTACTGGATCGTCGTCCCGGTCGCCACGTCGAACGTAATGAAATACGTCCCGTCGCCGTTGCGCGTCATCCGGTAATCGCCGTCGGCGGGATTCCAGCCGTTGAACGATCCGGCGATGTACACCGAATCGGAAACGCTGGTGTTGGCCGGAACGCTTAGCGAAATCGTCAGGCTTTGACTGTTCGGATCAGGCGCTCCCGACACGATGCTGCCGCCGTCGAACGTCCAGACCCCTTGCTGGAACGTATAATTTTGGCCCCCATTGTTGTCCCAGACGCCGCTTCCGTTGTTGAACGCGGCCTTCAGGCTGGTCGCCGTTCCGATATCGACCGTAATGACGCTGTAGCCCGCGTGGTTCGGCGAAGGCTCCATCGCAAGGCCCGGAACGGCCGTCCATGCGCCGCCGGCCGGCATGTAATGGAAATACGGCGTCGCATATCCCCGCTTGTAATAAACGGTCGCCTGGTTCGTCGGAGGAGCGGCTCCAGTCGCGGCCGCGACCGCCTCGCTCGCTTCCGATACGTTGCCGGCGGCGTCGTACGCCTTTACGGTATACGAATATTCGGTTGACGCCGCCAGCCCGCTATCCGTATACGTCGTGCCGGCAGCATCGCCGACCTTGGCTCCGTCCCGGTAAATTTCGTACCCGGCGACGCCGATATTGTCCGTCGAAGCGTCCCAGATCAGCGTGATGGAGCTGCCGGTCGCTGCCGACGCCGACACGTTCGACGGAATCGAAGGCGCAACCGAATCCGTCGGATCGGCGATCCAGCCGTTGTCGTACCAGCCCTCCGCAGTCAGGACCAGGCCCGGCTGCTGCCGCCCCGGAATCTGGTTGCCGTTGTTGTCCTTGAAAATGACGCGGGCGCTTTCCGCATCCTCGATCGAATATGCATACCACCCGTTTCCTTCGCTGACCATTGCCGGCGACGTTGTCCAGACCGGTTCCGGGACTTCCGGCGACGTTTCATAATAATACAAATGCGGCGTTCCCCAGTTGGCCGGTTTTTTGAAATGGACCGTCAGGATGCTCCGTTCGGTTTTCGTGAAAACGTATTGTCTCGCATGTTCGGCCAAATCGTTGACCGCGTACAGCCGCAGCGCAACCGAGTCGCCGATCTCCATGCCGGCGCCGATCGCGATCGTCTGCCCGTTTTCAAACGGAATGCCGCCGTCTTTCGGATCGCTCCCGTCCAGCGTGTAGAAGCCCGTTTCGGCATTTCTCACGTTCAGGGTAACTTCCTTCGTTTCGGTGCTGAAGCTGCCGCCGGCGGGAGAGGCCGACACGCGGGCTTCGAGCGTCGGCGGTTCTTCGATGAGGATAACGCCGTTCGCGTGGGCGGCGAAGGTAACCTGGCCTCCCGTGACGACCGCCGATTGACCCGTATAAAAGTCCGTTACCGTCGTCCCGTCCTCGAATGCCGAACCGACGTTGACCGTAGTCGTTCCGCTTGCGCCGACGACGACCGCCACCTTGTCCTCGACGCCGCCGGAATTGTACGTCCGGCTGAACGCGTACGGCGACGATTGCAGCTGCCTGTGGCTTCCCGCCCCGACGGCGATATGCTTGCTGCGGAACTGGCCGAGCTTCTGCCAGTGGGACAAGACGCCCGCATCGATCGAACTCCAGTTCATGTCCGACCGCGTCGGCTGATCCCATGGCGCGGTTACCGGCGGTCTCGCCGTCTCGTCCCCGTAGAAAATCTGCACGCCTCCGGGCAGCATGAGCAGCGAGGTCCCCGCGTTGATCAGATTGCTGCGGTTAAAAAGCGAAGTGTCGTGCGACGAAATATAGCTCAGCATATTAAACGAATCGTCCGAGTTGATGCTGGCGGCGTAATTCGAATAAATCCCCTCCAAATTCGCCAGATTGCCCGCCGAGCCCTGGAACGAGAAGTTGATCATCGAATCGAAGCCGTTGTCGAAGTAGGCGCTTCGGCCAAGTCCGTGTCCCCACGCTTCGCCCGTCATCCAGAAATCGAGATCGTCGAGTTTTTTGTCCGGATGGGCCGCCTTCCAGTCCCGAAGCGCGATGACCGCTTCTTCCTTCAACGCTTTCCACACGTGCATTTCGACATGCTTGGCGGTATCGACGCGGAAACCGTCGATCCCGTACTCCCGGACCCAATCGGTAAGCCAACTGATCAGATGATTGCTGACCGTGCGAGGCTTGCCGGTGCGGGCGAAGAAAGCGTCCAGCTTCGCGTTTTCGGCCGCAAGCTTGGCGCTGCCCCACTTTTCGGCGAGAAACGGAGGAATGCCGACCGTTTGGGAGGATTCGGTTTTGAAATCCGGCAAGCCCGAAAGACACAAGGTCAAATCGGAGCCGCCGCAGCCGGAATACCCCGCGTAGCTTGAGCGGATCCAGTCCGGCCCCCACCAACGGGCCCAGCGGTTCGCGTCGGAGCTGGCGATGTAATCGGCGTACGTATCGTAGTGAGCCGCCGATTCCGGCTGATTATAGTAATAGTTTTGCCAGCCCCCGGCAAGCTCGCCGAAGTCGAACTCGTCCATGTCCTTCATCGTCTCGTAGCCGGCGTGGTTCAGGACGACATCCATGACGACCCGGATGCCATGCTCATGGGCGGTATCGACGAAATCGAGGCAGATCGCAAAACTTTGGATAAGCAGGGCGGTTTGCGCTTCAGTTCTTCGTTTCTCCCTCCTTTCCCTGTAAAAAAAGGCGTATTTGAATTGGAAGCGCATTCAAGATAACGAATCAAGACAAAATCACCCGGGAGTGCCTCGTTTCTTGAACAACTTAAACATAACCAATTTCTTCCGAATTGTACATAGGAAATTTAAAAAAATCGATCTCGGGACCGCGAAGCCCCCCGAACCCGGCTCCTTCCTCCGGCGCCGAGGGACCTCGGCTTTCAGGCCGTTTGCATTGCCGCGGACTTCATCGCCGATTCCGCAACCTCTTTACCCGCGCGGACGAATTCGAGGCAGAGCAGCCTTTTTCGTTATAAAACGCCGTTCGTATCGTTTCGGGGGCCCGTTTGCGGGTTTGGAGACGCGTTTCGAAACTTCTCGCGGTACTCGAACGTCGTCATGCCGACGCTTTTTTTGAAGATGCTGTAAAAATATTTGGTGTTCAGGTAGCCGACCTTTTCGGCGATGTCCTTGGCCGTATATTCGGTCTCGCGCAGCAGGCGTTTGGCCGCTTCCAGCCGGTAATGGAAAATGTAATCGGTCGGCGAGCAGCGGCAGACGTCCCTGAACAATTTGCGCAAATAGCTCGGAGAAAACTGCACGTGCTCCGCCACGATGTCGACCGTCAAATCGCTATTGCCGTAGTTTTGCGCGATAAATGCCTTGGCGGCTTTCATTTGCGCTTCCTTTTTCCGCTGATCGATCTGTTCCCTGGCTGCCAGTTGATCGACAAGCAGGTCCGCGAACAGCCGTTTTTTCTGCTCCAGCGTGTCCAGCCCATGCAAATCCCGGTGAAAGGCGCGCAGATCGAATTCCGCGAACGCCTCCGCCTGCGGCGAGGAATGCGAAAGCCGGCTCAACGATCCGCCCAGCTGCGTCAAAAACAGGCGAACCTCCTGCGCGCTGCCGTCCCGGACCGCTTCGAAAAACGCGTCCAGGCCCGCGACGGCGTGCTCGGGCTGGTTTTGCCGGATCCCCGTCAGCAGCGCCTGCTCCTCCTCGTAGGGAAAAGCGATTCGCGCGAGCTCGCGATCCTCGATATCGTCGTAGGCGACAACCGACCGCGGTCCGAAAAACATCCGATACTCGCTCGCCGTCAAGGCGTTCGAATAGCTTGTCCGGATCGCGCTCGCGCTCGCCGCGACCGTTCCGATTCCGGCGCTCGCGCTGAAGCGGAACAGCTCCTCGATTTGCGCAAGCGTCTCGGTCAGCTTGGCTCGAAGCAGGAGCATCCGGCTTTCCCCGAACGACGGCCCGTTCAGAATGACCGTGACGTGGTCCGGTCCGTTTTCCAGGGCTTCGCAGGCGAAATCCCTGCCCAGCAGTTCGAGCGCGATATTGACCATCGCGAACTTGAAAATCGAAATCCGGTGCGCCCTGCGGTCCGGTTCGAACTCGCGGAAATCGTCGAAGCGGATGACCGCGACCGCAAAGCGCCCGTCCGAAAATCCGATCCCGAACCGCTCGAACAGGGCCGGAAAATGTTCCGGGGTCGAGAAATCGTTATGCAGAAGCTTGTAAAGGATATACTTTTTAGCCGTGTCTTCGATTTCTTTGGCCACGGCGCCGGGAGGCCGTGAGCCGGAGAGGGGGGCCGCGCCGTTTGCCGCGGATACCGGATCGCCGCTGTCGGACAACATGAACATCCACTCCCCTCTCCGTCAGCCCAGCGTGCTGAGCATCTCTCGCGTAATCTCGTATTTCAGCGGCTCGCCGGCCAGAAACGCCCTGCATTCCTCGCACATGTACTCGCCCATCCGGGCGACTTCGCCGGCGAAGCTTCCGGAAATGCGGGCCGTCACAAAAGCGTTCTCGAGCGAAAACAGCGGATGATCGGCCGGAAGCGGCTCCGGGTCGGTTACGTCCAGCACGGCGGTAATCGTCTCGTTCTCCTTCAGGACCGCGACCAGATCGTCCGTAACGATCTGGGGGCCGTTGCCGGTATTGATGAACGTCGTATAGTCGTTCATCTGGCTCAGATAGTCGTAGTTGACGATGCCCGCCGTCTGTTCGTTGTCCGCCAGGTGGTTGGAAATGACGTGGCACGTGCTGAAAATGATGTCCAGCGGCGCTTTCGTCACGCCCAGCCGCTTCGCTTCCTCCGCCGACAGAAACGGATCGAACACGAACACGTCCATGTCGAACGGCTTCAGCAGCTCGATGACCTTCCGGCCGATTCTTCCGGCGCCGAGCAATCCGACGCGGGCGTTGAAATTGCCTTCGTACCGGTCCGTATAGCTTCGCGCCGCGTGGTAGCCCAGCTTCTTGTACCTTTGGGGGGCGCGCAGAGCGCCTTTGTTGGCCAGCAAAATATGGGCGAGCGTGAATTCGGCGACGGGCACCGCGTTGGCGGCCTGGGAGCTGAAGACGCGGACGCCGCAATCGAAGAAGGGACGGGCGAAATATTTGACGGAGCCGGCCGCGTAAAACACGGCCTTAAGCCGGGGAAAATACTCGCGAATTTCCCGCTCCGAGAGCGTCCCGAAGCCCCAGGTCGAAAAGATCAGCTCCGTTCGGGCAAGCAGGGGCGCATTTTCCTCCAGCCGGTTTTTGTCGACGATGGACGGACTGATGTCGATGATTTCCGACAGCTTTTCCATCGTGTATTCGTTGAAGATGCTGTAAAATTTGGACGAATCGAACGAAGGACTGGATTTGGCCGCCAAAAAAATTCCTTTCATCCTAGCCCTCCTCACCGAACGCATAATCGGGCCGACCCCGGGACGCGTTCGCGTCTTTTCCGGAAATCGGCCCCTTATTCGCCATTATAAAACATTTTGTTCCGTTTATCACCCGTTACCAGATAAGAAAATGCTTCTCCTTCAGCCTGAGCAGCGCCTCGATGAAGAAATAGTCGCCGTAAATGATCGGCACCCCGTAGTCCCCGTGCCTGCCGTGGTAGGACCCCGTTCCGTTCCCTACGATGGCGTCCTCGTCGACGTTCCAGTTGCAGAACCGCCGGTCCGTCGCCTGCAAAATTTGCACCGCCGCGTTCGCGTACAGCGGCTTCTCGAGCTCGGATACGGCTTCGGCGAGCTGCAGCATGCCGCAGGCGGCGCAAACGCCCGCCGTCGTATCGTAGCAGATCGGCTCGGCCGGAGCGCGGAAGTCCACCAGCGGAACGTAACCGGTCGTCGCGACGTTCGCGATGAAGTAGTGGGCGATTTTTTTCGCGGCTTGCAAATAGCGATCGTCGCCCGTATGGCGGTGGCTCAGGGCGAAACCGTACAGCGCCCACGCCTGCCCGCGCGACCAGGACGAGCCGGACTCGTAGCCTTGTCCGCCCGGCAGCTCCAGCAGCTCGCCGTTTTCGGGATTCAGGATCGCGATGTGGTTGCACGAGCCGTCCGGGCGCACGATTTTCTCCAGCGTCGTGTCCGCGTGATCCTTGGCGATATAAACGAAGCGCGGATCGTTCGTTTCTCTCGCGGCCCAGTACAGCAGCGGAATGTTCATCATGCAGTCGACGATCATCCAGCCGGCGCGGTCCTCGTTCCAGGCCCGAATAAACTTGCCGCGGGGATTGTAGCGCCCCGCCAGCACGTTGGCCGCGTGCAGCCCTCTCGTCTTCGACGTTTCGCTGCCGGTGAGGCGGTAATTGGCGACGGCGGAGTGCAGCCACATGAAGCCGACGTCGTGATGCAGGCCTTCGAATCCTTCGAGCGCCGCATCGAGCCGGCGCTCGACGCCTTCCGCCGCCGCCTTGTACTTCTCCTCCTTCGTCGCGTTGTACATCTGCCACAGCATGCCCGGCCAGAAGCCGTTCGTCCACCAGTAAATGTCGGTTTCGCCCTTGTCTTCCGCGTACTTGCCGTCGACCGGGATGTACGGGATGCGGTCGCCGACCCGCTCGACTTCCGCGGACATTTTGGCTTTCGTCTTCTCCCACGTTTCGTCCAGCCACGTGCCGAGCTGCGACTTCATTTCCACGCTCATGATTTTTACCCCGCATTCTTCCGAATTTGGCTGCTTCCTTCAACGCCACTATAAGCCGCCGCTCGGACGCCGGGCAAGGAGCAAAAATCAAGCCGCGCGGAAAAAGCGAATTTTAAACCCGCTGGCGGTTCGATCCGTTATCAGGAATCGATCCGCATCATCATCTCTTCCAGAATGCGGATGCGGGACAGCGACGCGCGCAGCAGGCCGATGCCGATTTCCGGATACAGCCGGACGAGTCGCGTCACCTCCTGCCGCCGCAGCGACAGCACGCTCGCTTCGCCGAAAAAAGCCTGCGCCGTCACCGTGGACGGCGATTCCTCCAGCGCGGACGCGGCGCCGCACACTTCGCCCGGGCCGAGCACGCCCAGCGTCGCTTCCCAGCCGGCCGCGGACACGCTTTTCAGCTCCACGTTGCCGGCGACAATGACGTACATCGCGTCGTTGCGCTCGCCTCTCTTGAGGAGCAGCTCCCCGTCCGCGAACGTCCGTTCCTCGGCCGCTTTCGCAATGAGCCCGAGCTCCTCCAAGGAAAGGTTCGCAAAGAAAGGCACCTTTTTCAAATAGACGACTTTGCCCAGCCGACCCAACATTTGATTCGCGTCCGTCATGCCGTTTCTCCCCTCTTCCCGCAAAGAAGCCTCGCGACCGATTTCCCGCCACCAGTCGTCCTTCGAACCGGCCGCCTCGGCGATCAGCTCGAGAGCCTGCCCGTCCTCCAGCGTTCCGGAAAAGCCGCGTTCCCTCTGCAGCACCGCGGCAAGCCGCTGCGACAGCCTTCGCTCGCCGAGCCCTTCCGCCAACACCTCCAGCCCGCTGCTTTGCATTTCCTCGTCGTCGCTTTCCGCCGCCCGCCGGACGGAGCCCGCTACCCGTTCGTCCGTCAGCCGCTCCAGCACCCGCCAAACGGCGTCCATGACGGAGCCGTGCAGCTCCGCCTGCCGCAGCGCCGCCAGCTCGGCCAAATCCGGATGCCCGGCCGCTTCCAGCGCCGCCGGATAACGAGCGGCGGATTCCTGCTCGGTCACCTTCTCCGCCGCAAGCCCGGCCAGCCAGCCCCGAACCTCCTCGTCCGGAAGAAGTCCGGAGAGGGCGGATACGGCCGCCTGCCATGTCTTGGGCTGGGCCTCGGCCAAGCTCCTCTTCAGCGGTTCGACGGCCGGCTCGCCCATGTCCGCGAGCGCCTTCACCGTCGTCCGGTACAGCTCCTGATCGGCCGTCGGCAGCCGATCCAGCATGAGCGGGAGCGCTTCGACCCGCCGAAGCTCGCCGAGGCATCGCGTCGCCGCCACCCGAACCGACGGATGCTCGTCGCGCAGCAGTTCGAGCATTTGCGGCGCAAATCGGTCGAGCCCAAGCTCCCCGACGACCCGGCAGATCGGGACCGCCGGCTCTCCGCCCTCGCGCAGCATGCGCCCGACGGTTTCGTAGCAAGCCGCGTAGCTTTTCTCGCTTTTCAGCAAATACAGCGCCTTGACCGCTTCGGCGACGACCTCCGGCGACGGGTCCGACAGCTTCGAACGCAAGAAATGGAACGCCCTCTCGGGCATATGCCGCATCTGCGCCAGCTTCCGGACGGCTTCCGCGCGCACGTCGGGGTCTTCGTCCTCGAATATCGGCACCGCCTTGGCCATCGTTTCCAGGTTCGCCCGGGACAAATCCAGCGCCCGAAGCGCCGCAAGCCGAACCCTGACGCTTTCGTCGCCCAGCCTGTCCGCGATTTCCCTTGCGTATCGGGAATCGGAAACGGCGCCTAGCACATCGAGCGCGATTTCCCGGGCTTCCTCCCGCGGATCGTCCAGCATGGCGCGGACGGCGGCCATCGCCCTCGCGTTGCCGGCCAGCTCGCGCAGCGACTCGGCAAGCTCCCGCTCCTCCGAGCTGATCGTTTGCACGCTATGTACCAGCGCCTTGACGTACAGCTGCCTGACGCCCCAGGCCAGTCCCAGCAGCGCCGCGGCCAGACCCGCTCCCGCGAGCGCCACGGCGGCAAAGCTCCACCCGAAGCCGCCATGCAGCAGTTGCAACCCTACGCCGAGAACGAGGCCGAGGAACGACGCCATTCCCTGGGCGGCATACCGGAAGCCGTCCCGCTCGCGCAGCGGCAGCGTCTTGTAAAAAATCTGGTACGACGGCTCCGCCGAGTAATAGACGAGCACGTTAAGCAGCATATAGACGCCCGCGGCCGCCGCCATTTCGAACGGCGTGTCGAACAAGGCGAAAGCCGCGGCGAAAAAGACGGCGAACAATGCCGAAATGCCGATCAGCATGCCGCTCGCTCCGAACCGGGCCGTCAGCTTTCCGGACACCAGCTGAAGCAGAAAGGCCAGAACGAACAGCAAGGTGGAGACGAGCCCGAACATCCTGCCGTATTCCGCTTCGTCCGGATAATGCGCGTGAGCCGTGTTGATAAACATATATTCGGCCAGAAAAAACAGCGCCGGCATGATCGTCATGATGCCCAGCACGCCGAGCAGAAACGGCGATCGAAGCGTGCCGCGAAAATAGCGCATGGAGGAGGAACGCGCCCCGTCCTTGTCCGCCTCGGCGGCCGCCGTTTCGCTCAGGGCGAGCGGCACGATAAATTGCGCGATCGCCTTGCGGTAATGAAAGGAAATGGCCAGAAGAAGCAAGGGTCCGGCCGCATAAACGACGTCGGCTCCCAGCGGACTGACGAGCTGCGTGACGATGCCGCCGAAAATGCCGCCGAGCGTCGCCGCCGAAACGATGACGGGCATGACCCGCTTCGCCTGCTGCGTCGGACAGATGTCGACCGCAAGCCCCCACAGCATCATCGTCTGCTGCCGCACCGCAAAGTTCGACGTAATGAACAGGATCGCGTAATAAAAGGGAACGTCGATCCCCGTCCCCCGCAAAAAAAGCAGCGCCGCCGCGTTCGCCAGCACGATGGCCGTAATGGCGGCGTACTGCAAGCGCATGAACGCCGGCTTGGACATGCGGCCGGCGAGTGCGCCCATGCCCCACGCTTCGATCGGCAGCAGCACGGCTTCGGCCATATACACGTATGGAAGAAACGAACCGCCCAGCCGCTGGTTGAACAGCGTCATCAGCCCGTTGTAATTCAGAACCTCGGCAATCTCGCATAAGAGAAAAATGGGCGCGATCAGCGCCAGCTTGCGCCAGTCGTCCGCCCGAAGCCCCATCCGTTCCCCTAATCGCTGCAAATTCATCATCGCTCTCTTCGTTCGGCAGTTCCGCTCTATACCGCCAACGTTCCGTTCCAGCCGGCCGAAGTGCCTTTTTGGTAATATTCGTCGCAAAGATAGAAATACAGCTTGGCCGCCTTGTCGAGGCGGTTTTGCTTGAGCACCTCCACGAACGTTTCGCGCGCGTCGTAAAAACGCCCTTCCTGGCAAAGCGCAAGTCCCCGTTCGAACAACGCCTTCGTCCGGTCTTTCGCTTTGCGCATCTCTTCCGGATCTCCCTCGTAAACGTCGATCAGCTCGATCGCTTCCTCCATGCCTTCCGGCCGGATTCGGCCGAGCCGCCGGTGGCGGTAACGCTCGGGATCGCGCAGCTGTCCGAAAAACTCCCGCGTGACGAGAACGGATGCCCCGAGCGTGTCGGACATTTGCTCCAGCAGCGCCGTCCGCTGCACGTCGTCGGAAATGACGTTGCCTTCCCAGCGCATTTCCTCCCCGATGATGCCCATCATGAGCGGGCCCCGGTGAATGGCGATGCCGATATCCACCGGCGCGTAGCCCGAGCTTTTCCGATGTTCGTTATAGGCGGAAAGCTCCTGCCGGATGGCGATCGCCGAGCGGATCGCCGCCTCGACGTGGCCGGGAAACAACGACATGAAGCCCGCCCCGGAGTATTTGCTGACCAGGCCGTCCTCCTTGCGGACGAGCGGTCCGAATCTCCGCAGGAACGAATTCATGAAATTGAAGTTTTCCTTCGGCGTCAGCGTGCTCGACAGCTGGCGAAAGCCCCGGATGTTGGCGACGAGAACGGACATATTCTGCTGCACCTGGTCGCCGAGGCGGATGTCGAGAATGCCCTTTTTGCCGAGGGCGCGGAAAAACTGCTGCGGCACGAACCGGTAAGAAGCCTCGCTGAACGCGGTAATGTCGGCGATATATTGCCGGATGTACCGGCCCATCCGGTTGAATTGCTCGCCGAGGTCGCCGACCTCGTCCCGGCTCCTGATGTTCACTTCGACGTCCCAATTCCCGTTCGCCATTTCCAGCACCTTGCGGCGAAGCTTGCGGATCGACGACAAAAGCACGAAATTGAGCAGCAAAATGACGGCAAGCAGCACCGAGGTCATAATGACGATATTTTCGATTATGCTTTGGTAGATTTTTTGGTTTTCCTGGTAAAGCACGCTCAGGTCGCGGCCCGTTTCGTAAATGCCCACGATGTTCCCGGCGCTGTTATAAACGGGGCCCTGCGCGTAAATCCACTGGCCTTCGGCATCCTTCCATCTTCCGCCAAGCACGGTGCCCTGCGTCCGCACCGCCTCGTTCTCCTCGCTGTCTTCGGCGGGCCGGAACATGTTGACGCCGTCGTCGTCGTCCATGATGATGTAGGCCTTTTCCCCTTCGAACTTGTACAGCGTGCTGTAGAGGCCTTTGCGCTGTTCCGCTTCCTGGCCGTCGAACAGGAAGTTCATTCTGTCGCGGATCGCGTTGTAATCCTCGTTGCCGTAGTCTTCGGGAGATTGGAGCCTTTCGAGGCGGTCTCCGTCGATCAGCTGCTGCCCGTTGCGGGCAAGCAGGAGCAGCTCGTTCTGCATCTGATCCTCCATGCGGGCCGCGAAGCTGTTGTAGATAAAGTTGGAAAGCAGGATCATGCAGACAAGGACGACGGGGACGATGACGAGCAGCTGTTTTAAAAACAGCGGGAAGCGTCTCCGGAACAGATGCACGTACGCAAGCCGCGCCGCAACGGCGAGAAACGCGGTTCCCATCGCGAACGCGATCCACAGAAGCCAATGGTTTCGAACGTCCGCGCCCGACAGAACGGTGCTCCGCAAATCGCCGGCCGCGTTCATCCGTCCGTCGAGCAGCAGCAAGCGGTCGCTAAGCACGACCGTATAGCCCCCGTCCGGCGAAGCTTTCACATCCATGAGCTCGAAGCCTTCCGAATCGGGCGCCAGCCGCCTGACGGCCGCGTCGTCCAGCAGCACCTGCAAGCTTGCGGGATTGCCGGGCTCCATCGCCGTCACCGCGTTCAGCAGCCGATCGATAAAAAGCAGGCGTCCGGAGGCGTCGAGCGACAAGTTTTCGGGGAAATTTTTGCGCGTGCGTTCCATCGTCTGCAACGGATACAGCAGCTCGCTCGTTCCTTCGGCGGAAACCCGGTAGATCGAGCCGCGCTTGGTCGTATAATAGATTTGGCCGGGAGCCGTTCCGGTCGCTTCCGAGAGATAGCGATTGTCCGGCAGCGTGAACGAAAAGACGTCCGAGACCGCTCCCCCGTCCAGAGGGGCGCGTTTCAGAACGGCGCTGTCGATCCCCGTTTCGAAAAAGTAGACGAAGCCGTCCCGGACCTGCAACCCCTTAAGCTGGCCGACGCGCTTGCTCGTCCCGTCTCCGGGCTTGCTGTACAGCGCATGGGCCAAACGTCCCGAAGCGTCGTAGCGGACGATCCGTTCTTCCGCCACGTACAGCCCGTAATCGTCAAGCGCCGTCACGAGCGCGACGATGCCCCCCGAGCCGTCGGCGATCGCTTCGGTAAAGTCGTTGCGGACTTCGCTCCCGTTCCGGATCCGATATTCCAGCGAGCCTTCGGTATCGAAGCGGGAAATCTCCTGCTTCGAGGCGCCGATGGCGATAAGCGCCCCGTCCGGCGAAGCCGCCGCGGCCGAAAGATTGGACAGAGGCTGGCGGTCCTCCCACGGCGGCGTTTGCCAGGCGTTATTTTGCGCGAGTCCCCAAGCGGACAGCCCCGCGGTCGCGAGGGCGACGATCAGCAGCAATACGGCGAACCTTTTCATCGTTACGTTCCAACTCCCGCGTTTTCGAATCGGCACCGGCTTCCGGATCCGCAGGAAAGGGCGGTAAGCCGTTAGGCCCAGGCAAATTCTGCTATTCTCATCCTACTATACTTTTCGACAGAACACACTCATTTTCCTATCTAAATTACAATTTAAGGTATATAATATAGGATAAAAAATGAAATCGATTTTTCTCGACAATTTTCCGTGAAACGAGGGTTTTGCGCATGGGCCAATTCGTCTGCAGCGGTGCCGCGCTCCAATGCTCCTTCGGCGCCGCTCCCGGCATCCTGAACGTGCTTCCCGCCAATCGGACGCTGACCTCGATGCCGCTCGCCAACATTATGGACAACAAGCCGATGGTCAACATTTCTCCTTTCGGCATGTGTTCCTCCATGGCCAACCCGGCAGTCGCCGCGGCGACCGCCGCCAAATTCGGAACGTTGACTCCGGTCCCTTGCACGCCGGTCACGGCCGCGCCTTGGGCGCCCGGTTCCCCGACCGTCCTGGTTGCGAACATGCCGGCGTTGAACAACCAGTCGAAGTGCATGTGCAGCTTCGGAGGCGTCATCCAAATCGCGCAGCCCGGTCAAATGACCATACAGGTGCCTTGAAATGATCGAACAAATCATCAAGCCGCTTATCAAGCCGTTCCAACGCACCGTCATGAAGCCGATCCGGCTGGCCGGGAGACTGCCGAAGCTCCTTCTCCGCTGGCTTGTCGGCTGGGCTCGCAGAATTCTCGGCTCCGGCCTCCGTTCCCTTGCGGACTACTGGAGGATCGGAAGCTACTACATCGCGAAAAAGCTCGTCGTCCTGATCGCGCTGATCGCGCTCGTCATCGCCTATTTCGGCTTCATTAATCCTCCGAAATTCGTCGACAAATGGTTCGGCCGCACCCCCGTCTTTGCGGCGGAGAAGGCCGCGGCGGCCGCTTTTTCCGGAACGGCCAAGGTGAAGGACGCGGAAGGCAACGTCATTTATGCCGGAGGGCTCAAAGACGGCCTCTACTCCGGAGAAGGCAAGCTTTACGACGCGGCCGGCAAGCTTCTGTACGCCGGAAGCTTCGACAAAGGGCTCAAGTCCGGACAGGGCGACCTGTACGATGCGGAAGGAAAGCTGCTCTACCGCGGAGGGTTTGCCAACGATTTGTACGACGGAGACGGACTTTTGTACAACCCGGACGGCAGCCTTTTGTACGAGGGGACGTTTGCCGGCGGGCTGTATGACGGCAACGGCACGCTGTACGCCGCCAAAGACGCCGTCAAATATGCCGGCGCGTTCGTCAAGGGCGCGTACGAAGGAGAAGGCAAGCTTTACGACGATGCCGGCAGGATCGTTTACGAGGGCGCGTTTGCGGGCGGCGTCTACGAAGGCGCGGGCAAGCTTTACGCGGCGGACGGAACGCTGCGGTACGAAGGCGCGTTCGCGGGCGGCGTCCTGTCCGGCGAAGGTACGGAGTACTACCCGTCGGGGGTCGCGAAGTACAAAGGGAGCTGCCAGCTCGGACAATACCATGGGGCGGGCACGCTAATGAACGATAAGGGCATCGCCGTCTATGCCGGCAACTTTTCCGGCGGCTTGAAGGATGGCGAGGGCCAGGCCTTCGGCGACGACGGCGTTCCGTTGTACCAGGGCTCGTTTCGCTCGGACCGCTACGAAGGAGCCGGCAGCCTGCTCGACGGGGACGGGGCCGTCGTGTACAAAGGTTATTTCCGCGATGGCGCGCTGTACCCGCAGGGGTTCATGGGGCTTACGCTTGCCAAGCTGAAAGATCTGCTCGGCGAGCCGGATGCTCCGGCCGGAGCGGACGCGGCGGCGGGCGGAGAGGATGCCGGCGACGGAGGTGCCGGCGAATCCGGCGGCGGCGATGCTGCCGGAGGCGATTCCGGCGGCAGCGCAGCCGGAAATGCCGCTAACGGCAATGCTGCCGGAGGCGCGGAAGGCGGCGATGGCAGCGGAGCCAACGGCGGCGGATCGCAGGTGGACGGAGAAACGTCAGGCGGCGAGAGAGGCGACGCTTCCGCGGGCCCGGAGGGGGGTTCGGACGTGGACGCGCAACCCGGGTCGGCTGCGGGAACGCAAGACGGCGCGGGCGAGGACAACCAAGGCGGGATCGACGGCTCGACGCCGCCGATCGGAGCCGCGGCATCGGGCCCGGCCCGTGCCGCCGCTGCCGGCGGGGCTTCCGCCCCGGCGGAAAGCGAAGCTTCCGCGGGCCCGGGCGCTGCAGATCCCGCGGAACAGGCCGGCGTAACCGGCGGGAAAACGCAAACGGCGCCCGAACCGCAAGCTTCGGGAACGGACGCGGAAGGTGCTTCCCCGGATGCCGGCGCGGAGTCGGGCGGCGCGGACGAAGACGCTTCCGTCGCGGAAGCCGATCCGAACGCCGGAACGCTGCCGTCAAACCAAGAATTGACCTACGGCGCTTACCAATATTCTTTCGAGCTCGAAGCGGATCCGGACAATCCCGAATCGTTTCTCGTCGCCGAAGTGCGGATTTGGAACCGGACGGTACTGCTGGATTTGGCAGGCCAACTGTCCGCCGCCGGCAACAAAGGTACCCGCATGTCCGCGGACGATGGGCGGTACGAAATGTGGCACAAATGGAACGACCAGTGGGTCATTGTTCTGTACAACAAGGACAAACCCGTCCGCGCCACCGTTCGCGCCGTCAGTACGGAATAACAAAAACCGCCGGTACGAATGTCCGGCAAAGTCAGTGACGCAGAAGTGTTTTGCCGGGAGCGGCAATGGACGACGCTATTTCGGCGTTGTCCTTTCTTTTTGCATTTTCTTAAAAACGGGATATTTAAATGAGTAGAGCCAAAAGAGGAAAGACTGGGGCTAGAGCTAGTGAAATATAAAAGTCCTATACAGGCTTAATAGGATCGGTTGTAATTGTTCGCTTTGACCGTTCTATTTGAAGTCTGATTGCCGCCTGTTCTTTAACCGTATACTCAACGTCATGCTTCAGGCCTTCCATATCTTCCTGAATGGCCGTCAATTTTCCGGACATATGGCTCAGAACGGCTATGATGTCTTCATTCTGATTGGATTCCATACGATCAAGCTGCATCTTTATTTGTCTTACACCCTCTTTGAGCGGCAACAATTCATCCTTTAATTGTTGTACGTCCCCTTTGAGCGGCAACAAATCACCCTTTATTTGTCGCACGTCCTCTTTGAGCGGCAACAAATCACCCTTTATTTGTCGCACGTCCTCTTTGAGCGGCAACAAATCACCCTTTATTTGTCGCACGTCCTCTTTGAGCGGCAACAAATCACCCTTTATTTGTCGCACGTCCTCTTTGAGCGGGCGCAACTCTTCTTGGAGAACAAACTGCAACGCCTGGATAACAGATTGGTCCATGTTTTGGCCTCCATTGATCAGTTGTGTTCATTTTATCACAGGTTCATTTTTGGGGGGCGTTTTCTTACAAAATCATTCCGTTCAAATTAATTATGTTAATTCAAGTTTACCAAACATATGTTCCCTTTTCAAGAGTTCGAATGTTAGATCTCGCTGCCCATCTCATCGCCGCCCAAGGTTCGTTTACTTCAAAAAAAGAACCCCGAAGCGGCATGTCCGCTCCGGGGCAACGCTTTATCTTGCGCAACAACTACTCCGCTTCCTCCCGCGCGGCCGCGGCCTCCGCCATCGCTTCCGCGACTTCGGCTTCAGCCGCAGGACCGGCTTCGCCTTCCTGCAGCTTCTTGAACGCCCACCAGCGGACGCGGAGCGATTCCGCTTCGGTCGCCTCGGCCAGCTTCATGCCGATACGGAAGCTTCCGCTGTCCGGGTACACGATCGTGCCGAACCGGACGTTCGGCACATCCGCCTCGTAATCCGTCCCCTTGAAGACGTCCAAAGAGTCGTAATAGACGCGGGTTTTCCGGTCTCCGCGCTCTTCCAGGCCGACGACGATCGATACTTGTCCCTGCCCGAGACCGTGCGCGATTTCGTCGGTGACGAAGTTTCGCCGTCCCCGGGAGAAAAACCTTCCTCCCGTTTTCGCGGCGGCGTCCAGCGGCACCTCCAGCACGCCCGTGGCGATCTCGTCGTTGATCGCCTGAGGCTTCGGGATGCCGAGCTTGAATTCGAACGCGTTGCGTTCCGGATGGAACGACACGCCCAGCTCCGGCTTCGCCCCGAAATCGACGTCGTACGCCTCGGCTTCGGCGTAAAACCGGTTGAGCGAACCCGTCCGCCCCATCCGGCCGAGCTTTTGCGAAAGCGTGGCGTTCGGAACGTACTCCCCGAACGGAACCCGTTCGACCTGCTCGATCAGATAGGTCGGCCCGACCTGAAGCAGGCCGATTTTGGCCAGACACACTTCGCGTTCCGACGAGCCTTCGGCGGCCTGGTCCAGCGAACGCTCGTACCAATCCTTCAGCACGCGCTCCATTGCCGGATTCGAGAGAATTTCGACCGAATGCGACACGCCCCCGTCCAAGGCGATCCGATTGTCGCCGATGTAAAGCTCCACGTTTTCCGGCAAAAGCGCGAGTTTTCCGAACGTTCCCGGTTTGTCCTGCACCTTGACGCTGTACGTAATCGTATATTCCGTCTCCTGGGCCTCCCCCGGCTCCAGGAACGAAACCCGGTTGCCGTCGTAGCCGAGCGGGTCGAAGCCCTCCGCCTCGTAGGCGAACGACAGGCTGACGCGCGGCGTCTGAAGCGTTTTTTCGACGACGAGGGCGACGTCCACGACATCGCCGGGGTTGACGTACTTCGGCATCCGCTGCAGCACGCGCACGTTCGCGTCCTGATACAAAATCGCGACATCCTCCAGCAGCCGCACGAATTCGAAGGATCGCGGATCCGGCGCTTCCTCCCGGACGAACAGCCTGTACGATTCCAGCAGCCGGTTGTACTCGCTCACTTCCTCCCCGCGAACCGAAGAATTGCCGACGGAGTGAACGGGCTCGCGGCCTTTTTCGTCGTAGGCGACGTACAAATAAACGTTTTTCTTGTATTCGTTGTTGGTGAACCCGTCGACCATGGACAGCTTCAGCGTGACGGGAGCCGGAATGACGATTTCGCGCCCGATGTAATCGATCGCGAGCCCCATTTCCACCGTAATCGTCTTGTCGTCGACCGCGACGACCTGCATGCCGGCGACGACGCCGCTTCCGAACAGCAGACGATTGAGCAGCCGGCGCTTGTCGTTCAAATACTTTTGCTCCGATTCGAAGTCCCGGACCGTCAGCAGCTTGCCGTAAAAATACCGGTTTCGTTCAAACGGAAACATCCTCGCCTTCTTCAACTCGAACCCCTCCTGACCTGCATCAAATTTGCGCCCGAAGGCGGGTCATTCCAACTCCGAATCCATCTCCAGCCGCGTGTGGGCGTCCAGCCTGCGGTTCAAGTCGAGATCGACAAGCAGCGTGTCGTTCGGCATCGCCTTGCCCGCGTTCATCGTAAACAGGGACGGCTCGGTCAGCACCGTATTCATGCCGAGATACGTGTACAAGTCCAGATACATCCACGGCTGGAGCCAGACGAGCCGCGCTTCGGTATGCGCCGGCTTGAAATCCTCGATAAGCTGGAGCAAAAGCGTCTTCTCTTTTTCGCTCGGGGCCTGATTCGGATGAAGCAGCACCGTGAACGTAAACGGATCGTCGCCGTACAGCCGGTCCACCAGCCATCTGAACTCGGCCTTCTCGCGCAGCTGTTTATATTGAAAAGATTCCACGACGATAGGCGTCAATCCCGTGAAAATCTCGACCGCCTTCTCGATGCCGCGCTTGGTCCCCCGGTAGCGGTACAGCTCCGGCGCGAACCGGATCAATCTTCTGACCCATTCGTCGTTCCAGTTGTCGTCGACCTCCATGCCCAGCCAGGAAGCGAGCCAGCGAAGCATCGCCCCTTCGGCCCTTTCCCTGTCGAAATGGCCGGCCATCCCGTCGATCTGCTCCTCGACGCTGTCGAACAGCGTGCCGAACAGGGACAAATAGCGCTCGAGGAAGTCCCGGCTCTCCTCCTCTTCCTGGTAAACCGCGGGCAAATAAGAGATTAACGTGTCCCGGGGAAAATAAACCCGCATTTTCCGCAGGATGGGCGTAAGCCGCTCGCTGCCGAGCCACTCGATCTGCAGCCACAAATACCGCCCCTTCGCTTCCCGAAACAACGCGTCGGACGGGTTGACGATCGGCTCGGACCAGTAAGGCGCGAGCGCCGCCCTTTTTTCGTCGAGCGATAAGTCCTCCCGCCCGAGCCAGTCGTCCACGTTCCGCAGCGTCCCCTGCAGGACGAGCTCCGGGGAATCGGAGGCAAAATAGCGCACCCGCAGCTGAGTCCCGTCCGGGATCGCCGCATCCAGCGTGAACTTGTGCCAGACGGTTTCGCTTTCCGCGCTGTCCAGCGCCCGGGACAGCCATGCGCCCTCCGGTGCGCCCGCGCCTTCCCGGTTCAGCATTTGGGGCTGCAGATCCAGCATCGTAATCGTGCCGTTTTCCCTGTTCAAAATGTACATCCGGTCGGAGGCGTCGATCGTCAGGCCGTCGGTTTTGCCCCGAAAGCCCGCCACCCGGCCGACGAGCTCTCCGTTTTCGCCGAAATGGAGGATGAAGCGATCGTCCTCGCCTTCCGGACCGATCACCCTGGAATCCCCGACATAAATTTGCCGGCGCGTGTCGACGCCGATGCCGGCAAACGAGAACGGCGGCAGCAGCATCCGGGTATGCAGCGCGCCTTCGGGCCCGAAGGCGAACAGCACGCAGCCCGCGCTGTCGAACACGTACGCGTCGCCCCCCGGAGAAACCGCCAAATAGGAGATGCCCGGCTCGCCCGTTCCGTCTTCCTTGATCTTGGCGGAAAACCGGCTGTCGGCGAACGCCGCGTCCACCGTTCCGGCCAGCGTCAGGCGGATGAGCGTCAGCGGCAGGCGTTCCCGCGTTTCGCCGGAACCGGAAGGCTCAAGCGACGGAGTGAGCGCGTACACGAACCGGTCGTCGCTCGCCAGCGCGAGCGGCTCGAAATAGCGCCCGTCGAGCGAGTTTCCGCTCCGGCTCCATTTGACCTGGCCGTTGGCCATGTCGTAAGCGGTCAGGGACGGCTCCCCTTCCGGATCGGCCACCAGCAGCGTGTCCCCCGAAACGGAAAGCTGCGATGCGGCGGAAAACAGCCCGTGTCTCGGCACGAAAAGCCGCTCGTGGTGGCGGCTGCGCCGGTCGTACACCCACAAGTCCCCGCTCTCGTCAAGCAGCACGAGCCTGCCCAGCGGACCTACGGCAAACGCGGCGATGCCGCCTACGCCCTCCAGCGTTTCCAGGTGCAGCGTATCGATAATTCCGTATTTTTGCCCGCTTTGCAGCCGCACGCCGTCTTCGCCGGCATCCAGATTGACAAGCCAGCCTCTCTTCCGCCAGTGCTCCTTCCGGTTCAGCGAGAAAAAAGTCGCGCCGCTCTCCAAGCTCTCCCCTCCTTTGCTGCGTAATCGAAACCGCCGCCGGTGCCGGGTCCGAAGGACGGCCCCGCTTCAGGCCGCCTTTCCGCTTCGCTCCCGGCCGGCGGGCGGCATGGCTCACACTTGCGTCCGGCTGATCAGCTCGATCCGATGCTCGCCGGAATAGACCAGTCCGTTCGGCGGCAGCAGCACGTCGCCCGACGCCGACTTGACCGCGTGGCGGCCGGCCGCCTCCAACCATAGATCCTGTACGTAGGCGACTCCTTGCACCCGGCTGATGGCGCTGTAAATATCGCCTCTGTACACGGTCTTTCCGAACGGCCAGCCTTCCTCCGGATCGCGAATCCCGACCGGCCGGAGCAGCCGGTTCAGCGTCTCGACGATTCGCTTGCTCTCGCCGGCAAACTGGGGTTCGACGACGACCATCGCATGCACCGCCACCTGTACGTATTCGGGGGCGATGACGCGGACCTCCGTCGTCAACAGTCTCCGCTCCTCCAGATGACCCGCGATCGTCCGCAAATAGCCGGCGCTCGGCATCGGCGTCGCCGCTTCGTTGTCCGGAACGGCGACGACCGTCACCGCTCCCGGCGCGGGGAGCGAGCTGCCGGGCGCATAGCCGGGAATGACGTGCACCCTGGCGACTTTGAGCCCCGGAGTCGCGCGGGTAATCGCGGCGTAATCGCCGTCGGTAACGGCCCGAAACGGCAAGTGCCGCTCAAGCTGCACCCGCTCGACGCATTCGTTCAAGGTCTCCGCCTCGACGCCCCCGTAGCCGTACCCGGCATTCGTCACCGTCATTCCCGCCGCCCGCTGGGTCGGCGATTCCCAGCCGGTCAGCAGGTGCGGCTGAATATTGCCCCGCTCCCCTCCGCCGAGCACGCAAACGATCAGGCACAGGTTCGGCTCGCCGCAAACGGCGGGAATCGCGCCGCTCTCGTCGTTGCCGAAGCGAATCTCGCCTTTTTCCCGATCGTACACGAAGTGGCGGTCAAGCGGACCGGACCGGTCGAAATCGTCGACCGGCGTCCAGTCCTCCCACAGCCATTCTCCATGCCCTTCGCCGGGAATGCCGACCTGCAGCCTGAATTCATCCTTGCGCCTAGGGACGAGCTCGTGCAGTTCGAATTTCTGGTTCGGAAGCCCGTTGCTTCTGCCGATCCATCTCCGGCCGCCGAACGAAGCTTCCGAATGGATCCGGCGCACGTTGCCTTTGCCCGCAGGCGGAATTTTTCCGCGGACGCCGTCGCCGAACCGGACGACCCGCGAGCCGTCCGCGCGCGTCTCCACGACGAATCGGCACTCCTCGGGTCCGGCCCCTTCAAAGCTCGCCGCCTCGCGCCATTCGCGCCAGACGCCGTCCTCCTCGCGCACCTGAACGCGCAAATCGCCGCAGCGGCCGAGGTACGTATCCGCCTCAAGGCCCCAATTGCGAAGCCCCGGCGAGTTGAAGTCGAGCGCTTCGCTTTTCGTATCGCGGTGAACCGCGACCGCCGTGTTGAGCAGAAGGCCGTCGATGCGGGGCGGCGATTCGTAGCCCGGCTCCTCCAGCGTGCAGCAAATCCAGTAGCGCGGGCGGTCGTTCGCCGGATGAACGATGACCGGCAGCAGCTGCGATTCGAAAAAAAACGTGATGCGGCCGCTGTAGGTCATATGCACCGTGGCGTCCTCGTACGTTTCGAGCGGCAGCCAGCCGGCCTGCCGCGTGCGCTCGTCCAGGCCGTAGGCTTTCCAGGACACTCTCGCGGACGGGACGACGCGGTCGCCGCCGGAAGGAGGCGAACCCGCCAGCTTGACGGACATCGTCACGAGCTGGCCCGGCAGCGGCTCGGCATCGAGCGCCACATACAGTCGGCTCCCCCGCTCCGCCCCGCTTCCGAAGGCGAAGTACGCGATGTCGCCTTGCGTATTGGCGGCCGTCACATCGCTCGCTTCCCGTTCCGTGCGGGTGACGACCCGCTCGATGGCAAGCGGCAGCAACCGCACCTGATCCGCCGTTTCGAACGTTTCATCCCGCGCCCGCAGCTTCGTTCCCTTCGGCAGCGTCACGGGCGTCCGAATCGAGCCGAACGAGGCCTCCACAACGGCGGACGCCGCCTCCCTCGGCGCCTCGCCGAGCAGATCGAGAAACTTTCTCCGGTTGCGTTCCGGAATCCGGCTCAAATAATACTGCTGCATTTCGGTCAGCCAGGCGAACAATTCCAGCATCGTCATGCCGGGGTCGTGCGCGTTCTCGTCGGTCCAATCCGGCAGCCGCCGGGGGATGGATCGCCTCGCCTCCTGCAAAATGCCTTCGTACGTCCGGTCGTCGAGCGGAATGCGGGGCAGCATCGGCCGTCCTCCTTTCATGCGGATCTAACAGAATTCGCGATTCAAGCCATCGTTACGTTCAGCCGGTGACGGCCGCCCATGACGATGCCGTGGGGAAAACGCTTCAGGTCGTCGGGCGGAATTTCCCTCGTTTCGCCGTTTTCGGCAACGCGGGCGGTCAACACCAGCTTGTCGACCGACTGCACTCCGCGCACCGAATGGAGCAATCCGTAAAACGCGGAAGCGTGCACCGTCTCCCCGATTTCCCAGCCTCGTCCGTCCAGTTGGCCCGTCATCGTGTCCAAAAACGAGTCCAGCCGGCCCGAGCAATCTATTTCGACCGGGACGATCAGGTCGGCGGAGGAGACGTAGACCGTCGCGGAGACGGAAATTTCGATAAGCGCCGGCGCCAGCACCGAAAACCGGCCGGCGCTCCCGACCAGATTCGGAAGCTTCTCCTTGAGCGCCCGTTCCACCGTCCGTTTGATTTCGGGAAAATGGGCGATTCCGTTCCTGCCGCCGTCGGGCAGGACGACGACGGCCACCCGGCCCGAGTCCTTCCGAAGCAGCGCATTCCGGTTCGGCAAGCAGCGGACTTTGGCGACGGACGGCTCGGCCTCGCGCACGATCCACTCCACGTCCGACGCGGAGACCGCGCGGTTCTGGTGCTTGAGCTGCTGCGGACCTCTGCGAACCGCCTGCTCCAGCCGCTCCGCGTCCCCGCCGCCGACCGCCGAAAACGGATTGGCGATGCCGCTGACGAACGCGATCGGCTGCATCATGCCGGTCACCTGGCCGCTCCCGACGTTGCCTCTCGCCCCTTCGGTCACCTGGTAGGTGACGCGGATTTTGCCGGCCCCCTTGTTCGGGGGGGCCGCGCCCTTCGTTCCGTCGCCGAACCGGATGCGGCCGGTCGCCGATTCGATCGCGTAATGGCGATCGAACGAACGCGAGCCGACGAGCGAGGCCCTTTCCTCCCAGCGGACCCATACCCGGCCGATTTGCCCGTCGCTGTCCCGGATGACCTCGTATCCGTCCTCGTCCATGTCCGCCAGCGCCTGCTCGCCGACAAATCCGGTCTCGTCGACCCATACTTCCTGGCTCACGACCGGAGCCCGCGAAAGAACGTAGCCGTCCTTCGCCGCCTCGGGCAGTTCGTCGCGAATCGTCCGTCGCTGAACGACGGTTACGGCGTTCCGGTCCAGTCTGGCGACGGCCGGACACGAAGCATCCGGTTCGCCGTACCGGCCGTCCCGGTTGACCGAACGGAGCCATACCCGTTCCCGGCCGAACAGGGGGAACGCCTCCATCTGCGCGGGACCAGCGAATTGCACGGCGCCGGACTGGGTAAACCCGTTCGTCTCGTCGCTCGTCCGCAGCGGCGTCCATGACCGGGCGCCCCCGGCGTCCCGAATGAGCGCCTCCCATTCGACAAAGGGCGGCTCCCCGTCCCCCGGGCTGCGGCGTCCGAGCGAAAAGTGAAGCCGAATCGGCCCCTTGGCCGGGGGAAGATCGAAGCCCCAATAGACGGCGGGGGCCGGACAATCGATCGGCGCGAACGCCTTGAAGACGTCTCCGCCCTGCCGGACCGTCGCGGTCCGGTCAACCCATTCCGCGTTGTTCAACGTCAGCGCCTCCCACGGCTTCAGCCGCGTTTCCGCCGAATAACGATAGGAGAACGACGTTTTTTCCAGCCAGGGAGACATATATTCGACCATCGGGTCCGTGATCGGATCCATCGACAGCACCCGAACCCGCAGCCACAAATCCTCGTTTCCGTTGACGTACGTCGGCGCCCAGTCCTCCGGGCAAACGAACTCCACGAAACGAAGGGCGGCCTCCTCTTCGGGAAGCTCCGCGAACATCGATTCGTAAACTCCGCTGTCCGGGACGCGGACCCAGCCTTCGCCGTTCCAATACTCCCACTGCACCCGCCGGATGGCGACGCGCTGCGGCGGCTTGGGCTCGAATTCCGACGTCCGCATGATCATCCGCCAGCGGATTTCCGGATCGGGAGCGTTCCTCAGCACGTTCCCGACGTTTCGCGCCAGGAACGTCATCCGCAGTCGGCTGCCCTTTTTGCTGAAGGCTTCCGGGCACGCGACATGAAACACCGAATAGGGGACGAAATGCTCCCCGAACGGGTGAAACCCCGATTTTTCCAGCTCCAGATCGTTATAATACAGCGCCGCCGGCAAAATGCCGCCGGGATCGCGCTTGACGTCGTGGGAAGCCCGCAGCGCCACTTGGTCGAAGGCGGGCATCGCGGTCAGGGCCGGGGAGGCGGTTTCGTCCTCCGGCCGTTTCCGGACGCGGCAGCGAATCCACCTTCCTTCCGTTCCGTTAACCGTCGCGGGCTCGAGCGGTCCCGCCGTCGTCTTCCAGAGCGTCGTCTCCTGCCGCTCCCACGTCACCCGGTCGAACGGAACCCATTGTCCCTCCCGGTACCAGGACCATTCCAGCCAATCGGACCGGGCCATCGCTTCCGCCAGCTCCGGCTCGGCATACCTTCTTTCGGCGTTGTGCCAGACCAGCGTCACTTGAGCCGGACGATCGAGCAAAAACAGCTCGTCATGACGAAAGTAAAGGGCATGCTCCTGCAGATCGTCCCCATTGACGGAAAAGAGCGGGTAACCGTCCGGGTCCGGCGCCTCCGGGAACGCCTCGGCGCCGTCCGCGATCCGGACGATCCGATCGCGCCCGGGATGGACGTTCACCCAATCGGTCAGCCGGGCGGGCGTCACGAGCAGCGCCGTCTCCGTCTCGAACGGGATCGCTTCCCCGTCGTCCGGGCTGGGCGCCGTCAGCAGCGTTCCCTGGGGAATGTACACAGGTTCCCGGAATCCTTCGTTCAGCGAGAAAACGACCGTCGTTCTCGCCGGCCGGGCGGGCCGCAGCCGGACCTCGAGCATATCCAAAAACGAGATCAGGTTGCCGAGCGGCACGCGATTGAGCCGCTTCAGGTTTTCCTGCAGCATCTCCGCCGCCAGAAAAAACAGCGCGGTCCCCGCATCCGGATCGTCGGGGGAAAACCGCCATTCCGGCGTATAATGAGGCGCCATCGCCTTCATCTGCTCGACGAACGCGGCCATGTCTCTTCCGTCGATCGTCGGAGGCCGAAGGGCTCCGCCTTGCCAGGCTTCAGATTTCATCGCGCTCGTCTCTCCCGATTATTTCGTCCCCTCCTCCAAATAGAAGGGGTATACTTGGTTGAATAAATTGTTGGTCGATCTGACCGTATACTGTACATGCAGCTGAAGACGGCCGGGGTCGGACGGATCGACCTTCGCCTTGACGCCGACGTTTTTGACGCGCGGCTCCCACACCGTAATGGCCCGCTGGGCGTCGCTTTCGAGCAGCCGGAGCGTCGTGGCGTCCATTGTGCCGAAGACGTAATCCCGCAGGCCGCAGCCGAAATCCGGGCGCATGAGGCGCTCTCCTTTGGACGTCATCAAAATGATCCGGATCGCCTCGGCGATATCGTCTTCCCCTTCGGACAGCAGCATCCGGCCCGTCGTGGCGTCCGCCCGCACCGGAAACCGCCAGCCTTTGCCGAGAAACGGCGTTGACATCCGGTTTTCCCCCTTTTCGCCGCCGTCCTCGAACCGCTCGCGCGAGTCCGCGAAACGGCTGGCGCTAGTTGATTTTCACGAGCGAGCCTTTGATATTGACGATCCCGTCCGCCTTCAAATCGAGCGTCGCCCCCGCCTTGATGGACATTTGGGCCGAGGCCTCGAGACTCACCTGCGTCGCTTTCAAGCTGACCGAATTGTTTGTGTCGATGGTGATCTGTCCTTGATTGTTGAGCGTAATTTTGGTCGTGCCCGCCTTGATTTCGATCGAATTGGCGGTGGCGCCCTTCAGGGTGACGGACTGCTGGTCGTTCTTCGTCGCGAGCGTGACGGATTCGGCCTGATCCGCGATTTCGAGCTTTAAGCCCTTGTTCGTCTTAAGCGTGATTTTCCCGTCCTCGGCCGTATCCTGAAAAACGATTTCGTGCCCCGCTCTCGTGCGAATTTTGCGGATATCGTTTTTTGGGTGCTTGGCGGGCGGCTTGCGGGATTCGTTCCACAGGCCGCCGATCACGTAGGGCTGATCCAGATATCCGAGATGAAAAGCGACCAGCACTTCGTCCCCCACTTCGGGAATGAACAGCGTTCCCATGTCGGAACCGGTCATCAGCGAAACGAGCGGCGCCCAATCGGTTTCGTGCTCGTTTTCGCGAATCGGGAACTTCAGCTTGACCCGCCCGAGTCCGTCCGGGTCGTCGATATTGGTTACGGTCGCCACCATGACGCCGTTTACCGTGCCTTCTTCCGAGGCGTCCCTGTCCCATTCGCCGGATACGTTGAACATCATATGGCGTTCCCCTTTACGGTAAAGCTCGTGGTATAACCGCCGGAATCGATCGCATGCGTAACGCTTGCGAGCAGCATCGGCTGGTTGAATTTCGGCCCGAGGCCTTCCAGCTTGACGAAACGTCCCGCCCGCAGCTCGGGAAGGCCGATGCACTGGCCTTGGCCGGTAACCAGGTCCATGCCGCGCTCGCTCATCAGGGAGTCGGCCAATTTTTGCGCGGCCATCGGAGTCGCCACGTTGCGGTACACGTTTTCGATCAGATGCCTCGACAAGGCGTTCATCACGTCGGGCCCCGCGCGGCCGTTCGTGCCGATGATTCTCATCGGCCGGGAAGCGCCCGAAAATTTCGCGTTCGTTTTCCGGTTTACGCCGTGAACGACGACCTGGCTGACCTGCTTCGTAATGTCCACTTCGGCGGTGTAGCTGCTCAAATTTTTGCCGTACATGAGCGTCAGCACCGGATCCGAGTTTGCCGCGGATTCCCGGAAATAGAGCGTTTGGCCGACCACGAAAAATTCGAAAAATTCGTCCTCCGCCAGCTTTTTCAGAAAATGAAAGTCGCTTTTGCGGAATTGCTCGATCGTCTTGTGCGTCTCCGTCGTTTCCTTGACCTGCAGCTGCAGCCCGTATTTGCCGCCGATCTCCTTGACGACGTCGCTTACTTTGACATCGTGCCACTCCTTCGACTGGACGCTGCGCATCATCAGCATCGACCGGTCCATCCCCGTCACCGATACCGTAGGCTGGCTCTGTTCCGGATAGTCGAGGGTGATGCCGGTGATGATGCCGTCGAACAGCGTAACCAGCTTGTCGGTGTAGCCCATTTTGACTTGCAGGGATTTGCCGACCTCGATCAGCGAGCCGACCCACCGGAACTCGCGGCTGACGGCGTTATAGGCGTTTTCGATCCGGAATTGGCAGTGATCCGCCCGTGTCTCCGTCGTCGTGTCGACCCTTACGCCGGAAACGGCGGCCTGCAGCAGGTTCAGCTTCTGGCCCTCGATAGAAATTTCGAAGGCCGGCGCGAAAAAGCCGCGGTACGTTTCCTCAAGCTCCGCGAACGTATACGTCTTGTTGTCGATCATGCTGCCGCGCCCCCCTATTCCAGCCTCGGAACGATGAGCTTGCGCCCGACCGGCAGCTTGCGCGGATTGTCGATGCCGTTGGCTTCCGCGATCGCCCGCCACATGCCGGGGTCCTCGTACTCCTCGGCCGCGATCGTCCACAAGTGCTCTCCTTGCCGGAGCGTCCTTTGCTTCGTCCGGTCCGCCGACTGCCGGGGCGTTTCCTGATATTGCTCGGTCATGCCCTTGACCGCCCGAAACGTGACGTTCAGCGTCGCGCGTACCGGAATCCCCGACTCGAGAAACATCGTGAAGCGCTGCGAAACCTTTTCCACGACTCCGGTAAAATCCAGCGTCCCCCAGACGAACCGGCACGTCGGCGGCGCATGCAGATCGCTGTCCACCGCGAGCAGGCCGGTAATCTGATCCGTGAAGCGCCGCACGTCGCGCGTCTCGTAGCCGGGGTCGTCCCCTTCCTCCGGCAACCGCTCGAACGTGTCGAAAAACAGGTCCATCGTCAGCGATTCCGCTTCCCCGCTAATGAACTGCGCGATCGGCGACTGCAGGCCCGGTATCGTCTTCCAGGCGAAGCTGTTGCCCGTCTGCAGGCTGTATTCGTTCGGATTGAAAAGCACTTTGATGTTTTTCGGCTCTTCGTTCCGGTACACTTCGATTTCCGCTTTTACCGGTCCCATATCGCTTAACTCCTTGTCAATATCCGCGAAGCCGCTGCTCCAGCTTCATTCGCTTCATCAGCGCTTTGTACACCTGGTCCGCCAGCTTGTCCGGATGCAGCTGCGGCATTTGGCTCAGCGCCTGCTGCAGCTGCTTCTCGTCGATCGCCGGCGGCGCTTCGACGACGACTTCCCGCGGCGCGGCCGGCGCGGCGGGAGCGGGCTCCGGCCGCCGCATTTCGAGCGCGGCCGGCGGGGGGGGCGCCCCGCTTGCCGGGGGGCCGCCGAATGCGGGGCCGCCGCCCGGGGCGGCTGCGGCCGCGATCGCCGCGGCCGGGCGGACCGGCGGCGGGGCGAGCGACCGCCCGATCAGCGGCGGCCGCGCTCTGGCTCGCCGGCCGCGTTCGGCGGCCGGGAATGCGCCGGCGGCTCCGGCGCCGGAATCGGTCCCGGTCGCGGCGGGGCCGTTCCCGCGTTCGGCGGCGACCGGGACCCCGGAGAGCCCGGGAAACGGCGAGCCGCCAAGCTCCCGATGGCCGCCGTCAGCCGAACTGCCGCGCTTCCGGAATCCGAGCATGCTCCGGCCCTCCGTTTCCGAGGCTCCGCTCATGCTCGGGATTCCCGTTGCCCGGGATATGGCCGAAGGCCCGTTTCCCGCTTCCCGGAGCCCGATCGCGCTCCGGCTTCTCATGTCCCGGGCGACGGCCGGATTCAGAACTCCCATGTTCCGGAATCCGCCCGTATCCCGGCTTCCCGCTTCCCGCAGGCCGGCCAAGTTCCGGCTTCTCATTTCTCGAACGCCGGCCATGTTCAGAACTCCCGCGTTCCGGAATCCGCCCGTATCCCGGCTTCCCGCGTTCCGAAGCCCGGTGAAGTTCCGGTTGGCCGGCAGCCGGAACATCGTCCTGCTCCGGACATCCCCCGTCCAGCCGGCGTCCGCCATCGATCCGCTTCGCTTCCGGGACCCGGTCATGCTCGGACCCCGTCGTTCCCGGGAATCGGCTTCGGATCGCCATGCCCGCCATGCCGTATTTCCCGAAAGGGAGCGGCTCGGGTAAAATTTGGGCGCGCGGCCGGCGATCCCATGCGGGTTCGGCGCCGAGCCGGGTGCCGGTCGGCCTTTCCGGCCCGCCGACGTTTTTTGCGCGATTCGCTGGGCAAACGCGAGCCGGCCCCCGCCCGGCAAACCGCGCTCGAGCCTCAGCCTCGGCGCCTGCGTTCGGAGCCGCTCTTCCCCTTCCGAAGGCGCCGTGCCGGCTTCGGATCCGTTCGGGCCTTCCCCCTTCGAATTGCCGCCGGCCGCCTTCGCCTCATGAACTTGACGGCGAGGGGCGACGGTTCGCGCGGCAAGTCCGGTTTCCGCCCCGGTTTCAATCCCGTTTTCCTGCATCGCCGCTCGGTCTTCGGTCCCATTCGAACCGGCTTCGGCGCTCGGGCCTCGAAGCGGTGAAAGCGATCCTTCCGTCTGCGCAGCCGAATCCGTCCCGCTCGTCCGGGTTCCCGCGACGCGGCCGCCATCCGGAAACGGCGCGTCCGGTTGCGTTCCCGCTCCGAAAGCGCGCCGCCCGAACGCGAAGCGCTCGGCGGCCGGTGCCAGACGGCCGATCAGTTGCATCGGCTTGCCGCCGACGACCGCCCGCCGCCAGCCCGCTTTCGCGGGGTTCCCGGCCGCCGGCGGCATGCCGCTGGCAGCCGGAGAAGCCGACGGTCGGCCGCTTTCCGTCGGTTCTTCGGCCAGCCGCCGGCCGTTTCCGCCCGATTGCCGCCTTCCGACATCGTTCGGTTTTACCGTTTGATGCCGGCCGGCTTGCGGACGGCCGCTTCCCCGGAAAGCCGGCAAGCCGGTTTCGCCCGGCATTCCGGCCGGACGGCCGGGGTCGCTCTCGGATGACGCCCTCGACCCGGTTCCGCCCAGTCTCTCAGCTTCTCTTAGCAGCCTCAAACCGGTTCCGCCCAATTGCCGCAAAGCGAAGCGGCTCGCCCGTTCCGACGGCGCGAAACGCGTCATCGGCCCGAGCGCCGTTCGGGGCGGCGGCATCCCCGGATTCGGTGTCCGCCCGGCGGCGGAAAATACGAGCCGTCCTTTCCTCGCGGGCGACGGCATCTTTCCGGCCGTCGCCGACGCGTCCGCCGCGGCGCCCGCGCTTGCCGTTCCCGAACCGGCTCCCGAGCCGTTCGGCCGGACGGCGGACTCCCGCCGAACTGCGCCGCGGTCCCGCCCGGGAGCGCTCAAGGAAGAGAGCCCGCTTAGTTGCGAAATCCGGGCGATCATCCTTGCCGGAGCAGGGACGTCGGCCTTGACGAAGGGACGATCCGATCCGGGAGCCCCGGCAAGGAGCCATCGGGCGTTCGCCCTTTCTTCATTGCCTTGCCGCCTATTCGGAAACGACAGGTTGACGCTCGTGCCCGGACGGATGACCACCCGATCCGGCTGCCTTGCGAACGTCAGCTTCCCGGATCCCGAATAAAGGAAAGATCGGGCGCGCGAACGCGGCCGGCCTTCAATTTCAACCCCTTCGTCGCCTCGCGCCGCGGAGAGCCGTCTTTCGGCGGTTGCCGCTTCGGAGAAGCCGGAACGCGCGTCGCCGGACGGCCGACTGCGTTCGCCCCCGCTCCCGTCTTCCGCGGATGCCGGAAAAAGACCTTCCGAATCCGGCGAATTCCCCGTCCTTTTCGACGCGTTCCCGCCATCGGCCGGGTTTCCTTCTTCTCCCGGCGTTCCCGCTCTTTTTCCGGACCTGTCGCCGTCTTTCTCACGGTCCGTTGTTCCCTCTTTCGCCGCGCCTCTGCCGGATGCCTTTTCGAGTCGGGCATTTCGCTCGGGGCGGCCCTGCCGTTCCGGCGAAACGGATCTCGGCCTCCCGGAAGCATTCGATTCCTCTCTCGGCTCCCGCGATTGCGGAGGCGGCGCGGCCGGCGTTTCAGCCGCCGGCGACATCGCCGACGGTGAGTTCCCGGACGAAACCCCAGACGAAGACGATGACGACGCTGAAAATGTTGACGATGCAGCTGTAGCCGACGGGTCCGCCGCCGCAAACGCCCGACGTCCGCCGGTCCGTTCCGGTTCCTTCGCGGAATCCGCCGAAGAATCCGAATAAGTCCGCTCCGCCCCCCGGCGGTCGTCCGCCGGCATCCTTCCGGTTGTCCTCCGAACTTCAAGCGGTCCGTCGAAAATCGCGCGCTTCAGCAGCGCCTTGCGAAGCTTGACCGGCCCTTCGGCAGAAGCGGACGGCTCGATTCCGTCCGCCGGCCGCAACGAATCTTCGCCGCGGCGTGCGAGGGCTCCGGTTTTTTTTCTCGCTAACAGCGGCCACGCGGCTTTGCGAAAAAGCGCCCCGGCAAACTCGGACAACGCCTTGCCGCCCCGCCGCTCGCGCCCGGCTTCGAAAGCGCGCGCCGCGGGCGTCGCCCGCTCGGCTTCCGATTTCGGGCCGGAACCGGAAGAAGGATCGCGCGCCGTCCGGCTGCCAGTCGGCGATAGCTGCCCATTGGGCGCGAACGCTCGGCCGTCCGAAGACGGCCGGCTTTCTCCCGGCGCACGGCCTTCTTGCGGCGTCGGCCTTCCTAACGCCGGTCTGCCTCGCGGCGCCGGTCCTCCGCGAGGTTCTCGGCTGCCTTGCGAGGCCCCGCCTTTTTCGGCCTTTTTCCGGGTGACCGTCCCTGCCTCAACGCCCAAGCCCGAACGGAACGGTTCATCCCGCATATCTGCCAGGTAAACCGCCTCCTCGGCGACATCGCCCTTCTCGCCGACCGGCGAGCGCATCGCGAACTCCCGCAGCAGCCGCTGCTCGCGAATCATGCGATCGGCTTCGCGAATGACGAAAACGTTCCGGTTGACGATCCGGACGTTTTCCACGATTCGCTCTTTTTCCCGGACGATCGTTCTCTCGACGACCCGATCCCTCTCCACCACCCGTTCGCGCACTTCGACCGCTTTTTCCCGTGTTGCCGGTTGCGCCAGTGGCTGAATGCGAACGCGGATGACGGGGCGTTCTTCCGTTTTCTTTCGTTTCGGCCGGGCGGCCATGCGGAACGTCAAATTCGCCGGGCCTACGGACCGGCGCGCGAGCGGACCGTATTTTCCGAGAAGAGACGCCGCGAAATATTCATGCCTTGTCATCCCCCGAACATGCTTCCGCACGCGCTGTTCAAACCGCTGCATGGCTGACCTCCCTCCCGAATCGTTCAAAAAAAGGACGAGAACATTTGTAGTCCGCTGGATAGACTTCTTGGGCCGCGAACCCGCTACAGCCACGCCATGTAGTCCGCTGGATGGACTTCTTGGGACGCGAACCCGCGGCGACGCCACCTCTCGCGAACGCTATCCGCCGGGCAGGCTTGGTCGGCGCTAACTCATCGTCATGGCGGGGGCCTCGAATCGCTATACAGCCTCGCACCCCTATCTACGTCCGGTTAATCAGCTTGATGCCGTTATGGACAAGCTCCACCGTCTCGATCGCCATGTCGCTCGACAAGGCGTTCATGCTCGGACCTACCCATTTGACCGGATAGGCGTCGAAAAAATTCCAACGGCAAAATTCGATGCTGTCGTTCAGGGTCCCTCTCCACTGGTCGGCCTTGCCGTTCCAGCGGCTGTCTCCCTCTTTGTACGAGCTTTTGTATAAAATGATCGACCCGCTTTTTCGCCTGCGCACCGTCGCCCCCTGGGCCGATTCGTTGTACCATTCCCAGAGCTCGGGAGACGAGGTCAGGCCTTTTCTCAACACGATGCGCGGATGGCGGATGCCTTTCGGGAGCCGGTGAACGAAGCCGTTCATTCCGCCTTCGCGGTATTCCTCGATTTCCGTTTCCGCTTCCAGCCCCTGCACTTCGGAAAAGCCCGCCACCTCCAATCCTTCCAGCTCGATGCCGAAGCGGATCGCTCCCCCGTGCAGCACTTGATTGTTCATTCGCGTCGGCTGTGCGCCTTCACCTCTTTCCGAACACGTCGAACGGATTGTCGCGCCTGTCCGAGTCCTCGTTGAGCTTCCGGTTCATTTTCGAAATTTCGTCGCACCATCTGCGGCGCTCCCGGTGGTCCATGTTCATGATGTCGTCATGGGGCCAATGGAAATAATAGGCGATGAAGCCGACTTCCTCGTAGATCCGGTCGATCGGATACGCTACGAGAGGCCCTCCGTTACGGATAAAAAATCGACTTCCACCTCGAACTCGTGATCGCATTTCGGACAAGCGGCGTGCAGCTTCGGCGGCTCGATGTCGTTGATGTGACGGTACAGATTTTGCAAATAGGCCAGATCCGCCGTAAACAGCTTCTCGATGATTTTCGTGTCGATATGCTTGACGTCCCCGAGCCGGGTCACGACCCGGGCCAGCAAAATGATCGTCAAATAGCCCGCGTTCTGCTGGACTCTCGGGTCCCGCATCGGCAAAATTTCGTCGGCCGCCGTGGCGAGGCGCATGACGCCCCTCCGATGCAGCGTGCCGTGCTCGTCGACGTAGCCGCGCGGGAGCTCGAACTCGTATTCCGTCTGAAAGGCCATGTTGCCGGTTCCTCCCCCATCTTTCGTGTAATGCGGCGCTTCCGCGCATCGCGATATCCCGCCGATGAAAAAACGCGAACGGAAAAAATGCCCGTCTGACGCAAAGAAGGCTGTGCCTCAAGCGGAAAACCCCTCAGGACAGCCCCTTCGCCGCCCCTTGCGGGACGATGTTTTATTGGGTGCGCGTCATGCCCTCGTGCGCAAGCTCGAGCAGCTCGATCGCCACTTCCGAGCCCTGCCCGTTGAAATTCGGCGCCGTGTAGCGAACCGGCCACGCTTCGATGACTTGCCAGGTGGCGACGTCCGTGCCTTCCTCGTCGATGGCGATAATCGTAACGGTCTTGCGTTCGATCGTGCCGTTTACGCAATCCTGAATCCATTCGTAAAGCTCGATGGAATCGGTCGCGCCCCATTTGAGGCTGATGTTGCCGTAGCGCGCGAGGCCGGGAAGCTTGCGCGGAGTGATCACTTCGTTGCCCTCGCGGTACTGGATGACGTCGAACGAAGCGTCAAAGCCGCTCACTTCGCTGAAGCCGGCCTGCTGGAGCCCTTCGATCTCCACCCTGAATCGAAAATTGCGATACGGATCCGTACGTTCTGCCGACATGAGTATCCCCTTCCGTTCATCGGGCGGCGCGTCTTGCGCGCCGCCTTGGATTTATTCGCGATTCGGAAGGCGGGACTTGCGCCCGTCCCTTCCGATTGTTCGAGCGGTCATTCGTTATTCCGTGCCGGTTCTTTGCGTGATGCGGAAGATGACGAACTCCGCCGGCTTCACCGGAGCGACACCGATGACGCAAATGAGGCGGCCGTTGTCGATATCGTCCTGGGTCATCGTCGATCGTCCGATGTCGATGTAGAACGCCTCCGACGGGCTGTTGCCCATCAGCGCCCCCGACCGCCAGACGCGGGTCAGGAAGGCGTCGATCGTCCGCTGGACGCGAGCCCACAGCTGCTCGTTGTTCGGCTCGAACACGACCCAGTTGGTGCCGCTCTTGATCGATTCCTCCAGGAAAATGAACAAGCGGCGAACGTTGATGTATTTCCAGAGCGAGTTGGAGGATACCGTCCGCGCGCCCCATACGCGAATGCCTTGCCCCGTAAACGAACGGATCAGATTGACGCCGGCCGGATTGAGGATATCCTGTTCTCCCTTGTTGTACTGGACGTCAAGGCCGACGACGCCCCGAAGCACTTCGTTGGCCGGCGCTTTTTGCACGCCGCGGACGGTGTCGGAACGCGAGTAAATGCCGGCCATCGTGCCCGACGGCGGAACGAAAATGTTGCGCTTGTCCAGCGGGTCGAAAACCGAAACCCACGGATTGTAAAGCGCCGCGTAGCTGGAATCGAACAGCGCGCGGTGCGTCAGCACGTCCGCCACCTTCGTCTTGTCGCGCGGGATGTCCAAAATCGCGAAGCGGCTGCCCAGATTTTCGCAATGGGCGACCAGCGACAGCTGGACGTTCGCGTCGGTTACCCCCGGCACGGCGATAATGCTGACGACGTCGTTGTCGATAAACGACTGGATGCCGGTCCGGCGACCCGGACCGCGGTCCTCGCCGATGAAGTCGGATGCCGCGACGCTCGCGACGGAGCCGTCGCTGCCCCCGGTCAGAACGAACGCGATTTTGCCTTCCGTTTCGCCGGTTACCGTCTCGAAAGGGGCGACCGCTTCGCCGGACGCGGCGGTTGCCTGAATCGCAACGAGATTGGAGCGGCCGGCGACCTTGTCGACATAGCTCGGAGCTTCGGGATTGAGCGAAACCTTCTCGAACGTCTCCAGCTCGTCGCCGTATGCGATTTGAAGCGTAAACTCGCTCGTGGCGAGCAGCTTCGTCGGCAGCAGCGCGGAGTCGACGACGTCGCCCTCAAGCGGCTCCGCCAGCTCGATGACGTTGTCCTGCACGCTGACGATCCGGTTCCACTGCTTCTCCGCGCCGTCGTAAAACGAAACGACGTCCCCGGCGTAAAAGCCGGAAGCGTTTTTGACGCGGTAGCGCTTGTCCGTCACTTCGTAGATTTGCGTCTTTGCCTTGCTGTCGGGCGTTACGGTCACGTTGATCAGATTGCCCCAAGCTCCCGGGTTTTTCGCCGTGATCGAAAGCGCTTCGGCGACGCGTCCTTCGGCCGCCGCCGGCTTGGCGTCGGAAGGCGCCACCCGCATGACATAGCAGCGGGAGCCTCCGTTCGTGAAAAACTGGTCGACCGCGTACGCCAAAAAACGATAGCTGCCGAACGCGCTCTCCGACAAATAGGAACCGAACGCGCGGTGAAAATCGGCCGGGCTCGTAATCAGCAGCGGCAGGCCTTCGACCGGTCCGCGTTGGGCAAGGCCGATGAATCCGGCCGTGCTCGTGCTGACTCCCTCCAGCGGCTTCGCTCCGCTTTCAAACTCCTCCACATATACCCCAGGCGACAAATAATCGGCCATGATCCCCGGTTTTCCCCCTTTGATTCGCGTCATGCCTCCGGCTTGCCGCCGTCGCCAATCCGGGAAAACCAGTTCCTCCTCTCCAGGTTTGGGTTTATCAAATCGTCGACCCGGCGCCGTCGCAAGGAGGGCGGCCGGAATCGACGTAACGCACGTTTAGTGAAGCGCAAGCCGAAGGTTCAGGGCCAAACGAACGGCCCGAGCAGGGCCACGCGGCCGCCTTCGGCCGTCCAAACCGCGGAGACGGTTCGGCCCCCGTATCGGAGCTCGGCCCGAATCCGGCAGGCGGCGGGAAGCGTCCCCCGAAACGGCAGAACGACGGTGCCGTCCCGATCGCTGCGGGTCATGACGCCGGGCAGCAGCCGGGCACCCCGCTCCCAGGATCGCTCCAGGGGCGAAACGAGCGAGAGCGCGAATTCGTTCCCGCCGCAGTCCCGCACCTTGCTCCATTCCGCGGCTTCCCCGTCCCGCCCGCGCAGGACGATCGTGTCGCCCTCCGCAAAGCGGCCGTTCCCGGTTACGTACCGAAGGGCGCTTGCGCCCTTTGGCGCTTCTTCCTCCGCTACTCTCCCTCTGACCGCGCTCTCTTCGTCGACATAGGCGGAAACCGAGACGCCGGCCAGCGGCGTTCCGAGCTTGTCCGTTATCCGGAAGACGAGCCCGGTTCCCGCGGGGGGAGCCGGATGCAGGCGGTTCGGAAGCAAGCAGGCCAAGACGATCGGGGCCGCGGGCGGCAGGAGCGACAGATCGGCCGTCTCGCTGAATTCCAAGTATGTAGAAGATCGAATGACGATCGTGCACCGCCTCGGCTCGACATCGACGAACGCAAAGCTCCCGTCCGAGGTGCGGATCGGCTTCCGGTCCGTTTCCGCCAGGCTTACGCGCACGCTCGGGCTTGCCGCCGCCTTTCCCGTCCAAACGTCGATCGGGCGGACGACCAGCGAGCACCGGGTGACGGAGGTCGATTCGGCCGGCGCCATCTCAGATTTCCCCCTTGTCCCGCAGGGTGATCTTGCGCTCGACGACGCGCGAAACGGGCTTCGAACGGTTCGACTCCAGCAGGACGGGACCTACGCGATACAACAGCGAAAGCTTGTAGGGCGTGTCTCCGAATTGCCAATGGCGCATCGCCTGATCGGGATCCAGCGTGACCGCCGTTATGCGGAGCTCCTCCTCGTTGTCCGCAAGCGTCCCTTCCAGGTAGGGCGGCCGTAAAATCGAGTTGTCGTAGAGCACCTGCATCGCCCTTCCGAGAAGACGGTGCTCGTCCAGCGTCCGCGTCTGCAGATCTGCGGTCGAATGGGCCGTCAGCAGAAAATGCAAGTCGACCGCAAGCGGCGGATACCGCATGACGCCCCCCTGCAGCTGCATGTCGCTGCGCCTGGCTTCGCCGTTTTCCCGGATGGAGCACAGAAACAGAGTCAGCGCGAGATCGCCTTTATCCACCGGGGAAGCGATTCCGATCAGATCGGGGCGCGGAACCGGATCGGGCGTCATCTGCTCCCGCAGCAGCTTCAGCACGCTGGCGCCCACGTCCGCGAAGACGGTATAGCTTCCGATACGAATCGCCTCCCTTCGACAAAGAGCTCTAAAATCAGCCATTTTTTGCACTTTTTTCTCATTATAGCTTCAACAAATATCGTTGACTATCGAATTTATTCCGCATTTGTAACCTAAGTTACAATTGCGAGACTTAGGCCTGATGATAGGGCGCAAAAGCTTCCTTGACCAAAATTTTCCCCATCTTTCGAAGCTCCTGGCCGGCCGCGCGGACGAAATGGGACATGCCGATCGGCGCCCCTTCCCCCGCCGCGAGAAAAGCGGCCGCTAGCGCGATGTTTTTGATGTGTCCGCCCGAAACGTCGAGCCGGGAGGCGAGAAACGCCAGATCCAGATCGTCGGACAAGGGAGCCTCGGCGGGCAGATGGGCGCGGAATATCCGCTCGCGGTCGGCCGCGTCCGGAAACGGAAACTTGACGACGACGCTCATGCGGCGGAGAAGCGCTTCGTCCATGTTCTGAAGCAGGTTGGTCGCGAGAATCGTCACCCCGCCGTACGCTTCGATCCGCTGGAGCAAATAAGCGCCCTCCATATTGGCGTACCGGTCGTGGGCGTCCTTGACCTCGGTTCGCTTGCCGAACAGGGCGTCGCCTTCGTCGAAAAACAGGATGGCTCCGCTTTGTTCGGCTTCGTCGAACAGCTCCTTGAGCCGCTGCTCGGTTTCCCCGATGTACTTGCTGACGATGCGGGAAAGATCGATCCGGTACAGCTCGAGTCCCAGCTCGCCGGCGACGATTTCCGCGGCCATCGTTTTGCCGGTTCCGGGCGGCCCCGAGAACAGCAGGTGCACGCCGGTTCCGTACGGGAGCTTGCGCCCGAACCCCCAGCGGTTCAGCACCGTCTCGCGGTGCACGTACCGGTCGCACGCTTCCCGGATCAAGGATAGGGGCTCCTCGGCAAGCACGAGGTCGTCCCAGGACCTTCGCGGCTCGATCCGGTCCGCGAGCTGGCCGAGCCGGTGGCGGAACTGCTTGCGGGCGGCCGCCTCCAATTCCCCTCGCGAAGGCTCCCGCTCGCCCCGGCTCGCGGCGATCCCGGCGGCTTCCCGCCACGCCTGGCCGATCTGGCCGGGCGTGAACCGGTACTTGTCGCCGAGCTCCGCCGCCAGCCGTTCGAATTCGCGGTCCGCCCGCTCCTCGTCCGTCCCGGCCGCGCCTCGCTCCGCGTCGCCGCCTTCCGCCGCATCGGACCAAGCCGCCTTGTGCGCCTCCCGAGCCGCCTTCCACGCGGCCGCCCGATCGCCCGCTTCCGGCACCCCGACCTCGGCTTCGAGCAGAAACGCGCCGGCCGGAACCGGCAATCCCTCCCGCCGCCTGCGCTCGGGGCCGATCCAGCCGACGAGCGGCCGCCACGCGAATTCTGCGTAATCCTCGAGCGCGGCGGTCCACTCGTGCCGGGCGGCGACGCTTTCGGCCGCCGGCCCCTTCTCTTCCTCGACGACGAGCATCGCGTCGGTAAAGGCGGCCTCGCGCACGATTCGCAGCAGCTCGGCCGCGAGGCGGTCCGGCTCGGCGGGAAGCAGCGCGAGCCGGACGAGAAGCAGCCGCTGGCCGCGGGCGGCGGCAAGCTTGCGCAGGCGAAGCAGCTTGCCGCCGCCTTCCGGCCCCCACAGGTGAACGAACGGGAACCCGGGCAGACGGCGCGCTTCCGCCAAAGGCCGCAGCAGCCCGAAGGCCGGATCTCCCTCCTCCGGGAACGGCGGCGGCTCCTCGCCGTCGAACGGGCGGACCGCTTCGCCGAGGCGCGAATCGATTCGCTCGCTCCCGAGCAAAAAGCTGAGCGTCCGGGCATCGAGCCGGAGCGGCTCCTTCAGCCGCGAGCGCGAATACCCCGCCTCGGGAGCGGTCGGCTCCAGCAGCAGCCGGCGCAGCACGCCCTCGCCGCCCAGGCTTCTCCGGGCGATTCGCCGCTCCTCCTCGCCGTCGCACAGCAGGCGGTATGCCAGATCCGGCGTCGGGTAGCGGCACGTGGCGTCATCGTTCAAATAAGCGAACCATTTCTCGTATTTTCGGTCCCATTCGGCCGCAAGGCACAGCACGAGGCAGCGGCACTCCCAGACGGACAGCCCGAGCAGGACGGCCATCCGGGCGAGCGGCAAATCGGCGCCGGCTTTCAACCCGTTTCGAACGGCCCGGCCGATCCTCCTTTCCTCTTCCCGGCGATAGGCCGCGTACGCCCTCCATTCCCGGGAATCGTCCGGCGGGCGGCCGTCCTCGAGCAGTTCGTCCTCCGTTACGACAAGCCCTCTCGCGCCGGCCAGCGGGTCGGCCAGCGGATCTCCGCCCGCCAGCGCCAGGAGCGTCCTCATTCCGATATCCAGACAGGACAGCTCGTCCGCCAGATGCTCGGCCGCGTCCCCGTATTGAACGTTTTCCTCGGTCATCTCCGCCTCCCAGGCATCAGCGCCTCATCAGACTGAGCACGGCGATATCGTCGGACTGAGGGGCGCCGTCCGCGAACATGAACACGTTCATGAGCAGCGCGTCGATGACTTCTGCGCTCGACATGCCCGGCGTCCCTTCGAGAAATTGCCGGAGACGCTCTCCGCCGTACTGCTCCTGCCTGCCGTTCTCCGCTTCCGTAATGCCGTCGGTATAGAGCAGCAGCCGGTCGCCCGGCGAAAGCGCGAACGTCGAATTGTGATACGGAACGTCGGGCATGGCGGCAAGCGGCAGGCTTTTCTTCAATTTGTAGGGCAGTACTTCCCCGTCCTTGCGGATGATGTAAGGCGTGCAGTGCCCTCCCTCGCTCATGACCACTTCGCCCGTGCCGCAGTGGAAAATGCCGCAGACGATCGTGGCGAACAGAAGCGGGTTGTCCCGGTTCAGCTCCTCGTTGACCATCTCGAGAAGTTCGCCCGGCGTAATGCCGGGTCCGATCTTCCCCTTGAGCAGCGTCAGCGTGACGGCCATGAACAAGGCGGCGGGAATGCCCTTGTCCGATACGTCTCCGAGCGTGAAAAAGAGGTGGTCGTCGTCAATTTTGAAAAAATTGTAAAAATCCCCGCCAACCTCCTTCGCGGACTTCAGCAAGGCGCACACGTCGTAAGGCTCCTGGGCGGAAGGCATCGTGCGCGGGAGGAAGCTCATTTGAATGCCGCCCGCGATCTGCAGCTCGCTCTCGAGACGCTCCTTGATCGCGCTCGTCGTTTGCAGCTGCTTCATCGAAATTTCCAGCTTTTCGTACAGTCTGGAATTTTCGAGGGCGACGGCCATCGGCTTCGCCACCCGCTCCAGAAGCAGACGGTCGCGCTGCGTGAAGCGCTTGCCCTTCGTCTTGTTCATCACCTGGAGCACGCCGCCGACTTCCCCGCGGTTGACGATCGGCACCGTCAGCAGGTTGCGCGTCCGGATTCCGGTTCGCTCCGCGACCCGGTCCGACCATCTCGGATCGCCGCCGGCATCGTTCACGATTTCGCTCTTGCCCGTCGTCGCGACGTGGCCGGCGATTCCTTCGTCCGCGGCAAGCCGGATTTCCCGAATTTCGTCCTCCTTGTCCCCGAGAGCGATTTCGAAATACAGCTCGTTCGTATCGCGGTCGAGCAGAAGGACGGACGCCCCTTCGACGGGGAGCACTTTTTTGGCGCGTTCCATGATGAGGGCCATCTGCTCCCTGCGGCTTAGCGTCGAGTTCAACTGCATGCTGATATCGAACAAAGACAAAGCGCCGCGGATTTTCCCGCGATAATAAACCGAAGCGCCCCAAACGCCCGCGCCCGCGGCGAGAGCGGCGGAAACCCCAAGCCACCAGCCGTTCACGAACTCACCTCCCTTCGCCTCCCGGGACGGATTACTCCGTTTGCAGCCGGGCTTCCGCTTCCTCGACGGTCGGGACCGTCTCGAGGATGCTCAGAAAGCCCGACATTTCGAATACCTCGGCCACCTGCTCGCTCATCCCGGCGCAGATGAGCTGGCCCTGAAGGGCGCGGATTTTTTTGGCGGCGACCAGGACGACCCTGAGCCCCGCGCTGCTTATGTAGGGCATCTCCGTAAAGTCGAAAACGAATCGGCAGCGTTCCTGGCTGGCCAATTTGAGAAAGGCGGCTTCCGCCTCCGCGGCGTGATTGCCGTCCAGACGTCCCTGTACCGCAAAGACGGTCACGCCGCCCCGATCCGTCGTGGCGATGTTCATACTTGTTTCCCTCCGTTTTAAACCTTTTTGACGAGTACCAGGCGATTGCCGGACGAAGTGCGCTCGTACGAAACGTCGTCCATCAGCTTCTTGACGAAATGAATGCCCAGTCCGCCGACGGCGCGCTCCTCAAGCGAAGGTTCGAGATCGGGCGCGCCGGCTTCGAGCGGATTGAACGGAATCGCGTCGTCCTCCAGGACGATTTCGACAAACGCCCGGGCCGGGGATACCGACAGCCGGATCGAGTGCTCGCCCCCCTCGGGATACCCGTAGGATATCGTGTTGGTGAGCAGTTCCTCGCAAGCAAGCGTCAAGTGAAGGCAGAGACGATCGGACCATCCGGAACGTTCGCCCAATTGCTCAAAAAAACGATGCAAAGCTTCCAACTCATCCATCGAATTCCGCAATTCCAGGATGAATTCGCCGCGGGAATCGTCCCGATCCCGATCGTTCGGCCCGGCCATGACGCCCCTCCGTTTCGATTCGCCATTTTTCGCGATTTTTCTACCTGTCTCTTTCATACTACATGAGCCATGCGCGGAGGAAAACAAGGAATTCAAAAAAAACGGGACGTCTCAAGTAATTTTTCTTAAATGAATCGGTAGCGCGCCAACGCATGCCGGATGCCGTCCTCGTGCGCGGCGTACGTGACGAACTCCGCCGCCCGCTTCAGCTCCTCCGACGCGTTGCCCATCGCGATGCCGTGTCCTGCGGACAGCAGCATGTCCACGTCGTTGAACCCGTCGCCAAACGCGAACGAACGCTCTTTCGGAATGCCGGTTTGCTCCAGGATCCAGCGGATGCCCCGGGATTTTCCCGCCTCTCGGGAAATGAGATTGGCCAGGTACTCATGAGACCAGTTCATCAAGTAATCCGCCAGATGCTCCCTCATGCCTTCCGCTTCTTCTTTGGTGACGTACAGATGTCCCTGATACAGCGAGTAGCTCTCCTCGAACCGCTCCCGCACGGCCGGCAGCGGACAGGCGAAATCTCGCCATACCGCCGCTACCCGTTCGTTGACATGATCGACGATCTCGCCATAGGCGCAATATCCGCCATAGGCGAAACGGTGCTTCTTCGCCATTTCCATGATTCGATTTAACGAAGGCAAGGAGATGAAACGCTCGAAAATTTTCGTTTCGTTGCGGAAAATAACCTGACCGTTAAGGAAGATGATCGTTTCGCAGGGGAGAGCCAGCTCGCGCCGGATGAATTCCATCGATTCCGGCCCTCTGCCCGTCGCGATGACCGTCTCGTGGCCGCGGGCCTGAAGCTCGCGAAGGGCCTCGCGCGCGCTTTCGGGCACGCTTTTGAGCGCGTGGCTGTAAAGCGTATCGTCAAAATCGAAGAAAAAGAGATTCTTCCGCATGCCGGGCTCCTCCTGCTTCTCTATGAAAATCGACGATCGGTTTGCATAAAAATGGACAAATAGAAATTACTACAGAATACTACAGGTTTCTCGAAAAGTAAAGAAAATTTTGTCAAAAAATGCGGGAACGAACCCGATGCCCCCAAGGCGAAGAGACACCTGCGGCCAGGTGCCTCTTCGATCGGCGGCTTCGCGTTACTTCGCTTTGGCGGCGGCTTCCGTCAACAGCTGTTCGGGATCGCCCCCGCCGATCATGACGGCTTCCCACATTTCGCCGACGGCTTGGGCCAGCGCGCCCGATTGAGGGATCGTCTTGATGAAGGTCAAATCGCCGGACGACAGAACGGCATTGACCGCCGCCGCCCTGTAATAGACGGGGGAATCGCTCGGCTCCGTTTCCAAAAACCGCTGATAGTCCGGTTCGTCCAGCATCGCCTGGGAGATCGGAAGGTTCCCCGTTTCCGTCAGCCAAGTCGCGTTCTGTCCGGCGTCCGACAGGAAGGAAATGAGCAGCCATGCCGCCACGCGCTCTTCCTCGGTCGCGTTCGAGAAAATCGCGTAATTTTCGCCCTTCGAGAAATTGACGGGGTTGTTGGCGTCTTTTTGCGGCACGGGCGCCACGCCCACTTCAAAATCCTTGTGGCCCGATTCCGGTTTGGGCACCGCGTACGGAACGCCCGCCGCGGCTCCGACGAACATATACGTTTCTTCCATGACAAAGCCGTTGCTGCTGAATTTGCCTCCCGCGCTCGGCATTAAAGCCGGCATCGTGAAATAGCCGAGCTCCATGTTTTCCTTGTAAAACTTGAGCGCCTCCCGGCCGGCATCGTTGTCGATATCGATCGTGCCGTCGTCCTGGACGTAGGGGCTGCCCCATTGCGCGGAAAGCAGCTTGAAGGGCGCGTCGCCGTAGGAATTATCGAAGCTGAAGCCGGGGCTGCCCGTCTCTTCTTTGATCGTTTTGGAGTAGCTTACGACTTCGTCCCACGTTTTCGGAGGGGCCCAGCCTTTGCCGTCGAAGTACGTTTTGTTGTACACCAGCACGTCCGTCGTCTTCTTGTTCGTCGGAAAGCCGTACATCGTGCCGTCGGGTCCGAAGCTTTTTGCCTCATCCAAATAGTACGGGAAAAATCCGCTGTCCGAGGCCGCGAGCCCGATGTCCTCGCGCTCGTAGTACGGCATCAAGTCGACGATGGCTCCGCTGGCGATATATTCGGGAAACGTGCTTGCGTCCAGATTGGACAAGGTCGGCGTGGATTTGGAGACGATATTTTGGGTCAGCTTGTCCGTCAGCTCGCCGATCGCCCCTTGATTGGAGAAATCCACTTTGATGTTCGGATATTTTTCCTGAAAGGCGGCGACCATTTGCTCCAAAACCGGGAAGTTCGCGGCTCCGGTCCCCGTCCAGAACGAAATGGAGACTTCCTTCCCGCCTTCTACCACGCTTTTTACGGCTTCGTCCAAAGGACTCGATTCCTCCGTCGCCGGCGCGGACGACGACGCCTGGGCGGACGAAGGCGCCTGGCTTTGCGGCGCGGCGCTCCCGGAATTCGTGTTGCCGCTGCACGCGGCGAGCAGGAGCAAGGAAAGGACGACCAGTGCGGACCATGCGTTTTTTTTCATTTCGATTTCTCCCCTGTGAGTTAGTTATATGAAGGCGGTTTTTGTCAAACGCGCCGAGCTTTTAACCGATTTGCGAACGTTCAGCCCTTGATGCCTCCCTGGAGCATGCCGGCGAAAATCGATTTGCGCAAAAACAGGAACATCGCGACCAAAGGCACGGTAATCAGCGTAGCCGCGGCCATTTGCAGCTCGTACTCCATATTGCCGACGCTGCTCGTAAACGCGTTCTGCAGCCCGTTCGAGACCAGCCTCAAATCGTCTTTCGTCGTGACCAGGGTCGGCCACGCGTACGTCTGCCAGATCAACACCATGGATAGGATCACCGTTGTCGTGACGGTCGATTTGGAAAGCGGAAGCATCACTTTTCTTAAAAACCGGAAGTTGCCGAGCCCGTCCACTTTCGCCGCCAAATACAGCTCGTCGGGAACCTGCATGAAGGTCTGGCGCAGCAAGTAGATGTTGAACGGGTTAATCCAGTACGGGACGACAAGCGCCTGCCACGTGTTCATCCATCCCCAATCCGCGATCGTCTGAAAGTTCGTGATGATCAGCATTTCCTGAGGGATCATCATGGTCGCGAGCACGATGAAAAACAGAACGTTTTTTCCGCGGAAATGAAGCCGCGCGAAGGCGTAAGCCGACAAAACCGAGACGGCCGTGCTGACGGCGACGACGGAAACGCCGACGATCAGCGTATTGATCAGATAGGTGAGAAGCGGCGCCTGAACGACGGCATCGACATAATTCTGCAATCGAAACTCGGCGGGAATAAGCGACGGCGGAACTTTCGCGACCTCTGCCGAAGACTTCAAGGACGTGTTCAGCATCCAATAAAACGGAACGAGCACCAACAGGGACGAAACGCTCAGGAACAAATACAGCAGCGCCTTGCCGAGCTTCATCGTTGTCGTCAACGGTAGAACACCCATCTTTTCGTTAGTTTTAATTGAAGGAAGACGACGATCATCACCATCAGCACCAGAACGACCGCCGCCGCCCCGGCGCTGCTGACCGCTCCCGGCGTCAAATAATTGCCGAGGGCGTCCATGATGTATCCGACGAGCGTGATCATCATCTTGGAATTGTCGCCCGGGGGCCCGTAGGAGCCGCCGAACAGGGCGACGACGTTGGCATAGGCCCGAAATGCGAAAATGACTGAAGTGACGAAAATAAAGATTGTCGTCGGGGACAGCAGCGGCAGCGTGATTTTGCGGGTAACCGTCCATTTGCTTACGCCGTCCACGCTCGCGGCTTCGTAATACTGCTTGTTTATGTTTTGAAGCCCGCCCAAAAAGAGGAGCACATGAAGCGACAGCCCGTCCCACACGTTGTTCACGAAAAGAACGAAAAGGCTTCGCATATAGGCCTCGTTATACCGCTCCTGCGACCCGACGATTCCCTCGCCGCTGATCCACGCGACGGGTTCGATGCCGAACCAGCCGAGAACGGCGTTCATCAAACCGAAATGGGTATTGAAAATAAAGGAGAACACCAGTCCGGCCGCAATGACGTTGGTTACCTGGGGAAGGTAAAAGATCGTCAAATAGAACCCTTGCAGCCGCTTGATCGAATGAAGGCCGAGCGCCAGGACGAGCGAAACGAGCATCGAGCCGGGCACGCACACAAAAGCGATGAACATCGTGTTCAGCAGCGCCCTTCGGAACACCGGGTCGCTTACGACATCGAGATAATGCGTCGCGCTCAGCCCCGCGTAGTTTCCCGTCAAAAACTGAAAGTCGTGCTTAAACGAAGTGACAAACGTATTGATAACGGGATAAACCGTGAAAATGCCCATGAGCAGAAACGCCGGGAGCAGGTACAGGTAGGCCGAATTGTCGTAGCGCGCTTTCGCTGGATTCCGCTTTTTCCTTAACATTCCAGGATCCGATCTCCTTTGTCGTCGAAGATGCTCATCGTCTGCGGGCGGACGTACACGCGCAACAAATCGTTTTCCCGGTACGGGTCGTTTCTGTCGTTGAGGAAGGTTAGCGTTTGTCCGTCCGGCAGCTGGCCTTCCGCCGTAAAGGCGCCCCCCGTTCGGAAAGACTTCACGACCTTGACCGGCAGCGTCTGCTGACGCGGGTACGATGCGGCCAATACGTGCTCGGCCCGGATGCCGACGTTCACTCGTTGATCCGGAAGCGGTTTGGGGAGGGAGAGCCATTCGGTTTCGCCGACGTACAGCTTGCCGCTCTCGATTTTTCCTTTCAGGATATTTATCGGAGTGTTCCCTAAAAATTGGGCTACGAACTGATTGGAAGGATGATCGTACACGTCTTGCGGAGTGCCTTGCTGCTGAAGGGTGCCTTCTTTTAAAATGATGACTTCGTCGCAAATGCTGAGCGCTTCTTCCTGATCGTGCGTGACGAAAATCGTCGTGATGCCCGACCGCTGCTGGATTCTCCTGATTTCTTCGCGGGTTTGAATCCGCAGCCGCGCGTCCAGATTGGACAGCGGTTCGTCAAGCAGCAGGATGGACGGATTTTTGATCAGGGCTCTCGCGATGGCGACCCGCTGCTGCTGTCCGCCGGACAGCTCGGACGGCTTTCGGTCCAAATAGTCCGAAATCTCCACCAGCTTCGCCGTTTCGGCGACAAGCGAATCGACATAGCTTTTGTACTTTGCATTGACGCCTTGCTCCTTGACAAGCTCGTCCAGCTTTTTTTGCGTTTGCGCTTTTAAATTTTTGGAATTGAGCAGCGGGAACGCGATATTTTGCCGGGCCGTCAAATGCGGATACAGCGCATAATTTTGAAAGACGAGCCCGACTCCGCGTTTTTCGGACGGGAGATTCGTGACCTCTTGTTCGCCGAACCATATTTTCCCCTCCGTCGTCGAATGAAGCCCCGCGATCATGAACAGCAGGGTCGACTTGCCGCAGCCCGAAGGGCCGAGCAGCCCCGTCAGCGTTCCCGATTTGATTTCGGCGTTCAGTCGGTTTACCGCGGCGCGGGAAGATTTTCCTTTTTCGTCGAACGTCTTGGTCAATCGTTCCAAACTCACCTTCATACGGTCTCCGTCTCCCTTATGTCTCTCTATTGTTTATTTTTCACTTTCAGGTATACCGGGTACTCGGCCGCGAGCCCGCCCCGCTCCTCGATGGCCCGAATCATCCTGTCGCGCAAAAAAACGCCCGTATGCTTCCGCTCCGTCCCCGCCGAAAAATCGTAGCCCATTTCGTTCGAAGCGATAAATTCGTCGACGGCGATGTCGTACTCGCGATCGGGCTCGAGCGGTTGGCCGTTTTCCAGCACGACGGATTCGATCCGGCGGCCGTAAGGCCTGTCGTAATCCGCGTCGACGCGGAGACCTCCGAAGGCGAGGGGCGACGCGCGCTCCCGGCGCAGCGTGCAGATGCCGTTTTCGATGTTTTTGATCAGATCCGCGCCCGCGAGCTTCATCGTCACGATTTCGTCGTTGAAATAAAACAGCTTGAGAAGCTGGTACAGCGTCACTTCGCCTTTGGGAAGACCGAGCCCCATTCGGCCCGAATACAGCATCGCGATGGGGCATCCGGTCTGTTCGCGCATGACGTCGATCGCCAGCTTGGTGAGCGGGGTGCCTTCCATATCCACTTCCGCCGTAACCGGGGATTTATGAACGATGTCCTCCTCCAACCGTCCGACGACGGCGCCGAGCGTTTTCATCGCTTGCCGCTTGAATTCGTCCGTTCGCAGCCGCACGTCCTCGTCCGCCGGAATTTCTTCGATCCGGCCGCTGCCGTCCACGAAACCGGGGATTACGCTCCGGAGCCGATTTTCCGGCGAAAGGCGCAGCGTCAATACGGCAAAGCCCCTGCCGTTTCCGCCTCCCTGAACGACGGGAATCCCGCCGATATCCGCGCTGATGAACTGGTGCCAGTGAGCGGTAAACACGCCCGCCAATTCGGGCACTTGCCGGCAAAGGTCGATCGCTTCTTCCCCGATGAGCGCGGTCCGGTCGGCCGTATGCTTCAAGCCGAAGTGCGTAAGGGCCACGATCGCGTCCGGTTTGCCCCGGGGGTCTCCCCCGCCGTTCAAAAACGCGACCCACTTCCGGGCCTCCCGGGCGCCGTTCACGATTTCCAGCGCGCGAATGTCTTCCGGGTAAGGGGGCCGGTCCAGCTGCTCGACGGTAGAAAGCCCGATGAAGGCGATTTTAGCGCCGTCGGCCTCGATCATCGCGTAGGGCTCGAACCCTTCGGCGATGCGGCCGGTCCGCTTGTCCAGCACGTTGGCGGCGACGAACGTAAAATCGCCTTGCCGCGACCAGCCCCGGAGCGTTTCCAAATCGAAATCGAATTCGTGATTGCCGACGGCGGAAGCTTTCGCTCCCAGGCTTTTGATCAAATAGGTGACGGGCTCGCCGGACAGATGCTCCGACACGGGATCCCCTTTGTAGTTGTCGCCGCCGAAAACGACGATCGCATGCGGGTGTTCCGTCTTGAAGCTCTTCACCAGCCCGCTGAGCTTGGCGCTTCCGAGAGCATGTTCGGTTTCGAAAATTTCGGCATGGAAGTCGTTAATGCAAATAATCGGTATCGTTTTCTCATTCATCGCCCGATCCCTCATTCCGTCAAATTGAACGTTCTGATCTTTCGAAAACGGGAGCCTTCCGGAGAACGGTGCACGACATACAAATGAAAGTCCGATACCTCAAAGGATAACGGCGTAACCTCGCAAGACGAAAAATAATCGGAAAGAGAGTTTCGGCAGTCATAGGCGAGCGAGATGTGGGGAACGAAGGAGAACCGCTCCACCTGAACGCCCGCGTCGGTCAGCGTGCGGTCGATCCTTCGCTGAAGAGTTTGCAGCGCCTCGTTCTCCCCCGTCACGTTGACCCAGATCACGGTTTTTTCGGGATTTTCGAACATGCCGAGTTCATGAAGCCGCAGCCGGAACCTCTTGCATTCGATCGGTTCGAGGTTCGCCGTTACCGATTCCGCCTCCGGCAGCTCCCCGATGTAGCGGAGCGTCAGGTGGTAGTTTTCCGGAGGTTCGTATTTGCCCGACGGGTCGAAACGGCGCAGCCTTTTTTGAATTTGCTCCAGCTCTTGATTCACGGCGAACGGAAAATCCAATCCGACAAATAGCTCCATGTCTCCCCCGGGTCTTGTTTGTGTTTATTTCGGTTCGTCAAAGAAATCTATGTAAATTTAATTGTTGAATGGAATTCGAAACGGCGCTGCAGGGGCGGCGGGCAAAAGCTTGTCCGTCGTAAGGCGAAGGCATTTCGAAATCGAAATTTGTATGCCTAAATTTTTAAATTACACTATCATAATTCAGCCGTTTATCGCTGTCAACCCTTTTTTATTCGATTCAATTCTCCCCCGTTTCGGCGCGCGCAGCCCCGCAGATACGCCCAAGTTGAGTTATAATAGAGTCGATTCGGGGTCGATAGATTCGATTCCGCAGATTCGTTCATTCAGGAAAAGAGCGTGCATAACTTGGAACGTTCCCGTACTTTCCGAAACGGCGACAAGGCCGTTTCCTCTCCTTATTCGGGCTTAGGCAAGGCAAGTCCCTCGCCGCTTCAACGGCGGGCCGCCTCCCCGCCCGATCTGCTGCTTGCGATGCAGCGGCTTTCCGTTCAGGGGAACCAGGCTTCCCTGCAGCGGCTGCGGGACGGCGCGCACGAAGCCGCTACAGCAGCGGCTCCGCTGCAGCGAAAAACCGGACCCGGCGGCATGCCGGCCGAAGTTCTCGCGAAAATGGAAGCCGCGTTCGGGGCGGATTTTTCCGATGTCGCGATTCACCCGAATTCCGCGTCCGCGACGCAGGCCGGGGCGCTCGCCTACGCCCAGGGGACCGACATCCATTTCGCTCCGGGGCAGTACGCCCCTCACAGCCGGGACGGCCAGCGGATGCTCGGCCACGAGCTTGCGCACGTGCTGCAGCAAAAGGCGGGCCGCGTCGTCCCGACCGGCGCGACGGCGTCCGGCGTCCCGCTCAACGACGATCCGGCATTGGAGCGCGAAGCGGACGAGCTGGGGGCCAAGGCCGCCGACGCCGACATCCCGGCTGCGGGCGCGATCCAGCGAGTCGCGGGCAGCGAGGCCGCGGCTCGGACGGCCGGAGGGGCGGGAGCGCAGCCGATCCAGCGCTTGCCGAGCAAGCAGGACGTGATCGGCGAGCTCGGCCCTCCGAAAGAGCACGTCAAAAACAAGGTAGCCGGCACGCGCGTCGGCCGCTTCTTAAAGATGAAGGAAAATTTGAAGGAAAACAGCACGCGTTACCGCGGCGTCCTCGACAAAATCGAAGCCTTCGACCGCTATGTCGACGGTACCGTTCTCGGGGAAGCTCCCGCGGAGATGGACGATCAGCTCGAGCACGTCATGGGCCTTTACGCCACGGTCGAGAACGCGGCGGAGCAATACATCGCGGACAAGAAAGCCGACAAAAAAACCGCCTACATGCGAAGGCTGAAACGCGCGATTCCGATGGAAAAGCTGGCCGTCCAGTCGACGGTCGAGGAGCACAAGCGCCATCCGGAAATGAAAAAGCCGAAGTGGAAGCTCATCACGAGCGCCTCCCCGTTCAAAACCGTTCAGCTGGATAACGCGATGGCGACGGGGGCCGTCGATCGCGGCAATCTGAACAGCGTTTCGTTTTTTGAAAGCGGGATCGGGGACGAGGGCGTGTTCAAGGAAACGAAGGACGTCATCCTGACCGGCGACGAGCTCCCTCCCACGGCTTCCGAGGCCGAATTCAACAAGGCCGAAGACGAGGCCTGGGTCGCCAGGGACCATGCGGGCATCGATTTGAAAAGCGCGCGCCTCGCCGAGCGCAACGTGGCCATGTCGCGGCTCGATCAGCTGCTCGGCGCCGGGGTCATCGCCCGGACCGAATTCGCGCTGCGCAACACGGGAACCGAAATTCAAAAGGGCACCTTCATGCTGAAAGCGCAAGGGAAACAGGCGGGCTCGCTGATGAAGGGCGGGCAACTCGCCGAGGGCGCAAGCGGACCGGGGCAGGAAGGCGGGCTGCCGGCGATCGATCTGCACGATTCGAACCTGCAGCGCTGCCTGTCCCGCCTGCAGCTGATCGATGCGCTCGCGATGCAGGTCGACCGGCACTTCGGCAACTTTTTCATCCAGTTCGACGAAAGCGGCCGCGTGCTCGGGGTTACCGGCATCGACAACGACATGGCGTTCGGCAAAATTAAAACCGTCGCCAAAGGGAGGAAGGAATTCCCCGGCATAAGCCGCTTCGTGGACAAGGAGCTGGCCGAGCGAATTCTCGCGCTGCGCGACGAGGAGCTTGTTGCCGTCATGGAGGATCTGCTCAGCCCGGAGGAAATGGATGCGCTGCTCAGCCGTCTTCACGGCCTGCAGGAGCATTTGAAGCAAGAGAAGACGCGGCTGCTCGATCCCGACGAATGGAACGACGCGACGGCCAAAGGCATGCTGGACGAGCACAAAAGCTTCGACAACGACCATTCCAGCTATTACGGCCGAATGAAGGAAGCGGTAGGCTGAGGCGGCCGCGGGATGGCGGAACGGCGAAGGGGCGGCGGTACGGCGAAGGGCCGGGCACGGCGGAAAGGCCGAAGTCCAGCGGAAAAGTCGGGGTACGGCGGCTAGCGAAAGCACGGCGGCATGGTTGTTGGTCGGCGGTTTGGCTGGGGAATGGCGGAAACAGTACGGGCTGCGGCACGGTTGCGACGGGCACAGGCAGCATGGTTGTTGGTCGCCGGTTTGGCTGGGGAATGGCGGAAACAGTACGGGCTGCTGCACGGTTGCGACGGGCACAGGCAGCATGGTTGTTGGTCGGCGGTTTGGCTGGGGAATGGCGGAAACAGTACGGGCTGCGGCACGGTTGCGACGGGCACAGGCAGCATGGGTGTTGGTCGCCGGTTTGGCTGGGGAATGGTGGAAACAGTACGGGCTGCTGCACGGTTGCGACGGGCACAGGCAGCATGCGGCAGGGTAGTCGGTACGAAAGCGGCTTTTAAAGCTGCGACGGGGTGGTGAACGGTACGGGATGGGCACGGCTGCGAGCTGCTGCAGCAGCTCGACCGTTTCGCTACTTCGTAATTTGTAACGGCGTATCGCCGCACGGTACTTAGCCCAAGATACAGTTTTGCGCGCAAAGCGTCTGCGTCGATGTAATACGCCGAGCTGTGCCTAAAGCATCTGAAGGCGCCGTTTTGTACGCAGAGTGCTTGCGTCGATCTCATGCTCTTGGTCGCATCCCGTACCGTGCGAGGATTGGTCGTGCGATTGCATAGTTTATGCGTTAACGGGTACGGGAGCCTACCAAGAGAAGCAGTTGAAGGTCTTGACTTCCAGCTAAGGATTGAGCGGAGAGTGTCGACATTCACGCGCGTAGTTTGGGACGGCTGGCAACCCACTATGTTCGAATTTCATACAAACTCTCCCTTCGGACTCCGAATCCCGGGCAATTTGTTCGAAATTTCATACAACCCCCCCTCCAGACTCCGAATTCCGGCCGTTTTGTTCGAAATTTCATACAGAATCCCCCTCCGGACTCCGAATTCCGGCCGTTTTGTTCGAAATTTCATACAAAATCCCCCTCCAGACTCCGAATTCCGGCCGTTTTGTTCGAAATTTCATACAAAATCCCCCTCCAGACTCCGAATTCCGGCCGTTTTGTTCGAAATTTCATACAAAATCCCCCTCCGGACTCCGAATTCCGGCCGATTTGTTCGAAATTTCATACAAAATCCCCCTCCAGACTCCGAATTCCGGCCGTTTTGTGCGAAATTTCATACAAACTCACCCATCGGACTCCGAATTCCGGCCGGCTTGTTCGAAATTTCATATAAATTCGCTCAAGCGAATTAGCGGCCTCCGGGCGCCGTTATTTGCTCGCACTGCGGAATTTTTCCCAAATAACGGCCTCTAGCGACCGTTATTCCCATTGCCGGGCCGATTTCGGTCTCGCTCAAACGAATTAACGGCCTTCAGGTGCCGTTATTTGCTCGCAGTGCGGGATTTTTCGCAAATAACGGCCTCTAGCGACCGTTATTCCCATTGCCGGGCTGATTTCGGGCTCGCTCAAACGAATTAACGGCCTTCAGGTGCCGTTATTTGCTCGCAGTGCGGGATTTTTCGCAAATAACGGCCTCTAGCGACCGTTATTCCCGTTGCCGGGCCGATTTCGGCCTCGCTTAAACGAATTAACGGCCTACTTACGCCGTTAGTTACCTTTTTTCGGCGATGCCCCGAATAACGGACCGTTTCGGCCGCTAATAAGTTCCTTTTGCGCTCAACGGCGGCCGCCGCAGTCGAACCTGCCTGACCGCATACGGAGGCGAGACGGAAACCGTCCACTGCAAGCCCTCGCTCAATTCGACCAGGCTCAAAAAAAGGCCGTGACCGGCCCCCGTGTCGATGCCGAGCTTGCCGTCTCCGAGCCAAAGCTCGTCCGGCCTGAGGCCGAAGCGGTAAGTCGACGTATGGCCGAACACGACCATTTTGCCCGGAATAGCGGGGGAGCGGAAAAACGGCTCCCGGATTTCCGTCAAATCCTCCGGCGTTTGATCCCCCGGGGGAATGCCCGGACGCAAGCCGGCGTGCACGAACAAAAAACCGTCGTCCTCCGTCCACAGCGGCATGCCGGCGATAAAACGGCGATAACGTGCCGCCGCCAGCCCATCCGGAACGGTCGCGACCGGCACGCCCGCAAGCCATTTGCGCTCATTGTTGCCCTGCAGCGCGACCGCCCCTTCGGCGCACAGCCGGTGCACCAGATCCAAGGTACCCGCCGAATCCGGACCTTTGTTGACGTAATCGCCCAGCAGAATCAGCCGGTCCGTTCCCGGCACGTACCCCGCCCGGTCCAGCAGGCATTCCAGCAGGTGCCCGTGCCCGTGGATGTCGGACGCCGCGAACAGCCTACCCATCCGCCGAACGAGCCGGATCCGCGTACAGCATGACGCTTTGCGCGGGCAAACGAAGCGTCAGCCGCGCGTCCGGCTCCACCCTTTCGTCATGGAACAGATGGAGCGGCTGTCCGTCGGCCGTCTCGACGATCAGGCGCCACCTCGTCCCCTCGTAGATCGCCCGAATCGCCTTCGCTTCGAGCCGGTTCCCGCCGTCCGACACGGAACCTTCGCATACGAAAATCGATTCCGGATGCAGCATCATGACGCCGGCGCCCGCGTAGGCGCCGGGCGTCATTCGCACGCCCTCGACCGGCCGGCCCGCCGCCAGGACGACCGAATCCGCGGCATCTCCGAACCGGACCTTCAACCGGTTGTGATAGCCCATCAATTGAGCCACCCAAGGGGTCGCCGGGCGCTCGAACAGCTCGGACGGGCTGCCGATCTGATCGATGCCGCCTTCCCGCAGCACGAGAATCCGGTCGGCGATCGTGAACGCCTCCATCCGGTCGTGCGTCACGTACAGGGTGGCGATGGACAAGTCGCCGAGCAGGCCGGCCAGCTCGCTTCGCATATCCGTCCGAAGCTTGACGTCCAGGTTGGACAGCGGCTCGTCCATCAGCAGCAGCCTCGGCTCCGTCGCCAGCGCCCGGGCGATGCCGACCCGCTGCTGCTGGCCGCCGGACAGCTGAGCCGGCAGCCGTTCCAGCAGCCCGTCCAGCTTCAGCAGCGATTGGAGCCGGCGCAGCCGGTTTTCCATGTCGCCCTTCGGCACCTTCCTCCGCTTCATGCCGTACTCGATATTTTGCCGGATCGACATATGCGGCCATAGCGCGTAATCCTGAAACACCATATTGATCGGACGGTTTTCGGGCGGCACATAATGGTTCCCCCGTTCCACGACGACGCCGTTCATTTCGATTTCGCCCTCGTCGATGCGGGCCAGCCCGGCCACGAGCTGGAGCAGCGTCGATTTGCCGCAGCCGGAAGGGCCGAGAATGCAGATGCGCTCCCCCTCCCCGACCTCGAACGAAATCGGCTTCAGCACCTGCTGCGTTCCGTACGCTTTCGAAACGCCTTTCAGTTTTAAAATCGCACTCAATCGGTTGTCCTCCTAAAGACGGTTTCGGTCCAGGCGGCGGAACAGCCAGCGTCCGGCCGTCTGCAGCGCCAGGATCAACAGCACGACGATCGCGCAGCTGACGACGGTCGCGGCGGTCGCATAGCCGTACTGGGAAAATTCGAACGCTTTGTCGATGACAAGCGGCATCAGCGAATAATTGGCCGGCTTCAGCATCGACGCCAGCGCCAGATCGAAAATGCTCGTGCCGAACGACGCCAGCGTCGCCATGAGCAGCGACTGCCGCACAAGCGGCAGCACGATATGCCGCATCCGGTCGAACACGCCGGCGCCCTGGATGGCCGCGGCCTTGAGCATCGTGCCGGACAGCGTGCCGAACGCGCCCATCTGCACCCGGACGGCGTAAGGAATGGCGCCGGCAATTCCGGCGACGACGAGCAGCGCCGGGGTGCCGTACAGATGGAGGCCAATCGGCTCCAGCCATTTCTGGTTCCAGATAAAAATGTAGCCGATGCCCAGCACGACGCCCGGAACGGCCAGCGATACGACCGAAAACAGCTGCAGCGCCGATTTGAACCGGGACTCGGTAAAGCTCAGCACATAGGCCGTGACGAACCCGATCAGCATGCTGAACACGGCCGCGACGGCGGCGATCGAAAGCGAATGGTACAGACCTTCCAGATAGCCGAGCAGCCGGTGGTCGCCCGCGACGCCCGCGAACAGGCTTCGGTAATGCTCCAGCGTCAGGTTGTTCGCGGCGAATCCCTCTCCCGTTCGCTTCAGGAGCGACACGGCGGCGCTCGATCCGATCGGAACGCCGAGGCAGACAAGCAGGAAGGCGCCGACCGCCCCGTTGTACGCCCAGGCGTGCCGCGGTTTTTCCTGCGCGGTTCGGACCGCTTTGGCGTTCAGAAAATCGAACCGCGAACGCCGGACGGCAAACAGCAGCAGCGTCATCGCGAGCGCGAGCAGCACGACGAGATAAAAGGCGAGCACCCCCGCCATGTCGAAGCGGACGGGCGACTGGTATATCGCCGAGTAAATGGAATAGGTCAGCGTCGGAAATTTGTAGACGGTGGCCAAAGCGGCCGGAAGGCCGAAATCGCCGATCGTATCCATGAACACGAGCGTCCAGCCCGCAAGGAAGGACGGCAGGGCGAGCGGAAGCTCAATCGTCCTCCAGACGGAAAACGGCTTGGCGCCGTTCAGCCGAGCCGCCTGGCCGAACTGCCGGACGTTCCATTCCGTCGCCGCTACGATCGCGAGATACGCCAGCGGAAATTTGCTGAGCGCCATGACAAACACGAGCCCGGACGGCGAAAAAATAAACGACGTCGCCCAGGTCCAGCCGAGCCACTGGTGAACGAGGCCGTCCGCGCTGGCGAACAGCACCCAGCCTTGGGCGATCATGAACGAAGGCGCGATCAGCAGCAGCCATGCCGCCGTATCCAGCAATCGTCCCGCGGCGAAGTTCCAACGCGCGCGGACGGCGGCGAGCGCGCCGCCGATGACGGTGCCGAGCGTGGCGGCGCCTAGGGCGAGCAGCAGCGAGTTCCATAACGACTGCCGCCACAACGGGCGATGGAAAATTTCGCCGACAAGCCCGAAGCCCCCGTATTCGAACTTCCCGAAGAAAAAGCCCGGAAAGACGACATTGATCAATACGGCAAGCAGCGGCAAAAAAATAAAAAGAAACAGGAGGAGGGTGACCCCGCCTCCCCAACGCGCTTCCGAGGCTTTCATCGCATGGCTCCTACTTTACGTTTTGATCCGCGAACCACGTTTTGATCTCCACCTCGCGCTCCGCCGCCCATTCGGCCGACGGCAGCAGGAATTTGCCGTCCGCCTCGCGCTCGCTTCTTCCTTCCACGCCTTCGGCGAGCGGGGTGAAAAAGCTTTCCGTCGATTCGATTTCCGTCATCATCCGCTGCGTTTCCGGCTTCAGCATGTACTCGACGAACGCCTTGGCCGCGGCCGGGTTTTTCGTGTGCTTGCTGATGGCGACGACCCGCAGGCTTCCCGGCGCGCCTTCCTCCGGCCAGATGACCTCGACCGGCTCTCCCGACAGCTTCAGTTCGTATGCGTTATGCTCCTGAAGGGCCGCTGCCTGAATTTCCCCGCTGAGCAGGGCGTTGCCGACCGGACCGTTTTTCGGATAAATGTTCATTCCGTCCTTGAAGCGCTGCTCGTACTTCCGCTCCGCCTCCTCGATTCCCCATTTTTCAAACAGGGCGGAAACGAGCGGGTACGCGGGAGCCGCCACCGCCGGATCGGCGTGGCCGACCGTGCCTTCGAACGCGAAAAACTCGTCCCACGTTTTCGGCGCCTTGTCGTCGGTTACGAGCTTCGTGTTGTAGGCGATGACGCCCGAGGCGTGAATGCCGACCGGGAAGTAGGCCAGATCCTCCGGCACGTGCGAAGCCCCGGTTTCGGACAGGCTGCCGAGATTGTCCGGCTGCCAGCCCGTCAGCAGAAAGTCGCGGTCGGCGAGGCTGCGGACGGACCCGTGCCCGTCCATCATAAGCACGTCCCACTGCGGATTGCCTTGCTCGGCCTCGATTTTGGCCAGCGCTTCGCCGCCGCCGTAATGTACGGCTTCGATCTTGTAGCCGGTCTCCTCGGCAAACTTCGGCGCGATAAAGTCGACGAAATCGTTACCGTACAAGTAAATCGTCTCCCCGGTATCTTCGGAAGCCTCGCCGCTTGCCGCGGCTCCTTGCGCCTCCTGGGAAGCGCTCGGCGACGCGCTCGGGGAAGCGCTCTGCGCGCCCGTTCCCGAACCGCCCGCGTTCGAATTTCCGTTGCCGGCCCCGCAAGCCGAAAGCAGCAGAACGGCCGCCATCAGCGCCGCCAGCAGATGACCCTTGTTTCCTTGTTTCGTTTTCATGTCACCCTCCGTTTGTTGAAGCGATTATCGGGTTCCCTTCCCGATCTCCTCTTCAGTGTACAAGCGGCGGATTTTCGATGAATTAACCCCGCGTTAACACGAAGTTAAATCAAATCTATGAAATATAAGTTAAGATTCATATTATCTATGATCAAGAAAGCAAGCGTATAGAGAATTTATTGAGAGGACCCGTCCGAAAGGAGAAATTTCCATGAATCTGCAGCAGTTGAAAGCGTTTGTTCTCGCCGTCGAGCTTCAAAAGCTTTATTTGGTGGCGCAAAAGCTGGACATTACCCAGCCTACCGTCACGTTCCATCTGAACAAGCTGCAGGAGGAACTGGGCGTATCGCTGTTTCACACGAAATCGTACCACGTCATCCGGCTGACGGAAGCCGGGGAGGCCTTCTACCATTACGCATCGCAAATCAGCGCCTTGTCCTCGGAAGCGGAGTCGACGATGGAAGTGTACAGAGGGTTTCAAATGGGGAAGCTGTCGATCGGAAGCACGCACACGCCGGCCACGTACATGCTGCCGCCGCTGCTGGGACGGCTCAAACGCGATTATCCCCGGCTGTCGATCCTGCTCGATGTCCGGCCCGCGTCGTTTATTCTGGAGAAAATCAAGCAATACGAGCTCGATTTGGGCATCATTTCGCAGACGCTGATCGAGGATCCCGATCTTGTCGCGCTACCGCTGACGCGGGACGATCTGATGCTCGTCTTTCATCCGGAGCATCCGCTGGCCGAAGCCGGGGACGTTTCGCCCGAAACGTTGACCGCGCATCCCTTCGTTTCCCACGAGAAGGGATCGATCAGCCGCAAGCTGATCGACGACTGGGCGGCGGCAAACGGCGTGGCGCTCGAGACGACGATGGAGGTATCCGGCTCCGAAGCGCTCAAGGCGGCCGTCCTGCACCGGATCGGCTTCGGCATGATCGCCGGCGCCTGCGTTCGGACGGAGGTGGCCGAAGGCAAGCTGCGGTCGCGGAACATTCCCGGCTGGTCCGCCAATCGGCATATTTATGCCGTGCGCCACCGAAACAAGCTTGTCACCCCCGCGATGCGAATGTTCTGGCAGGCGATGGAGGAGCGCTGGGCGACGACGGCGTTGGCCGACTGACCGGCCGTTAGCCGACACTTCATCTCGCGGTGCGACAGAGCTTCCGTGGATTTTGTCCGATTTTGTCCAATCAAAACCGGCTTTATCGCGAAATCCTCGGGGTTGTGCGCTCGAGCAGCGTCCGCTCCAGCGTCTGCTGCAGCTGCGGATGCTCTTCGATCAATCGGTGGAACGACTCCCTCCGCACCGTCAGCAGCATCGACGGAACGAGCGACCTGACGGTTGCCGTACGGGGGATCTTTTTCAGCAGGGCGATTTCGCCGAAATGATCGCCGTCCTGCAGCACCGCCACCCGTTTCTCGCCTCCTCCGGCGATCGTCTTCGCGACTTCGAATTTCCCGCGAACGATAATGTAAAATTGGCGGCCCTCGTCTCCTTCCCGCACGAGCTCCGTCCCTTCCCGGCACGTTTCGCTCTCGAACAGCTCCGCGATGCTGCCGAGCAACCCGAGGTCGATTCCCGCGAAAAACGGCAGCCGGGCCAGCCGCTCCGCGTCGACCGAGGCGCGCAGGCCGTCCCTCGACAGGCGAAACCCGTTCTGCTTGTCCCACAAATCGGCATACAATCCGCCAAGCCGCAACAGCTCAGCGTGCGTTCCGGATTCGACGATCCGGCCTTCGTTGAATACGTAGATGTTATCGGCGTTGACGACGGATGCAAGCCGATGGGTAACGGAGACGATCGTTTTGTCCCGGAGGCGGTTATCGATCAGCCCGTTAATGTCGGCCTCGGCCGCCGGATCGAGCGCGGACGTCGCTTCGTCCAGCAGCAGAATCTGGGGATTCCGGAGAAGCGCCCTGGCGATGGCGAGCCGCTGGCGTTCGCCGCCCGACAGGGAGCCTCCCTCCCGATGAATCCACGTATCGTATCCCTCCGGCCAGCCCGCGACAATGTCGTGGATGCGCGCCAGTTTGGCGGCTTCGATCATATCCTCTTCCGTGAGCTCCGCGTTGTCCAAAACCAAATTGTCCCGAACCGTCGCATAAAACAAAAAGGTGTCCTGCGTCACCATCGTGACCGCCCTTCTAAGGGAGGCTTCGCCGACGTTCCGCAAATCGCAGCCGTCAACGAAAACCGCCCCCTCCCGCGGATCGTAAAAACGGGCCAGCAGCTGCAGCGCGGTGCTTTTGCCCGAACCGCTCGGGCCGACGAATGCCACGTAGCTTCCGGCCGCGATGTCGAGGCTGACGTCCTTCAATTGATCGGCTTGGCCGTCGTAGCCGAAGGTTACCCGATCCATCCGGATGGACGCGGCGAAACCGGGAAGCGCGAACGGGTCGGACGCCTCCGGAACGGACGGCTTCTGTTCGAATATGTCTCCGATTCGGCGAAAGCTGACCCCGGATTCGATCAGATTCGGAATCAAGTAGGACAAGTTCGAGACGGACTGTCCGACGCTCATAAACAACGTAAAAAACGCCATAAAGCCGCCGACCGTCATTTGATCGTTAAAAATCAGATAGCCGCCGAAACCGATCATGAGCCCGTTTAACGCAAGCAATGCAACCAGAGGCAGCCTTTCCATCAGGGAATTCGCAACATGCACTTTCAGGCCGAACGAAAACAGCTCCCGGATTTGCCGGGCGGCGAGCTCCCGGAACCGGGTCTGCTGGTGCAGGTTTCGGATCGTCCCGTGGCCCTTCACCATTTCATCGATCGTATTGGCAAAACGCTCCTGCGCTTCCTTATAGTTCGAGTTGGCCGTTTCCGCGCGGCGCTGCACCAGCTTGGGGCCCGCGAACATCAGCACGGAGCCGGCCATGACGGCGAGCGTCAGCTTCCACTCAATGGAGAACAGCATCGCAAGTCCCAGCAATGCGGAAAGCGAATCCCGCAAAAACAACGGAAAAGAACCGCGGATGACCCGTTCGATCGAGCCCATGTCGGCCGAAAAACGGGTGACCAGGTCGCCGATCCGGTAGCGCTGATAAAACGGGAACGACTGTTTTTGCAAATGGGCGAACAGCTCGCCCCGCAGCTTTCGAATCGCTTCTCCGCTCAGCTTGCCGAGCGAAAAGTCGCCGGCAAAGTTGGCGCAAACGCTGAGAAGCCCCCCGCCGAGCAGAACGCCCAGAATGATCAGAAACGCGTCGAAATTTTTCGGCACGAACGCTTCGTCCACCAGGTACTGCAGGCTGACGGGCGCGGCTACCGCATAGGCCACTTCGAGAACGACGCTAATCAAAAAAATGCAAAGCAACAGCTTGTGCTCAAGGACATGCTTCATGATGCTTCTTGCAAACTTCACTCGACAACCGCCTCCCGGTACCCCTCGATTTCAGCTTACCGTACATCGTTCCGGGTGTAAACGAAATCGGCATTTGCCGTTCGGCATGATCCGGGAATTTTCCGACAGCTTCGACTTTTATCGGTATCAAAAAAGCCTGTTCAGACTGCCTTCGTCAATGCCGATATATAGAGGGGCTAACACTAATACTAGGAGCGAAGACATCATGAACGTCACCAAAAAAGAGAAATTTCATTGGAAAAGCGTATCTCTGAAAGTAAAGCTTCCTTTGTTTATCAGCCTTCTCATCGTCATCGTGCTGCTGGGAACGAGCGTTTCGCTCTATTTTTCCGGATCGGCGGTCCTGACGAAGGAGGCCAAAGAAGAGATGGCCTCGAACGGGGATCGGATCGGAGAAGGCTTGTGGTCGGCCGTTCAACTGCAGGAGCAATCCATTTATTTGGCATCGGCCCATGACACGTACAACGAATTGCTGAATTACCGGAATTCCGGAAAAAGCGACGCCCAGTTTTTCTCCGCGGCAAATCCTTATCTCCAGCAAGCCATCGACACGCTGAAAACCAGCCTGCAAGGCACTTCCGGCATCGAATCGTTCAGCCTGATTGACGGCCGGGGCACCATCGTGGCAAGCTCGAACGACGGTTCGCTCCAGCTTGACCTCTCCGACCGCGAATACTTTCAACAGGCGATGGAAGGAAACCGCGTCATAAGCGACGCCCTGATCTCCCGGGGCACGAACAATTTGGTCGTGACGTTCGCCCAACCGGTGAAAGATCCGAACGATCGCGTGATGGGCGTGTTTATCGCCACCGTCAGCACCGACTTTTTTACCGATAAATTGAAAAACGTTAAAATTAACGAAGAAGGCTATGTGACGATCCTGAGCCGGTCCGGCATTACGCTCTATCATTCGATGGACCCGAGCCAGGAGGGAAAGCCGGTCGAGGGGGAAGGCATCGCGGAATTTTTGGCCGAGCGGGCATCCGGGAACATCATTCAGGGGGATATCGATTCCGAAGATACCTACATGCGTTTCACGAAAATTCCGAATGCGGATTGGGTCGTCGTCGTATCCGACACTTACGAAGATATCAATCGGCCGCTTGAGAGCATGCTTACCGGGGTCGTCGCTATTACGATCATTGCGCTCGTCGTGGCGATCGCGGCGGGCATTTTGCTCTCCCGTTACATGACGAAACCGCTCGTTCGATTGAACGGCTTGTTCGGCCGGCTTGCAAGCGGAGACTTGACGGTAAAGGCCGAGGGCAACTACGGCGGCGAATTCAAGGACCTGGCCGACAGCTTCAATCGAATGGCGGAGCAAAATAAAGCGCTCATTTCGAACATGAACCGTTCGATTCGGGTTTTGAACACCAGCACCTACGAATTGGATCAAACGGCCAAGCAAACGTCGACCTCCGCAATGGAGACGGCGAAAACAAGCACGGAAATCGCGAACGCGATGGAGTCGCAGGCGAAGGACACCGAGAAAATCGTCGATAAGTTTTCCGGATTCGGCGTCCGGTTCGGCTTCCTCTCGGAGCAGGCAAACGCTATTAAGGAGCGGGCCGAACAAATCGTGGACGTGTTCCACTCCGGCAACAAGGTGATGGAAGAACTGGCGGAAGCGAAGGACCGGAACGAACAAGAAGTGCTGAAAATCAGCGAAATTACGAAAAACCTGCAGGAGAGCTCCCACAGCATCGGCTCCATCACCGAGGCGATCGCGGATATCGCGGGGCAGACGAATTTGCTGGCCTTGAACGCCTCGATCGAGGCTTCGAGAGCGGGCGAGCACGGACGCGGCTTCGCCGTCGTCGCGACGGAAATCCGCAAGCTGGCGGAGCAAAGCTCCCGGCAGTCGAACGAAATTCACGATATCATCCAGCAGAACATCTCTTTTGTCGCCCGAAACCATAATATCGTAAACGAAATCCGCGAATTGTCGAGCTTGCAGGATCGTTATGTGGAAGAGGCAAGGGAAGCGTTCCGCGCCATTTTCCAAAACGTCGGCGAAATTACGGAGCAAATCAAGGGGATGGCCGAAGAAGTCGCATCGATGTCGGGCGACAAGGACGACGTGCTCGGTTCCGTCCAGAGCTTGTCCGCTACCGGAGAAGAAGTTTCCGCCTCGGTGGAAGAAGTGACGGCGACGATGGAAGAGCAGTCCGCGATGGTGCAGCAGCTGGCCAGCATGGTCGAGACGATCGATTCCTTGACGAAGGAGCTGGCGGAAGCGGCGGGGAAATTCAAAACGGAGTGACGTCAAGCTGTCAAAAAACCACCCGCATCGGGTGGTTTTTTAACGTTTAAATGCCGGGCAGCAAACAAAGAATGTGATGCCGGATTGGCGCCGCCGGATTTCATTCAATGAAGAAGCGGCCCTTCTGCTCCCCCGTTGTCTTCGTTGGATTTCGTCCAATCAGGAGAGACCTATTCGCTTCCCACATCGTCTTTCGCTGGATTTTGTCCAATCAAGAGAGGCCTTTTTGATGATTCCGTCCGAAATTTGCGATCTTCGTTGGATAAAATCCACTGTAGACCGGAAATTTCTCATTTCTCGCCCCGGCGGTTGGATAAAATCCAACATAGGCTGACTCCAACATAGTCCAAATCCATCATCGGCCGAAACCATCATCGACCGAATCCAACCTAGGCCGACTCCAGCATCGCCTATCCTCGCCAAGTCTCCATCGCCGGGACGCCCGATTAAAACTCCATCAGGTTTTCGCGCAGCGTCTTGCCCGTATATTGTTCGCGGGCCAGCCCCCGCCGCTGCAGCACGGGGATGACGGTGTCGACGAACTCCCGCATATATTCTTGCTCATGCACGTTAACCCGGACGACGAAGCCGTCGCCGCCGACCGTTTCCATGATGCGCTGCAGCTGGTCCGCCACTTGCTCCGGCGTGCCCGCGATCGAGCCTTTGTTGCCCGCGGCTTCTTCGATCGCGACCTGCCGCAGCGTCGGCCGGCGCCCGGCCGTGTAAAACCGGGACAGCGTCGTTTGCCCGCCCATAATGTCCTTTTCGTCGATCGGAGGAAGCGGTTCGTCGAGGTTGAATCGCGACAAATCGAAATTCATTCGGGACGAAAGCGCGGACAAGGCGGCATGGATGGCCGACTCGGGCGGGTTCCGAAGCGCCTCCAGCTTTCGGGCGACCAGTTCCTCGGTCTGTCCGATCACCGGCTTGACGATGAAAAACACCTTCAGCCGGTCCGGATCGCGCCCGAATTTGGCCGCGCGCGCTTTCATGTCGTCGTAATAAGCCTTCATGTCATCCAAATAGTGCATGCCGACGATGACGGCATCGGCCCATTTGGCGGCGAAGTCCTTGCCGCGCTGCGATGCGCCCGCCTGAATGATCGTCGGCCTGCCCTGCGGCGACGGCAGCACGTTCAGCGGCCCGCGGCTCTTGAAGTATCGGCCTTCGAAGCGGATCGGGCGCACTTTGGCCGGATCCGCGAAAATGCCCGTTTTGCGGTCCATCAAAACCGAATCCGGCTCCCAGCTGCTCCATAATTTAAAGCACAGCTCCATGTACTCTTCGGCAATGTCGTACCGCGCGTCGTGCTCCGGCTGCTCGATGCCGAAGTTCAAAAACCCGGCCACGTTTCCGGTCGTGACGACGTTCCAGGCGACGCGGCCTTTGGACAGGTGGTCGAGCGACGCGGTCTGGCGCGCCAGCCCGTACGGCGGGGTCAGCATCGTCGAGACGGTCGTGCCGACGCCGAGATGCTTCGTCGCGGCCGCGACCATCGCGGCGAGCAGCGTGGAATCGTGGTTGATGCCGTTCAAGCCGTATTTCACGTAAGGGTCGATCGAGTCCCCGAAGGAAGACGTGATGCCCAGATGGTCCGCGAACAGCGCGAAGTCGAACATGCCCTTCTCGCTCAGCTGGCCCATCTTCTGATAGAGCTCCGGCTGCCGCCAGTCTCCCTCCGTCGCATCCGGGTTGTCCCACCCGATCGGACCGTATTCCGTGAACCAGCCGAAGTGTATTTTCTTCTTCATCTTTTCCACCTCTAGTTCGCTTCCGCCTCGCCTCGCCGTTCCAACAGCGCCAGCAGCATTTTCCGCATCAAAATGCCCGGCTGGTCCGAAAGCATGTGGTTTTCCAGCTTTTTCGCCAAGTCGATCGAGACGTTGATTTCCGTCGTTTCCAGCACGTCCATGTCTTCGTCGACGACGTTTCGGTCGAAGGCGATAATGCTCGAGGCGGGAACGTCCTCCTCGCGATCGTTCCGGTAGACGAACTGCACCAGTTGACAGGTGCCGTCGTCGATCGGCGTGGCGCACGTGACGATCGAGTGAATCAAGCCCGTCGGGTACGTAATGTTCGTCTGCCGGATGAACGGCATGAACCATTCGCTGAGCTGCTTGCGCACCGTTCTTTCCTCGTCCATGTTCAACGCCTTGACCTTCTGGTTCAATTTGTTGTGAACCGGAATTTCCATATAGGCTTCGAAGCCCCACTCCTTTTGGGAAATCGTCACCTTGGGCGGGATCGGGTTGTCGATGTCGCCGAACGTGTTTTTATGAACGAAGTTGACGTGCGCCACGTCGAACGAGTTTTCCATCAGGCGCAGGGCGGCGCAGTGGATCACTTCGTAAAACTCGTCCACTTTGCGAAAGCCCGGATCGTCCGAATACCGGAACGTCGGGATGTCCGTCAGGGGTTCCTCCAGCGCGACCCAAACGTAGCCGTACCGTTCCTCGCACCGGTAGCTTTGGATTTTGTACACCTTCGGCGGATCCTCCAGCTCCGATTGCGGAAACCAGGTGCATTTCCCGTCCCGATTGAACGTCCAGCCGTGATACGGGCAGACGATGCAGCCCTCGCGGAGCCAGCCCTTGGACAGCTTCGACGTGCGGTGGCAGCACCGGTCGATCGCCGCGGCCGGCTTGTTCTGCTCGTCCAGCCACAGCACGATGTTTTGTCCCATTAATTTGAACGATTGAGGACCGTTTCGAAGAGCTTCGATCGGCATGACCGGATAATAAAAGTGCCTGAGCGCCATTTGCTTTGTTTGCAGCACGGTTTTTTCCTCCTCTTGCAGCCGCTTGGGGATCGGCTTTCGTTATTCGGGCCAAATCAATCGTTCGCCGTCGTAAATCGCGGAAACGTACCGGCTGTCCGCCACCTGATCGACCGACACGCTTTGCGCCAGCACGCCGGCATCGTTCAAAATGTCGATTTCCGCTTGCCATTGCTCGGGCGTAAACCAGCCAAGGCCTTGTCCCTCGTGCTTGTTGGATGCGGCGAGCTCCGTTTCCACCTTCAGGCGGTTCGTTTCCACGGCCAGGTCGAAGTTGCCGCCCGACTTCGCTTCCAGCAATTCAATCGTTTCTTCCGGGTTGGCCAAAATCCATTCGTGCGCCTTCATGATCGCCCTCAGGAAATCTTCCGCGGCCGTCGGATGCTCGGCGGCGAAATCGCCGTTCGCGACCATGACCCCGAACGACGTGTTGATGCCGTAATCCTCCGGATACAGCAGCTTCACTTTGAAGCCCTGGCGCTCCATCGTCGCCGGCTCGTTCGATTTGAATACCGTAATGGCGTCCACGTCCGCCGTATTCAAAATGGTCGGGTCGAAGCCGACGGACACCTGCTTGATTTTGGAGGCGTCCGCGCCGCCGTTTTTGAACATCGCGAGGAAGTTGGCGCCCATCGCTCCTTTGTAGCCGACCGTTTTGCCTTCCAGGTCCTTGACGTCGTCGATTCCCGAATCCTCCAGCACCATCAGCGCGCCCAACCCGACCGGAGCCATCACGGAAATCCCCTTGATGTCGGCTCCGTTCGCCACCGCCTGAACGACGACGCTGCCCGAGCCGGCGTGGGCGAATTGCAGCTGCCCGGCGGCGAGCAGCTTCATCCCGTCGGCATCCAGCCCCGGCTGCACCTTCACGTCAAGCCCCAGCTCCTCGAAGTAGCCGAGCTCGTCCGCCACCCATGCGTTGACGTTCGCAAGGGAAGCCGAATAGTTGAAGCTGGTCATGAAGTTGATTTCGCCCGCTTCTTTGTTTGCCGCGATCCGCGCTTCCCAATCGATGCCGGCATTCCCGGCGGACGCCGATGCGGAAGCGGACGCTTCCGCGGAAGGCGAAGCGCCGGCGCTGCCGGACGGCGAAGCGGACGGAGACGCCGAACCCGCCGAATCCGAAGCGTTTCCGTTCCCTCCGCAAGCGGCCAGAACCGCCATCAAGACGCCGAGCGCAATGACTGCCCAAACCTTTTTGTTCGTTTTCATAACCCCAATCCTCTCCCCTGCTTTATCGTTTTGTTGCTCCGAGCCCTTCACTGTTCCGAGCTGTGCCAGTGCAAAAACCTGCGCTCGACGGCCTTCACGAGGCCGGTCAATACAATCCCCATCGCGGCGAGCAGCATAATGGCGGCGAACATCCGCTCCATCTGCATGTAGTTGCCCGACACCGTGATGACGTTGCCGAGCCCTTCGCTCGCGCCGTTCATTTCGCCGACGACCGCCCCGATGACGCTCATGCTCATGCACGTTCTGGCGGCGGAAAAAATGTACGGCAAGCTGTTCGGGAGGCGCAGCTTCAGGAAAATCTCGAATTTGCCGGCGTGCAGCGAGCGCAAATATTCGTAGTTGTTGTCGTCGATCGAACGGAAGCCCGTGATCGAATTGATCAGCATCGGGAAAAACGTGCAGATGGCGGAAATCAAAATTTTGGGGAGCGCTCCGAAGCCGAACCAGATAATGAACAGCGGAGCGATGGCCACGATCGGGGTAACGTTCGCCAAGACGGCGACCGGCAGCAGCGTCCGTTCCAGAAACCGGGACTGCGACATCAAGACGCCGCCGGCAAGCGCGACGCCCGTCCCGATCAAAAAGCCAAGAATCGCTTCATAAAACGTCAGCCAAATATGCGGCACGTAAAAGCCGAAGGAGCCGAACAATTCCGCGAAGATGCCGGAAGGCGCCGGCAAAATGATCATTTTGACGGAAAAAACGCGGACCGCCAGTTCCCATAAGGCGAACAGCGCGATAAACGTAACCATCGGCGTAAAAACGGTGTTCGCGGCTCCTTTCAGTCTGGAATCCCGCGAAACGGCGGCGTGCTTCTTCTCTGCCATGGCGTCTTCCCCCTTTGCGCCCGCCGTGAGAACCGGGCGGCTTTCCGCCTCCGATACGGTTTGACTCATCGCTCCATTACCACCTTTCGCGCAAGCTTTCCCGCAACCGCACGACATACCGGTAAAACTCGGGCGACTCGATGCCCGCCTCTCCCCGCGGCCGGGGCAAATCGATATCGACGACGCTCGTGATGCGGCCCGGCCGGCTGGACATGATGACGACCTTGTCCGAGAGATAGACCGCCTCCTGGATGTTGTGGGTAACGAAAATAACCGTCTTTTTGCGCTTCTCCCAAATTTGTACAAGCTGGTGCATGAGCACTTCCCTCGTAATTTCGTCCAGCGCGGAGAACGGTTCGTCCATGAGCAGGATCGGAGCTCCGGAAGCGAACGCCCGGGCGATCCCGACCCGCTGCTTCATCCCTCCCGACAACTCCTTCGGATAGGCGTGCAGGAAGTCCCCGAGCCCGACGGAGTTCAAAAGCTCGATCGGATCCCCTTTTTCCTCCGCGAGGTCCGTCTTGCTCCTGCGGTTGACTTCGAACGGGACGTTCATGTTCTGCAGCACCGTCCGCCACGGAAACAGCGCCGGCGCCTGCGGAACGAATCCGAATTGCTTGTCCGCCTGCATCTCGACGGGCGTCCGGCCGCCGACCGTGATGCCGCCCTCCTCGGCATTCATCAAGCCCCCGATAATCCGCAGCAGCGTCGATTTGCCGCAGCCGCTCGGACCGATAAAGCTCACGAACGAGCCTTGCTCGATGTCCAGATTCACATGGCTCAAAGCTTCGGTCCATTGCCCCCGGCGCACGAAACGTTTGCTCAAGTTCGAAACCGTAATGTACGACACCTTCGCCGCCTCCTTTTGACGAATGACGCAAGCTCCTTCATTTCATTCCCGCCAGCACCGCCGTCGATCGCGCGACGAAGCCGTAGCACTGCTTCACGTTGTAGATCGTCGCCTCTTCGCAAAACGCGGGCGAGCTCGTCGCGCTGCAATCCTCCAGCAAGACGGCGTCATAGCCGAGGCAAACCGCATCCTCGAGCGTAGCCATCACGCACTGATCCACGTTCACTCCCGCGAAAAACAGCGTCCGGACGTTCAAATTCCGCAGGATGCTGTCGAGGGGAGTGTCCCAAAAACCGCTCATCCGATACTTGTCCACGTAAATGTCCGTTTCCCGGGCGTCCAGCTCCGGGACGATGGCCGCTCCCCAGCTGTTTTTTTCCAGCACGGCCGCGCTTTTCGACGGAAGCCTCCCGCCCAGGCCGATGTCCTCCCCGCTCCGGTTGTAGACGTGCAGCACGGACGGGCTTAAATTGAGCCGGTCGGGCCGATTTCCCCAATTCAGCCATATGACGGGCACATCCGCATTGCGGAGCTCGGGAAGCAGCCGATTTAACCGTTCGACCGGACGGCGGGCGCCGGAAATATCCGCTCCGACATGATCCAGCCATCCCCCGGCCGCGCAAAAATCGTTTTGCATATCGATGACGACGATCGCCGATTGGGCCAAATCCATCGTCACCCGCTGCGGCTCCGCGTCGAACGCGACGATGCGCTCGGGCGGCGGCAGCCTTTGCAAATTCACGTGCTCCTTGCTCACTTGCCATCTGTTGCGGGGATTGCCCAGCGCTCGCATCCTATCCCTCCCGCCCGTCGATCTTGTTGTCGTAAGTCGGCTCATGCCGCGTTTTCGGGAGAACCCGGCCGATTTCGAATCGGCTGATCTCCAGCATCGCCTTGGCCAGTTCGGCAGCGCCCCGCTCCAGCATGATTTTCCCTTTTTCCGCGGTCGCTTTCGTCGCGTCTCCCGCGACCCCGCTGTGCGAAATGTCGCTCATCGCCCAGGCGAACCGGATTTTCCCTTCCATCGTCAAAAATTCAAGCTGCGACACGTCCGGCATTTCGGACACGCCAAGCTCTTCCCGAACCCAGTCCGGCTTGATCGCCAGCACCATCGACGTCTCGATGTCTCCCCCGTGAATGCCGTATTCCAGCTCCTCTTCCGTCACGAGGCCGCTCGTTGTGTCCAGGCTGTGCGGGTTGACGTAAAACACCATCAGCCCCGTCGCGACGCGAATTTCCCGCGCGGCGACGTTCAGCAAGTCCGCGTTTCCGCCGTGCGTATTGAACAGCAGCAGCCGGCGGAAGCCGCTTCTTTTCAAACTGGCTCCGATATCGGACAAAACGCCGAGCAGCGTGTTCGAGGACAGCGAGATCGTGCCGGCGTAATCCAGATGTTCGTTGCTCTTTCCGTAAGAAACCGGAGGCAGCAGCCAGACGTTCGAATGATCGGGCAGCCGCTCCATCGTTTGCATGAGCAGCGCCTCCCCGATGAGCGAGTCGGTCATGACCGGCAGATGCCAGCCGTGCTGCTCGACGGCGCCGACCGGCAGGACGACGAGCGCGTCTTCCTTCGGAAGCTCCTTGATCTGCAAGGAGGACAGCCGGGGCAAAAAACGTTCCTCCCAAGCTTTGCCTTCATATCTGAACATGCCTTCGTCCCTCCCGCTTTTAATGGAACTATAGTTAACATTGATTGAATACAAATTTAGAATTAATATGGATTTGAGTCAATTAACATCACGCCTTTTTGTAAAAATGAAGAATTTGACCTCGTTTCGTTGTATCAAAAAACATTGTTACATCACATGAATATAACGCAAACGCCAGGAGGTTAACATGAACTTAACGGTCGAGGAGGCTTTAACCGTCTTTCCGTTCTCGAAAGCCAGGCTGGTCGCCGGGGAAAAGGGAAAATCGCGCAAAATCAAAGCCGTCAATACGATGGATGCGCCCGACGTCGTCAACTGGATCCGGGCCGGCGAGCTGCTGTTGACGACCGCTTACGCGATCAAGGACTCGCCCGACGAGCTGCTGCAATTATTGCAAAAAATGAACGAGCGCGGGGCGGCGGGGATCGGCCTTAAGCTGGGGAGGTACTGGTCGCAAATTCCCGAGGTCGTGCTCGACGAGGCGAACCGGCTTCATTTTCCCGTGTTGGAGCTTCCCTTTGAATTCGCATTTTCCGATCAGATGGACGCCCTGTTCCAGGCCGAATTCGAAAAAAGCACGAAAAAGCTCCACGATGCGCTGGAAAAACAGATGCGGCTCGTCCGCTTTACGCTGCAAACCGAAGACTTCTCGAACCCTTTCCGGACGATCGCCGACATCCTGGCGCACGCTATCGTCGTGTTCAACGCCCGGGGGCAAATGTTATTCAACGGCAGCGATTGGCCCGCGGCCGAATGGACCCGACAATGGCCGTGGGCGCCCAAATACGAAAAAGGCCGGACCGCGTTCGGCTGGTTTTGCCGGATTCCGCTGATGAAGGAGGGCGAGTGCTACGGCTTCCTGATCGTCATTCCGGAAACGGGACCGATCCATCCGGATGAGGAAGGGCTGTACCATCAGGCCGCGGAAGTGCTTTGCTATCATATGGACAAGTTCCGGGACGGCCGGCATACGATGGCCGGCTATCGGTGGAGTCTCGCTGCGGAGCGTTATTTGCAGGGGCGGCTGTCCAAAGAAAGCTTCGTCGAACAGGCGAAAACGCTTGGCTCCCCACTGCTGTCGGGTCCGTTCGTCGCGGCGCTGGCCGTCCCCGCCTCGGCGGGCGAGACGGTACAAGATTCGCCGCCGTCCGTACAGGAATCGCTTCGGGACATCCGCCGGGAAATCGGCTATCATCCGATTTTGGGCGCATGGGAATCGCATATTGTCGAAATCGGGGACGGGGTGCTGTTTCTCTTCAAAGCGCAGGAGCAGCCGGCGGAAAACGGAAACGAAACGTTCGTCAGGCTGTTGACCGAATGCCTGAACGAAGCGCTGGGTTCGCCGGAGGACGCAAAGGCGCGATGCTATGTGAGCAAAGTCAAGCGGGAAATAACCGAGATTGCGGACGCTTACGAGGAATGCAGGGAGGCGAGGAGGCTCGGTCGGTATTTTGGCGTCGGCGGCGCCGTCGTTTTATTTTCGGACCTGGAATTTACGTATTTGTTTTCCCACATTCCGGACGAAGCGATGAAAAAATATTGCCGGCATCTGCTGCGCCCCCTGACGAAGAAGGACGATGAGTATATTGCCGATTTTTATGCGACGCTGGAAGCTTTTTTCGCGAGCGAGGGACAGATCGGCGAGGCGGCCAAGCAGCTGTTCGTGCACCGGAATACGCTACAGTACCGGCTGGACAAAATCGGCGAGCTGCTCGGCCTCGATTTCAAGAAGGTGAGCGACCTGCTGAAGCTGAAGCTCATGCTCATGTTCAAGCACTTGCTCGCGGCCGACAAAAACGGAGCGGAAGGCACGGCCGGTTCCCGTTCCGCGCAAAAGCGCTCTTGACAGGGGCGTTAGTCGAACCAACCGGCCCGTTTCGGCCTCGCTCAAACGAAACAACGGCCTCCTCGGGCCGTTATTTGTTCAATGAGCAGGATTTTTCGCGAATAACGGCCCTTTGCACTCACGATTGCAAGGGAACCGACCGGCGCTGCCCGTAGCTCGTCTCCGCCGCCTGCAGGAAAGAAACGACTTCCAGCATTTCGCCGTACGGAATCGGGGCGGTTTTTTTCTCGAAAAAAACCATCGCCTGTTGCAACAAACTCGCATAGAAGGGTGTCTTTCCGTCCGCGATTCGAATCGCAATCGTCTCCGAATCGGTCACGATCTCCGCTTCGAACGGCTGCCCGGGATCGTGCCTGGCGATGACTTTTCCGATGACCTCATTCTCCCAGTATCCGGTCAGAATGTCCTCCCCCTCGGCTGCGTCCACCTGCACCTCTTTGCAGCCTTGGCCGAGAATGCGATACAGCATTTCGGCGCCATGAATGCCGTACCAGAAATAACGGGATTGGGTAGGTTCGATAGGAAGCGGGCACATAACGGTCGCTTTCTTGATCGTCGACCGGTCGATTCGGGCCAGCCCCTCTTCAAGCGCGACCGCATAGCGCAAGGCGGAGCCGCTCATGACCGGCGTTTCGTAGTCCCAGGCAAGCTCGACGATTTGTCGGGCATCCCGGAGCGTGATCCCCAACGATTTGTCGATGAAGACGGGCTTCCGCGCCGGGGCCGCTTGCCGGAATTGCTCCAACCGAACGCGCCCGTCGGCCGATTCCAATAAAAGGGCGTCGCAATCGTTGACGACCGACTGGATGTCGTCCGTCAGTTCCACGCCGTATTCCCGCAGCTCCCGGCAAAACCGCTCCGCCCTGGAATAGCTGAGCTCGAAATCGGGCGAACTGGATTTGTACGCCTTCGTGACTTTGCCGCCGGGCACGTAATAAGGGTCGGCCGCATCGTTCAACAGCTTCGTAAACGCAACGGCGTGAGAAGAGTCGGTGCCGATGATGCCGATCCGCAGCTTCTCCATCTTCGATCATCTCCCGTCTTTTTCCGAAGTTTGCAAATGCTTCAGCCGCTCCGCCGCGATCGCGGCCAAAATCGCCGAACCGATCGGCAAGCAGTCCTCGTTCAATCGGTATTTCGGATGATGCAGGCCGTACGCCCGCTCGGCATGCTCCTTCGGTCCCGAGCCGAGCCAAAAAAAGCATCCGGGGACATGGCGCAAATATACCGAGAAGTCCTCGCCGGCCAGCGTCGGCGCGGCTTCGATCCGCCCGGCTTTTCCGATCGTCCGGTCGATCGTCTCGTCGACGAACGCCATCGGCTCGTCGTGATTTTCCAGCACCGGCACTTGCTCGATATAGCGAAGCGAAGCCTTGCAGCGATATCCTTCCGCGATTTGCCCGGCAATGCGTTCGATCCGTTCCTTCATCGTCGCCTGGACCTTTTTGCCGAACGTGCGCACCGTCCCCGTCAACACGGCGGTATCGGGAATGACATTGTTGGCCATGCCGGCATGAAGGCTTCCGATTGTCACGACGACCGGATCGAAAGGCGACACTTCCCGGCTGATGATCGACTGCAAGGACATGACGATCGCGGAAGCGCAAACGACGGGGTCGATTCCTTCGTTCGGAATCGCGCCGTGCGCGCCCCTGCCCTGAATATGAAGCTCGATGCGGTCCACCGATCCCATCATCGGCCCGTGACAAGTCGCCAGCTTGCCGGCGGATAACGTCGGAAGATTGTGCAGGCCGTAAATTTCGGACACGCCCGCAAGCGCCCCGTCCTCGATCATGGCCTTCGCCCCGGCGTTGATTTCCTCGGCGGATTGAAACAGAAAGCGGACGGTTCCCGGGAACGGCTGCTCCTTCAGCAGCTTTATGGCGCCGAGCAGCATGGCCGTATGCGCGTCATGCCCGCAGGCGTGCATGACGCCGGGCTTTGCGGAAGCAAACGGCACGTCCGCTTCTTCCTGGATCGGCAACGCGTCCATATCCGCCCGCAGGGCGACGATCGGTCCGTCCCGCTCCCCTTTCAAATCGGCGACGATTCCGTGCCCGCCGACGTTCGTTCGATAGGGAACGTTCAAACGTTCGATTTCGCTCGCGACTTTTCGCGCGGTTTCTTTTTCCTCGAAGCTTAATTCCGGATGGGCGTGCAAATCGCGGCGAAAAGCGACGATTTCGGCTTCCAGCCGCCGCGCCCGCTCAAGCAAACGATTCATGACGGGTTCGCTCCTTCTTCCGACAGCCATTGCTTCATCATTTTTTTGCCGGTCGGGGTTTGGGCCAGCCCGCCCTTCGCGGTCTCGCGATATTGATCGGGCATCGACAAGCCGACCTGCAGCATGACGCCGATCACTTCATCCGAAGGAATCGCGCTGCGCACGCCGGCCAACGCCATGTCCGCGGCCGCCAGCGCCGTTACGGCGCCGAAGCCGTTGCGCACGATGCAAGGAATTTCGACCAGCCCGGCAACCGGATCGCAGATGAGGCCGAGGCTGTTTTTCAATGCCAGGCCGACGGCGTGCATCGCCTGCTCGGCCGTTCCGCCTCTCAGTTCCGTCAACGCTCCCGCGGCCATTCCGATCGCGGAGCCGACCTCCGCCTGGCAGCCCCCTTCCGCTCCGGAAACAAAGGAAGAGTTCGCGACGACATAGCCGATGGCGCCGGCGGCAAACAGGCCGTTGACCATATGTTCGTCGCTCCAGCCGAAGCGCTCCTGGGAGCTGACGAACACGCCGGGAATAATGCCGCAAGAGCCCGCCGTCGGCGTCGCGATGATTCTTCCCATGGAGGCGTTCACTTCGGAAACGGACAAAGCGTACGCTAACGCGCGGCAGGCTTCCGTATCCAACGAGGACGTCCCCGCATTCATGTATTGGTAGACCCGCTTCGCGTCTCCGCCCGTCAACCCGCTGCGCGAACGAATGTCCTCGGAAACGCCTTTATGCACGGCTTCCTTCATGATGCCGTAGTAATCCGTCATCTGCCCGACAATCCGTTCCCGCGGCTGATCGGATTCCCGGGCCTGCTCCCTGATCATCAGTTCCGCGATCGTCAGCTGTTCCTTCGCGCAAATTTCAATGATGCCTTGCAAGGAATTAAATCTCATCGGCAGGCTCACCTTCCGCTAGATGAATGAAATGGACGGCTTGGACGTAGGGCAATTGGCGCAAATGAGGAACGACCGCGCGGGCGTCGGCGTCGTCGATTTCGATCGCCGTCAGCACTTCGCCGCTTCTCGTTTTTCTCTCGACCTTCATGTATCCGATATTAATATGGTATTGCTGCAAAATATGGGTCATGAGCGCGATCATGCCGGTGCGGTCTTCGTGAAAAATAAGGAGAGTGGGGTAGGCCGCCGAAAACTTGATATCGAATTCGTTAATTCGCACGATTTCGATATTTCCGCCGCCGATCGAACAGCCGATCACTTCCAGGCGGCTTTCCCCCGATTGCATGACGATTTTCGCCGTATTCGGATGGACGTTCGGCAAAGCTTGCGTCATCGGATGAAAGCGAACCTGCAACCTTTCCCGTTCGGCGATGGACAGCGCATCGCGAATTCGCTCATCGTCGGTGGCAAAATCGAGCAGGCCCGCAACCAGAGCGACGTCCGTGCCGTGTCCCCGGTACGTCTCGGCGAAGGAGCCGTACAAATAGATGTCCGCCCGATCGGGCAGAGCCCCCGCGAGCTTGCGGGCGACTCTTCCGATGCGCGCCGCCCCGGCCGTATGGGAGCTGGAGGGGCCGATCATGGACGGACCGATAATGGAAAAAACGTCTTTAAACCTCATCGCGATCGTCCCCTTGCCTAAGCGGCGTTAGTCCGCCAGCCATTCCGCCAGATGGGCTTTTACGAAATCGTCGTCGTTCAAATGAGGATATTGTTCGTACACGCGGGTAATCTCGTCGGCCTGGCCTTCCGACAACGTTTCGTCCGGGTTCAGGCACCACGTCCCTTGAAGCAGGCCTTGACGGCGAAGAACTTCGTGGATGCCCGGGATGCACCCTTCGAAATGATGCGCCGGATCGAAAAACGCGGCATTGCAATCGGTAACTTGAATGTTGCGCGTCAGCCATTCTTTTGCGATCCGTTCGGACTTGCGGGCTTCCTTGATCTCCTCGAGCATTTCGACCGCTTTCTGCGTCCATACGGCCCAATGGCCCAGCAAGCCCCCGATGACCGGCTTTTCCACGACTTCGCCGCCGACTTCGAACCGGTACGTCGTCAGGAGATCGTTCACGATATTGTCGTCGTTGCCGGTGTACAAGGCAATTTCGTCGCGGCGGCTCGAACCGCATACGGCGCGGGCGACATCGAGCGACTGATACCGGTTGAACGGCGCCATTTTTATCGCGACGACGTTGTCGATTTCGGCGAATTTGCTCCAGAAATCATAGGTGAAGATTCGTCCGCCGACCGACGGCTGCAGGTAGAAACCGATCACCGGCATCCGGGCGGCAACGGCTTTCGTGCGCTCGAGCAAATCCGCTTCGCTGTAATCCTTCAAGCCGCCCATGCTGAGCAATCCGGCATCGTAGCCGTATTTTAAAGCAACCTCGACTTCTTTCAAGGCCTGCTCCGTCGGCCCGCAAATTCCCGCCACCTTCAGGAATGGACGATCGAGCTTCGCCCGATCGACTTCTTCGGCGGCAAGCTGCAGCACTTTCTCGAACAGGTTGTGCTTCGGATCGCGGATTTCGAATTGCGTGGAGTGAACGGCCACGGCTACGCCGCCGGCGCCGGATGCCATATAGTAACGCGTCAAGGCGCGCTGGTGCTTTTCGTCCAATCGGCGGTCCGCGTTAAGCGCAAGAGGATGCGCGGGAATGACAATTCCGTCGTGCAAAGCTTCGAGTTTGCTTCGTTCCAGCTTCATCAGAATTTCCCCTTTCGTTCCTGGAAGTGGGTCGGCTTGTTCCAGGTCGAACCGCCGCTTTGCACCCATTCCGCCGTCCAATCGATCATCTGCAGCAGGCTCACTTTCGGGTATCCGAACGCTTGATGGGATTTCGAAGCGTTGTTCAGCAGCGCCACTTCGGCTTCGGCGCCTTCGAAGACGGCCTCTTTGCCGAAACGGGCGGCAAACTGGTTGGCGGCCCAACGAATCGACAGCGTTTCCGGCCCGGTAATGTTCATGATCGTCGGCGGCGCGCTGCATAACGTCAGGCAGCGAAGCGCCATCGAGTTGGCGTCGCCTTGCCAGATGACGTTGGCGTAGCCCGTCGTCAAGTCGATCGCCCGGCCTTCGTTCACGGCTTTCGCGATTTCCAGCAAGACGCCGTAGCGCATATCGATCGCATAGTTCAGGCGATACATCGTCATCGGGGTGCTGTTCTTATGGGAGTGATATTCGAAAATCCGTTCGCGGCCCAGCGTCGATTGCGCATATTCGCCGATCGGCTCGGGAGCGACGGATTCGTCCGCGCCGCCGCTGCGCACCGGCATGAACGGATAAATATTGCCGGAGGAAAACACGACGATGCGGGAGTCCTTGTATTTTTCGGCTACCCGCCCCGGCAAGTAGGCGTTCATCGCCCAAGTGAAATACTCGCGGCCGGTCGTGCCGAATTTGTTGCCCGCCATGTAGATCATGTTGTCCGCGTGCGGCAAAGCCTGAAGCGCGGCGTCGTCGAGCAGGTCGCAGGAAATCGTTTCTACGCCGACGTCCGCAAGCTCCTGTCTCGCCTCCGGATTGGAAAACCGGGACACCCCGATCACTTTTTTGTTCAGGCCGCCTTCGCGAATCGCGTTCACCGCAAGCCCCGCGAGGGTCGGACCCATTTTCCCTCCGACGCCCAGCAGCATAATGTCGCCGTCTATTTTGGCTAAATCCTGGATCAGTTCCTCCGTCGGCCGCGTCAAAACCGCAAGCAATTGCTCGACTGTATTCATCGAACGAGCTCCCTTCCCTTGTCGAATTACTTTCATTCTACCGGCAACAAGGATTAAAAGACAGGACGATTAATTGTCTTTAAAACAACAAAAGACGGACCGAAGTCCGCCTTTCGCTTCTAAAACGATTTCCCTTCCAAAAAGCTGAACCGGTACAGCTGGCGCGGACGGCCCTTCGGCACTTTCTCCATGCCGGAGATGTCGACCAGGCCGTGATCGATCCACAGCAGCAGCAAGCGATGCGCGCTTCGCACCGTAATGTTGAGCATCGCCGCCAAATCATGCACATGAAATTCGTATTTTTCATGCTTCGTCGTATAGGCGACCAGCTTGCTCAAGTAGCTGCTGGTCATCCCCGCTTCTTCCGCTTTTTTCACGAGCGCGTAATCGAGCGGGGCAAGGGTCGCCTTGACGGGGTCGGCCATTTCCAACGGGCCGATCATGCTTTTGTCTTCGCGCACGATAAAGCACGCATTGCCGCCCGCTTCCTTCGCCTTGCGCAGCGCCTCGCGCGCGTTCGTTCCCGCTTCGTTGGCCGTCATGCCGAAGCCGACGCCGAAGCTCAAGCTGACATTAAAGCTTTGCTTGGCGTCCTTCGCGAGCGGAATCGTTTTGTAGCCGCCCGTTTCCCGCTCGAACACGCCCCGCGTCGTGAAAAACAAATATTCGTCTCCGCCCAGATAGGTCAAGTAGCCGTCGAGCGATTCGACGTAGCTGAGCACCATTCGCTGAATATCCAGCTTCATCAATTGCACTTCATGCTCGCTCGGCCGCTTCATCACGAGCTTGTGAAACTCGTCGACGTTGAGGATCCCGACGACGATCTGCGCTTCCTTGTTGCGCCGCGATTCCGTCGACAATAACGCGCGCTCGAGCGTGACGATAATATCCTGGTCCGAAGGCGCCATCCAATGATTCGGCACCCCGAGCTGCGCCAATTGCCTGGCGACGGCCTGCACCCCCGTCAGCGCGAGCGAACTTTTCCCGGCGGCATGCTGCTCTTGGTGGAACTGCGCCAGCTTCTCCGCGGAAGCATAAGAGGGACCGTTATAGACGGCAAATTCCAAATCCGAAATGCCAAGCTCCCGAGCCGCCCTCTTCACGTTCACTTTGGTCAGGGAATCCACCGAAATGCCGCGCGACAGTTTGCCGGCATGCGCTCCGTAAAATAATGCTTTGTACAAGCCGGCTTCGGTGATCGGAACGTAGTGAACCGGAATCGGCAGCTTGAGGCGGTCTTTGACCTTTTTGCTTGTCAGCGGACCGGACAGCAGCAGCACTTCCGCGTCCGCGCTCGCGCGTTCCGCGATCGGCAAAATATCCTGTTCGTGCTCGACAAGGTAAAACGCGGGCAAAAACGTAGGAAACGTTTTGATCACTTGCTTGATTTGCTCCAAGATCTCCAACGTTCCGATAATTCCGATTTTAATGACCATAACGACCACATTTCTTTTGAAGTGTCGCTCGGGAACGAAAGCTAGACGACGTCATGCTCCAGCCACTGTTCCCGCACGAGGCGGGCAAACCGGACGTAATGCTTCATGCTCAGAACTAACGGATGGTCCGGATGCTCTTGCTGCTGCGCCTCCAGGAAGGGTTCGGCGGCATCGATGACGGCCTGAAGCTGCGATACGATTTCGCCGCGCCGCTCTTCCGCAATCGCCCCGACCTTCAACGGATCGACCGCCCGGGCCGGAAACAGGGGAACGTTCCAGGACGTCAAGGCCGGAACCGTTTGTTCCAATCGTTCCAGCAGGCGCCTGGCGTCTTCTCTCATCGACGGTTCGAAAGCATGATAATAGTCGGCTTGAATGTCCTCGATCGTTTCATGCCACAGCGCTCTGGCAAACACATAGCTGTTATAGCCGTGATTCCATTGCCACGGATACGCCTCGCATTGAGGACAGGGTACGACAAGATTCGCGATCCCGTCAATCCCCAGCCTCGCGTAGTCCGCGATATCCTGCGCGATCCGGGACGGCAGCATCGGAAACAGCGGACTCAGCATGAAATGGTCGCTGTAATATTCGAAGATCGTCGCTTTGCGGCCGTTCCGGCGGATTTGCGCGATCCAATCCCGCAAAGCGGCATAGGCGCGGCGATCGCTTTCGCTTCTCGCCGTTGCGTAGGCATCGCGATAATCCCGGCCCCAATAGGCATATAACGTCTCGATGGACGAAGAACCGGGATGCCCGCCCCGTTCCAGCATATCCCAAGCCAAACCGGCATTGTAGGCAATATGTTCGACCTCGACGTCCAGCCCGGCGCCGGCGAAAGCGGATTGCAGGCGTTCGGTAAACGCGATGTACGACCCGAGGAAATCGCCCGCTTGCCGATGCTTGATATCTTCGGGCCAAAGCGAAATTCTCGCCAGGTTCCGCACCTGCTTGCAGTAATCCGCAATGCGGTCGAAAAACGGGGCCTGCCAGCCCAAATCCGCATAGTCCAGCTGTTTTTTGGCGGTGTAAGGATGATCCGCCTGCGAAGCCGCCGCCGATTCGGCCGGGTTTATAAAAAACTTCGCGCTGTGCCCGCCGAGCGTAATCGTCAAGCCTCGATCGGCGATCATCTCCTGCAAGGCATGCCCGATTTTATCCCATAATGAAAACGTAAAAAAGACTTCGTTGATTTTATTTTTGGCCAGCCAGTCGACCATCGCTTGCATATAGGGAATATCGTCGATCGTTTCGAATACGAATCCGCGCCGCTCCATGACGGGAACGAAATGCCGCCTGGAAGAAGATTTCCTCCCGTTCCCGATCGCGGCCGGATGCGGAACCGGATAAATCCACCGCAAGCCGAACACCCGTTCTAAGTAATGGTAAACCGCGAACAGAACGGCCCGTTCGGAATTTCCCGTCAGATAGGTCGTTTCTCCCTCCTCGGCAATGACGAATTCATCCGAATAAACGGCGGCTTTCAATCGCGCCGCGGCGTCCGGAACCTGCCCGTTCGAGGATTGCGAAAGCTGCCGCCAGGTCGCCAAAACGACGCGCTCCGGCACCGCATTCGACTTGGCGTTCGTCAGATGGGCCGCCAGCTCCGCTTTCGCGAATGCCAGCACCCGATGATCTCCGAGAATCCGGATATCGATTGGCTTATCCTCCATGCGCCGCACCGTCCTTGGAAAGTCCGAGCTCGGCCCGCTGGGCGATAAGCGTCCGCTGCAGGATATCGATCGGAACGGCCGTATTCGCGCAGCCGAGCCGAACGGCAATCGCCGCGGCCGTGCCGGCCGCTTGACCGATCGCCATGCAGCTGGGCGTAAGGCGCGTCGTCGCCTGGGCTTCGTGCGTCGTCGATATGCAGCGGCCCGCCAGCAGCAGATTGGTCACCTGCCGCGGCACGATGCAGCGATACGGAATATCGTAAGCTCCGCCCTCGCGAATAAAGTTCGCCGTAATGCCTTTGCCCTCGGGATGATGGATATCGATCGGATATCCGCTCCTTGCGATGACGTCCGGGAACCGTCGGGCGTTCAGCACGTCGATGCCGGTCAATACGTATTGGCCGACGATGCGTCTCGTTTCGCGAACCCCGATTTGCGTGCCTGCCGCGGACACGGACGCTTGCTCGAAGCCGGGAATGCGCTCTCTGAAAAACCGCTCCAGCTCGAGCACCTGCTTTCTTCCTTCCAGCTCCGCCTTCGTCAAGTCCGACGCGGAGGTCGGATCCAACCCGGATACGCGGGATACGTTAATCAAGGCCTCGTCTTCGCCCGGTCCGATAAAAAACAGCACGCCTTCCCGCGGAATTGACAAATTCGCTTGATTCCACAGATCGAAAAATCCCGACACCGCGGTCAACGGAACGTCGTCGAGCTGCGCGATCATGGACTTTTCGTAAAATTGATCGGGATGCTCCTTCATGTACTGCTTGATCCGATCCGTCCGGACGCCCTTCATGCGGAACTTCATCGTCATCGGCTGAACTTTATGATTCTCGTTGCCTTGCTCCCATGGCGCTCCCGCCCGGTACGCAATATCCGCATCGCCCGTCGCGTCGACGAAAAACTTCGCCCGGAGCGTCTCGATGCCGCTTTTATTATAAACGGTCACGCTGTCGATGACGCCGTTTTCCTGCTTGACATCGATCGCCGAGGTATGAAGCAAAAGCTCGGCTCCGCTCTCCTGCAGCATTTCCGCCGCCACGACTTTGAACACTTCGGGATGATAGGGGGTCAAGGAATACGCAAAGCCGATCGTATCCCGCAAATGACCGGGGGAAGCTCCTCTTTCGCGCAACCGGTCGACCAGCTCCTGCGCCAGGCCTTTGATGACTTGTTCGCCGGCGGAGGAATGAAAGGTCATCCACGGATAGACCAACGCCGCCGTCGACATGCCGCCAAGAAATCCGTAGCGTTCGATCAGCAAGGTAGAAGCGCCGTTTCTCGCCGAACCGATCGCCGCCATTATGCCTGCCGGGCCGCCGCCCAATACGATCACATCGTAGGATCGAGACGTAACCATCCTTTGTCCTCCCCCTTTATCCGTACGAGATAACGGTGCCGATAACATCCGTTTTGCGAATATAGTTTTCGTAAGCCGCTTGCGCCTGTTCCAACGGATATTCGTGCGTCAAAATCGGCTTGACGGAAATCCGCCTTTTGGCCAGCAGCCGAATGTACTCCGCCGTATTCCGGCCTTCCGTCCAGCGAACGAAACCGACCGGATAATCGATGTTGCCTTTTTCGTAATGAACGTCGTACCGGCCCGGACCGCCGGCCCGGGAAATCAGGATTTGCGCTTCTTTCGCGAACATTTTTTCGCGCGTAAATTCCGGCTGGATATCGCCGACGATGACGACCTTTCCGCCCAGGCGAACCCGATCCAGCGCATTATCGATCATCGCCCGCCCCGGTCCGCTCGCGCATAAAAGCACGGCATCGACCCCCTTGCCGCCGGTCCGCTTCGCGATTTGCTCCTCCAGCTCCCCGTCGCTTGCGTATGCCTGCTCGACGCCGCATCGCTTCATTTGCTCTACGCGCTGCGGGCTGATATCGATCGCCAAGGTCTCGTAAGCAGCCGCTTCCGAGATTTGCGCAATTAGATTGCCCAGCATCCCTAATCCTACGACCAGCACCGTCTCGCCGAACCGTACGTTCGCGATGCGCAAAGCATGAATGCCGATCGCTCCCAGTCCCGCATAGGCCGCCTCCTTGCCGTTCACGAGATCGGGGACCCCGGCGATCAGATTGGTCGGCACGTGCAGGATTTCGCCATGATGAACATAAGGGGCTCCGTAACAGGCTACGCGCTGTCCGATCCAGGCCGGATCCGCTTGTTCGCCAACCTCGACGACGACCCCCATGGCGCTGTACCCGATGAAGGCCGGCTCCGTCCGGGTCCGGCTTTTTTCCAGAATGCCCAGCTCGGTCCCTGCGCTTATGCCGGAATACATCGTTTTCACTTTGACGTGACCGGCAGGCAGGGCGGGCTCCGCTTTGTCCAAAACGGCAATGACCCCTTGATTCGCTGCAATGGCTCTCATTCTTCTTCTCCTTTGACGGAAACTTGCTTTCGATATTCGCTTGGCGAAATTCCGTAATATTTTTTGAACGTGGTGGTAAACGTGGACGAATTCAGGTAACCGGTTTTTTCGCCGATTTCGCCGATGGATAGATGGGTATCTTTCAAAAATTCGCGCGCGTGCATCAGCCGCACCTTGTTTAAATACTCGATGTAATTGATGCCGAACGTTTTCTTGAAGTAATTCGAAAAATATTTAGGCGTCGTTTCCAGCACTTCGGCGATATGATCCAAGTACAAGTTTTCCATGTAGTGAAGTTCGATGTATTGCGTAATGAAAGCGGGATTCAATTTCGCCTTGGCATTCGGCGTTCCGAATTTCGCCAGCTTTTCGATGACCTCGATGAGGGCGCGCTCGATCTCGCCGTAATCGTCGATGTCCTCGATCGTTTGCAAAAATCGGTTTTCGATTTCGTAAAGCTCTTTTAACGATTGCGAGAAGCTGCCCATGTTCCGGAACAAATAAAAAAAGATCGATTTCGCCACGTACTTGATTTGGTGATCGTGAATATTCCGGTTCAAGTTTTCTTTTAACGTTTCCCTGACGATCTGAATGCCTTCGTCTGCCTTCCCGTTCAAAATATAGTTCGATAACTTTTCCATATTTTCGTAAGGGAAATAGATATTCCAAACAAAATCGATTTTTTCGGCATCCATCACTTTGGACGTTTCTTGCACGTTGCGGTATTTATTAGCATTTTCTACTTCTTTATAAGCCGTCCGACAATTTTCCATATTCGTTCTGTACGTTTTGCTGAGGCATGCCCATATTTTCAAGCCGATCAATTCTTCTTTCTCGGCCTCGTTCAAAACCTGGTTCATTCGTTTCAGATACGTTTCGCGAGAATTGGCTTGCCGGAGAAAAATAAGGACGATAAATTGCTCGTTCGAATAATGAAACACCTCGGCGTCGATCCGGGCCTTGGCCAAGCTTTTTTGCAATTTTTCCGAAATGGCCTCCGCCGGCAGCGAGTAGCCCTTGGGCGTCCCCTTCTCCCGCACTTGCAGCAACGCCATCATAAAATAGCTGCTTTGAAAAAATTGGGAGTAATACGTTTGCAATTGGCGATCGTATTCCGCGGAAAACGAATAATCGTCCAAAATGCGCAAAAACGTATTTCTTCTCAGTTCCACTCCCATATAGTTCAACTGCTCTTGATACTCCTTGTTTTCCGTTTGCAACCTGGAAATCGCGCTTTTGATTTTGCTAAAATCGTTTCCTTTGCTATTTTCCCCTCCGAGCATTTTCATGATGCCCTTCACCGGTTTAAACAAGTAAATGCTTAATAAAACGGCAAGCAATACCGCGCTCAAAATGCCGATCAACAGAATGGACCGGTTCCCCAGCGCTACCGATTTCAAGTTTTGAAATTCGTACGGCACCTTGCTGATATAAACGAAATCGTTGTAGGCCGAGGTGTAAATCGTATACTCGAAATTTTCCTTCTTCACGGAGACTTCGCCGTCGGGCGCGGAATTCGCCGCTCCGTTCCCCTCGAAATACAAATCGTTTAACAGTTCGACGATTTCCAAATTGCGGTCCGTGCTGAAAATCGCGTTGTGATTCTGGTCCAGCACCTTTAGAGAGGAGCCGGGAATGAACGTCGATTGCCCGTATTGCGCCATGAGCTTTTTCACATCGACCGCGATGATGATGTTTTTGTTTGCGGCGTTAAAGCGATTCGAGCTGGCGATAAACATGATTTCTTCCGTGCGGTAAGTCCGAAAATCGGTATTGACGACCTGATATTCCGTTGCCGGAAATACCGTCAGCGAATGCTCGGAATTCACGAAGTTTTTCCAATAGGCGAGCGAATAGTTCGGGTTGATATATTTGTCGCTAAAGAGGAGATCGAACTTCGTCGTTCCTTCCGTCGTAATGGCAATGTCGCCCTCGTCATAAAAAACGATAATTTCGTCGACATACTCCGTCGTCATGTTTAAATACTTTAAATTTTCGACGAGTTTGCCCGCTTGAATCGGGTCCAGCATGCCATATTCGTTGACGGGATAGTCATAAGGCGGCATTTGCTCGATCGAAGTGATCAGGTTATTGATCGTTTGAAAGGTATTGTCGAAATATTGAATGGTGGATTGCGTCGCCAATTGGCCGTTTTCTTTGACTTTTTCATAAATACTGGTGATCGATGAACGATAGACGGAATAGGTTGACAGCGCCATAATGAAAATAACCAATAGCAACGCCAAAAAGATTTGAGTAACGCCAAGGCTCGTTATAAATCGTTTCATGTACAACCATTCCTTTGTCGCATTTCATTCATCTTCACCGTACGTTAGGTCAATCGGCTATGCAACTTCATTCAGCCTTTCTCGGATCCCAGCATGACCCCTTTGGCAAAATATTTCTGGGCGAACGGATAAACGATCAAAACCGGGATCATCGTCAGGACGATCGTCGCGTTTTTCTTCGCCTGCGGCGCCAACGCCGCGGCTTCGACCAGCGCCGAGCCGCTGTCTTCGCTGAAGACCAGCATATCTCTCAGAACGACCTGCAGCGGATACAAGGAGTCCGTATTCAAATAAATCATCGGCAAGAAATAGCTGTTCCAGTGGCCGATAAAGTAGAACAACGCGATCGAAGCGAGAGCCGGCTTGGACAGCGGAATCATCATGCTGAACAAAATGCGATATTCCGAGGCGCCGTCCACTTTCGCCGCTTCGCGGACCTGGGAAGACATGCCTTCAAAGAAGCTTTTCATAATGATCAACTGGAAGGTCCAAATGGCATTCGGAATGACCAGCGCCCATACGGTATCGATCATGCCCAATTCCTTGACGATCAGGTAGTTCGGAATGATTCCGGGGTTCAAAAACATGGTGACGACGATAAAAAACGTCCACTGCTTGCGGCCGATAAATTCGCGTTGGGCCAGCGGATAAGCGGCCATCGCCGTCAACAGCACGTTAATGAACGTCCCCAGCGCGGTATACATAATCGTATTCAAATAGGCCCGGGGAATTTTGATATCGTTCAACACTTGAGCGTAAGCTTCGAAATTCAGCCCTTTCGGCCACAAGAAGACTTTGCCTTGCGTTACGCTTGCGGTATCGCTCAACGATACGGCCAAAATATAGACGATGGGAAACAACGTAGAACAGGCTACAAGCAGAAGAACGATGGTATTTGCGACATCAAACCAATGTAAACGATTCCTTTTTACCATAATCCGCTGCCCCCCATGCGTTTGCTTATCCGGTTCGAAATCAACAAGAGGGCCATCGCTACGAACGCCTCGAATAAGCCGACGGCGGCGCCGTAGCTGTAATCGTTATCCAGCAAGCCTTTGCGGTAAACGTATGTCGAAAAGACGTCGGCCACTTCATAGGTCATCGTATTATACAAAATCAATACTTTTTCGTAGCCGATCGTAATCATTTGGCCTGTCTTTAAAATAAACATAACTAAAATCGTTGGTAAAATGCTAGGCAAAGTCACGTTGAACATCATCCGGAAACGGCCTGCGCCGTCCACGCGAGCCGCCTCGTACAGCGTCGGGCTGATCCCGGCAATCGCCGCCAAATAGACGATGGACTCATAGCCCGCGTTCGTCCAAATTTCCGACAGGATGTAGATCGGCCGGAACCAATCCGGATCGATCAGGAAATACTTGCTTTCGAATCCGAACCATCCGATGATTTTATTCACGATCCCGTTCGTCGGAGACAGGAAGTCGATAATCATGCTGGAAATAATGACGACCGATAAAAACGTCGGCAAATAGCTTGCCGTTTGCACCCCTTTTTTGAACCAGGACACCCGTACTTCATTCAGCAGCATGGCGAGCAAAATCGGGAACGGAAACGAAAAGACCAACGTCAGAAAACCGAGCAAAAACGTATTGCGGAATAACATCCAAAAGTCCGGGGAATTGAAAAAGTTTTGAAAATGCTCAAAGCCCACCCACGGGCTGTCCATCACTCCTCTAAAGACGCTGTAGTCTTTGAAGGCAATGATCAAACCGTATAGCGGCCCGTAACGGAACAACAAGTAAAACACGACGCAAGGGAGAAAAATGATTAACAATTGCCGGTCGCGAACGATCTTTTTGCCAAGCCTGGCGATGCCGGAACCTTGCACGATCTTAACCTCCTTGGTAAGAGAGTGGCACTAGACGAATCTAGTGCCACTCTGCAGTCAGGTCGGAATGAGTTATTGCGCGGAATCGTAACGCGCTTGGGCGGCGTTGTAAATTTCCAACAATTCGGTGACGCCGAGCGAATCCGCTTGGGCAACCCATGCGTCCCATTGCTCCTGACCGTATTTGGCATCCAGTACGTATTTCGTGTTGAATTCTTCCGAAGCCGTTTGAATTTTCGTCTTCAAATCGGCGATTCGCGACGTTTCGTCGTTCGTGAAGTTAAGAACGGGATCCAGCGGTTCGAAAGAACCTTTCTCGTTCATCATATCTTGAGCTTCCTGTTCTCTTTCCGTGTAGTTATAGTAGACGGAACGGTGGTCGGGACGAACGTAAGCCCCCTCCAGCCACATGCCGTATTTCTCGTTCAACACCGTAATATCGATCGTTTCCACGTCGGCGAGCTCCGGATAAACCGGCTTGCCGTTCTCGTCCCACTCGAAGTTCACGCCTTCGACGCCGATCGTCATCAGCTCGGAACCGGACGGGCTGGTCAAATAATCGAGCAGCTTAAGGGCCGCTTCGGCATTTTTGTTGTTCGCGACCGCGATGCCCCAGCTCGCGTCGATTTCCGGAAGGGAACGAATGTTGCCGGTAGGTCCGATCGGATTGGCATAACGCAAGTCGTATTCGGGGTTGGCGTCTTTTACCTGGTTGTAGAACAGATCCAGGCGGCCGATCCAGTCCCAAGTGACGAAAGATTGATCCGTCGTCATTTTCGACGTCCAGGCATCCGTAGTCGACGTCAAAAACTCGGGATCCATCAGGCCTTCGGAGTACAGCTTTTTCATGAAATCAAGCTCGTCCTTGTGAGCGGCCTGGATCGAAGCGAATTTCCATTGTCCGTCCGCTTCGTCGTAGTAAACCGGATATTCCGTGGACCCGACTCCCCAGCCGTAAGCCCAGTCTTTGAAGATGGATACCCCCGTTTTCGAAGCGTACGGGTAAGAGGAAGGATAGATTTCCTTCAATTTCTTCAGCGCTTGATAGAACGAATCGGTATCCGTCCAAGGCTCGATTCCGTTCGCCTCAAAAACGTCGGCGCGATACATGAAACCGTGGTTGACGTCGCGGTTCATTTTGTAGATCGGCCAGGAGTAAAGCTTGCCGTTTTGGTCGCCGTACGAATCGACAACCCACGGATTTTCTTCCAGGTACAATTTTTTGAAGTTGGGAAGCATGTCGGCATAATCGTTAATGGCAACGACCGCTCCCTCTTGGCCGATATCGTTCAATTCGGGAATTTTCAAGCCGTGGAAAATATCCGGCAAATCTCCCGACCCCAGGGTAACGCTTAGCTTATCCAGGTATTGGGAACTCGAAACGGTTTGAAAATTGACTTTAATGCCGGTCCGCTTTTCGATTTCCTGGGCGACCAACGAGTTGTTAACCTCGTATTCGCCGACCAGCATCCACGTGATTTCCGTCGGCTCGTCTACAAGCGGCAGCGTCAGGCCTCCGGTGTCGCCGTAATCCGCTGAAGCGCTTTCCGTCGGAGCCGCGCTGCCCGCGCTGCCGCCTCCTCCGTTCGTGCCGTCCGCATTCGAATTTCCGCCGTTATTGCCGCTGCACGCAGCCAATAACGTCATCGCCATCGCAAGCACCAACAGCATGACCATCGATTTTCTTGTCAACTTCTTTGACATCTTTTTACCTCCCCTGATTTTTGGTTGCCAGGTCGTCGTCGTCGACCTGCATGACATTTATTCTATGAACGGTCCATTTGATTGTAAATTTAGGGTTATCTTTGACTCTCGTAATTTTAACCCCGAAAATCGCCCAACACCCGATTTCCCTTTAAAATCAAGGGTTTTTCCGGTGTAGAAAATGATAAAACGGAGGAAATTAATAATTTTTCGCGGGTTTTTTCCGATCAAAATCCGCTTGTCTTTCTGTGCTCGCGATTGTAAAAGGAAGATGAACCCACGATTAAAAATGGCACTTTTTTCTTGTTTCTCCTGGCAAGGCGAATGATCCTTCTCTTTTTTTCGGCAAAAAATAAAAGCGGATACAATTCACCGGTAATGTAACATACATTAACAACTATCTTCGGCCGATGCAAATGAAAGAGCCGGCGAACTCGACGCTAATCCGGGATTAGGTCGGTCTGCCGGCTCCGGGTTTTCATTTGAACCTACAGCAGCTTCAGCAAGTTATCGATGCTTTGCATCGCTTCCGCGCGCGTCAGGCGGCTTTGGGGGGCGAACAAGCCGTTCCCCCGTCCGCTTAACAGGCCTAACCGTTGCGCTTCGGCGAAGCTTTCTTTCGCCCATTCGCCAATCTCGTTCGCATCCGCAAATGGAAGTTCGGCCGCTCCGTCGGATCCTTGACCGTCGGAGAATTCATAGGCTCGAATGAGCAGCGCAGCCAACTCTTGCCGGCGGATCGTTTCGTTCGGATTGAACCGGTCGGCGCCATTGCCCTGCACGATCCCGTTTTCGAATGCCGCAGCGACGAATGAGGCGTACCAGGCATTTTCATCTACGTCGGAGAAGGCTCGATCTCCGGGGGCCGTTCCCGCCGACAAATGAAGGGCACGGGCCAACAGGGCCGTAAATTCGGCGCGCGTCACTTCGCGATCCGGCGCGAATTCCGTTTCGGATACGCCCGTGGCGATGAATTTGGCCGTCAGATTGGAGATGGCATCGGAAGCCCAATGTCCCGCCGCGACATCCGCGAACGTTTTATCCACTTCGGCAACCACATATCGGCCCTCCTCCGTTACGGAGGCAACAATCCGGCCGTTTTCCGCCTTGCTCTTCACGAACCGCAGCGAACCGTCCTCGTTTACCTTAAAGACGTTCGTTTTATTCGGATCCGACGCTTCGATCGGGAAGCTTACGTTCAAGCCCGCTTCTTTACTTAGTCGGATAGCCGTTCCGTCCGATTGCGTTAAACGAACGGTATACACGTCCGATTGGAAGGTTACATTCGCATTCGCTTCGTTTGCGGCCGCGTTCAAAATGCTCGCGGCTTCGTCAGCGTCCGCCGGTTGAACCGTTACGAGAACCGGTTGACCCTCTCCGGCTTGGGACAGGACGTTGACCGGAATTTCCACGGAAAAGCGATCGTTTTTCAACACGACCGAAGATCCGCTTACGATTTCGCTGGCGTTGCCTGGAAGTTCGACGACGGTAACGTTCGCGCCCAGTTCGATGACGGCATCGCCGCGCAGTTCCGTTTCGGAAACCGTCTGTTTTTCAGGCGCGCTTTCCGTCGGCGTTTCGATCGGACCGGACGGAATGGGCACCGGATTCGCCCCCGCCCCCGGATTCGTGCCTTCGCCAGGATCCGTTCCTTCGCCCGGGTCCGTTCCTTCGCCAGGATCCGTACCCTCACCCGGATCCGTGCCTTCGCCTGGGTCGGTTCCTTCGCCCGGGTCGGTTCCTTCGCCCGGGTCGGTTCCTTCGCCCGGGTCCGTGCCCTCACCCGGCTCCGGATCGGTCCCGGCGCCGTCTTCGAATTTGACGACGTATCGCAGCTTCGAGATTCCGTCCGTCCCCGTAACGCTAATGACCGTTTGATGTTCGGCCGAATCGTCGATTTCCACGATCGCTCCGGCTTGCGCGGCGGTTGCCGTTACCTTGCCTTTTTCCGCGCTGTCCAGCACATAGGAGGTTACGCCCGGCGTAAAGGCCTCTACCGGCGTGCCGTCGATCCGTATGTCGGATAACGTGGCATCCGTTTCGGGAATTTCGATCTTCGACAAATTCGTGCCCGCTTCGGGAGCGAAATAAATCGTGCCGTTGATACCTAACGTCATGCTGTTTACGAAACCGTCGTAAACGAGTTTATATTGCAGCGTTTCCGGATCAATCGCATACAATTTACGCGATAGCGTCGTATACAGCATGCCGTCCGGCGCAAACCGGATTTCATAGGGCATCCATTTGCTGGAGTTGTACAAGCTCGGATTGATCATTTTTTGCTTCGCGATTCGGATCTCGTTAAGATCGCTTACGTCAAGGGCGAAAATCGTGCCGTCCGCAATCCCCCACAGCAATCCGTCCGGTCCGAATTCAAGCGAACCGATCATGCGCGGAGCTTCGTCGATCGTCAATCCCAGGTCGGACAATTTGATTTTTTTCACGACTTTTTCTTGAACCGCATCCCATATAAAGATGACCGCTTCCGTTTCGGACGGGTCAATGCCCAATCCGCCCCAAACCGTCGTGCTTCCGTATAGATAACCGTCTTCGTAGGCCAATCCGATTATGCTTTGATTCGGCACGAGGTCTTCATGATCGAACTGTTTCCATTCCTTCGTCCGATCGTCATACGTGGCCAAGGAGCCGCCCAAATAGCCGTAGTCGGGCACGGTGCCGACGAACAGCCGGTCGTCGCCGGAAGTAATTGCGAACGGTCTGTCCTGATGCTCGATATCGAAAACCATCACGGGATTTTCGTTCATGACCGTTTCTTGGGTCGGATCGTACTCGTACATGACGGCGGACACGTACGTCCCGTAATAGACTTTCCCGTTCAGGAAGCCGATGCCCTCGGGCTGGGCGAACGTAGGCAAGTTTTCGACGATCGTTTCGGAAAACGGATCGTAAACGCTCATCCCCCGTTGGTAGCCGCCCATATAAAGCCGGCCGTCGAACCCCGTTTGCAGCGATTGAATATTGACGGGCATGAGGTCCACTTCCAGCGGGACGTAATCCAAAGTCCCTTCCTCTAAATCCGCGTATAAATATTCGCCGTATTGCGTTATGATCGCCAAAATCGTTTTGCCCGCTTTTTCACCGGACTGCGGCGTAATCCAGGTCATGTCCTTCACGCGCGGGGTATCCGGCAAGGAAGCGTCCAACTCGATTGGCGCCGTTTTCTTGGCCTCCATATCGTACGAATACAGCGAAGTGTTGTATTTGTAGTAGACCAAATTCCCGTTTTTCGGATCCGGTTCGGAGAACATGTCGTTGTAGGAAAACTCCGCATCGACCGCGCCGGTTGCCGCATCGATAACGACCATTTTTTGTGTGCTCACCGCGGCGAAAATTTTGCCGTTGAGGACATAGACCGCCCCCATCGTTCCCGTCGTCCCCGAATATCCGGGAATCGGGATTTCGGTTTTTTCGCCCGTAATCCGATCGACCTTGTACAATCGGACCGTCGTTCCCATTGCGGCATAAAGATACCGATCGTCCACCGCAATGCCCCGAACGTACTGCTGTCCCGGTTCTACGACCCCGTAATTGCGAAACGCGCGATTGGCTACGTCGTACTCGTACAATTTTCCGTGCGTCAGCGAATTGTACGTGCCGCCGTATATTTTGCCGTCAATCGCAGCCAGATCCCATGTCCAGTTATCCGTCGTATTGTTGCCCAACGCTTCGACTTCCCGTTTGACCGAATCGTAACGATACAGCTCGCCGTCTTCCGTGCCCGAGAAATACACGTTTTGATCGTCGCCGATCGTCATCGCCCACGTGGCAATGGTATTCGGAATCACTTCGGAAAATTTCAGTTCCCCGGTATCTCCGTCGAGCACAAAGAAAGTGCCCGGCTTGCCGTTCGTCACGAAATATACCTCGTTGTCGCCGTTTTCAAGCGTTTGAATGGCTCCCGCTTGACCCAGGCTTACGTCGACCATCGCTCCCAAATCGACGGGAGCGCCATATTCGCGCGCAAGCGGCGTTTCTTTCGGCATGACCGAGATCGTGACGTTGTCGAAATAAGCCTTCGTCAAGCTCGGATTGCCGGAGTAGAACGAGACGGTGATGTACGCCGCGCCTGCCGGAATTTCGACCGTTTTGCGCATCGTCGACCATTTTTCGGTTCCCAACGTGTTGCCCGAGAACAGCTCCGTTGCCGATGCGCCGGCCGAGCTGCCGTCTTGCTGAAAGAAATTGACCTCAAGCACGATGTTATGCGTCTGGGAAAGAACGTACACGTCGCTTGACACCAATACCGAATCCCCCGGCACGGCCGCGATCGGATCGCTCATGACGCGGAACCCGATTTCCGTGCTCGCGTCTTCGAAGTACAGGCTTTGGCCGCCTTCTTTTGCGATCGCGCTATTCAAGGCTGCCGTTCCTCCGGCGGCCGCCGGATCGACGGTCCAGTTCGCAATTCCGCCTTCGATCGGGGCCGCTTCAAAACCGCCGTTTTGAATATCCGACGGATACGAATCGTCCGGAGCGGTCGCCTCCACGACGTCGACTGTCACATCATCGATATACATTTCCGTAATCGACACGTAACCGGAATAAATCGATACACTTGCCGATACTGTGCCAGCCGGCGCAACCTGGTCCGCATTCGTTATCGGATTCCACTCGTTCGCCTTCGTCGCGCTTGCCGGATGCAATTTATTAATCGTTTGGATGATGGTCCCTTCGCCGTCGTAGAAATTGATTTCCAGAACGACGCTGTGCGTTTGCTGAACGCGGTACACTTGGGCGCCGACGCTGACTTTGCTGCCCTCCTTCACGGCGAACGGGTTGCTGAAGATGCGATACCCGCCGGCAGAAGTGCTGTCCTTGTCGTAAAAGTACAAGCTGGCGCTGCCCGACTTCGCGATCGAACGGGAGATGGCGCTTTCGCCATAGGAAGCCAAAGCCGGCTGCACCGTCCAGCCCGGAACGCTTCCGTCGGCTTCGGCCTCCAGTTCGAACCCGGGATTGATCAAGGCGGTGCCGATCGGAGGCTCGTTGCCCGAACCGTTGTCTTCTCCGTTATCGCCCGCAGGCGCATGTTCGTAAACGACGACATCGTCAAAATACGCCTTCGTCCGGCTTACATGTCCGGATTCGAACGATAATAACGCGGAAACCGCTCCTTCCGGCGCCGTTACGACAGCGGAGCTCAGTTCCTGCCAGCCCTTTCCTAAAAGGTCCGCGGCCGTTTTGCCGACTAAAATTTCGCCGACGGAAACGCCGGCTTCATTATAAAAATACAATCTCAGGTTTAAGCTGTGCGTCTGGGCGACGGAGTTAGCGCGAAGCGAAAACGAATAGGAATTCCCCGCCGTAACCTGCATTTTTTCAGACCGCAGTTGAAGCCTTGAAGCGCTTTCGCCGTTGACCGTATAAATATCGTCCAGCAGCAGCGCAGGGTTGCCGTCGACCGAATCCGTCAATACGGACATTTTATCGCTTGTGGACGTCCAGCCCGGAACGTTCATCAACAGCGAAAAGTTCTCGCTGAACACGACCTTGCTTTCCGCATCGGTAACCGTCAAATCATCCACTAAAAACGTGCCGGAAGTCGCTTCCTCCGAGTCAATCGCCACTTCCGCGGAAACGGCGCCCGCCGGAGACGTCGCGGTATAATCCAAATCCAGCCAAGCGCCGGCCGATGTCGCCGGAGCCGTCCATGCGCTGTTCTCGGCCGCAAGCAATTGACCGTCGCGATCGTAGAACCGGAGCGAAAATCGAACGTCCCCCGTCATGTTCTCCCATTTGATTTTTCCCGCAAACCGATACTCCGTCGACTCCTGCGCGTCAAATCGATCGGATTGGACCGATAGAGGTTGGCCGGATCCTTTAATCGACAGGTGAGCGTTCGGATTGGCGTTTTGTTCGTCCAACGAGTTCGCAAGAGTCGCATAACCGGAAGTCGCGCTCCATCCCGGAATCGCGGAAGGAGCGTCAAACGAATTGCGATAAATTTCAATCGGTTCGCCGGCAGCCGACTGCGCGGATGCTGAGATAGGAATCGAACCGGCGATGAACAAACCGCAAAACGTGGAAATCGTCCATCTTTTTAACCCCTTGAGTTTCATTTGCGTTCCCCTTTCCTTGTGTAAGTTAGTCTGACGTTGAAAAAATCTTATTATGGCGAAATGGCCAAGTCAACGAACATAAAAGTTTGATTATTTGCCATATTAACCCATTAAAATGCTAAAAAAAGATGTAAATTCCTTCAACAAGAAAATCAAAAAAAGCGAGTTTATCAAATTCTTCACCCGCTTTATCGATTTCTATTTCTCTTCTCTCTTTTCCTTAACGCATAGAAAATGATCATTTAGGATTTCGCCCATTTTTATTTTTGATTTCCCCTCTTCTTTTGACGATCCGCCCCGTCCCGGGACCGCAGAAAAAGCCGATCGGCGTGCGTTGAAAGCACCTCCAATCGGCTTTTTCTTTCGCTGTTGTCGAGGAATGCTTGCGGTCGTCCTCGAACCTCCAGCCGGTCGGAATAAGCGGAAGACATTCGCCTCGCTCGACAAACTCTTCGGCGAGCAATCGTTTCAAGTCCTCCGTCCCGGGAAAATCGACAGGTTCGATCCGCTTGAGGTCTGCCGCATACAGGCGAAGGTTTCGTTTGCCGGACGCTCCGAGGTCCGGTACAAATCGAGCACAAGCGCCTTGAACGGCGAACGGCATTGAGCGAACAATTTCTTCGCCTGCGGCCTGAGCATCCGCATATTGACCGATTCCGGCCGGTCCTCCCGATAAATCAGCTTGACCTCTTCGAAATGTGGCGCAACATCGCACAAAATCCGTTCTCTTGAAAACGCGTTGCGAATCGGCAAGTTGACCAGCATGTCAACGGAAAGGATTGCGCTGCCCGCGAAAAAGAACAAGGCGAGCTCGTTCAAATAACCGATCGGGCCGACCTGTATTTTTTCTTTTCCGCCCTCGGCTTTTTTACAAGATTCCCCCATTCCATCATTAAAACAAGAGATTCTATGTCATTTTGCAACCAATTCATGTAATCGGACTCGTTGGGGTTCGTAACCCAACATGAATCCTTCATTCAGTCCGCTGTTTATAAGCTATCGCTGCGTTTCCGTTCAATGCTCATTGCCTGAGCCCGGCATTGTTATCATCAGTATACCTTTCCTGCCGTGAACAAGCCATGCGCTAGCGGAGCGAATTGGTCGTCACGACTCAACTGAAGAGGCGGCGTGCGTGGAGAGGCGGCAAGATGAGTAATATTTTATACGAAAATGAAGTGCCGTAAGAAGGCAAAAAAAAGACCCACTACCCCGAAATCTTAACCCTAATTTTTTAAAAATTTAGGTTGTTCCAGTAGGTTTCAAATCGACATTATATCCAAGCTGGTGCAACTGTTTCGTTAAACGTTCCACCATCTTGGAGGTCGACTCCTGAAATACGGTGGATTCAATTTCCTGGTAATTTACCCGGTCTCGAAGCATCGCATAGGCGATTCGCAAAATCAGATGGGCTGTGGCGACAGCTGCTTTTTGGTCACCTCGGCGCTTTCTTACCCTCCTGAAATAGTCGCCAATTCGGTTGCTGCTTCTAGCGTTTGCCCATGCCGCTTGGCATAAGATCCCTTTTGCATGTTTGTTCCCTTTACGGGCTTTAGCTTTTTTTTTCACGCCTGCACTTTCGTTGTTCCCAGGGGCTACACCGACCCAAGAGGCCAGCTTGGCATCTGACGAGA